>JAVKCJ010000001.1:0-174778 GCA_040222795.1 Salinisphaeraceae bacterium
ACGCCAACCAACTCGGCCGCAGTGCGCGCCGTCGTGCCGGCCACGAAGTGCTCCAGCAGCTTGGCTTGTTTGCTCGCACTCAGCCGGCTCTTTCGCATTCAGCTACCCTAGACTAACCTTGGTTATCTAGGACAGCCCCAATATTATTGTCTTCTTAGCTCACCACAGCCGTGACGAGCAGCTTCTGAAAGAAATAGAGACTGAAATGCGCAAAATGTTCGGCAATCGAGGTGAGGCGACACTAAAGAAGAGCGAACTAAGCTTCCTCGGCGATCTCGTTCATAACATCCCGCAGCTCGTGCTGGAGCATAAAACGGCTGAGGAAACTCGGGAGGAGCTTTATGATAAAGAGCAAGAACGGATTAACTCAGAAGAGAAGCTTTCGAAAGAAGTAGAAACAATGGCGCCGGAAGACATTCCGGCGCAAGTCTATCGGTCTTTCAAAGCGATTGAAATTTGCGGCCAGATAATTCGCAATCGCTATGGTTCGCTTAACAAGGTCGCGCTTCACTCTCTAGTCGGATCTACTTACGGCGTAGGCACTCGATTTATGGACTTCTTCATAGAGGCCCTGCAGGATGCCCAGACCGAAATCGTTGAACTGATAGAGCGAATCGTGAGCGATGATCCTAGGGTTAGTCATGAACGACTTGAAAGAGAAGCCAGATCGGTTCTTTTGTGGACGACTTTCGGCACTATCTATGGCGCGATAAAGCGGATCGGTTATTGCGTGGGAGCGCGAGAATGTTTAGACGTCTACGAGGCGCAGACCAGAGAGCGGGACACCCCCGCCGCTAAACTAGTCGAAGCGTACATCCGGCTCTTCTATGCGAGAGATATGGACGCAAAGTGGTACGAAGAATTGCACATTGAGCTAGAGGGCAACCCGATATGCCAGCGTGTTCTCAAGTGTTTAGTGCTGGAATTTATTTATCTCAATAACGTGCACTACCGCAAGCGGCAGGAACTATCTCAGGCGGTTGACGTTAATCCGAATAAATCTCGCGCACTCACCAGGAGCTGAGTTTCTAGCAGAAATCTGCAGAAATCGGGGTCAGATACCCTCTTGAAATTCAAGCCCTGCCATAGGTATTTCGGCCTTGAACGGCTGACCGGAGTTCACCCACTCCGTAGATCAGGTGCACGAGCTTTCGCATACTGGCGCCAACGATCGCCTTCGGGGACAGCCCTCTCTTCTCAAGCCGCTTGGCCATCGCGATGACCACCGGGTTGTAGCGTTTGGCCACCATGCCGGGCATATAGAGTGATCTGCGAGCAGCCATGTGGCCAGCCCGCGAGATGGTTGTGCGGCCATTCAGCGATGTGCCGGACTGCTTCTGTTTCGGTGTCACGCCGATAAATGCCGCCAGCGCCTTGGCATTTTTGAAGCGCCGCACGTCACCGATATAGGCCAGGAATTGAGCCGATGTCCGGCGGCCAATACCGGGAATGCTACGCATCAACTCAGTGCGAAGGTGGGGTCGGGTCTTGCGCTTTGCCCCTAGCCCTAATTCCTCCTAGGCAAAACTGCACAGTGCCCGAGGCGACGGCCGAAGGGAATCCCGGCTCAAAGTTGGTCGTTGGCATCAACGCATTAGCTGACGGCCACGCCCATCCGGCTATGAAAGCAAGGATCCGGTTCGGGCGACCCACCCGCTCACGAAGGCCCGTCGACGGCGCAATAGAACATCCACTGGACTCCGAACCGGTCGGTGAGCTTGCCGTAGTAGTCACCCCAGGGCTGGATGGCCAGTGGTGTCGTGACTTTGCCGCCCCGGGACAACGCGGCAAACAGTTCGTCGGTCTGTTGGCGATCCTCCAGCGAGAACATCATGGCCGAGCCCCGCATGGGCTCGGCGTCATCGTTGTCGGAGGCATAGAAACGTACGCCTGATCCCTCGAATTTGGCGTGCATGACCTTGCCCCGCATGGATTCATTGGGCACGGGCATCCCGTTTTTGCCGAAGCGCCACAGGGTCACCACCCGCCCCAGCCGGCACTGTTCATAAAAGGCAAGCGCCGGCTCGCACTGGGTGGAGAAAAACAGGTAGTTCGACAACTCCATGCGCATCTCCCGGGCAGATCATGAAGGACAGGGGCTGTCCAGCCGGCATCCAGGCCACTGTGGCCTGCTAAAACGAGTGACCGCAAATGGCACCTCGCGACACTGCCTGATGCGGCGGTTCGTCACCATGGCATCGTGCCGCTTCCGGCACGCCGGCGACACGCTGGAGCCTGATCCGGATCATGGTGCATTGATATTGCGGCGTGTTCGTTGGACCGCTAGCGTGAGCATGAATATTTAATGCTGCAAAGCAAGAACAAACCCGTAACGGGACCACGACATGATGGCGCCAATTTCCACAGTATTCGGCTCACGCGCCTGCGCCATGGGTGCCCTTATGGTGGCCGCATCAGGGTGGGCGGCGTCCCCATCGGAAACTGCGACGTCGCAACAGGACCTGCTCAACCTTGATGCCGGCGCCGTCGTCGTCTCTTATTCGAGTCAATGGGACGAAGAATGGGCGGCACTGCTCCTGCTGGACGATACGCCGGCGAAGGGCTGGTCCGCGGGCAAAGGGACGGAGTTGCCGCACGAAGTCGTCGTCGAACTGGCCGAACGCTCGCGCCTGACCTCGCTTGCGTTCGATAACTCGGGCGCACTGGAAGCCGACTACCCCGGCTTGTCGGCGCGCGGAGTCGAGGTCTGGGCAAGCACCGAAAGCCCCGACAGCGGGTTCGAGAAGCTTGTCGAGGCTGAGGCCAAGCAGGGGGAGCGCTCGGTGGTCAAGCTACCCGAGCCCACCGAAGCGATCTGGCTGAAGTTCGCGATCACCTCGAATTGGGGGCACCCGGAATACACCGAGCTCATGGAGCTCGAAGCGTACGGCGACCCCCTGGGCGCGCGCGACGAGACGTCCGAGCTCGCCGGGGTGTACGACACCAATTACGAACTCATGCGCTTTGCCCAGGACGATCAGCAGGTACGCGGCTGTTACGACTTTCGGGGTGGAACACTGACCGGCAGCACCGACGGCCGCGTTGTTCAGTTCGAGTGGCGCGAGAAGGAAGGCGCGCTGGTCGGCACCGCCGTCATGGTCCTTTCCCATTCGGGGGAACAGCTCAACGGCCTGTGGTATCAGGACGGGCGCTATCAGGGCCTGTGGTTCGGATCTCCGGCCAACCCGGGCCAGGAGCCCGCGTGCGCGCTGCCGGCCGGCGACGGACTCGAGCAGTCCCTGGCCGAGAGTGGCCGTGCCATCGTCTACGGCATTCGCTTCGACGTCGATTCCGCGCAGCTGCTTGCGAAATCAACGGCAACGCTGAAAGAAGCGCTGGGAGCCCTCCAAAACCAGCCCGACCTGGCGCTTATCGTGGAAGGTCACACTGATGCCGCGGGCGATACCGCGTACAACCGTGATCTATCGCAGCGTCGCGCCGATGCCGTCGTGAACTGGCTGGTCGAGCATGGCGTCGAGCGCAAGCGTCTGGAAGCCCGGGGCGCTGGGGAGGCCCGGCCCGTAGCGAGCAACGATACGGCTCAGGGACGCGCTCTCAATCGCCGCGTGGAACTCAAGCGAAGGGAGTAGCTGACCTTCGCTTACCGTCGATGGCTCGCGGACGTACAACGCTAGCCGCCCGGGTTCCGCTAACCGCTTATATAGGTCTCGAGCTGCTTGATGACGTATTCCTGATCCGCGATGACGGATTTGACCAGATCGCCGATGGAAACCAGGCCGACCAGCCTGTCGCCGTCCATCACCGGGAAGTGCCGGACGCGCTTGTCGGTGGCCAGGGCCATGCAGTCTTCGACGGTCTGGTCCGGTCCGACGATCAGCACGCGGGTGGTCATGACCTCGCTTACTGGGGTGTCCCGGGAGGATCGTCCCTGCAGGATCAGCTTGCGGGCGTAGTCGCGTTCGCTGAGCAGGCCGACGATCCGCTCGTCGTCGATCACCACGAGCGCGCCGATGCCCTTATCCGCCATGAGTTGCAGGGCGTCATAGACCGAGGCGTCCGGCGCAATGGTCCAGACCTGGTCGCCCTTTTCCTTCAGCAGTTGCCGCACTTTCGTTTTCATGAGGTGCGCCCCGCTTCAGTCGTGTTGTGGGACCAGCCAATCTAGCAAAGCCGGAACGCCGGTGCTTGTTGATGATCGCAGCCGCTGATGCGGCCTGCCTGGCCTGCGTCGCCGACCGGGCATCGCTTTCCCGCGAGTCCCTGCCCGTGCTTGAATGCGGTGGTTCGTTTCACACGGGCAAGCGTGGCCCTTTAGTGATGCCCGACAGGATGAAAACCGCACCGGCTCACCGCGGGTTGGCGACGCGCTGGCTGGCCGGGCTGATGCTCGCCGGGCTTGTGCTGCCGGCATTTGCGGACGGCGCCGATTACCCCGACGGGCATGGCGGCGAGGTGCACTTCCCGATGGGGGCGGTGTCGTTCGCTGATCAGGTCGAGTCGTTTACCGCCGGGGACCCGGCCGCGGACGACGATCAGTATTCTGAGGCCGACCGGGTGCTGGGCATCCCGGGCTATGCCGAGGACGAGCATGATTTCGTCACCCTGGGTTGTGGCGGCGAGCTGGTGTTGCGCTTTACCGATAACGAGCTGATCGATGTGCCCGGCCCGGACCTGTATGTGTTCGAAATCGGGCCGGACACCGAGCCCACCGCGCTGGCGGTGTCGGAAGACGGGCAGGACTGGACGCGCGTGGGCACGATTGCCGGGGGCAAGGCGGAGATCGATCTGGCGCCCTACGTGGCGGCCGACGATACGTTCCGCCTGGCGAAACTGGTGGACCTGAAACGCGCCTGCCGCAGCGGCACCCCGGGGGCCGATGTGGATGCGGTGGGGGCCATTGGCTCGGCCTCGACCATCTCGCTGGACAGTTCGGTGCTGTTCGATTCCGGGGAACACCAGCTCAAGTCGGGTGCCTACGCGGCCCTGGACGAGGTGCTGGCGCAGATCGGCGACCCGGCGGCCAGCCAGGTGAACGTGGCGGGGCATACGGACAGCGTCGGTGATGAGCAGGACAACCTGCAGCTTTCCCGCCAGCGGGCCGAGGCGGTGGCCGGTTATCTGCGCGACAACGGCGGCTTTGCCGGGGAGGCCGTGACCACCACCGCCCACGGCGAAACGCGACCGGTGGCCGGCAACGATTCGGCCGAGGGCCGAGCCCGGAACCGTCGCGTCGAGTTGACCGTGCGCACCACGCCGGCCGCCGACGACAAAACGTCAGACATCGACATCCTCGGCGTCTGGGGCGGCGTTGGCGGGCGCAGTGCCGATCGCATCGTGGAGCTGCGGCGCGAGGCCGGCGAGGTCCGGGGCGACTACGACTTCGACGGCAGCCGGATCCGCGGCGAGTTCGTCGACGACACCACCTTCGAGGGTTTCTGGATCAAGAAGAAGTCCGGCCAGCGCTGCGACAGCGAGAAGGACGGCAGCCCCTACTGGGGTCATCTGCGGCTGACGTTCGATTCCCCCGCCCGCGACCGTTTCAATGGCGAGTGGCGTTACTGCGGCAGCAGCGAAGACGACTGGAGCCCGAAAGGCTGGCAGGGCATCGAGCGAATCCTCTAGGGAACCGCTGATTCATTCCCCGCCACCTGCCCAGGCGAATCACGCCACGGCCGGGAACGGCCCCGCGCGAGGCATGCAAAAAAAACGCGTCGTGACGGGAAATAGCTGCTAAGCTCGGTCATCCTGTCTTTGCTTTGCCTGCACGGCCGTCCGGCGGCGGGCCATCCCACAAGCAATCACTGAGTATTCGCCCCCAGGGCGAGGCGTGCCTGTGTGTCGTGTTCCCGCGTTGTGTCGCGGGCACCCGGCTGGCGAGGTCGCCGCCTGGGGTCGGCCATCGTCGCGGCGTCCGACGGCGGCCGGCGTTACCGATCACCGACGCGAATTTATCAGCCGATCCCACCGGGGACGGCGTTTCACATTGGAATGACTATGTCTCAGAACAAACTGTATGTTGGCAACTTCCCGTACGACGTGACCGAATCGCAGCTTCGCGACCTGTTCGAGCCGTACGGCGAAATCGAAGAGCTGGCGCTGATCATGGATCGCGACACCGGCCGTGCCAAGGGTTTCGGTTTCATTACCTTCGCCCAGCAGCAGGCTGCCGAAAAAGCCCTGGAACTCAACGGCAACGACCTCGGCGGCCGTCCGCTGAGGGTGAACATCGCCACCGAAAAGGGTCGCGATGATCGCCGTGGTGGCCGCAGCCGCTGGTAAGCGACTGACCGGTTCGCCGGACTTCGCTTCGCTCGGATGGATGGGGCCGGTTTCGGCCCCGTCCAGCCGGGACCAAGTAAGACCAATCACCGGGTGCCTAACTAACGCGCTGGCAGATTCCGACATTGCCGCGGCCGCTTTGCGGCCTCGCAACGACAGGCTAGTCGGGCGCGGCGAAGGCGTCGCGGTGGAATGCCTCGATTTCCTCGACCGCGTCCATCCCCGGTTCACGCGGGTTTGCCGGCTCCCCGCCTGCCATGACCTCCAGCACCCGGCGCGTGCAGCGGGCCAGGGTTTCCGGGTTGTAGCCCCCTTCCAGCATCATGGCCAGACGGCCCTGACAGTACTCGTCCGCCAAACGCTGGACGATGCCGGCCAGCGCGCTGTAACCGTCAAATGAAAGATTCAGGCACAGCTCGGTGCGGTGGGCGTCCATGCCGGCGGATACCAGGATGAGTTCCGGCTGAAACCAGGCCGCGGCGGGCACGAGGATGTGCTCGAACGCGTGGATCATGGCCAGGTCGCCGGCTTCCTCCGGTAGCGGAACGTTGATGGTGGTGCCTTCGCCCAGGCCCTCGCCGACCTCTTCCATGGCACCGGTGCCGGGATAGAACGGCGCCGCCCGGTGGGTATCGAAGAACAGCACGCTGGGGTCGGCGGCGAAGATGTCCTGGGTGCCGTTGCCGTGATGGGCATCCCAGTCGATGATCAGCACACGCTCCACGCCCCATTTGGCCTGGGCATGGGCGGCGGCCACCGCCACGTTGTTGAATAGGCAGAAGCCGCGGGCCCGCACTGCGTTGGCGTGATGGCCCGGCGGGCGGCACAGGGCGAAGGCCGAATTGGCCTTGCCGTTGAACACGGCATCCACGGCGGCGACGGCCGAGCCGGCCGCCACCTCGGCGGCCTCCACGCTGCCGGCGGATACCGCGGTAGTATCCACATCCAGCCAGGCCTGCTTGCCGCGCAGCTCGTACAGGCCCTCGATGTACGACAGCGTGTGCACCCGTGCCAGTTGATCCAGCTTGGCGACCCGGCCCTTGGTCAGCCGCACGCCCGGTATCGGCTCGGCCCGCAGCAGATCCGCTATCGCCGTGATACGGCCGGGATGTTCCGGGTAGCTCCACTTGGCTTCCAGGCCCAGGCCTTCCAGCACCCCGCGGACCCGGCTGTCGAGGCGGCCGGGCAGAAAGGGTTCCCGGGCCTCCGGGCGGTGCGCCAGCACCCGCTCGTCGTATATCACCCGAACGTTGCGATCACCAAGCACGCGGTTAGCCTAGTCGAGACAGTGCCTCGAGATGATGCTTCATCGCGACGCGACATGCGATAGCCGGATTCATCGTGCGTTACCGGATTGTGAATCGCAGTCGGCCGCCGTAAATTGGCGTCCGCTAAAGCCCAACAGAGGAACCGGGGTAACCGTGGCGAACAACCAAATTGAAACCACGATCGAGCGGCTGATCTACGGCTCGCGGTGGATTCTAGCACCGATCTACCTGGGGCTGAGCCTGGCCCTTTTCGCGCTGGGCGTGAAGTTCTTCCAGGAGATTGTTTATGTTCTGCCGCGCATATTCGCGATCAAGGAAACCGATCTGGTACTGCTGGTGCTAACGCTGATCGATCTGGCGCTGGTGGGCGGGCTGATCGTGATGGTGATGCTATCCAGCTATGAGAGCTTCGTGTCGCGACTCAACCTGGCGGCCGAGCAGGACAAGCTCGGCTGGCTTGGACGGATGGACTACACCAGCCTGAAGAACAAGGTGGCCTCTTCAATCGTGGCGATTTCGTCCATCCATCTGCTCAAGGTATTCATGAACACGCCCAACGTGGCGGAATCCCACCTGCTTTGGTATGTGGTTATCCACATGACATTCGTGATTTCCGCCTTCGCCATGGGGATGCTCGACCGACTGACCCGACACGATTAAGCGACTGAGGCGGGCGCCCCAAACCATTCCCACAGCAGGCAAAGATTCGGAATTACCGGCATTAATCGGTATCCTTGCCCGCCTTTCGCGCGGCTTCTGATGGTCGGCAAAGTAAGGCGAACCCTTGCCGCCCGGTCGATGCCACGCGACACATTTGAACTACGAGGCGCCATGACTACCACGACCGAAACCGCCGCCACCCGCATCGACGGCAAGGTGATCGGCGGCGAAATCCGCGAACGCATCGCCCGCGAGGTTGCCGCCCTGCAGGCCGATCACGGCGTGACGCCGGGGCTGGCCGTGGTGCTGGTCGGCGGCGACGAGGCCAGTCAGGTCTACGTCAGCCACAAGCGCAAGGCCTCGCTGGCGGCCGGGATGGAATCCTTTGAGCACTATCTGGATCAGGACACCTCGCAGGACGAGCTGCTCGCCCTGATCGACAAGCTCAACCAGGATCCGGCCGTCAACGGCATCCTGGTGCAGCTGCCACTGCCGGACCAGATTTCCGAAGACGCCGTGCTGGCCGCCATCGCGCCGGAAAAGGACGTGGACGGCTTCCACGAGGTGAATACCGGTCGTCTGTGGAACGGCGGTAACCCGCCGGTGCCCTGCACCGCGCTGGGCTGCGTGCTGCTGCTGCAACACACGCTCGGCAGCGACCTGGCCGGCCGGCACGCGGTGATCGTGGGACGCTCCAACATCGTGGGCAAGCCGCTGGCCAATCTGCTGCTGCGGGAAAACTGCACCGTGACCGTGGCCCATTCGAAGACCCGCGACCTGCCAGGTCTGTGCCGGCAGGCCGACATTCTCATCGCCGCCGTGGGCCGCCCGAAATTCGTGCAGGGCGACTGGATCAAGCCGGGCGCCACCGTCATCGACGTCGGCATCAACCGGCTCGAGGCCAATGCCGAGGGCAAGCGCCGCCTGGTGGGCGACGTGGATTACACCGCCGCGGCGGACGTGGCCGGCGCGATCACCCCGGTGCCGGGCGGCGTCGGGCCCATGACCATTGCCTGCCTGCTGCACAACACGGTGCGGGCCACCTGCCAGCAGAAGGGCCTGCCGCTGCCGGCCGGCAACTGACGGGGACTGCCAACCAAGCGGGGTCACGCCAGGCGTGACGCGGGACGCGCCGGGACCGCCCGGCGCCTTGACCGGACGAGGAGACAGCAACGGTGAGCAAGCAAAAGGACGACACTTTCACGAAGCCGCCGAACGGCGACGCCGCGATTGCCCGGGCGGCCACCCTCAAGCCCATCGCCGAGATCGGCGAAAAGCTGGGCGTGCCGTGGGCGGCGATGGCCCCCTACGGCCACACCAAGGCCAAGATCGACCTGGACTACATCGCCTCGCTGGCAGACCAGCCCGACGGCAAGCTGATTCTGGTAACCGGCCTGACCCCGACCCCGCCCGGCGAAGGCAAGACCACCACCACCGTGGGCCTGACCGACGCCCTGTCGGCGGCCGGCGAAAGCGTGGCCGCCTGCCTGCGCGAGCCCAGCCTCGGCCCCTGCTTCGGCATGAAGGGCGGCGCGGCCGGCGGCGGCTATGCGCAGGTCGTGCCCATGGACGATCTCAACCTGCACTTCACCGGCGACATGCACGCCATCGGCATGGCCCACAACCTGCTCGCGGCCATGATCGACAACCACATCAACTGGCGTAACGAGCTGGGTATCGACCCGCGCCGCGTGAGCTGGCGCCGGGTGATGGATATGAACGAGCGCGCCCTGCGCGACATCGTCATCGGCCTGGGCAACGGCAACGGCGTGCCGCGCGAGGACGGCTTCGACATCACCGTAGCCTCCGAGATCATGGCCATCCTGTGCCTGGCCACGGACATGGCCGATCTGCAGGCGCGGCTGGCCCGCATCGTGGTAGCCGAGACCCGCGACCGCCAGCCGGTGACCGCCGCCGACCTGGAAGCCGACGGCGCCATGGCGGTGCTGCTCAAGGACGCGATCAAGCCGAATCTGGTGCAGACGCTGGAGAACACCCCGGTGTTCGTGCACGGCGGCCCGTTCGCCAACATCGCCCACGGCTGCAATTCCGCGATCGCCACCAAGGCCGCGCTGAAGCTAGCCGATTACGTGGTCACCGAGGCCGGCTTCGGCGCCGACCTGGGCGCCGAGAAGTTCTTCGACATCAAGTGCCGCATGACCGGCCTGAAACCGGCGGCCTCGGTGATCGTGGCCACCGCCCGGGCGCTGAAAATGCACGGCGGGCGCCCGCTCAAGGAAATCAACGACGAGGACGTGGATGCGGTCCGCCAGGGTTGCGACAACCTGCGTCGGCACGTGCGTAACGTGCAGTCCTACGGCATGCCGGCGGTGATCGCGGTCAACCGGTTCCCCACTGATACCGATGCCGAACTCCAGGCCATCGTGGCTACGATGCAGGAGGAAGGCGTGGCCACGGTGATCTGCACCCACTTTGCCGACGGCGGCGCCGGCGCCGCGGACCTGGCCCGCACGGTGACCGAGGTCATCGCCCGTGACGAGGCGGATTTCAAACCGCTGTACCCGGACGACATGCCGCTGCTGGACAAGATCCGCACCGTGGCGCAGAACATCTATGGCGCCGAGGACGTGAGCGCCGACAACGCGGTTCTGACCCGTCTCAAGAATATGGAAAAGGCCGGCTACGGGCACTTTCCCGTGTGCATCGCCAAGACCCAGTACAGCTTTACCACCGACCCCAACCTGCGCGGCGCGCCCAGCGGCCACACCATCCCGGTGCGCGAGGTACGGCTGTCCGCCGGGGCGGGCTTCATCGTGGTGATCTGCGGCGAGATCATGACCATGCCCGGCCTGCCGCGGCGCCCCGCGGCGGCGGATATCCGGATGCATGCGGACGGGTATATCGACGGGTTGTTCTAGGCCGGCGCCGGATCAGCCGTTGAGGAAACGCCGCAACCGGGCACCCAGCCAGTTGGGATGCTCCAGCGGTATCCAGTGACCGCCATCGATGGTCTCGCACTGCCACTCGGCGTCGACGTACTGCCGGGAATCACGCATCTGCGCGGCCACCAGATAGGGATCGCCCTTGCTCCAGATGCCCAGCGTCGGCGCCGTCACCACTGGCTGGCGGCAAAACAGGATGCTGCCCATGCTGGCGCGGTAGATGCGCAGACCAGCCGTCAGGCGGCCGGGTGCCGACATCCGAGCCACCACCTCGTCCGGGTCCGGATGCGAGCCGGACAGCATTCGCGCCAGGCCCAGCGGCCCGCGGCTGCCGAGCACGTATTCGGTTACCCCGCCCAGCAGGAAGAAACCGATGTACCAGGCGGCCAGCTTCTGCGCGATGCCGGCTCGGGCGTAAGCCGCGGGGTGGCCCACCGACAGTACGGCCAGACGGCGCACGCGCGACGGATAGCGGCCGGCGATCAGCCAGGCCGCCCAGGCGCCCCAGTCGTGACCAACGATGTGCGCCCGCTCGATACCCAGGTGATCGAGCAACGCGACATGATCGCCGGCGATCGCCGCGATGTTGTAGTCACCCAGCTTCGGCGCCATGTCGGAGTCGCCACAGCCCACGGTGTCGGGCGCAATGCAGCGAAACCCGTCGGCGTGCAGGGCGTCGATCTGGGCACTCCACATGGCGCTCGAATCGGGGAAGCCGTGCAGCAGAAGCACCGCCGGACGCTTGTCGTCACCGGGCGCGGAATCCCGATAGGACAGGGTCAGCCCGCGATGGGTGAAACTGGCGCATGACACGGTCATGAATGGACTCCGGGACACGAAGACAGCAATGGGTGCCTCAGAATATACAGACGACCGGATGCGCAGCCAGCCGATAAGCCGGCGCAGCGTGGGTTCGTGGGCATATGCGAGGACACGTTGCCCGGTTTGGCCGATAGCTCTCAGGGCTCGCTAACGGGAGGGAAGACGCGACCCCACCGGGCTTTGGCAACTCTTGATTCCCGTCGGGACGAGCTGAGCACTGCAGGGCGGCGAGGTTCCCGGCCCGAAGGGGCGCGCCCAGGACGGGCGCGCGGTTTTCGCCGGGTCATGGATGACCCGTCGAAACACCCCTCGCCGACCGAAGCACACAGGGCATCCTGCCTCGAACCCCGTTCGAGGCAGGACTCGCCCGCCGGAAGCGTTTCTTTGGTGACTTTCTTGTCGCACAAGAAAGTTACCCGGCCCGCGTCAGCGGGGCGGAATCCTCTTCCTCGCCATCCTGAAAACACGGAACGCGGGCTACGCTCGGCTTGTGCCGGTATGCCCGAGTGAAGAGGCGCCATGAATGGCGCCCTACGGACGGCGCAAACAGGCCCGATCAATTCCGCTGAACCCCCGCCGTGTAACGCCTGTCTCAGAACTGTCAACGAATACCGCGAGCCTGCAGCATTGGCGCCATTCGTACCCGGACGATTAATTCGCAAAAACTATCAATCCCTCAGAAAGAATTTATTTGTCATATAGATGCCGGGGCACTACCTTGTGTCCCCTGGCGAGGACCAAAGCCTAGATACGACAGGAGGAAACGTTATGGCGGACGGTGATAACACAGGCAAGTGCCCGGTCATGCATGGCAGCCGCACGCAGCTGCATGGCGGCGGCGGCGGTCCCAAGGACTGGTGGCCGAACCAGTTGAACCTGGGCATCCTGCATCAGCACACCCCGAAGTCGAACCCGCTCGGCGAGGATTTCGACTACGCGGACGAATTCAGCAAGCTCGATCTGGCGGCGGTCAAGCAGGACCTGACCGCGCTGATGACCGATTCCAAGGAATGGTGGCCGGCCGACTACGGTCATTACGGCCCGTTCATGATCCGCATGGCCTGGCACGCGGCCGGCACCTACCGAACGGCCGACGGCCGCGGCGGCGCCGCCACCGGCAACCAGCGCTTCTCCCCGGTCAACAGCTGGCCGGACAACGGTAACCTGGACAAGGCCCGCCGCCTGCTGTGGCCGATCAAGCAGAAGTACGGCAACAAGCTGTCCTGGGCCGACCTGTTCATCCTCACCGGCAACGTCGCGCTGGAATCCATGGGCTTCAAGACCTTCGGCTTTGCCGGCGGGCGCGAAGACATCTACGCGCCGGAAGAGGACATCTACTGGGGTGCCGAGACCGAATGGCTGGCCACCAGTGACAAGCCCAACAGCCGCTACTCGGGCGAGCGCGAGCTGGAAAGCCCGCTGGCCGCGGTGCAGATGGGCCTGATCTATGTCAATCCGGAGGGCCCCGACGGCGAGCCGGACCCGCTGAAGTCGGCCCACGACATCCGCGAGACCTTCGGCCGCATGGCCATGAACGATTATGAAACCGTCGCCCTGACCGCCGGCGGCCATACCTTCGGCAAGGTCCATGGCGCGGGTGATGCCGAGAACGTGGGCGTGGAGCCGGAAGCGGCGCCGATGGAAGCCATGGGCTTCGGTTGGGCCAACAGCTACGGCAAGGGCAAGGGCCGCGACACCATCACCAGCGGCCTGGAAGGCCCCTGGACGCCCAACCCCATCAAGTGGGACATGGGCTACCTGGATGCACTGTTCGGTTACGAATGGGAACTGACCAAGAGCCCGGCCGGTGCCAATCAGTGGCAGCCCAAGAACCTCAAGGACGAGGATCACGCGCCGGACGTGGAAGACCCGTCGCAGAAGGTCAACCTGATCATGACCACCGCGGACATGGCGATGCGCTATGACCCGGAATACAGCAAGATCGCCAAGCACTTTCACCAGAACCCGGACGAGTTCGCCGATGCCTTCGCCCGCGCCTGGTTCAAGCTGACCCATCGCGACATGGGGCCGAAGGTGCGCTACCTCGGGCCCGAGGTGCCGGCGGAAGACCTGATCTGGCAGGACCCGGTGCCGCCGGTGGATCACGTGCTGATCGACGAGCTCGACGCCGAGCAGCTCAAGCTGCGGATTCTGGACACCGGGCTGAGCGTGTCCGAA
Source organism: Salinisphaeraceae bacterium (assembly GCA_040222795.1). GTDB lineage: Bacteria > Pseudomonadota > Gammaproteobacteria > Nevskiales > Salinisphaeraceae > Spectribacter. The sequence goes on from JAVKCJ010000001.1 coordinate 14,072, forward strand.
CTGGTGTTCACCGCCTGGGCCTCGGCCTCCACCTACCGCGGTTCCGACATGCGCGGCGGTGCCAACGGCGCCCGTATCCGTCTGGCCCCGATGAAGGACTGGGAAGCCAACCAGCCGCGCCAGCTGGCCAAGGTGCTGGAGCAGCTGGAAAGCGTGCAGAAGGCCTTCAACGACGAGCAGTACGGCAACAAGAAGGTCTCGCTGGCCGATCTGATCGTGCTCGGCGGCGCCGCGGCCATCGAGAAGGCGGCGCTTGATGCCGGCAACCCGGTCCACGTGCCGTTTGCCCCGGGCCGCACCGACGCCACCGACGAGCAGACCGACGTCGAGTCCTTCGAACCACTGGAGCCGGAGGCCGACGGCTTCCGCAACTACCGGCGCACCAAGTTCACGGTTGCCGACGAGGAAATGCTCGTCGACCGTGCCCAGCTGCTGGGCCTGACGGCGCCGGAAATGACGGTGCTGGTGGGCGGCATGCGCGCATTGAATGCCAATTACGAGGGCAGTCAGCACGGCGTGCTCACCGACCGTCCCGGTCAGCTGACCAACGACTTCTTCGTCAACCTGACCGACATGGCCACCGAGTGGAAGGTCAGCGCCGACGACGAGGACGTGTTCGAGGGCCTGGACCGCGACACCGGCAAGAAGAAGTGGACCGGCACTCGCGTGGACCTGGTGTTCGGCTCCAACTCGCAGTTGCGGGCACTGTCGGAGGTCTATGCCCAGGCCGACGCGAAGCAGAAGTTCGCAAAGGACTTCGTCACCGCCTGGAACAAGGTGATGAACGCGGACCGCTTCGACCTGAGTTGATCGGTAACTATCGGCGGTATCCGGGCTTGCCGGGTACCGCCGACACCAATCGATCCGAACGAAGGCGGCGTCCCGAGCCGGGGCGTCGCCTATTTTGTTGGACGGTTAACGTCGCCCACGAGCGGCGCGGGAATGGCAGGCCGGGAGGTTTCCGTTCGACCGGCTGATCGAACCTTTGATTTTCAGAACATCAATGAAGCGGTAGCCGCCACGGAACCCGGCCAGGTCGTAAAGCCGGTGGTGGTGTTTGCCCGGCCGCCTCGGCTCAGAACAGCGTCAATCGCACGGCGTTGACCGCCAGCACGAACAGGCACAGCGTCATCAGTGAAAACAGCGTCACGCGCACGGGGATGGTGTTCACCAGGCACTGCCACAAGCTGTGGGCAACGCGCAGGACGACATAGCCCCAGGCAAACGCCAGGCTGACCGGGCCCGTGTCGCCAGCCAGCGCCAGAATCGCCACGACCGCGTAGAACAGCGTGGGCTGTTCCATCAGGTGGGTATGGTTGTGGGATACCCAGTTCACCCGGGCGGGCATGCTGGCCTCGACATCGACATATCGGGAACCGGGCTCGGCTTCGTTGAGCTTGAGACCGGCCCTGGCGAAGCCGCCCAGGCGGGTGACCACCATCCAGCTCAGCACCACCAGCGACCAGAGCACGAGCACCGCGGCCGGCGCCAGAATGGGGTTCGCTTCCACGGCCACTTCTCCTTGTTGCTGATTGCCGGCGTATCGCCCCGGTCAGCGCCGGGCGCCCTGCCCGCCGGCCTCGCGCCGCTGGCGCTTGACCTCGTACATCGCTTCGTCGGCCCGTACCAGCAGGTCCGCCAGCGACTCCTCGGCGCTGGCCTGGATAGTCACGCCAACGCTGGCGCCGGGATAGTCGATACTGGCGTCGCCGAGATCATAATGACCGCGGACCGCCTCTTCCAGACGATCGCGCACGGCGTCATGAAAGGCATCCGCCTCGTCCTCCGGCACCAGCGCCAGCAGCACGAACTCGTCACCCCCGTAACGGGCACAGATTTCCTCGGCCCGGGTGACGGTCTGCAGCGAGACGGCCACCTGCATCAGGAAACGATCGCCAGCGTCGTGGCCGTGGTCATCGTTGATCTGCTTGAAGCCGTCCAGATCGACAAAGGCCGCGCACACCCGACCACCATGACGCGCCGCCCGGGCGCGCAGCCGTTCGCCTTCTTCCTCCAGCTGGCGGCGGTTGGGCAGGGCCGTAAGCGGGTCCAGCCGCGCCTGCCGTTCAATCTCCCGATAGGAGGCCTCGAGCGACTCGCGCAGTTCCAGCCGGGTGACCAGCAGTGACAGATGCAGCGCCAGACCGGTGAGCATCTGCTGTGCGGCCAGCCCTTCGCTCGGCAGGGCGCGGGCCAGTACCAGCACCGACCCGGCACTCTGGCCGCGACGCATCGCGCAGGCCACGCCGATGCCCTCGATATCCGGGCCGACCAACTCGCCAGCAGCCTCGAACACGGCGGGATCGTCACGCCGGTTCCACCAGCCGGCACCGTCAGGCGTCATCTGTTCGCTAATCAGCCAGTTCATGAACGCCCGGATCACCGGCTTGGCCGGGCCCTCGTCGGCCGGGTGGCAGGTGTGCACGGTGACGTCGGTCCAGATGGAATCGAGCACCCCCGCGCAACCATGCAGGGCCTCTTCCAGAACGGTGGCACCGGAACACTGCTCTGCCAGCGCGGCAATGCCCTGGAACGAGCTGGCCGCGTCTTCGGCCTGCCGCGCTCGTTGCCGGGCCTGAGTGGCGGCGCGCTCGAGCTGGATCTGATGGGCCACCAGCTGGGCGAACAGCGACATCACCGACTCCGCCCCTTCCGGCACCGGGGCGACATGGTCGCTGGCGCCGCACAGGGTGCCGAAGATCTCGCCGTCCTCGGCCTTGACCGGGACGCTGGCGTAGGTCTGGATATTGAGCGCCCGGGCCGCTTCGGAATCGCCCCAGCGCTCGGGCACATCGGTGGTGAGAAAGCGGTTCTCGTCCAGGGCGCGGCGGCAGAGCGTGTCGTGCCAGGGCACCATCAGGCCCTCGCCGATGGTCATCTCACCGCTGTTCCGGGAAAACAGGATCTGCTGCTGATCGGCCTGCCAGTCGATCGCGGTGAGATACACCGAATCCAGCCCGGTCAGGCGCTGCAGGATGTCCAGCAGCGGCCGGGTCAGGCCCTCCAGGTCGCCGGCCCCGGCAACCTGTTCGGCGACCGCGGTCAGCAGGCTTTCGGCAGCTACCGTCGAGGACGTGGCCGATTGACTCATGCGTCTGCGTTGCGGATTACGTAGGGGGACACGGCGCAGTGTAACCACAGGCGCCGGTCACTTCACCCGACAGCCCGGGAGACCTGCTTGCGGACCGATGAATAAGTACACTCATATCGACAACACGGAGGAGAACCGGATATGCACCTGACCGTCACGACGCGGGCCATTGCCCTGACCGCCGCCCTGATCGCCGGTGCCGCCGGCGCGGCCGACAACGACGACAAGCCCCTGCCGGCCGAGGCGCCGGATGCCCCGGAATGGTGCCAGTCGAAATGGGGCCCGGCCGACGAGATCGGCGCAGCCAACCTGCTCACCGAGGAACGCGCCCGGGCCGCCGCCGAGCTGGTCACCCGCGGCAAGGTCTACGGCCTGGGCGGGGAAACCAGCGCTGACACTCCAGCCTACGGCTCGCGCTCCTGGTCGATGGTGATCACTCAGCCCGGCCAGGCCGGCGGGGCCAGCATCGGCCCCAGCGACACGGTATTCAACGACGACATACACATGGGCTACGTGGGCACCGGCTCGCAGATCGACGGGCTGGGCCATATCGGCATCGACAACGTCTACTACAACTGCCACCACGCCAGCGACTTCGTGCAGGCCGACGGTCTGACCGCATTGGGCATCCATCAGCTGCCCAACTTCGTCACACGGGGCGTGGTGCTGGACATGACCGAGTACTACGACGAGACCATCGTCCCGGAAGGCACTGCCTTCAACCGCGAGGAAATCCAGGCCCAGGCGGAGGCCCAGGGAATCGAGATCCGCGAGGGCGACGTGGTGCTGTTCCACACCGGCTGGCTGGAACTGGTGGGCGAGGACGACGAGCGCTACATCACCGCCGAACCCGGCCTGGGGCTGGACGGCGCCCGCTACCTGGCGGAAAAGAACGTGATCGCCGCCGGCGCCGATACCTGGGGCCTGGAAGTGATCCCCTTCGAGGACGGCGTGGGCGTGTTCGAGGTGCATCAGGAGCTGCTGGCCCGCAACGGCATCTATATTCTGGAAAACATGGATACCGCCGAGCTGGTGGCGGACGGGGTGTCCGAGTTCATGTTCGTGCTGGGGGCCCCGCGCTTCACCGGCGGCGTGCAGGCGATCGTGAACCCCACCGCCATTCGCTGACGCGAACGCAGCCGGGGTGCTCAGCCTGCGGCACCCCGACTGCGTTCGGCCAGGGCGATACCGCCCAGCACCAGCGCGAGCGCCAGAGCGTGAAACGCGTGGAAGGCCTCGCCCAGCAGCAGCACGGAAAAACCGGTGCCGAACAGCGGCACCAGATTGATGAACAGGCCGGCGCGGTTGGCGCCGATCAGTTCGGTGCCACGGATGAAGGCCGCCTGGGCCAGTACCCCGGGCACCACGGCCGCGAACAGCACCACGCCCCAGCCGGTCAGGTCCGGCCAGCCCGCCGGGTCCGCGGTGATCCGCCAGGCCGCCACCGGCAGCGTGGCCAGCCAGGCGGCCGCGGCAATCACCGCGATGAAGCTCAGCCAGTGAATCGGCGGTCGGAAACGCAGTGCCACGGCATAGGCGCTATAGCAGACGATGGCCACCAGCATCAGCGCGTCCCCCCGGTTGAGTGACAGCGTGAGCAACCGCGTCAGGTCGCCCGCCGATACCACCACCGCCACCCCGGCCGCGGTCATCAGGAACCCGACCAGCTGCGCCGGTACTGGCCGCTGGCGCAGGAACAGGAAACTCAACAGGAAGATCATGCCGGGCATGCCGGCCTGCTCGATCACCACATTCACGGCGCTGGTGTAGTTCAGCGCACTGTAGAGCGCGATATTGAACGCCCCGAAGCCGATCAGGCCATACAGGAACAGCAGACCCGCGCGCTGTCTCACCCGCGGCCAGTCATGCCGCAGATGCGGCCAGGCGAATGGCAGTATCACCAGCGCCGCGCAGCCCCAGCGCAGATGGGTGAGCACGATCGGATCGACATGGCCCGCCGCCAGCTTGCCGGCCACCGCATTGGCGCCCCAGGCCATGGCGGTGGCAATCAGCAGAACGTAGGCGATCCAGGTCGGCGGCATCGCACGATGGTAACGGGTCGCGCGAGGCGCCGGCGCATCGCACGACTTAAGGGCCGCCCCGCCAGCGCCCCTGTTAGCCCCAGATCACCCGCTGACCGGTCGCGTACCAGGCATGGACCCGGTCGCCATAGCGTGCCTCGATGACATTGCGCCGAATCTTCATGGTGGGCGTGAGCAAGCCATTCTCGATCGACCACGCATCACCGACGATCACCGCGAACGCCAGGGCCTCGTGACCATCCAGCCCCGCATTGACCTCGTCGAGCAGCATCGTGACCTCGGATTCGAGCTGCGTCCGTCCGGCATCGGTGGCCAGGGCCGCGGCGGCCTCCGGACTGGGACACAGCAGCACAAACGGCTGCGGCTGATTGGCGCCGCTGACGCAGGCCAGTTCGATCTGAGGATGGCGCAGGCGCGTTTCGATCGGCGCCGGGGCCACGTACTTGCCCTTGCTGGTCTTGAACAGCTCCTTGGTCCGACCGGTGATGCGCAACCGGCCCTCTTCGTCGATCTCGCCCTGATCACCGGTGCGAAACCAGCCGTCTTCGGTCATCGCCTCGGCGGTCTGCTCCGGCGCCTTATAGTACCCGAGCATGCCGCCCGGACTCCGGATCTGGACCTCGCCGTCGGCGGCAATGCGCCGCTCGACGCCGGGATGCGGATCCCCCACGTAACCCACCCTGGTACGCCCCGGCCGCGAGCAATGGGAGTAGGCGAAGTCCTCCGACATGCCGTAGCCCTCGAGCAGTTCCAGGCCGAGCGAGCGGTACCACTCGATGATCGCCGGCGGCAGCGGTGCCGAGCCGGTTATGGCAATGCGCACATCCTGCAGGCCGAGTTTTTCCAGCACCTGACGGCGGGTAGCGTCGGCAGTGGCCGGGTCGGCCAGCAGCGCGTCGAGTTTGTCCTGGGGCAACTGGGCAAGCACGCTCTGCTGGAACTTGGTCCACAGGCGCGGCACCGACAGGAACAGCGTGGGCCGCGCCCGGCGCAGATCGGCCGGGAAGGTAGCCAGCCCTTCGCTGAAATACAGCGTGAAACCGTGCCGGAGCGCGTTGCACTCGGTAAGCCCGGCTTCGAACACATGGGCGAGCGGCAGGTAGGAGATCATGCGATCGGCCGGACCGACCTCGGTGAGCTGGCCGAACAGGTCAGCGCCCGCCACCATGGCCCGGAACGGCACCATCACGCCCTTGGGCTCGCCCGTACTGCCCGAGGTGTACACCAGCCGGGCCAGTTCTTCCGGATCGCGCGCGACCGGCTTGGTCAACGGCGCCGCCTCGGCCAGCACCGCCGACCAGTCGCGATGGCTCGCGGGCAGCCCGTCCGCGGGGGCGCCCGGAAACCGGATGACGGGCATCGTGTCCGGCACGCCGACCCGCATTCCGGCCCAGTCATCGAGCGGCCCGAGAAACAGCAATCGCGCCTCGCTGTGCTCGAGGATGAACTCGAGCGTGGCCGCATTCAGCGACGGATAAACGGGCACGCTGACATGCCCGGCCATCCAGATCGCCAGATCGGCCGCAATGAATGTTGCGCAGTTCTGAGACAGCAGCGCGATGCGGCTGCCGGCCGGCAGCGCCATCGCGGACAGATGCGCCGCCATGCGGCCAACCTGGTCGGCCAGTTCCGCCCAGGTGGTTTCAACGGCTTCGCCGCCCACCGGCTGCACCAGCGCGACTTCATCGGGTTGCACGGCCGCCCAGTGGCGAAGGCCGTCAACCGGGGTCCAGGCATTGTCGGTCGTCATGTTATGTCGCCTCCTTCAGGTCGGCAGCATGCGACGCCGCCGACTCCAGTTCGCTCAGCGCCTCGTCGGCATAGACGGCGATGCGCTGCAGGTGGGGCACGCTGTCGCGGCCGCCGGTGAACCCCACGGTGAACTGCCCGTCATAGCTCAGGCAGGTGATATTCAGACCCAGGCCCTGGAGGGGAATGGAGACGGGGTAGATCGCCTCCATCCTCGCCCGACCCAGATAAAGCGGCTTCGCCGGCCCCGGCACATTGGAAATCACCACGTTCATCGAGGGCCGCAGGCGCGCGCCCTGCCCGCTCAGCAGCACCGCGATAGCCGGTGTCATGGTCATCATCGTGAACAGCGGCCGCACCGCGCCGGGCAACGCCTGAAGATGCTGTTTGCTGGCCTGCATCGATTGCCGCACGGCTGCCAATCGGGCCAGCGGTTGCGCCAGTTCGGTACCCAGCACCGACCAGAGAAAGCCCACCGCATTGCCGGATTCATCGTCACCGACATCGGCCCGCAGGCTTACCGGCACGCCGGCAATCAGCGAGCGGTCGGGCAGATCCCCGCTGTCGGCGAGATGCCGGCGCAGCGCCGAACTGCAGATCGCCAGAAAGACATCGTTGACCGAGGCGCCGGTGCGAGCGGCCACGGCCTTGACGCGGGCCAGATCCAGGCGCTGCGTGGCCACCCGGCGCGCGCCCGTGACCCGCCCGTTGAGAATGCTGGGCGGGGCCTCGAACGGCACCCGAATGGGCTCGTGGGCTGCCCGGCGACGCATCAGCGGTGTGACCGCTCCGGCCACCAGTCCCGGCCAGCGCCACAGGGCGGGGCGCCGCGGGCGCTCGGCAGGATCGGTTTTCCGCCCGTTGCGGGAGCCGGCCGCGGTCGCGGGCGAAGCCGCCCACGGGGGCGACCAGTTGTTCGCGCCCGGCCGCGTGCCCAGGGCACCGCTGAGAAGCTGCATGCCCCGCACGCCGTCGGTCAGCGCGTGATGGATCTTGGTGTAAAGCGCGAAGCGCTTGTTCTCCAGCCCCTCGATCACGTGGCAGGTCCAGAGCGGCCGCGTACGATCGAGAATGGTGCTGTGCAGATGGGACACCAGTTCGCCCAGTTCCCGCTCGCCGCCCGGGGCCGGCAGACAGGTGTGGCGGACGTGGTAGTCCATGTCGATATCGTTGGTCTCGACCATCGCCGGCGCCAGCCGTGCCAGCGGCACGGGCGCCAGCTTGAGATTCCATGGACGCGCCAGCTGTGCCGGTGCCCGCAGGGTCTCCACCACATTCTTGATGAAATCGGCCGGCGCATTCTTCGGCAGCTGGAAAACCTGTAGCGCTGCCACGTGCATGGGGGTGTCGCGGGTCTCGATCTGCAGAAAGGTGGCGTCCAGCAGCGACAGGCGACGTGGCCGGGATTGATGCGGGCGTCGACTCATCATGCGGCCTCCGCTGCGATCCGCGACCGACCATCGTCACGACCGGCCAGCTGCAATTCGTAGTCCTGCGGGTCCAGCCGGCCCGTCATCTGCCGGTAGCTGAACGTGAAGCCCGGCCAGTTGTTGGTGACCTTGCCCGCCGCGTTGAGGTACCAGGAATTGCAGCCCGCCACCCAGACGCTGCGCTGCAGCTGCTGCTGGATGCGCTCGCCATAGGTCGCCTGGCGCTCGGCCCTGACATCCATGAAGGCCAGATTCCGCTCACGCATGAGACGCAGGCACTTCATGATGTAGCGGCATTGTGATTCCAGCATGAAGATGATGGAGCTGTGGGCCAGGTTGGTATTCGGGCCGTACAGGATGAACAGGTTGGGAAAGCCCGACACCGAGATGCCCTTGAAGGCCTCGGCGCCGTCGCGCCAGGCTTCGTTGAGGTCGCGGCCGCCGCGGCCGGTGATGGTCATCGGCGCCAGGAAATCCGTGGCCTGGAACCCGGTGCCCAGGATGATGGCGTCGACCTCGTGACGACGGCCGTCGTCGGTGACCACGGCATTGTCCTCGATGCGCGCGATGCCGTCGGTCACGATATCGACGTTGTCGCGGTTGACCGCCGGAAACCAGTCGTTGGAAATCAGCAGCCGCTTGCAGCCGATCTTGTAATCGGGCCGCAGCTTGCGCCGCTTGTCCGGGTCGGCCACGTGCCGCCGCATGTGCCAGCGGCTGAGCCAGCCCCAGGCCTCCAGCAGCTTGCCGAAACGGGTGAACGCCAGCGCGCGGGATTCGTTCTTCCAGTAGATCAGCGTGCGGTACAGGCGATCCGCCAGGGGGAAGGTCCGGAACAACCAGTGCTCGAAGCGGGTGAACGGGCGGTCCGACTTGGGAATGACCCAGGCCCCGGAGCGCTGGAACAACCGCAGCGACCGCACCCGCGATGCAATCTGCGGCACGAACTGAATCGCGCTGGCGCCGGTGCCGATCACCGCTACGGACTTGCCTTCCAGGTCGTAGTCGTGCTCCCAGCGGGCGGAATGAAACATCCGGCCCTTGAAGTTTGACAGACCCTCGATGTTCGGATACGAGGGCTGATTCAACTGGCCGGTGGCGCTGACGAGTACCCGGGTACGCAGAAACTCGCCGGCTTTCGTATGAATTTCCCAGATGCCGGCGGTTTCGTCGAAGGTAGCGGCGTCCACTTCCTGATTGAAGCGGATGTGCTCATGCAGGCCGTACCTGGCTGCACAGTCTTCCATGTACGCGTGTATCTCGCCCTGGCCGCCGAACTTGCGGCTCCAGTCGCTCTTGGGCTCGAAGGAAAACGAGTACAGATGCGACTGCACGTCGCAGGCCGCACCGGGATAGGTATTGTCACGCCAGGTGCCGCCCAGCCCGGCCGCCTTTTCCAGCAGCACGAAGGATTCGATGCCCTCCCGTTTCAGCTGCATGGCCATGCCGAGCCCGCCGAAGCCGGTCCCTATGATCACGATATCGGTGGTCACGGCGCCCGGCCGAGATTGCTGCGTATTGTTCATGTCGGACTCCTCGTCGCACAGGAACTTGTGTGAGGCTGGGCATATTAGGCGCCGCCCACTTGCCTGGTGATGATCACCGGGGACAAAATATCGATAAAAGAGGACATGGTGCGACGGCGTGTGGGGGATCGACCATGCCGGTATGGGATTTCGAGCGTAGTGTGACGAGCATGCGCCTCATGACCGAACTGGCGGCAGAGCATGGCCTGTCGCCGGCGGTCGCGCTCGCGGGTACCGGCGTCGATGAGGCCCGGCTGCAAGCCCCCGAGGAGGTGGTCCAGGCCCGGCAGGAGCTGCGGCTGATCCGCAATCTGGTGGAGACCCTGGACCACGTGCCCGCGCTGGGCGTACTGGCAGGCAAGCGTTATCACTTCACCGCCTTCGGATCACTCGGATTCGCCATGGTGAGCAGCCCCACGGCCCGCGATGCCCTCGACGTGGGTCTGAAGTACATCCGGCTCACCGCCGCCTTCTGCCGATTCGAGTTGACAGACACCGGCCGGCATACCCACGTGGTCATGGATGATGCCGACATCCCGGGGCCGCTGCGCCGGTTCATCGTCGAGCGCGACAGTGCCTGCGTGATCACCCTGCAGCGCGACATGTTCGGCACCGAAACGGTCCTGGAAAGCCTGCGGTTCGCCTTTGCGGACCCGGGCTATACCGACGCTTACGAGGACTTCTACCGGATCCGCCCTGCGTACGGCGCCCGCATCAACGAGGCGGTCATGGATCGTGGCGAACTCACCCAGCGACTCCCCCAGGCCAACGAACTGGCCCTGCGCATGGCCGAGCAGCAGTGCGAAATGCTGCTCAATCAGCGGCGGGCCCGAGGCGGTCTCGGGGCCCGAGTGCGCAATCACCTCGCCGCGCGGGCGGCCGAAATGCCGACCATGGCGGACGTCGCCGAGCACCTGTGCATGATCCCGCGCACCCTGCGTCGACGTCTGGCCGCCGAGGACACCCGCTTCGCGGAGTTACGTGACGAAGTGCGGCAGACACTGGCCGAAGAGTATCTGTCCGGTCCGAGGCTATCGGTGGAGCAGATCGCCGAGCGGCTGGGTTACGCCGAGGCCACCAGCTTCATCAACGCCTACAAGCGCTGGTATGGCGTGCCGCCCGGGCGCGGCCGCCGGCCTGAGTCAGCGCGGCCATTCTGAGTATCGAAACCGGGCACCGGTTGGTCGCCAGCCACCGCACTCAGGCATCCATCGCCATATCCACCAGCAGTGCTTTCGCGCTGTCGTAACACATGTGGTGCGGGGCAAAATCGGGAGTCGGACTGAATCGCAGATATCGCTGGCTGCGCTCGGTGGACAGGGGCGCGTAACGCATACCCCATTGCGGGAATGTGCGCTCGTGAATCGGGCGGTAACCGAGAAGAATCGGGCCGCCGTGACGCTCATCGCGCATGATGCGCCCGTAGACATGATTCAGGTTGGTCCGGCCACCCTCGATAAGCTGCAGGAAATGGCGACGGTTGTAGATCAGAAAGCCGGTGAGGCCGAGCTCCAGATTGCGGCGGTGGGCCGCCTCCACAAAATGGGATACGACGTCGGCGGTAATCTGTTCGGACGCGTCGCTGTAGTAGATGAGCTGAGTCAGAATCATGGCGGGTTCCGGCGCAGGTTGAGAGCTTGCGGACAGGTATAAAGGTATCCGGACCGCGTAACGGCTTAAAACGCCGATTATTGAGACGGTGCCCACATCGACCCTGCCTGCCTTAGACTGGCACGCTGCACGCGCTCACGAGGCTGTCAAAACGTGACCCCACCGGACGCTCGCCCGAAGTCAAATCAGGTATTCCGTGCCGCGGTCGCACTGGGGGTACTGGCACTGCTGCCATTCGCGGCTGCCCTGCTGGCCGCATTGTCGATTCCGATCGCGGACACCCGCCTGCTGGCGTGGCTGACGCCTTACGTGGCCACCATCGTCTCCTTCATCGGCGGCGTGCAGTGGGGGCGCATTCTGGAGCAGGGGGACCCGGCGCCATGGCTCGGCCTGACGCTGGGCGTTCTCCCGGCATTAATTGCATGGCCGGCGCTCCTGCTGCCGCTGCCCTGGACGACTGCCGCCCTGATCATCGCATTACTCGTTGCCTGGGTGGCCGACGAGCGCGGCCGGTGCCGGGGCTGGCAGGATCCCGCTTTCCTGCAGTTGCGACGGGCGCTGTCGGTAGCGGTATTGGCGGCACTTGCAGTGCTCGCCGCGCTTGTGATCCGGTAGCCAACGGAAGCGCCCGGCAGGCGCCGCGACTAGTCGTCCCCGACCGCCGCGTCCAGCTTGTCCTTGGTGCGATGCTCGAAGTCGGTGGCATCGTGGCGTTCGGGCAGTTGCTCGGCCGGGTCGCCCCACACCCGGTTGACCATCCGACCACGCTGTACCGCCGGGCGGGCTTCGACGTCGTCGGCCCAGCGCTGCACGTTCCGGTATTCCTGCACCTGCAGGAATTCGGCGGCGTCGTAGAGCCGCCCCTTGGCCAGCGCGCCGTACCACGGCCAGTTGGCCATGTCGGCAATGCTGTAGTCCTCACCGGCCAGAAACGCGTTGTCCGCCAGATGCCGGTCGAGCACGTCCAGCTGCCGCTTCACTTCCATGGTGAAGCGGTTGATCGGATATTCCATCGGCTCCGGCGCATAGGCATAGAAGTGCCCGAAGCCGCCGCCCAGAAACGGCGCGCTGCCCATCTGCCAGAACAGCCAGTTGAGCGTCTCCGTGCGCGCCGACGGTTCGGTCGGCAGGAACTCGCCGAACTTCTCGGCCAGGTACAGCAGGATGGCGCCGGACTCGAACACGCGGGTGGGCGTGGCGGTGCTGTGGTCCATGAGCGCCGGAATCTTGGAGTTCGGGTTGGCCTCGACAAAGCCGCTGGCGAACTGCTCGCCCTCGAAGATATTGACCAGCCAGGCGTCGTATTCCGCGCCGGTATGGCCCAGCGCCAGCAGTTCCTCGAGCATCACCGTGACCTTCACGCCGTTGGGCGTGGCCACCGAATACAGCTGCAGCGGATGCTTGCCCACCGACAGTGCCTTGTCGTGCGTGGGCCCAGCGATCGGCCGGTTGATGCTGGCGAAGCGGCCGCCGCTTTCGGCGTCCCAGCTCCAGACGGCGGGAGGTGTGTAGCCGGTGTTGTCGGTCATCGGTGCCTCGTCGGTTAGTGGCAACGCGGAACGCGGTGCCCGCAGGAATGGCGGCCGCAAGCGTAGCCCCGGGGGCCGTGGCAAAACAACTTGCCGCGGGAAGACGAGCGGACCCGGGCGATCCGGCTGGCAACGGAATGGGCGGCCCGGAGGCCGCCCCGCGAATCCGGTGGCCGCGGGGCTGCGTCGTCGCGGCCCCGCGCACCGGACTCAGTCATTTCACCTGCGACAGATACCCGTTCAGCCGGTCCTTGTTGGTGGCAAAAGTGGCCGCCATTTCCTCAGCCTTCTTCTTCGCCGTGTCCAGATTTCCGGGCTCGCCGACCTGGATCACGCCAACCATGGCCAGAGCCACATGCGGCTGGCACTCGTAGATGTACACACCGGGTTCATCCAGCGTGACCGTCACTTCCTTGCTGATCTCGCCCTTCCACTCGGCGCCGCCATCCGGCACCAGCACCGACTGGCTGTTATGGGCCGAGTCCGTGGGCTTGAAGGTCACCGTGTCGCCCGGCGCCACCTTCAGGTAGCCGGGGGCAAACACCATCACGCCTTGCTCACCATTGTTGAGCATTTCCACCGTGTGGTCGGCGGCCTGGACGGGGGCCGCTGCAACCGCGGCCAGCGTGATCAGTCCGAAAATCGTTCGACGCATGGAGTGCAACTCCTCTTGAACAAAAGGCACGGGCATCTATAGGCGATTCCGAAGCAAGCGGATGCACCGAGACACGAATCATTGGCTCGGGTAGCGGCGGCAGATGGCACACTGAGCATTCCATGCATTAAGACATCAACCGCTGTGGCCAACCCGCGGGACTGCACCACGCTCGCCTTGTTCGGGCCCGAATTCGAGACCCGTCGCGTGAATACTTCCGCCGGTGAAATTCATCTTGCCCACGGCGGCAACGGCCCCCCGCTGCTCCTACTGCACGGCTACCCGCAAACTCACCTGATGTGGCATGCCGTTGCAGCCCGATTGGCGTCCCGTTTCCACGTGATCTGCCCGGACCTGCGCGGCTACGGCCACAGCAGCAAACCGCCCGGCGGTGACGACCACGCCGCCTACGCCAAGCGTGCGATGGCGCGGGACATGGTCGCGGTCATGGATGCGTTCGGCTACGCCGAGTTCGACGTCGCCGGCCACGACCGCGGCGCCCGGGTTGCCCACCGCATGGCACTGGACTACCCAGACCGCGTGCGTCGCGCCTGCGTGATGGACATCGCCCCCACCCTGCACATGTTCCGGCATACCAACCAGCATTTCGCCACGGGCTACTACCACTGGTTCTTCCTGATCCAGCCGGATGGGCTGCCGGAAACGATGATCGGCGCCGACCCCGGCTACTACCTGCGGGAAAAGCTGCGTCGCTGGGCCGCCCCCGGCGCCCGTTTCGATGACGCGGCAGTTGCCGAGTACGCGCGCTGCTTTGCCGACCCGGCGGCCATTCACGCCAGCTGCGAGGATTATCGGGCGGCCGCGGGCATCGACCTGATCCACGACGAGGCCGACCGTGATCGGCGGCTCGCCTGCCCGCTACTGGTTCTCTGGGGGACGTACGGATTCGTCCACCGCACCTACGACGTACTCACCGTGTGGCAGGACTATGCGGATAACGCGGAAGGCCGGGCGCTGGCCTGCGGCCACTTTCTGCCCGAGGAGTCACCGGACGAGGTTCACGACGAGCTTGTGCGCTTCTTCACGGACGGGACCTGAGCGCCCGTCAGCCGGGCCGCCTGTGGGCCTCGCCGAATGAATCAACGAGCCCTCGGGCCGGGTGAGCGCCAATCGGCGCTTGCCTCCGACGCCAAAGTGTATTTATATACACTTTCGATTCAGCTATTGCCGGTGTTCCCGATGCCCGTTTCTGCCCAGATGCAACCCGCCGATGTTCTGTCCGCCGCGCCGGGTGGCTGGCTGACGCTGCCGATCATCGGCCGGGTGGCCGCCGGCGCCCCGATTGCGGCGATCGAGAACACCGAAAAGGTGATCCATGTCCCGGCCGCGCGCTTCCGGTACCGCCCGGATTACCTCCTGCGGGTACGCGGCGATTCGATGATCGGCGCCGGCATTTCCGACCGCGATCTTATCGCCGTGCGCAAGCAGTCCAGCGCCCGTCCCGGCGACATTGTGGTCGCCCGTCACGGCGAGGATGTGACGGTAAAGGAACTGCGCATCGACAATGGCGAGGTGGTGCTGGTGCCCGCCAACGAGGCCTATGCCGATATCCGCATACCCGCCGACCAGGTCGTCATCGAAGGCGTGTACGTGGGATCCCTGACCGATTCGGAAACCGTCGCGGCCTGAAGCCGGACTCAAACCGCGGGACGGGCCAGGGCAGACGCCGCGGATTCGTCGCGGTGGAAATAGAAACCCTGGAAGCTGCCAAGGCCAAGCCCGGTCAGAATTTCCAGGCTGCCGGCGTCTTCCACGCCTTCGGCGACGACCTCGATGGCCAGCCGCCGCCCGACATCGGCGATGGCAGCCACCAGCACCGAGTCAATCGGGTCGTCGCAGAGCTCGCGGGTGAACAGCCCGTCGATCTTGATGCCGTCGACCGGCAGCCGCTTGAGCAGTTCAAAGGTGTTGTAACCGCTACCGAAGTCATCCAGCCAGACGCGGTAGCGGTTCGCGCGCAGTGCCGCAATCAGGGTCCCATAGTCGTGCCCACGCAATTCGTCCGTTTCGGTGATCTCGAACCGTAGCGCGTCGGCTGGCGGAGATCGCTGGCGCAGGCATTCCAGCAATCGCGCACCGAAGATGGGGTCACTGACGCTGCCGGCACTGAGATTGATGGAGAGGTAACGCGTGGTGGGCCAGTGCCCGGCCGCGGTGCGTGAGCCGACCAGGTCCAGCGCGGCGTTGACGACCCATTCGTCGATCGCCGGCATCAGCCCCAGGTGCTTGGCGGCCGGCAGGAACGCGCCCGGTGGCAGCATTTCGCGTCCATCCCGCAGCCGCAACAGCGCTTCGTAGCCCTTTGGCTGGCCCGCCGCATCGACAATCGCCTGAAGATGCAGTTCGAACCCGTCCTGCTCGAGGGCCCGGTGAATACGCTGCGCCGCATCACGGGCGTCAAGGTTGAAACGTATCGCCGGATCATCCCCGCTATAGAAATGCACACGATGACGCCCCGCCTGACGTGCGACATCCAGCGCGGCATCCGCCCGCACCAGTAACTCGGAAGGCTCGCGGTCACTGGGCATGAATGCGGCCACGCCCACACTGAGACCAACGGTATAGGGACGATCCTCGTGGATAAGGTGGTACCGGTCCACGGTATCGATCAGGTCATTGGCCAGCGTGGTAACGGCATCTTCGCTGTCGGCCGCCACCAGCGCGGCGAACTCGTCACCGCTCAGGCGTGCCAGCTGCGCGCGCTCGCCGAGTGCCGCCTGCAGCAATGTGGCCAGATCCTCCAGCACCCGATCGCCGATCTGAGTCCCGCAGATGTCATTGACGGTGCGGAAATGATCCAGATTCATGTGCAGCAGATAGCGAGACTGTTTATCGCCGTCATCAATGATACGGCGCAGATTTTTTTCCAGCGTGCCGCGGTTGCGCAAGCCGGTCAGTGCGTCGTGGCTGGCCAGATAGATCAGCTCCTCGGTCACCTGGTGCAGTTCGCCGACATCCTGCAGCACCATAAGTGCGCCCGCGGGTTCCGTATCGGAGAACCGGATCGGGGATGCCATTGCCGTGACGACCGGCGGGTTGACGCCAGCGTTGGCCAGGCGAGCGAACCGCGCCAGTCTCACGACGGTTCCATCTGCCAGCGCCTGGGCCACCGGGTTCGCCAGCCGCTGCCCGTCCTCCAGGCTTTCCAGCACCACCGTGCTGGCCACCGGCTGACCGATGAGCGTGTCATGATCGGCTTGCAACATCGCCAATGCGGCGGCATTGGCATCGGCAATGCGGCCGTCGGCGTGACACCGGATCACGCCCTCGCCGAGGGCGGACAGGGTTGTCTGGGCCACCCGTTCGGCACGCGCGAGGGCCTCGGCCTGCTGCTTGCGCGCGGTGATGTCCTGGATCTGCGACAGGAAATGAATCGGACGGCCGTCCACACCGCGAAGTAGCGATACATCGAGCTGGGCCTCGACGATCGAGCCCGACCGGGCGATGTAGCGTTTCTCGATCCGGTAATCGTCAGCGTTGCTGTCCAGCAGGCGCCGTACCTGAGCGAGGTCCTTCTCCAGATCATCGGGATGCGTGATCGACTGGAAGTCGCGCTGCAGCAACTCGGCACGATCGTATTCCAGCATCAGACAGAGTTCGCGATTAACCGCCAGCATGCGGCCGTCCGGTGCCACCAGCGCGAACCCGATGGGGGCGTGATCAAACGCCTGCTGGAAACGGCGTTCGCTTTCGCGTAGCGCCCGCTCGGTGAACATGGGGATCACCTTGCCGGGGGGTGTATCAGTCATGGCCGGGACCGACTGAGTAACCGCCGTCGCTCGCGCGGGGCGCCGGAATAAAAAAAACGCTTCATGCCGTGTGTAACGGCAGAAGCGTCGGAATTTTAGTCGGCGCCGGCTAGCGCCGACCCGGTTCAGAATAGCTCGACGTTGCCCGGCGCCACCGACACCTGGGAGACCGGGTTGTGGGGAGGCTCGCGCCACTCGTCGGCCTGCTCGGCGATACGCTGGCGAGTGACCCGGCGCTGTACCCGTGCCTCCCGAGTCGCCCCGGCGATCTCCGGCGCGCGGAGTTCACCGGCGTTATCGCCCATCAGCCGAACCCGCTCCAGATGGCGGCGGGCCGCCCCCAGCGCCTGGGTGGCGATATCCTCGAACTGCAGCGAACGAACCGCAACCTGGGCGGCCTGATCGATGCGCTGACTGCTCGCCGAAACTTCGCCCAACGCCTCGGAAAGCGTCTTGTTCAGCCCCTCGATATCCCGTACCAGACCGTCGGCACGGCTCCGGGCCTGCTTGCTGGCTTCCTGGTTGCGGGACGCCATGTCACCCACGGTATCGCTGACGTTGGCAATTGCCTCGCGCGAGCTGGTAACCAGCTTGCGGATCTGCTCGTTGAACACCGCCGAACGCTCGGAGAGGCTGCGCACCTCTTCGGCCACCACCGCGAAGCCTCGCCCGGCCTCGCCTGCGCGAGCGGCCTCGATGGCGGCGTTGAGGGCCAGCAGATTAGTCTGGTCAGCGATCGACTTGACGTCCTCCAGCAGCGCGAAGATGCCGTCCAGGTGCTGGGCCATGGCATCGATGCGGGTCACCGTGTCGGTGCTGCGCTGGCTGCCGTCAGCCAGCACGCCCACCATATGCGTCATCAGATCGCCCACGGAACTGGCAAACCCGCTGACATTGGCCGAGCCGTTGTCGCCGGCCTGCACGATGCCGCGAACCTGTCCCCCCTGTTCACGCACGAGGGCGTTGATGTCGTTGAAGCTGCTGGTGAGCTTGGCCACGGCATCGTTGATCAGCGTCGACACCCGCTCGACTTCCGCCTCGGCTAACGAGAGCTCCGACCGGCCGGTTTCGGCGAGCTCGTCAAGCAACGCCGCCTCGTCGGCGGAATGATCGGCCGATTGCGCCAGGCCGCGCTCGCGGATCCAGACGTAGTAGCCCCAGCTGGCGAGCATGGCTGCCAGCACCGTCCAGCGCAAAGCCGCGGGTACCGGCTGGGAAACCGTTATCACGTGCGCCAGGGTGGCAAGTGCCGGAATCCCGACGCCGGTGACCAGATGCTTGTAACGCATTGCCTTCTCCAATGGACCCGTCTTGCTTAACGGACCGACAGACTGTTTGTTTTAGCCTCGGTGGCGGGCGGCGCTACCCGGCCACCACCCACCAGGGCCGCCGGGACCTCTGCCAGCGGCAGCACCCGGTCGGCCGCCCCCAGGCGCACCGCCGAACCCGGCATGCCCCAGACCACACTCGAGGCTTCGTCCTGTGCCAGCGTCGCGGCGCCGGCGTCGCGCATGGCCAGCAGGCCACGGGCGCCGTCCTCGCCCATTCCGGTGAGAATGGCGCCAACCGCGTTGCGGCCGCAGGCCGACGCCACCGAATCGAACAGCACATCCACGCTGGGCTTGTGACGGTTGACGGGCGGGCCATCGTCCAGCCGGGTCAGGAAATGCGCTCCGCTGCGGATCACCTGGAGGTGCCGGTCACCCGGCGCCACATAGGCATGCCCGGCCATCAACCGCTCGTTGCCACGGGACTCGCACACCACCAATGCCGAGTGCTGATTCAGCCGCTCCGCAAACGAAGCGCTGAAGGCAGCCGGGATATGCTGAGCGACGACCACCGGCGGACAGTCCGGCGGCAGCACCTGGAGCACGGCGCGGATCGCCTCGGTGCCCCCGGTGGAGGCGCCGATCGCAATCACCTGGTCGGTGGTTCGCAAGCTGCTCATGCGAATCACCGGTCCGGCCTGGGCGGGCCCGTCGGCGCGCGCGGAAACCCGGGCCACGGCGGCCTGGCGCACCTTGGCGACCAGGTCCTCCGCGTACTCCTGCAAACCCTCGCTCAGACCCAGCCGGGGCTTGGTGACGAAATCTACGGCCCCGAGTTCCAGGGCCTTGAGCGTAACCTCGGCCCCGCGTTCGGTCAGCGAGGAAACCATGACCACCGGCATCGGCCGCAGCCGCATCAGATTGGACAGGAACGTCAGGCCGTCCATGCGCGGCATTTCCACGTCCAGCGTGAGAACATCCGGCGACAGCGTCTTGATCTTGTCCCGGGCGAGATAGGGATCGGCGGCCGACCCCACGACCTCGATCCCGGGGGCCGCGGACAGCAATTCGGTCAGCACCTGACGAACCAGGGCCGAGTCGTCAACGATCAGCACGCGTATCTTTTGCATGGCAGGGCCCGAGAGCTAGAAAAGGGACACCTCGCCAGCCACCGGTTCGGTGGACAGGCGGGCGCGGTAGGTCTTCTCCTGAACCGCCACGGACCCGGCCTCGACCGCGGCCAGGTGCCGGACGCGTACCCGCCCCTGGGCGGCGTAAAGCAGCACCTTGCGTGGCTGCAACCCCTCGAGGTCTGCTGCCAGCACCGGGATCTTCTCGGCGGCCAGATAGGCCCGCACAAATTCGGCGTTGCGCTCGCCCACGCGACTGCCCGCGAGGCTTGCCAGTACGGCCGCGCCGCCGAATACCTTGGCGGTAAGCCGCGCGCGCTGGGCACCGGCCTTGAGCATGTCGTTGATCAGCAGTTCCATGGCGTGGGAACCATAGCGACCCGACGCACTCACCGAGCCCGTGCTGCGATCCTCCGGCAGCATGAAGTGATTCATGCCACCGATGCGCGCCTGCGGGTCATACAGGCAGACTGCCACGCAGGAGCCGAGCACCGTCATCAGCACGATGTCCTCGGCGGTGGCGTAGAACGCACCGGGAAGAATCTTCGCCACCGTGGCGCCCAGGCGATTGTCGTGAAACCGCATCGGCGCCTGGGATTCCTCCAGGACGGTTGCCGCCGCCTGGCTCATGCCGCCTGCGCACCGCTGATGCCGGCGCGCCGGTAGATGGTGCGCCCGCAAGGGGTGAATAGAGAGGGCACGTTGAGATAGCTCTCCGAGTGCCCGGCCACCAGATAGCCCTCTGGCGCCAGTCGCTGATGCATGCGCTCGAGAATCCGACGCTGGGTGGGCTTGTCGAAATAGATCATCACGTTGCGGCAGAAGATGACGTCAAAAACTCCGTCCAACCGCCATTCCGGTGCGACCAGATTGAGCGTCTGGAAACGGATCGTGGCTGCGGTCTCTGGCCGCACCCGCACCTTGCCGGCATTCGGCCCGATGCCGCGCTGGAAGAATTGTTTGCGTCGCTCCGCGGACAGCTCATCAATACGATCCAGGTCGTAAATCCCGGCTCGGGCGCGGGCCAGCACCGCGGTATCCACATCCGTGGCCACCTGTTCCAGCGTGCCGGCACGCCGTCCCAGCGTTTCCGCCGCCACCATCGCGATGGAAAAGGGTTCTTCGCCAGTGGACGCGGCGGCACACCACACTCGCGTGCGGTCGCCCGCCCCCCGCCCGGCCAGAAATTCGGCCAGCCAGGTGAAATGATGCGGCTCGCGAAAGAAGGCGGTCAGATTAGTGGTCAGAGCATTGGTGAACGCCTCCCACTCCGGATCCGACGTTCGGCTCAGCCGGCGCAAATAGGCATCGAAGTCGGCCAGGCCCAGGGCCCGCAGCCGGCGGCAAAGCCGGCTGTAGACCATGTCCTTCTTGCCCGGTGCCAGTGCGATACCGGCCCGGCTGTGGATCAGCTCGCACACCTGACGGAAGTGGCCGTCATCGAAGGCGAACTCCCGTTCGCCAGCACCACGGTTGGTACCGGTCATGGGCGGCTATCCGGGCCCAGCACCGCGCCGGCGAAGCCGGTGCCCTGGCGAGCCAGCATCGCCCCGAGGCTTAGCCAGACCGACACGGGTGCGACTGCCGCGCCCGCGGGCACGAGCGCGCGGTTAGAACTCGACCCATTGATCACTGTCGTGTCCCTGACTGGCGGCATGCCCGTTCATGGCGCGGCCGTTAGCCTTGCTCGGCGCTCCGGCGCGGGCGGTGGCCGAATGATCCGCCGACGCGCCCTTGCCGTTGCCGTTGCCGTTGCCGTTGCCGGGCGAGCGTCTCGAATCGGCGGCCAGCGCCGGGGCGACACGGATGCCCCCGCTGACGCCACCCTGGTCGTCGAGACGGAACACCCGGACCGACTCCACCAGGCCGGCAGCCTGCTCTTCCAGAGAACGAGCCGAGGCCGAGGCTTCTTCGACCAGCGCCGCATTCTGCTGGGTGACCTCGTCCATCTGGGTGACGGTCTGGTTGACCTGTTCGATGCCGGAACTCTGCTCGCGGGAGGCCGCGCTGATTTCGGCCATGATGTCGGTCACCCGCTTCACGGAATCGACGATCTCGGCCATCGTCTGGCCGGCCTGGCTGACCAGGTCGGAGCCGTTCTCGACCTTCTCGACCGAGTTGCCGATCAGTGTCTTGATCTCCTTGGCCGCCGCGGACGAGCGCTGCGCCAGGCTTCGCACCTCGCCGGCCACCACCGCAAAGCCGCGGCCCTGTTCGCCAGCGCGGGCGGCTTCCACCGCCGCGTTCAGGGCCAGGATATTGGTCTGGAACGCGATACCATCGATCACACCGATGATGTCGACGATCTTCTTGGAGCTTTCGTTGATCGCATCCATGGTGGTGACAACCTGCCCCACCACGTCGCCCCCGCGCTTGGCCACGTCACTGGCGCCAATGGCCAGCTGATTGGCCTGGCTGGCGTTGTCCGCGTTCTGCTTCACGGTGGAGGTGAACTCCTCCATGCTGGACGCGGTTTCTTCCAGGCTGGCGGCCTGCTGTTCGGTGCGCGATGACAGATCCGCATTGCCGGCGGCGATTTCGCGGGCCGCCGTATCGATGGTCTCGGCCGCCTGCTTGATACCGGACACGATGGTCTTGAGCTGATCCACCGTGGCGTTGGCGTCGGTCTTGAGCTGACCGAAGGTGCCCTTGTAGTCGGCCTCGATCGACTCCGTGAGATCACCCTTGGCCAGGGCCGCAAGCACCCGGGCGATATCGTTGAGACCGGCTTCGCTGGTGCTCAGCAGGTCATTGATACCGGTGGCCAGGCGTTCGAAGAAACCGTCCTTGTCCTCCAGGGCGATGCGGCGACTGAATTCGCCGTTGACCGCCGCCTCGACGATCTCGTTGACCTCGGATTCCACCGCGACTTCGGCGGTGCGGTCCTGCCACTCCACCACCGTACCCAGACGCGTGCCGTCTTCATCGGTGATGGGATTGACGGTGAGGCTGAAGGTGCGGCCACCCACGCCGATTTCGGCGCTATGGGTGCCGGTGAGATTCTCCAGCATGCGCCGCTGGTGTTCGGGATTCTTGTGGAAGATATCGATGGTCGCGCCCATGACCTTGTCCATCGAGAACTGCGGCAGATCCTTGCGGATGTCGGCCTCAGCCACCTTGAGCATGGCCATCAGCGAGTTGTTGCCATAGATGATCCGCCGGTCGTTGTCGGCAATCATCACGTTAGTGGTGACATTGTCCAGAGCGTTGCGAATGCGCAGATTCTCGCGGGCCATGGCCTGCTCGCGTTCTGCGCGTTCGGCCACCTCGGCCTCGAGCTTGAGCGCTGCCGTGCGATCCTGCCACTCGACCACCGTACCCAAGCGCTCGCCGGCGTCGCCGATGACCGGCGTGGCCACGAGACCGAAGGTTCGTCCACCGAGCTTGATCTCGGTCTGGTAGGTCTCGGACAGGGCCTCGAGCATCTTTGACTGGTGCTCCGGCTTCTTGTGGAAGCCATCGATACAGCTGCCCATAAGGCCGTCGACGCGGAAATTGGGTAACTCCTTCTGGATGTCGCCCTGGGCCTCGCCGAGCATTTCGTTGACCGAGTCATTCATGTATATGATCCGCCGGTCGTTGTCGGCGATCATCACGTTGGTGGTCACGTTGTCCAGCGCATTACGGATACGTAGATTCTCCGCTGCCACCTTCTGCTCGCCCTCTCGCGCGGAGGCGATGTTCTCGAGCATGGCATTGACGCCGTCGCACAGTTCGGCGATCGGGCCATTCTTGCCATCCATGGGAATCCGCTTGGACAGGTCGCCGGACCGCGCCGCGTTGACGACGGCGCCGGTTTCCTCAACCGCCTGCTCGGTGATGCGACGACCCAACACCTGATCGGTCACATCGGTGGCGTACTTGACTACCTTGAATGGCCGTCCGGCGGCATCGAGGATCGGGTTATAGCTGGCCTGAATCCAGATGTCACCGCCCTCCTTGGTCACACGCCGGTACTGGCCCGCGTCGTACTCGCCGCGGCCGAGCTTGTCCCAGAACTGACGGTATTCCGTCGACTCGCGCTCCACCGGATCGACGAATATGCGGTGATGCTTGCCCCGTACCTCATCCAGGCTATAGCCAACTGCATTCAGGAAATTCTCGTTGGCGGTCCGGATAGTGCCGTCGAGATCAAACTCGATCACCGCCTGGGCCTTGGAAATGGCCGCCAGCTGTCCCACGTAGTCGGCTGATTTGGTGACCTGATCGGTCACATCAGTGGCGTACTTGACCACCTTAAAGGGCCGGCCCTCGGTGTCGAAGATCGGGTTGTAGGTCGCCTGAATCCAGATTTCGCGGCCATCGCGGGTCAGGCGCTTGTACTGACCGGCATCGTATTCGCCGCGACCGAGTTTCTCCCAGAAACGCTTATAGTCGGAGGACTCGCGCTCCACCGGATCCACGAAGATGCGGTGATGTTGCCCCTGGACCTGGTCGAGCGTGTAGCCCAGCGCATGCAGAAAGTTGTCATTGGCCGTCCGAATGGTGCCGTCGAGGTCGAATTCAATGACCGCCTGGGCCTTGGAAATGGCGGCCAGCTGGCCCTCGTAATCGGCCGACTGGGTGACCTGGTCCGTGACATCGGTAAGGTACTGCACCACCTTGTAAGGCCGGCCGTCCGGCGCCAATAGCGGGTTGTAGATCGCCTGGCCCCAGAAACGGCCGCCATCCGCACGGCGGTAGACGTAGCGGCCTGATACGAACTCGCCCTGCTTCAGACGCGCCCAGATATCAGCATGGGTACTGACGCCCTGCTCGGCCAGAAGATGATCGTGTGGCTTGCCGATCAGCGCCGCCGGTTCGAATCCGGTCAGGTCACCAAAGTTGGTATTGATGTCACGGATCGTTCCATCAAGATCATAGGTGACGGCTCCACGCGAGCGATTCACCGCGTTTGTCAGGGCTTCCAGGTCGGCCAACCGCGCCTGCATCGCGCGACGGGCGGACCCATTCGAAAAACTGAATCCGAACATGGCTTGGGTTCCTCCGGTGTAGGTCGCGATCAGGCAGCGGCTGCGGCGACCAGCGCCATTTCTTCGCTGAGCATGAGTCGCTCGATGTCGACAAGAATGAGCATGCGGTCCTCGACGACGCCTAGGCCGGTGATGTAGTGGGCGTCGAAACTGCCGCCGAATTCAGGCGCCGGACGGATCTGGTCGTCGACCAGGTCAATGACGTCGGACACGCCGTCCACGATCATCCCGACCGTACGATCCGCCAGGTTCAGGATGATCATTACCGTGAACTCGTCGTAAGCCACGGTTTCCAGGTCGAATTTCACCCGCATGTCCACCACCGGCACGATGGTGCCGCGCAGATTGATCACGCCCTTGATGAAGTTCGGGGATTCCGGGATGCGGGTGACGGTGTCGTACCCGCGGATTTCCTGAACCTTCAGGATATCCACGCCGTACTCTTCGCCCCCGAGGGTAAAGGTCAGGTATTCGTTGGCCGGCTGATTGCCGGCGCGCTGGGTGTCGATTGACTCGGACATGGCGTTCTCCGCTCAGGCAGCGACCGGCCGGCGCGTCGCGCCGATCAGCTCGCCGATATCCAGGATGAGGGCGACGCGGCCGTCGCCGAGAATGGTGGCGCCGGCGACGCCGGCCACGTGACGGTAGTTGGCCTCCAGGCTCTTGATCACCACCTGTTGCTGGCCGAGCAGGTCGTCCACCTGCAGCGCCAGGCGCTGGCCGCCGGATTCCACCACCACGATCACGGCGCCGTTGTCGCCGTCTGCCCGCGTCACGCCGAAGAATGCCGCGGCCGACACCAGCGGCAGGAATTCCTCACGGAACCGGACCACCTTGCTGCTGCCCGCCACGCGCCGCACGTCCGCCCCCCCGGGCTGGAGCGATTCGACCACGCTGTGCAGCGGGATGATGTAGTTCTCGGCGCCGACCGCGACGGTCATGCCGTCGAGAATCGCCAGCGTCAGCGGCAGACGGATGGTGATATCGGTGCCGCGCCCGGTCTCCGAGGCGACCTCCACCTGGCCGCCAAGGTTGGTGATGTTGCGCTTGACGACATCCATTCCCACACCACGGCCGGACACGTCGGTGACGGCGGCCGCCGTGGAAAAGCCGGGCGCGAAAATCAGCTGCCAGACCTCGGCGTCGCTCATCGATTCCTGGCAGGGGATGCCACGCTCTGCGGCCTTGGCCAGCAGCCGGTCGCGATCCAGCCCGCGGCCGTCATCGGAAACCCGGATCACGATATGGCCGCCTTCATGACTGGCCTCCAACGTGACCGTGCCCGTCTCCGGCTTGCCGGCGGCACGCCGCTGCTCGGGTGTCTCGAGCCCGTGGTCCAGGCTGTTTCGCACAATATGATTGAGCGGATCTGTAATGCGTTCGATCACGCCGCGGTCGAGTTCCGTGCTTTCCCCCAGCGTTTCCAGCCGAACGCACTTGTCCAGCCGCCCTGCCAGATCGCGAACCACCCGCGGGAATCGATTGAATACGAACGCCATGGGCACCATGCGAGTAGCCATGACCGCTTCCTGCAGCCGGCGGGTGTGCAGTTCCAGCTGAGACAGGCCCGACAACAACATCTCGTTGTGTACGGGGTCGAGATCCTGGGCCTGCTGTTGCAGCATGGCCTGATTGATGACCAGCTCGCCGACCAGATTGATCAGGGCATCGATCTTGTCCACCGACACCCGCAGCGAACTCTCTCCGCCGGCGGCAGGCTGTCGTCGGGCGGGAAGCTCCTCGCCGTCCGCCGTTGCCGCGGTCGGGTCCGGCGACAGCGCGGGCAGCGGTTCAATCACCAGATCGCACTCGTCCTCGACCCAGGCGAATATTTCCTCGATCTGCGTCCGACCGACATTGGTGGTCAGGGTCAACGTCCAGCCGAGGTAACAGGCCTCGGGATCGAGCGTGTCGAGGGGCGGCAAACGGGCCGGGTCCGGTTCGACCTCCAGCACCCCCAGGCCGGACAATTCGCGCAGCAGACGCAACGGTTCATTGCCGGACGCGAACAGCGCTTCGTGCGGCTGGAAGCGAATCCGCCAGGTGGTCTCGGTGACCGGGGCCGACGACGCGCTCGTGTCATCGCGCACAATCGATGTCTGCGGTTGGTAGGCGGTCAGCGCCTGCTGGGTCGCGGTGATCGCATCGATATCGACGTCGTCCCCGGACTGGGCGGCATCCAGCAGCATGCCCATGACATCCGCCGCCCGCAGCAGGATATCGATCAGTTCACGGTCGGGCGTCAACCCGCCTTCCCGCAACTGGTCGAGGGTGGACTCCACGCCGTGGGTGAAATCGGCAATTGCGGTGAACCCGAAGGTGCCCGCGCCGCCCTTGATCGAATGCGCGGCGCGGAATATCCGGTTGAGCGCATCCGGGTCGGCGGCGCCCCGGTCCAGGGCCAGTAGCCCGGATTCCAGAGTCTGGAGCCCCTCGCGGCTTTCCTCGAAGAAGGTTTCGTGGAAACGCTGAATATCGATGCCCACGGCAACCGCCCTAGCCGAGTACGCGGTTGACGGTGGCGACCAGCGTGTCGGGATCGAACGGCTTGGTCAGCCATCCGGTCGCGCCCGCCGCCTTGCCTTCCTGCTTCTTGTCGGCACCACTCTCGGTGGTGAGGATGAGCATGGGCGTGAACTTGTAGGCGGGCAGATCGCGCAACGACCGGACCAGGGAAATCCCGTCCATGCGCGGCATGTTCACGTCCGCCAGCACCAGGTTGAATTCGCGCGTCCGGGCGGTTTCCAGCGCCGCCTGGCCATCCTCGGCCTCGGTGACATCGAACCCGGCCTCGGCCAGTGTGAAGCGGACCATCTCCCGCATCGAAGCGGAATCGTCCACGGCAAGAATGCTTGTCATGATCGGTTGTTCTCCGTTAACCCGTCGGGTCGGACAGACCCAGCGTTTCGGCAAGCCCGGCCAGCCGGGCTGCCTCTATGAGCGCAGCGCTCGGTGCCTGCCATGCCACCGCGCCGCCGGCCGTCGCCCGGTCTCGGCAGAAGGCCACGAGCAGCTGCAACCCGCCCGCGTCCACCCGCGTGACCTCGGCGCCATCCAGGGTCACGGGACCAACGACGGACAGCGAATGCAGCAGCTGATCGCGCAGCCTCCCTGCCGTACGAACGGACAGGTCGGACCCCAGCGAAAGCGATTCGGCGTGTTGTGCGGATCTGGTCATCACTCATCCTCTTGCAACTGCCGTGCCTCGGCGTCGAGGAACTCCAGATATATGTTTATAAATGCGTTTCTCAGATTCGCCGGTATCAACCCCGTTTCCGGGACGGCGATTCGTTGCCGGGGCGTCAAACTTCCGCCGCACCGGGGCGGTGCCGGAATTCCGTCGCCAGGGCCTCGCGATCGAGCACCATGAGAATGTGGCCGTCGATATCGCAGACGCCGGAAACAGGTACCTTGCCGGGGCCCATGCCGGCGGCCGGCGGTGGCTGAATGGCGTTCCGGTCGAGCAGGCGCACGCCGGCCACTCGATCCACTCGCAGCGCCACCGCGGTGTCCTCGAGATCGAATATCACCAGCCGGGTGGCCTCGGTATCCGGCTGTCGCCCCAACCCGAGCAGCGGGGCCAGATCCACGACCGGCACGATGCGGCCGCGCACGTTGATCACGCCGATCACCGCCGGCGGCGTGCCCGGCACGGGGGTGACCGCCAGCATGCGCATGACCTCCTGCACCTCCAGCACCGCAATCAGGTACTGCTCATCGCCCATGGCGAACTGGATCCATCGGTCCCTGACCGGCACGGCCGTGGTTACCGCCAGCGACGAATCAGCCCGCATGTCCGCTTCGAGGATGGCGCTCATGCCGCCACCCGCGACTGGTGCCCGGCAACCCGCGGCGCCAGCTGCGTCCATGCCTGTTGATAGGCAGCTGCCGCCCGGCAGCCGCGGCAGAATATGCCGATCGGCTGACCGGCCTCGGCGGCCTCGCGAACCTTTGTATCCATGGGAATTACCGTGTCCAGTAGCGCACCCGGGTGTGCCTGCACCAGGGCCTCAAGCCCTGCCTTGCCGGCGCGCGTACGCGGGTCAAAGAAAGTGGGCAGGATGGAGAACGCCAGCGGCTGCGGTCGGCTGCGATTGACCATGGTCACCGTGCGGACCATG
Source organism: Salinisphaeraceae bacterium (assembly GCA_040222795.1). Lineage (GTDB taxonomy): Bacteria > Pseudomonadota > Gammaproteobacteria > Nevskiales > Salinisphaeraceae > Spectribacter. The sequence goes on from JAVKCJ010000001.1 coordinate 42,967, forward strand.
GCTTCCACGCCGTGGCGTGCGAGCGGATCGGTCTGCGTGGGAATGAGCAGATGGTCAGCGGCGGCCAGTGCGTTGATCATGAGCACGCCCAGCGCCGGCGGCACATCCAGCACGGCCCAGGCATAGTCCGCGGCAACGCTGTCGAGGGCATGCATCAACCGCAGTCCCATACCCGCGGCACGCCCCTGTTCGCGTTCAAGCGACGCCAGCGCGGTGCCGGCGGGGACCAGATCCACGCCCTCGCAAACAGCGGCCCGGATCTGGCTTGCCAGGCCTGCCGAGCCCGACAGCACCGGGTAAATCCCCCGATCGGCACCGACCGGGGCGAGGCCGAAGTAGTGGGTCAGGGAACCCTGCGGGTCGAGATCGACGGTCAACACCCGCCCGTCATCGCGGGCGAGCCCTGCGAACGCGGCAGCGGTGCTGGTCTTGCCCACCCCGCCTTTCTGGTTGGCCACGGCTAGAATACGCATGAGCCGTTATCCGGCCGCGGGCCCGGGGCGGCCAGCGAGCCCACCGGGCAGTCCCTGGATGTCCGGCAGCGTCCGCACCAGCACCACTACCCGCCGATTGGCGTTGCGCCCCTCGGCGGTGGCGTTGTCGGCCACCGGGCGGTACTCGCCGTAGCCGTGCACGCTCATCAGTGCCGGTGCCAACCCCTGGGCCGCGAACAGCTCCACCACGCTGGCGGCTCGAGCTGCCGACAACACCCAGTTGGAGGCATAGCGGGGCGTGCGGATCGGCACGTTGTCCGTATGGCCCTCGATACGCAGCGGGTTCGGCAATCCCGACAGGGCCGCCGCCAGATCCGCCAGCACCGGTCGGGCCCGGTCCTCGACCTCGGCCGAGCCGCTGACGAAGAGAATGTCGGTGTTGATCTCCACTTCCACCCCGGCAGGCAGCTCCCGGACGGTGACCATGTCCGCCGCGATCGAGGGTGCCAGGGCCTCACGAATCCGCTCCGCCACCGCCTGGATCTGCGCCTCGGCGGCCGCCGTCCCTGTCCCGTCTACCGACGCCAGGGCCGGCATGCCGGCTCGTAGCGGGACCGGGGGTGGCAAGATCGCGTCGTGGCGACGTGCGCGCGCCGAACCGCCGATGGACTGCTCGATCGTCTGCGGCTTGATCACGTTGACCTTCTGGTCACTCTCATCACCCCGTTGACGGGTTTTCCCCAGCTGGATCGGATGGATGGTGCGCGCCGGACTGTTGAACGCCTTCATCATGGCGTCGGAAAGCACCCGGTACTTGCCTTCATTGATCGAGGAGATGGAGTACATCACCACGAAGAACGCCAGCAGCAATGTGATCAGGTCACCATAGGGGATGGCCCAGGCTTCGTGGTTGACGTGGTCTTCCTGATGCCCGCGCCGCCGGCGGCTGCCCCCGCTCATATCTCGAGAAAGCCTTGGAGGCGAGATTCAATGTTGCGCGGATTTTCACCCAGGGCAATCGCCACCAGACCTTCGATGAGCATCTCGCGGTGGCGGGACTGCGCGTTGACCGTGCCCTTCAGTTTGGCCGCGATCGGCAGAAAGATCAGGTTGGCCGACCCGATGCCGTAGATCGTGGCCACGAAGGCGGTGGCGATGCCGTGGCCAAGCTTGTCCGGGTCGGACAGGTTCTGCATCACGGCCATGAGGCCGAGAACCGCCCCGAGAATGCCCAGCGTGGGGGCGTAAATGCCCAGCCCCTCGTACACCTTGGCGGCCTGCTGCTCGGTGTGCTCGCGGGTGTTCAGCTCCACCTCCAGCACGCTGCGGATGGTAGCCGGCTCGGCCCCGTCGACCAGCATCTGCAGTCCCTTGCGCATGAACGGATCCGGCTGCGACTCGACTTCCGCCTCCAGTCCCAGCAATCCGCTCTTGCGGGCAATGTTGGACCACTCGATGATCCGGCCCATGGTCTCGACCGGTGCCAGCACGGGCGGAGAGAAGACCCAGCGCAAAATGATCACCGCGCGGCGGAAGGTCGGAAACGGCGTCTGAACGAATACTGCCGCGAATGTCCCCACAAAAACGATCACGAAGGCGGCGCTGCTCCACAACGCGCCCAGACCACTGCCCTTGAGAATACTGCCGCCCAACACGGCAACAACAGCCATTACCAGGCCGGCGAAACTCATCTTGTCAAGGCTCACGCCACCGTCTCCGACCGCTCGGTCTCTGCCGTCTCGACTATCCCGCTTGACGGCATATCGGCCAGAACCTTTAGCAACCCGTTAACTTCCAGTATCAGCGCGATCGCGCCGTCGCCGGTCACCGCCGCGCCGGACAATCCGCCGATATCTTCCAGCAGCGCACCCAGCGGTTTGATGACGACCTCCTCGCGGCCCTGGACGGCATCCACGATCAGGCCGCGACGCTCCCCGCCGGCGCCGACGATAACCACGTGGCGAGTGGCCTCGTGGGGGCGACAACCAAGCCATTCCGCCAGATCATGGATCGGCAGTTCGGCGTCGGGCAGCATCAGCACGCGACGGTTTTCCACCACGCGCATGCGGGCCGGGTCCAGGGCGATGACATCTCCCACGGTGGCCAGGGGAAAGCCGATGATCCGAGGCCCCACCGAGGCCATGAGCGTGGGCAGGATCGCCAGCGTCAGTGGCACGCGGATCTCCATGGTGGTGCCCCGACCCGGCTCGGAAACAATCTCGACCTGGCCGGCCAGCGACTCGATCGCCGACTTGACCACGTCCATGCCCACGCCGCGGCCCGACACGTCGGACACCGCGTCACGGGTGGAAAAACCCGGCATGAAGATGATTCGCAGGCATTCCGCGATGTCCATGCGGGCTGCCGTCTCGCGATCGATAACCTGGCGCTCCACCGCCTTGGCGCGCAGCACGTTGGCATCGATGCCCGCACCGTCGTCGGCGATGCTCACCAGGATGTGGTCGCCGGCCTGTACCGCGCTGATGGTCAGCCGGCCAGCCCGCGACTTGCCCATCCGCTGACGGGTCGTCGGGTCCTCGATGCCGTGATCCACGGCGTTGCGCACCAGATGCACCAGCGGGTCGGCCAGTGACTCCACCAGATTCTTGTCCAGCTCGGTGTCCTCTCCGACCAGCTCGACCTCCACTTCCTTGCCCAGCTTGCGGGCCAGATCGCGGACGATCTTGGGAAAGCGGGCGAAAACGCGGCCGACCGGCTGCATGCGGATCTGCATCACCGACAACTGCAGGCTCGAGGTCACGCCATCCAGCGCCGAGATCGCCTTGTCCAGTTCGGAGGATGCGGCGTCGCTACGCCTGGCCTTGAGGCGATTGCGTGCCAGGACCAGTTCGCCGACGAGGTTCATCACCCGATCCAGTCGTCGGGTCTCAACCCGCACGCTGGTTTCGGCCGCCTTGGGCGGTGACTGTACCCTCGCCGGCGATGGCGCCGCCGTACTGGCGGGTGTATCAACCGGCGGGGACTCGGGGGGCGCGACGACCGCCGCGGGGGCCGGTGGCGCTTCCCCGTGGAGCTGGTCGAGCAGGGCCTCGAACTCATCCTCGGTGATGGTGTCCTCGCCGGCTGCGAGTGATGCAGCCGCCGGCGGCGACATGCCCGCCAACCAGTCGGATACGGCGGCCTCGGTGGGATCGAGCGCCATATCGGTAACCTGTTCTCCGTCAGCCGAAGGCGGCGTAGCTACCGGTGCCGGCATGTGCCGGGCGTCGGGTGGTTTCAGGGCCGCCAGCAGGCCTGGATCGGCCGGTGGCGGCGGCTCACCGGCCTGAACCGCATCGAGTTGCAACTGCAGGGTTTCGAGTGCTGCGGACAGGGCGTCAACCATTTCCGCGGTCACCGCATAGCTGCCGCTGCGCAGACCGTTGCAAAGCTCTTCCGCACGGTGGCAGACGTCTACCACGGCGTCCAGCTCCATGAAGCCCGCCCCGCCCTTGACGGTATGAAACGCGCGGAATACCGCGTTCAGGCGGGCCGGCTCGGTGTCGTGTTCCAGCCCGAGAACATCGGCCTCCAGACCGTCGAGCAGCTCGCCGGCCTCGGCGAGAAAATCCGCCAGCAGCTCCGGATCGGCAGCCATCTAGAGACCCAGGTCTTCCAGCAGCTTGTCCGCGTCGCCCTGGCTGGCACCCACGTCGATGCCCGCCAGCCGCGGGCCGTGGCCGCGGGTGACGCTGTTAGACACGGACACACCCACGACTCTCGCGGCGTCGATACCCGCGTGAGCCAGCAGCGCCGCGAGTGCGGTTTCCACTTCCCGCAGCAAACCGATAACTTTCTTGATGGTCTGCCCGCACAGGTCCTGATAGGCCTGAGCCTCGGCGATACCGTTGAGATGGCCACGCAGCCGCGCCGTGGCCGCACGCACGAGGTCCGCGTTGGGCCGGATGGCTTCGATCAGCCGTAACTCGGCCTTGCCGGCCTCGGTGAGATCGAGCGTACGCATGGCGGCGTCCTCGCTCATGTGGATCACCGCCTCCAGCCGGCTGCACATGTCCGGCAGATCCCGGTCCGCCGCCTTGGCCAGCGGGGCGTCCAGCGCCAGCCGGCTGAGCCCCTCATGCAGCCCCCGGGTGATCTGGGCCACATCCACAAGCAGGCTTTTCTCCGCCGCGGGCTTGAGCGCCAGCAACGCCGCCCGGATATCGTCGTCGCTACCGGCCTCGATCGCCGCCAGCAGATCACGAGCCCCGGTGGCCAGGGCCTCGCGGCCCGGCTGGCTCACGCCGCCGCTCCGATTCGCTCGAAGATGCGGTCGATCTTCTCCTTGAGCGTGGCCGCCGTGAACGGCTTGATGATGTAGCCATTCACGCCGGCCTGGGCGGCGGCCACGATCTGGCCCTTGCTGGCCTCGGCCGTGACCATCAGAACCGGCAGGCTGGCCGTGGCTGCCTCTCCACGAATGGTCTGCAACAGCTCCAGCCCGCTCATCTGCGGCATGTTCCAGTCCGTGACCAGAAATTCGTACTGGCCGGTGCGGAGCATCGGCAGGGCCTCCTGACCGTCCTCGGCCTCGCTGATGTTGTGGTACCCCAGATCGCCCAGCAGGTTCTTGACGATGCGGCGCATGGTGGGAAAGTCGTCGACCACCAGGATCTTCATGGATTTGTTCATGTCATTACCTCATTGACACGGCGCGCCGGGCCCTCGGATACCTCGGCGATGTGGCTGCGCAGACGCAGCAGCGCCTGACCCAGCAGTTGGGATACCCGCGAGTAGCTCACTCCGATGACCTCGCCGATTTCGGTCTGGTTGAGCTCTTCGTCGTAGTACAGGGAAATAATCAGCTGCTCGCGTTCGGGCAACGCCGCTATGGCCTGCGCGATGTGCTCGCGCATGTCCCGATCCGCCATCTGATCGAGCGGGTCGGCATCTTCGGCGGCGAATTCCAGTGGCTGTCCGTCGTCGTGATCGGTAGCGCCCAGGGTCAGGACATTGGCGCTAGCGGCTTCCGCGGTCATGCGGGCATATTCCAGGGCGTCGATGCCCAGCTCGGCGGCCACTTCGCCGTCGCGCGCGGACCGCCCTTCCCGCTGTTCGATCCGGCGCATGGCGCGCGCGGCCTCCCGCATGCCCTTGCGCACCCGCCGCGGGGTCCAGTCGTTGCGGCGCATCTCGTCCACGATGGCGCCGCGGATGCGAATGCCGGCGTAGGTCTCAAAGCAGGCGCCATGACCCGCCTCGAAGCTGCGGGCGGCCTCCAGCAGACCGAGCATGCCGATCTGGATCAGGTCATCCAGCTCGACGCATGCCGGCAGGCGGGCGCGCATGTGCAGGGCAATGCGACGCACCAGGTCCCGGTGCCGGGTCACCAGATCGCCGGCTTCGGCCTGGCCACAGGCCCGATATTCACTGACCGCGCTCATGCGCCCACCAGGGCCGGCGCCGCCGGGCTGCGTCCGAGCAGGCGCTCGACGAAGAATTCCACGTTGCCGCGCGGGCCACCCGGGGGCTGCCAGCCGCTGACCTGTTCACCGATCTTGTCGAAGGCGAGGCTGCTCGGCGCACCCGGGTAGGCCTCCACCACCGCCCGCTGCTGGCGTACCGCGCGGCGCACGGCTTCGTCATGAGGCACGGTGCCGAGAAAATGCAGGGTGACGTCCAGGAACCGGTCCGCCACGCGACACAGATGATCAAAAACCTGGCGTCCGTCCGCGGCGCTTCTCACCGCATTGGCAACTACCTGGATACGGCCGATGCCGTAGTCACGCGACAGCACCTTGATCAGCGCGTAGGCATCGGTGATCGAGGCCGGTTCGTTGCAGGCCACCACCACGACTTCCTGGGCAGCCTGGGCCAGGGTGACCACCGAGCCGGAAATGCCGGCGGCGGTATCCACCACCAGCGTATCCAGATCGTCGCTGAACTCACTGAATGCCTGGACCAGCCCGACCAGTTGGGCGCGGTCCAGCTCGGCCATGCGCTGCCGGCCGGACGCCGCGGGCACCACCTTCAGGCCCATCGGCCCCTCGAGTAATATGTCGGCCAGACCAACCCGTCCCTCCATCAGGTGGGCGAGGTTGTAGGTCGGCTGCAGACCCAGCAGGACATCGATGTTCGCCAGGCCCAGATCCGCATCCATGAGCATGACCCGCTGACCCTGTCGGATCAGGGCCAGGGCGAGATTGAGCGAGACGGTGGACTTGCCCACCCCGCCCTTGCCGCTGGCCACGGCAATGACCCGGACGGGCCGGTGGGGATGGAGACGGATCAGCCCGGCCGCCTGGCCGGCCACGGTGTTGGAATCAGGCGCACGCATGCACGATTTCCTCGGTGACGAAACTCTGGGGTTCCGGGCATTCGCGGGCCGCGCGCAGCGCGCGCAGGATGAGATGATCGGGGCGCTCCCGATGCAAGTCCTGAGGCACCTGCTGGCCGTCGGCGACATAAGCCACCGGCAACTGGCTGCGAACGACGGCGGACAGGGCGCCGCCGATGCGGGTGGCCTCGTCCATTTTGGTCAGCACGCAGCCGGACAGCGGCGTGGCACGGAATCGCTCGATTACCTGTTGCAGATCGCGCCCGTGGGCATTGGCCGCCATCACCAGATAGGTGCGCAGACGATCACGGGCGCCTTCCAGCATCCCCAGCTGGGCGGCGAGGCGTGTATCGCGCGGACTCATGCCGGCGGTATCCACCAGCACCAGGGTCCGCTCCGCCAGCCGCGACATCACGGCGGCTAGATCGGCCTTGTCGTCGGCGGCAAACACCGGAATGCCCAGCATCTGGCCGTAGCTGAACAGTTGCTGCCGCCCGCCGACACGCATGCTGTCGGTGGTCACCAGGGCCACATCCCGCAGGCCGTGTCGCTGGGTATAGCGCGCCGCGAGCTTGGCAATCGTGGTGGTCTTGCCCACCCCGGTCGGGCCCACCAGGGCGATCACGCCGCCATCCTGCAACGGATCGCGGCGTGGCACGGGGATGCGCTGACGCAACAGACTCAGTGCCTTGACCGGGCGGCGACCGTCACCGGGTTCCGGCAGGGCCTCGGCGATTTCCCGGGCCAGCGTCGAATCCACACCGATACCGGCCAGTTCACGAACGGCCTCGGCCCGGTGCGGTTGACGTTGACACCAATCGCGGGAAATCAGCGAACCAACCTGGCGCTCGAGCAGACTGCGGACATTGTCGAGATCACGTCGCACCTCGGCGAGATGCGGGTCCTGGGCCCAGACGATGCGTTGTGCCGACGGATTGCCGTCATTCGGCGCCGGCGCCTTGTCAGTACGGTTGCCGGCATCGACAGGCGACGCCTCGCGCCGGGGTGCGGCCGATGGCGACGCAGCTTTGGGCGCGCCGTCACTGGCGGGCCGGTTCTGCTGCAGCGCCTGGTGCACCAGGGACTCGTCGTAATCCACTGCCGCCACGACCTCCACATGGTCGTCGACCCGGCGGCTGGAGAGGATTACCGCATCCGGCCCCTGTTCTTCCCGGACCCGGCGGATCGCCGCCCGCATGTCCGTTTCCACGAAACGTTTGATTTTCATCAACTTCTCCTCGACGACCCTCGCCCCGGCCCTAGCCGGTGACGGAGTCGATCATGCGAATCTGCCGATCCGGCGGAATCTCGTTATAGGCCAGCACGTGCAGCCCCTTGACGCTGTTGCGGATGAAGCGGGCGAGCATCCCGCGCAAGCCGGCCGGTACCAGCAGTACCGCCGGCCGGCCGGCGGTTTCCTGGCGCTGGGTGAACTGCTTGAGCGCGTCGTGCATGCGTTCCGCGAGTCCCGGTTCGATGGCGTGCTGACTGTCCTGGAGGGATTGGTGCAACATGCGTTCCAGGGGCTCGGCCAGGGTCGCCACCGGCAATTCGGCTTCCATACCGTTGATTTCCTGGACAATCTGCCGGCCAAGCGCGACGCGCACTGCCGCCGCGAGGGTGACGGGATCCTGACTGCCGCCACCGTGGGCAGCCAGCGCTTCGGCGATGCCGCGCATGTTGCGTACGGATACGCCCTCTTCCAGCAGGCTGCCGAGCACCTTGACCACCACCGACAGTGGCAGGAGCTTGGGAACGAGGTCCTCGACCAGCCTGGGCGCGGCGCGCGCGAGGTTGTCCAGCAGATGCTGGACTTCGTCATGGCCGAGCAGTTCGGCGGCATGGCTGCGCAGCGCCTGACTGAGATGGGTGGCAATCACCGTGGTCGGGTCCACCACGGTCCAGCCGTTCTCCTGAGCACTGTCGCGTTGGCCCGGCTCGATCCAGTAGGCGGGCAGCCCGAAAGCCGGGTCCCGCGTCTCGATACCCTCGACCGGCCCGAATACCTGGCCCGGGTTGAGAGCCATCTCGCGGTCGACGCGGACCTCGCCGGCGGCCACCGGCACCCCGTGGATGGCTATGCGGTACCCCTCGGGCGGCAACGACAGGTCGTCGCGGATATGGACCGGGTGCATCAGGAATCCGAGTTCCTGGGTGAGCTTCTTGCGCACGCCCTTGACCCGGCCCATCAGCTCGCCACCCTGCCGGCTGTCGGCCAGCGGGATCAGCTTGTAGCCGACCTCCAGACCGATGACATCGTCCGCCGCCACGTCATCCCAGCCCAATTCGCGCGGAGTCTGCGGACCGCTGTCGACCGGCTCGCTCTGGCGCAGGGTTTCCGCCTGCCGGCGGCGGTGGAGCAGATAGGCCGCGCCACCGGCTGCCGCAGCCAGCGTGAGAAATGCCAGGTTGGGCATGCCGGGGATCAGCCCCAGCACCAGCAGTACGCCCGCCGTCACCAGCAGCGTCCGCGGGGAACTGAAAAGCTGGCCCACCATCTGGGCACTCATGTCCTGGGGCTGGGACATGCGAGTGACCAGAATCGCAACCGAAGTGGACAGCAGCAGCGCCGGCACCTGGGCCACCAGCCCATCGCCGATGGTCAGCAGCGTATAGACCTGCAGGGCCTCGCCGGCCGGCAATCCGCGTTGCAGCATGCCGATGGCCAGACCACCGAAAATGTTGATGAACAGAATCAGCAGGCCGGCAATGGCATCGCCGCGCACGAACTTGCTGGCGCCATCCATGGAGCCGTAGAAATCGGCTTCCTGGCGGACCTCTTCGCGACGCGTGGCCGCCTCCTCACGGGTCAGGGAACCGGCGTTGAGATCGGCGTCGATAGCCATCTGCTTGCCCGGCAGGGCATCCAGCGTGAAGCGGGCGCTGACTTCCGAGATACGCTCGGCGCCCTTGGTCACCACCACGAAGTTGATCAGCGTGATGATGGCGAACACCACCAGACCCACGGCGTAATCACCGCCGATCACGAACTCGCCGAAGGCCTGGATGACCTGGCCGGCGGCATCCGGGCCGGTATGACCCTCGAGCAGCACCACGCGGGTTGAGGCCACATTCAGGGCCAGCCGCAACAACGTGACCATCAGCAGGACCGTGGGGAAGGCGGTGAAATCCAGCGGCCGCATGACATAGATCACTGCCAGCAGAATGGCGATGGCCAGCGCGATGTTGAAACTGAAGAAGGCGTCCAGCGCGATCGGCGGTAGCGGAACCACCATCATCGACAGCATCACCAGCAGCATGACCGGCACGCCCAGGCCGCGGGTGAGCCAACCCCGCAGGGCGAAAATGCGGGTCAATGGCGAAGAGGCGACGGCGTCGGCCATGGATTACTCCGGTGAGGGTGCGCCCGCCGGCGCATCAGGCAGATCGAATCGGGGCAGATCGGGTCCCGGCGTACCCGGCCGATGTGCCCGCAACTGGAAGACATAGGTCAGCAACTGTGCGACCGCGGTGTAGAGCGTCACCGGCACGTCCTGGCCCACGTCCGCCGAGGCATAAAGGGCACGGGCAAGCGGCGGTGCGGACACCATAGGCACCCGATACTGGATCGCACGCTCGCGGATGCGGGCAGCCAGATGGTCGGCCCCGCTGGCAACCACCAGGGGAGCACTCATGGTGTCGGGGTCATACTTCAGCGCCACCGCAAAATGGGTCGGGTTGGTTACCACCACATCGGCCGTGGGCACGTCCTCGAGCATGCGACGCCCGGCCGCCGCCTGCTGCAGCTGGCGCTGCCGCGACTTGACCTCCGGCTTGCCCTCGGTGTCCTTGAGTTCGTCGCGGACCTCCTGCCGGGTCATGCGCAATTCCTTGGTGTGCTGATGGATCTGCACCGGCACATCCACCAACGCGATCAGCGCCAGCCCGCCCAGCAGCCACAATCCGAGATAAAGACATAGCTGCAGGCCGCGCACGATGCCGCTGGCAGCGGGGGCCACGGACAACTGCAGGAGTTCGTTGCCGTAGACGGCGACATAGAGCACGGTGATCCCGCCAAGCACCGCGAACTTTAGTAACGCCTTGCCGAGTTCGGTCAGGCTGCGGGCGGAAAACATGCGCTTGATCCCCTGCAGGGGGTCGAGGCGACTGCCCTTGGGCGCGGTCGCCTTCCAGCTGAAGTTCCACCCGCCCAGCAGTAACGGCGCGGCAATCGCCGCCACGCCGGTCATCACCAGCAGCGGCACCATCAGCCAGAGCCCCTGGGCCAGTCCGGCCGCGAGTCCCTCGGTCAGGGCATGACTGTCGAGTGCATCCGCACGATCCAGACGCAGGCCACCGGTCAACAGGGCCAGGGCATGATGCCCCGCCCAGCCGCTGAATCCCCCCATACCGAGCATGCCAGCCGCCACCAGCGCCAGCGCGCCCAACTCGCGGGAGCGGGCAATCTGGCCTTCCTTGCGAGCGTCGCGGCGCCGCTTCGGTGTCGGCGCCTCGGTGCGTTCGGCGGCAGGTTTTTGTTGTGCCATCGGGTCAAACGCCGATGAACGCAGCGATGAAGGCCCAGGCCTGCTCGAGGCGACGCTCGAACACCACCGCCATCGCATCCAGCGTCATCGGCAGCACCGCCAGCGCGAACAACAGGGCAGCAGGCAGGCCAATGGCAAACAGATTCAGACTCGGCGCCGAACGGCTGATGATGCCGAAGGACAGGTTGACCACCAGGATCGCCAGGGTCGCCGGCAGGGCAATCTGCATGGCTCCGGCAAACAGGTGCACGCCGTAGTCGGCCACCGCCCGGGCCACATCCGGGGTGAAGCCGATGGCGCCGACCGGCAGGGTATGGAAACTGGTGGCAACAAAGCTGATCAGTGCCAGATGACCGCCCAGGGCGAGAAACAGCAGCGTGGTCAGGATTACGAAATACTGGCTGACCACGGGCGTCTGCACGCCGCGCAGGGGATCCGCCAGCGTGGCGAATCCCAGACCCGCGCCCATGGCGATGACCATGCCGCCCAGAACAATGCCCTCGAAGACCAGCTGCAGGACAAACCCCATGGTCAGCCCGATGAGCATCTGTTGCAGTACCGCCGTCCACCAGGCGGCCGAAAAGGTGGCCAGAACGGGGGGTGGTGGCAATATCGCCATCAGCGCGATGGTCACCGCCACGGCCAGGGTCAGACGGGCACGCGCCGCGATCATCCGCGAACCGAACACCGGCGCCGCGATGGTCATGGCCCCGACCCGCAGAAACGGCCAGAAGAACGCGTTGACCCAGGCAGCAAGCTGCTCGACGGTGAAGCTCACCCCAGCCGCTCCGGAATCATGAGAATCAGCTCCCGGGTGTAGTCGAGCAGCACCCGCAGCATCCACGGCCCGGTGGCCACCAGCACCGCCGCCATCGCGAGCAGTTTGGGAATGAACGACAGCGTCATCTCGTTGATCTGGGTGGCGGCCTGGAACACACCGATGATCAGGCCCACCACCAGGGCGGTAACCAGCAGCGGCGCGCCGATCAGCAGCGCCAGGGTCAGCGCGCCGCGACCGAATTCGATCACCTCGTCCGGACTCATTGGTAGAAGGTCCCGGCAAGGCTTCCCATCACCAACGCCCAGCCGTCCACCAGCACGAACAGCATGATCTTGAACGGCAGGGATATGAGCATCGGCGAGAGCATCATCATGCCCATGGACATGAGCACGCTGGCCACCACCAGGTCGATGACCACGAACGGGATGAACAGCATGAAACCGATCTGGAAGGCGGTGGTCAGCTCACTGGTGACAAATGCCGCCAGCAGTACCGGAAACGGCACGTCCTCGCGGCTGGCATAGCCCTCCGGCTGGCCGGCCAGGTCCGCAAAGGTGTTGAGGCTGGAGGTTCGGGTCTGATCGAGCATGAAGGCACGCAGCGGCGTCACGCCCACCGATACCGCTTCCTCGGCGGGGAGACTGCCATCCAGATACGGGGTGACCGCATCGTCGTAGATGGTCTGCAGCACCGGCGCCATGACGAACAGCGTCAGGAACAGGGCCAGGCCGACCAGAATCTGGTTGGAGGGGGTCTGGCCGGTGCCTAGGGCGTGCCGCAGCAGACCCAGCACGATGACGATGCGGGTGAACGAGGTCATGGTCAGCAGAATTGCCGGCAACAGCGTGATCGCCGTCATCGCCAGCAGCACCTGCAGTGACAGGGAGTAGGTCTGCCCACCCTCGCCGTTGCCGGTAACCGTCACCGCTGGCAGCGCCTGAGCGGAGACCAGCGCCGGGAGCACCAGCATTGCCAGACCCATAAGTCCGGGCAGCATCCGCCTCACGGGTTCTGACTCCGGCCGCGCAGCCGCGCCAGCAGATCGCCAAAGCTGGCCGCTTCCGGAGCCGCCCCAGCGGGCGGTGCATCCAGTTCCGCCAGCGTGCGGACGCTGCCGGCGGCCACCCCCAGTAACAGGGTTCGCCCGCCCGCTTCGACCACCACCACCCGCTCCTTGGCACCAACGGCCGCCGCGGCGTGGACCCGGATGCCGCCACTGCGCGCACCGATGCCGCCATGCACCCGGCGCAACAACCACAGCACCGTCAGCATTGCCGCCAGGACCAGCAGCAGCGAGAGCAGGACCTGCCCCCAGCCAGCCAGGGGCATGGCGACACTGCCGGCCGCCTCGGTTGAAGCTCCCATGATCAGCGCAGGTTGCGAATGCGTTCGGCTGGGCTGACCACATCGATCAGACGCACGCCGAACTTGTCATTCACCACTACCACTTCCCCGTGAGCCACGAGGGTGCCGTTGACGTAGACATCCAGCGGCTCACCGGCGGCGCGGTCGAGTTCCACCACCGACCCCTGGTTGAGCTGCAACAGACTGCGGATCGGCAGCCGCGTACGACCCACCTCCATCGACAGCGTGATCGAGACGTCGAGGATGACGTCGAGATTCACATCGCCGTTCTCGGCAGCGGACGCGTCGGCGTGGCCATCCTGTTCTTGCAGTTCATCGAAATCGGCCCTGGCCACATCGCTGCGGGTCTTGCCGCTGGGCTGATCGGTGACGGTGTTGTCCATGGAATTCATCGCTCTAGTGAGTGGTGCGTTGTGCCGGCGGATCACGCCGGATCACGCCTTTGATTTGCAGGGCGTTGTTGCCGCGGGAGTTACCGAACTGGCAGCGGAAGGTGGGAATGCCCTCCACCTGCAGCGCCACGTCAGGCGGGAGATCGATGGGCAGAATGTCGCCGGCCTTGAGGCGCACGAGCTCACCCAGCTTGATGCGCTTTTGCAGCAGAACACTGGACACATCCACCTCCGCATCCTTGATCTGTTCGCGTAGCGCGGCCGCCCAGCCCTCGTCGCGCTCCTTGCGATCACTCTGGATGCCGGCATCGAGCAGTTCCCGAATGGGCTCCAGCATCGCGTAGGGCAGCGTCACATGAACCTGGCCGCCGCCACCCTCCAGTTCGACGTGGAAGCGACTGACCACGACTACCTCGGACGGACTGACGATGGTGGCCAGATGGGGGTTCATTTCCGACTGGACGTGCTCGAACTCGATATCCATGACCGGTGCCCAGGCCTCGATCAGATCGGTGAAGGCCTTGTCGAGCAGCAGGCGCACGACCCGCATCTCGGTGGGCGTGAATTCACGGCCTTCGATCTTGGTCTGGTATCGCCCGTCACCGCCGAAGAAGTTGTCGACCAGCGTGAACACCAGCCTGGGCTCGAACACGATCAGCGCGGTACCGCGCAGGGGCCGTACGCGAACCATGTTGAGGTTGCTGGGCACGTAGAGGGTCTGCAGATACTCTGCATATTTCTGGTTTTCGACGCCCACCACGTTGAGTTCGGGCGAACGCCGAAGCATGTTGAACAGCGAGATGCGGAACGCCCGGGCAAAACGCTCGTTGATCATTTCGAGCGTGGGCAACCGACCACGCACGATGCGATCCTGGGTGGCAAGGTCGAACTGCTGTACCTCGCCCGGCCGGGACGGTACCGGATCGGTATCGACCGCACCGCTGTCCACGCCGTGTAGCAGCGCGTCGATCTCGTCCTGGCTGAGAATTTCCTCGTCACTGGACGCCATTACTGCATCACCATGCTGGTGAAGTAGAGCGCCTCGACCGCGCCGGTTTCGCCGGCGTCGGCCAGTACCTTGCGAACCTCGTCGAGGGCTTCTGCCTGAAGCGCTTCCTTGTCGGCGCGGGTCGCCAACTCCTCGAAGCGCCGGCTTCCCAGCAGCAGCAAGAGCCGGTTGCGGATCACCGGGAGATGGGTTTCCAGGGCCGCCACCATCTCCTCTTGCCGGGTCATCACTTCGACCTCGGTCTGCAGAAACCGCATGGCCTCGTCGTCTGCGAGATTGACCACGAACGCGTCACCCAGTGACACGTAGTAGGGGTTAGCGAGCGGAGGCGCTGCCTCGTCGGCCGTCTCGGCAGCGGCCTGATTGGCCAGCGCAAACCACCAGAAGGCGGCACCCGCCGCCGCCAGAGCCAGCAACGTGGCAAGACCGCTCACAATCACAATCAGACCGCCCCGCTGGCGAGATCGCGGGCGGAACGAGGGACGAACATGTCGGGGCATCGGGCCGGGCAGTGAAGAAGTGTGGGATGACAAGGAGCAACCCCTGTGCCAGACCTTTTCGGTGATTTTAATTTTTTTAATCAAATGGTTATGCCGGCACGGAATTCGGACGCCAATTACCCGTCCCCGCGGTCGGCACCGCCGCCAAAAAACCGGCGTCAGGCGTAGAGGTTGATCAGGCCTTGCGCCGTCCCCCGATCCGCACCGGTGGCGACATCGCCCGGGCTCGGCGTCAATGCCGGTTCGGAAACGGGGGTACCATCGTGCCGTGGCGCTGCCGGTTCACCCGGCTGCCGCCGCGCCCCGCGCCCCTGGTCACCGACTGCGGTTTCGCCCAGCTGCAGGCCCTGATCCGCCAGCATCTCCCGCAACCGCGGCAGGGCCGACTCGATCGCTTCACGGGCCGCCGGGTTTGCCGACTGGAATTGCAGGTTGACCTGATCCCCATCCAGCTGCAGCTGTATCCGCAGCCGACCAAGGTCGGCGGGCTCCAGCATCAGTTCGATCTGCTGGTCCCCCCGCTGGACCGCGACAAAGACCTGATCGGAAAGGGCTTGCGGGGTCGGCGGCGTTCCCCCCGGGGGCAGCGGCGATCCCGCGGCCGGCGCCGGAACCGATAGCGAAGTACTCGACAGGGAACCGACCATGGGGCCGGCCGTATCAGCCGACGATACGACAACGGTCTGACCGGGAGGATCGCCGACCGGCCGTCGGAGCAGGAGATCAGCGAACGCTGCCGTCGCAGGATTGCGAGTGGCCTGTGCCGGCGTGCCGAGCGCCGGATTCGCGAAAGAATCCAGAGCAGGCGCCGCGCGGCGGGTAACCTCGTTGCCGACCGGCAGCTGCCGGGAGTCGGCCTGCCCGCGCCCTGATCCGGTCGGGGCCGTGGCATCGGTGGTCGTCGATGCCACAGGTGGCATCGACATCTCAGCGGCCCCGGTCCAGCGCCCTGTGACACCGGCTTCCGGTGGCGGCATCGTGGACGAGCCTTGGCGAGCCGAGGCCCCCGCCTGAATTCCCGCCGTGGCAGTCAGTGGCGGTGTCTCGATTGCAGCACGATCCCCGGCAGCAATGCCGGTAACGTCAGGTAAGTGCGGCGAAACGCCTGACGCGTTTTGCGGTGTAACAGAGATGGGGGCACCGGTCACGCCGGGAACCGGAGACGGAACCACTGATGGGGCATCCCGTACAACGGTAACCTCGTCGGCGCCGGCGCCAATAGCATCCGGGATCGACTGAGCCGGGGCGCCCGGCTGTTTTAATGCCCCGGCCTCCGCGGGACCGGCCAACGCGGCAAACAGTGCGCCAAACAGCCCGCCGCCAGTATCGAACACCCGCGTGTCATCCCCGGGCGACGTCGTCCGGGTGCCCTGGGCGCCTGTCGGCAGTGACGGCTGGATCATGCTCAACCGCCGACCAACGCCGGTTGCCCGAAGCGCTGCACGGCCTGATCGTCGGCCATCTTCTGCTCCAGACCCATCCGGCGAATGCGGGCGGCGTCATGGGCCCTGTTCAGCAGGGTTTCCACCCGGCGGGCGTCCTGGCGCTGCCCGTGCCAGCGCCCCTGGGCTTCGGACTCCCGGGCCCTGGCGGCGTCTACGACCTGCGTCTGCATCTCGACGGCCTGTTGCAGCCGCGCCATGAATGCACGCTGATTGGCCAGCAGCACGGGAGAGGCGGCACGGCCTTCGGCCGCGGCACTGGCCCGATATTCATCGAGATACTGCTCCAGCTCCTGCAGCCGGCCGGCCTGTCGCGCGGTCTCGCCGCGACTATGTCCCAGCTCAGTCACGGCCTGGCGGACACGCTCGCCGGCCAGTCGATCAAGTGTGGCAAGTTGTTGTTCACGTTTCTGCATCATCATCCCCTTCCTTGGTAATGAATGGCGTATCGGCCGGCGGGTCGAATAACCCCCGCAGTTCGGTGACACTCTGGCGCATGTCCGCGGCTTCCTGCCGCGTCTGGGTAAGATAGGTCTCGAGCGCCGGCCAGGCCCGGATGGCGGCGTCGATCTCGGGATCGCTGCCGGCCTTGTAGGCACCCAGCTGGATGAGATCCCGGTTGGATTGATAGCGGCTGTAGAGCCGCCGGAAACTGGCAGCCGCCTGCTGCTGCTCGGGACGGGTGATATCGCTGGCCAGGCGGCTGACAGAAGCCTCGATGTCAATGGCTGGGAACCGACCGCCTTCGGCGACCTGCCGCGACAACATGATATGGCCGTCCAGAATCGCCCGGGCGGTGTCCGCGACGGGGTCATGGGGATCGTCACCTTCGGTCAGGACAGTATAGATCCCGGTGATCGAGCCACCCCCGGGGCCGGTTCCGGCCCGCTCGACCAGCATCGGCAAGCGTGCAAACACCGAGGGCGGATAGCCCCGCGTGGTCGGCGGTTCACCCACCGCCAGTCCGATCTCCCGCTGCGCCTGGGCAAAACGGGTCAATGAATCCATCAACAGCAGTACCTGCCGGCCCGTGCTTCGAAAGTACTCCGCGATGGCCGTAGCCAGCCACGCCCCGCGCAACCGCATCAGCGGTGTGCGGTCAGCCGGGGTGGCCACTACCACCGAACGCTGCATGTGATGGGCACCCAGCACGCTGTGGACGAAATCGCCCACTTCACGGCCGCGCTCGCCGATCAGCCCGACCACGATCACGTCGGCCTCGGTCTGCCGCGTCATCATGCCCAGGAGCGTGCTCTTGCCAACGCCACTGCCGGCGAACAGACCCACACGCTGCCCCCGGCCCAGAGTCAGCAGGCCGTTGATGGCGCGCACACCGACATCCAGCGGTTGCCGGATCGGCGGTCGCATCAGCGGGTTGATGGGTTCGCCCATCAGCGGGACGCGGTGTTCGGTCACGGGCATGGGACGGCTGTCCAGGGGACGGCCCTCGCCATCGATCACCCGCCCCAGAAGGCCTTCACCCACCGGCACCAGCGCGCCGCGCGGCATGGGCAGCACCCGGGCATTCGGCACGACACCACGCAGTTCGCCCGTGGGCATGAGATAGGTACGATCGCCGGCAAAGCCGACCACTTCCGCTTCCACGCCCTCACCATCGCCGATGTGGATGCGGCATCGTCCACCAATCTGCAAACGGCAACCGGTGGCCTCCAGTGTGAGACCGACGACCCGCTGCAGCAGCCCTTCGGCGGTAAAGCCGGCCGACAGTGGTAGCTGCCCCCGGGCGGCCAGCCGGCCGGCCAGGGTAGTACCCGCCATGGAAACGGGCCCGGTCATACCCCGGCCAGGAGCTGTTCGCGAATGCGGTCCAGCCGGGTCTTCAGGCTGCCGTCCACGACCGTGCTGTCGGTTTCCAGGCGATTCTCGCCCGGGCCCAGCGCCGCGTCCGTCATCAGGCGCACGGGCGGCATCGCGGGATCGGCATCCAGCGCCGTCCGGATGCCATCGAAATCCGTGGCATTCACGTAGAGACGCACCTCGCGCTCGCCATGACCCAGCGCGTCGAGCGCCAGCCGGGCCAGCCGGATCGGCGTGTCGGCATCGGTGGCAAGGGCGCGACCGAACAGCGCGCCGCCGATCTCGCCGGCCAGCCAGACCAGTGCGGCCTCGACATCGGCATCCAGATCGGCCAGCGGTCGCTGCAGCCGCGCGAGCGCGGTCCGCAAGCGCACCGCCTCCGCGGCCATCGCGGCGCGGCCGGCTTCACGGCCCTGGTCGAGGCCGGCCTGATAGCCCTCATCGCGGGCAGCATCGGCAATCGCATCGAGTTCCGCGGCACTGCGCGGCCGGCGGTCGCGGTCTGCCAGCAGTGGCATATCCCAGCGAACGGCGGCTTCAGACATAGGTATCGCCTC
Organism: Salinisphaeraceae bacterium; assembly: GCA_040222795.1. GTDB lineage: Bacteria > Pseudomonadota > Gammaproteobacteria > Nevskiales > Salinisphaeraceae > Spectribacter. The sequence goes on from JAVKCJ010000001.1 coordinate 62,029, forward strand.
CACCGCCTAGCATGATTTCACCGTCGTCGGCCAGGCGGCGGGCGACGTTGAGAATTTCCTTCTGCGCACCCTCCACATCCGCCAGGCGCACCGGCCCCTTGGTTTCCATGTCCTCGCGCAGGATTTCGGCCGCACGCTGGGACATGTTGCTCATCAACTTCTCCGACACCGCCGGCTCGGCCCCCTTCAGGGCCATCGCCAGCGTGTCACCACCGATCTCGCGCAGGAGTCGCTGAATGCCCCGGTCGTCGATTTCCACCAGGTTGTCGAACACGAACATCAGTTCCTGGATGGACTCACCCAGACGCTGGTCGAGTTCGGCAATACGGGCCATCAGCCCCTGTTCCTCCGTCGAATCGAGCAAATTCATGATGCTGGCGGCGACCTTGACACCCCCGACGCTCGAGGACTTGATGTTGTCGTGGCCGGCAAACTGCCGCTCCATCAGCTCGTCGAGTTCGCGCAGCGCATTGGGCTGGATGCCATCCAGGGTTGCCACCCGCATCACGATCTCGGCACGCGAGCGCTCCGGCAGCAGGCTGAGGATGCTCGCCGCCTGATCGCTATCCAGATAGCTCAGGACGATGGCAATGATCTGCGGATGCTCGTTGCGGATCAGTTCGGCCACCTGCCGCGTATCCATCCATTTCAGCGCATCCAGCCCCTTGCTGTTGCGCCCCAGCAGGATGCGGTCGATCAGGCTGCCGGCCTTATCCTCGCCCAGCGCATTCTTCAGAACCGTGCGCACGTAGTCCTCGGCGCCCACACCCAGCGATGTCTGTTCGTTGAGGGTGGCGCAGAACTCGCCGAGCACGCCGGCAGCACGTTCGCGGCTGACGTTGGAAAGCGTGGCCATGGCCGTTCCGACTTTCTGCACGTCCTTGGCGCCCATGTGCTTGAGGACCTCGGCGGCCTCAGCCTCGCCCAGCGACATCAGTAGAATCGCCGCCCGCTCGGGCCCGGGGATTCTGGTTGCGGCGACGTCAGCCATCCTGTTTCACCCACGTTTGAACCACCTGCGCCACTCGCTTGGCGTCATTGCTCACGGCCTGTCTGGCCAGCATGAGCTGCTGCTCGTAAGGCCCATCGGATACCGCCGCGGCAGCGGCCGCGCGCGGGCCTGACAATGTCAGCCGGTCGTCGCCGAGTTCGTCTTCGACCGGCGTCACGTTGCGCATGGCATTGAAATTCGGCTGGGAAAGAATCTGTCGGAGCACCGGCCGCAGCACCGCGAACAGCAGGATCAGCACCAGCAACCCGCCCATGATCTGCCGACCCCAGTCACGCAGCGCTGGGCTCTGCCAGATGGGCGCGGCGGGCATATCGGTGATCTCCGGCGACACGAACGCCGCGTTCATCACGCTCACGGTATCGCCCCGATCGGCGTTGAAGCCGACCGCGTCACGCACCAGGCTCTCCAGGCGCGTGATCTCGGCGTCGGTCAGCGGTACCGATTCGGTAACGCCCTGTGCATTGGTCCGCGGCACGTTGTCCACCAGCACCGCCACGGACAAGCGCTGGATATCACCGCTGGCATTCCGCGTGTGGCTGATGGTGCGATCCAGCTCGAAGTTGCGGGTGCTCTCGCGGCGAACGCTCCGGGTTCCGGCAGCGTCGCGGGCTTCGGCGCCGGCTTCCGGCGGCTGGTTGCTGGTCGCGCCCGGGATGCCGCCGGCAATACCGTTGGTACCGCCGTTATCACTGTTTTCGAGAATCTGTTCGCTACGGATGGCCTCGGGCTTCGGCTCGAAGTTCTCGCTGGTGCGCTCGGTCACCGAGAAATCCATGTCCACTGCCACCTCGGCGCGCACCCGACCCGCGCCGGTCACCGGGGTGAGCAGGGACTCGACCCGGTCGGCATAGCTGTCTTCCACCCGGCGCAGGTAATCGAACTGGGTGGCGGACATGGCAACGCGACTGTCGCGCTTGCCGCCATTGAGCAGGCGGCCCCGTTGATCCACCACGGTCACGTCGTCGGCGGCCATATCGGTTACGCCCGAGGCCACCAGATTGGCGATGGCTGCGATCTGGTTGTCGGTAAGACTGCGGCCCGGGTGAAGATCCAGGAACACGGAGGCACTGGCCGCCTCGCGCTCGCGGGCGAAAGCGGTGCGCTTGGGGGTCGCCAGATGGATGCGTGCGCTCTTGACCGGCTGCATCGCACTGATCGTGCGAACCAGCTCTGTCTCCAGGGCATGCTGATAACGGGCGTTCTCCATGAACTGGCTGACGCCGAAGCCCTGGCTTTCGGCCATCATTTCAAAGCCGCTGCCACTGCCGCTGGGCAATCCCTGCTCGGCAAGCTTGAGTCGGGCGGTGTGCAGTTCGCCGGCCGGAACCGAGACAGTCCCGGCGGCGCTCAGGCGATGACTGATGCCGGCGGTATCCAGGCTCTGGGTAACGGCCGCGACATCCTCGCTGCCCAGACCCCCGTAAAGCGTCACGAAAGCCGGCTTCTGTGCCCAGAAGAAGATGAAAAGCCCCACCGCGACCGCCGCAGCCAGCCCGGCCAGCAGCAGGGTCTGACGGACAGCGGGTTGAGCCGCGACATCCTGCAGGGTGTAATGCTTGAGGTCGGCCATGGCCAGGCTATACCGGCATGTTCATGATGTCCTGGTACGCACTGACCAGGCGGTTGCGAACTTCGGTAGCAGCGCGAAACGCCACCTGGGATTTGCCGCTGGCCAGCATGACCTCCGACAGCGACACCGAGTCGTCCCCCATTTCGAACGCCGTCTTCAGCGTCGAGGAGTCTGCCTGGGTTCGGTTGACCTCGGCGAGGGCATTGCGAAGCACGTCGCCGAAGCCCGTTTGTGCCGGGCCGGCAACGCCGGCGCCGGTTTCGGAACCGCCGGCGGCAGCACGCAGATTACGCATCTGCGTCAGCACGCTATCAACATCGATTCGGGTCATCTCAAGGCTCTCGATCCGCTTCCCGGATGACTTGCTGCAAGCCCCGTGCCGCGGATCAGGTTGATTAAAATCAATTAGTTATATAACCGTCTCGGCTGGTGTGCCGGAATTACGTCGCAGCCGATGACTGCAGATCGTACTTGCGGACCTTTTCCGCCAGCGTGGTGCGCCGCAGGTGCAGAAGATCCGCGGCATGGGCGATCACGCCGTTGGTCTTGTCCAGTGCCGCCTGAATCAGCGATACCTCCACGCTGGCCATGTGGGCTTTCAGGTCGATGCCCTCCGGCGGCAGGGTGGCGGGCGCGTTCGGCGGTGCACCCGGCTCGGTGCGGCGCTGGTAGCGTGGCGGCAACCGATCCTCGTCGACGTGTTCGTCGGGATACAGCACCGCGAGCCGTTCCAGCAGATTCGAAAGCTCCCGGATGTTGCCCGGCCATGCCCCCGTGCCCAGTGCTGCCAGCGCCGCTGGTGTCAGGGTGACCGAGGCCCGGCCATTGGCGCGGTGGCAGCGGTTGATCTCATCAATCAGGATGCCCAGGTCCGCGAGCCGTTCGCGCAGCGGTGGCAACTCGATCGGGAATACGTCCAAGCGGTAGTAAAGGTCTTCGCGGAAACTGCCCTGTTTGATCATGGTCTCCAGATCGCGATGCGTGGCGGCGATCAACCGGACATCACAACTGCGTGGCTCGTTGCCACCCACACGCTCGTAGCTACGTTCCTGCAGCACCCGCAACACCTTCACCTGCATGGGCAGGCTCATGTCACCGATCTCGTCGAGAAACAGGGTGCCGCCTTCGGCCATTTCGAAGCGGCCCTCGCGGCGGCTGATGGCACCCGAGAAGGCCCCTTTTTCGTGGCCGAACAGTTCCGATTCGAGCAATTCGGACGGAATCGCCGCACAATTGACGGCCACGAACGGCCGTTCGCGCCGAGGGGATTGCTCGTGCACGGCATGGGCCACTAGCTCCTTGCCGGTGCCCGATTCACCGCGGATCAGGACCGTGGCGTTGTGACCGGCAACCTGGCTGACCAGTTCACGAACCCGGCGCATGGTCGGTACGTCCCCCGTGATGCCGCTGGGAACCCGATCGCGTTGGGCCTCGCGCCGCCGCCGGGCATCCACCCGGCACAGGATGTCGGCCAGTTCCTGATAACGGATAGGCGTGCCGATACGCCAGCATGCCTCGGACTCCAGATCGAGATCGGCACCCGTCTGTTCCGGCAGGAGCAGCACCGGGGGATGCCGGGGGTCGGCCCGCAGCCATCCGGCCACCGTCGGCATCAAACGATCGTCACCGGCGCGGCCCAGCACCACCGCAACCCAGTCGCGCGGTCGCGCCGCGCCCGACGGCAAATCGGCCAGCGTGTTGAGGCAAACGGGTTGATAGTCGATGAATTCGAAGGCGCTCACCAGGCTGGCGGCACGATCGGCGTCGGCGTCGATGATCAGAATACGGGCGTGACTCATGGAGGGTTCGGCCTGGTTATGTAGTTTTACTAGAGCAGAACGGCTGCCCCTAACAGGCAGCAATGCGCTCGGCAGCAGGCGGGATGCCCAGCAGTCCGCGGTACTTGGCGATGGTTCGCCGGGCCACCTTTATCCCGCGCCGCGCCAGCGCGGCCGCGACATCGCCGTCGCACAGCGGGCGGGCTCGATCCTCGCCATCGATCATGTCCTGCACCATCGCCTTCACGCCGTTGCCGCTGACGCCCTCACAGGCCTGACCGCCCACCTGGGCGGAAAAGAAGTACCGCAGGTCGAAGGTGCCGTGCGGGGTTTCGACGGTCTTGTTGCGGACCACGCGAGAGATCGACGACTCATGCATATCGATGGCCTCGGCGATCTCGCGCAGGGTCATGGGACGCAGCGCGGTTTCACCGCGATCCAGGAAATCCCGCTGGCGCGCGAAGATAGCCTCGGCCGTGCGCAACAGGGTGTCGCGTCGCATGGCTACGCTGCGCAGCAGCCAGCGGGCTTCCCGCAGCTGGTCACGCATCGCGCTGGCGCCACGGCTCTCGCCGCAGCCTTTCAGCCAGCCTTCGTAGGCGGCGTTGACGCGCAGTTGCGTGCGGTCACTTTCCAGCAGCCGGACCTGCCAGTCGTTGCCATCGCCTTCGACGCGCAGTTCCGGTACCCGCAGTTCCGCGATGCTCGTTTCCGCTCCCGGCTTGGGGTCCAGACTGCGAATGAGAGCGAGCGCCGTGGTGATGTCGTCGGCCGTTACGCCGACCACTCGCGCCAGATCGGCATTGGTGGAAGTCGGGATCGTAGCCAGGTAATCGGCGACCAGAACAAGCGCAACAACCCGTCCCGGTTCATTGTGCGGGAGCGACTCCAGCTGGCAAGTCAGACATTCAGCGAGGGTGCGAGCCCCGATACCCGCCGGCTCCAGCCGCTGGATACGTGTGAGCACCGCCTCCAGCCGGGCTACGGACCAGCTGGGGTCATCGTCCGCGATAGCCGCCAGATCGGCCGCGAGATAACCGGCATCGTCAACCCGGTCGAGAATCGCCACCGCCATCGCAAGCTCACCGGGTGCCGGGAAAGCTCCGGGTAGCTGGTCCATGAGCCGGGCCATCGGCATGACCGGCCTGTCCTCGATATCCGGTGCTTCACCGTACCCGGACTGGGGCCGCTCCCAGCTGTCATCGTCACCCGTCGCGGAGGCATCATCCTCGGGGGTGTCCGCCTCGAGCATGACGTTGGTGTCCAGCGCCGCACGCAGCTGCTGCTCCAGTTCCAGACCCGACCACATCAGCATCTGGATGGACTGCACCAGCCTCGGGGTCATGGTGAGCTGCTGGCTCAAGCGAACTGCCATGGTCTGACGCATTGTCGTCTCCTGTTATCCCGCCGTGACAGGCGCCGCGACGGTTTTTTGGTCCCAACAGGGATATCGACGCCCGGCGGCCGCCGACGTATCAGGAGAGTTCCGCGTTCTGTCAGGTTTTTCCTGACTTCCGCGACGGACCGCCGTCAGCGGTCAGCGTCGAAATGACGGATGGCGAACTGCAGCAGTTGGTGGCCACGACGAAATCCCAGCGTCCGCATTACCCGGGCGCGATGGGTCTCCACCGTCTTCACGCTGATACCCAGGTCCACCGCGATCTCCTTGTTGGTAAGACCACGGCCCAGGCATCGCAGGATCTGGCGCTGGCGATTGGTGAAACGGGGTTCGCGAGATTCGGTGCCGCCGTTGCGGCGGGTGAACTTGGAGACCATGCGGCCGGATATATCCGGACTGACATACAGCTGACCGCGAGCCAGGGTATCCAGGGCGAGGCCGAGCTCTTCGGGCGCGGAGGCACGCCCGAGGACGCCGGCAACCCCGCGCTCGAACAACTGCCGTACCTCGGCACCGGGCCTGGCGCCGCGCGCCACCAGTAGCGCAATGCCCGGATGATCGCAACGCAACCGTTCGATCAGGTGCACCCCGGCATCAGCCGCAATGCCGGAATTGAGCAACAGGATATCCGGGGCCTGGGCCTCAGCCAGAGTGAGGGCTTCATCGACGGTTTCCGCCTCACCGACCACGACCACGGCAGGCAACGGTTCCAGCAGGCAGCGCAACCCGGCGCGGACCAGACGTTCGTCGTCGACCAGACCAACCCGCGTGCCCCCTCGACCATCCCCGTTTGCCTTGTCCGTCAAATCACGACCCCGTTGCGGTTAATCACCCGGCGGCGCGGACCGCTCGCGGGCGACCGCACGACGATGCTGACGAAAAATCCAGCGCTCCCAGGCCGCCAGCAGATCTCCCGTCCACTCAAACCGGGCATGCACCCGGAACTGGTCCGCCTCATCCTCGCATCCTTCGATACGGGCCGGCGCGCGGAGATCGTAGGCCAGGTCGGGATGCAGGCGGATGATGATATCCAGGAGCTCACTCACGGCGGGCGGCGACGGTGTCGACCAGCTCGCCCCCGAGCGGGTCAACGTCAGCGGCACCCGAGGCGGCGGCGGCGAACGATCGCTGATCAGTACACTGACCATTTCCATCAGCAGGTCCAGCTTGTTACTAAGCCGGTGGTTGAAAGGGTTGCCGTCGTCACCGGCATCCTCCTGCGATGCCTCGAGACTCGCCACCACTTCCAGCAACCGCAGGTTGCGTCGATAGTCGGCATCCGTCTGCATCGTATCCGTGACCGCGGCGCGCGACACCCACTGCATGGGCAACGCCATGGTGCATACCGGCCCTGCGGCAACAGCGCTCATGAGTGGACAGTGTCCGCTTCGACATCCCGATAATCGCGTGCCGCACCGCGGCTTCGCTGATGCTGACGGAGCTCCGCGGCCACCGCGTCGCGGCGGTCCAACAGGCCCGGCAGACCGGCGACGTCATCTGCGCGAATCCTGAGTGCCAGCTTGATCGCGTTCGCCCGGGATACCGGACTGTCGGGCCGGAACATGGCACGCAGCGCGTGATCGCGAGCCGTCAGACAAGCCAGCGCCTGCTCGTGATTGCCAGCATTCAGTGCCGCCTGCATGTCGCCATGGGCCCGGCTCACTTCCACCAGCACTGCCGCGCTCATGAATCGGCCGGCACCGGCATGTCCTGCCAGGCCACACGGATTTCGGCGAGAAGATCACCTACTTCGCCGAGCCCGGTCAGATCCGAGCGACTGCCAGCCAGCAGCACCCGCCGCGACAGATAGTCGTAGAGCGCTTCCAGCTGCCGGGCGATGTCGCCGCCGGCCTCGAAGTCCAGGCTGGCCCGCAGCTCGCCGAGAATGGCCAGCACCCGGCTCAGCGCGGCACCGCGGCCGGCGATGTCGCCACGCTCGATGCAGCCGCGGGCCTCGGCCAGCTTCTGGGCCGCTCCATTCAGCAGCAGACCGATCAGCTTGCGGGGACTGGCCTGCTCCACGCGGGCGTCCACGGCGACGGATTGATATTGACGGGCGGCGCCGGCAAAAGCATTCATGAGTGGTCTCCTTGGGTAACGGAATTATCGGCCGACCGGCGGGTGACAATAGAGTCCTGGACTCTAGCTGTCGCCCCGATTGACGCCGGGCAGTCCGGCCAGTTGCTGGGTAAGGAAGTTGCCGGTGGACTGCATCTGCGCCACCAGGCTATCGAGGGCGGTGAACTGCGCCGTAAGGCGGGCGTTCAGGCTCTGCATGCGGCGGTCCAGATCACGCGAGCGATCCGCAATATCCTCGAGGCGCCCACTCAGCCCCTCGTTGCGGCCTTCAATCAGGCCGTCACTGCCGAGATAACGCTGCAGACCGGCGCTCATGGCGCCGGCCATGCCGGCGCTGCCTGTCAGGGCGGCACGCACGGCATCGGGATCGCTTTTCAGAGCACTGCCCAGTGCCGCCTTGTCGAGGCTCAGCGTGCCGTTCAGGGCGGTGGTGATGCCCAGATCCGCCAGGGTGCCAATGCCATCGACCCGGGTATCGCCGAGGATACGGCGCATGCTCTGCGCGGCACCACGCAGCATGGCATCACCTACCAGCGCACCGCTACGATCACCACCGGGGTCCGCCCGTGTCACGGTGCTAATGGCCGCATTGAAGGTGTTATAGCGATTGACCAGCGCAGCCACGGCTTCGACCACGGCTTGATCGTCGGCCCGGACAGCCACGTCGATCAGCTCCCCTGGTGCGGCCTTCGACAGCGACAGGGTCACCCCGTCGAGCGCGCCATCGATGCTGTTGTCACTGGCGGTATGGAGAATCCCGTCGACGCGGACCTGAGCGTCCGCAGCGGCACTTATCTCGCTCATGTCGCTGCCGGCGCCGGGCGGGTAGGTGAGTACGGCAAGCCCACCGTCACCGCCACTGGCCGTGACCGTCATGGTATTCCCGGTGCCGGCTCCCGCGGCAGTAAGCACGAGGTGTGCACCATCGTCTCCCTGGATCACCGAGGCGCGCACACCCGGGTTGTCGACCGCGTTATTGATCGCATCCCTGATGCCGGCAAGGCTGGCACTGGTGCCATCGATGGTGACGGTGAAGTCCGTGGTGCCGGCGGCGATCGTCAATGAGCCGGTGCCCACGACAGCGCCGCCATCGGCAAAGCCGCCAGAGGCGAGTTTCTGGGTCGATGCCAGCGCCAGCACCTCGACCTGGTAACCACCCGGGGCGGTGCCGTCGGCCGCCGAAACCGACAGGATTTCGTCATTGGCGGAAGTCGCCAGTCGGGCACCGAAGGCGTCGCCGTCGACCAAACCGGCCAGCACGTCATCCAGCCCCGACGCCACCGCCTTGAATGTGCCCAGCGCCGAAATCTGGGCGTCGATATCGGACTTTTGACGGGTGAGCCGCTGCTCCACCGGGGAGCGCTCGGCGGCGACCAGCTGCTGCACGATGCCGTTGATGTCCAGCCCGGACCCGATGCCCATCGAACTGATTCCCGCCATGCCGCATTCTCCTTGCGATTAGGTCTGTTGACTTTCAGGCCATCGTGTCCAGCACACGGGCATCCCCCGCCGCCATACGACGAGCCACGCTCAGCACTTCTTCCGGCGGCAGCTGCCGCAGGACATCACCCGTTTGTTCATCGATCACCGACACGATCACCCGATTGAGGGTGTCATCCATCTGGAAGCGCAGCGCGGTATCCCGGCCGACCAGATCGGCGTTGATCATGGCCACGGCCGATCCCAGCGCCAGTTCGGACTCGGCCGGCCCGGCGCCGGCCCTGGGCGCTGCCAGCGGGTCTTTCTGCAGCGGGCGCGGGTCGCGCCACGGCCGATGCCAGTCGGTTGCGGCCAGCGGTTCGATCGAATCAGTCATGCGTCGTTACCTCAACGTGAACGGCCAAAGCCCCGGGGCACCAGACTTGTCGCCTGCCGCCCCGGGGCTGTCACCTCGACCCCGCCTTACTGAAGCAGCGAGAGCACGTTCTGCGGTGCCGAGTTGGCCTGGGCCAGCATCGCGGTACCCGCCTGCTGCAGGATCTGTGCCCGGGTCAGAGCCGCCGTTTCCTTGGCGAAGTCGGTGTCCTGAATACGACTGCGGGCCGCCGAGAGGTTCTCCGAAGAGGTCTGCAGGCTGGAGACCACCGACTCGAAGCGGTTCTGGATGGCACCCAGCGAAGCGCGGGCCGAGTTCACGGCCTGCAGGGCCGCGTCCATCGACTGCATGGCGGTGTCGGCACCACCGACGCTGGAGATATCCAGGCTCGCGAAGCCGGTCGAGGTTGCGGCAGTAGTGGTGGCCGCGGTCAGACCAGTGGTGGCCGCCGTGGAGGTGGCACCGGCATGGTTGATAACGATGTCATCGGTCGACACCAGGGTGACTGTGGTGGCGGTGTCATTGACCGCATAGACGCCGGTCTGGTCGGACACCGAGTTGACGGCATCGCGGATGGAACCGGCACGCTCGGTGGCGCTGGAATCGGCGGCAATGCCGCCCACGCTGACGCCGTTGATCTCCAGATCGCCGGCGGTGATCGCGGTGAACGCCGTGGCGGCAGCGCCGGTGACTTCGGCACGGTCATAGCTACCCAGCGCGGTGGCGTTGGCGTTGACGACCGAGCTGATCGAGATGGTCTCGCCGGAATTGGCGCCGACCTGGAACTCCTGGTTGGCGAAGGAGCCGTCCAGCAGCTTGACGCCGTTGAAACTGGTCTGGGAGGCAACGCGGTTGATTTCGGCAACCAGTTCCTGGGCTTCCGTATTCAAAGCCGCCCGGTCGCTGGCGCTGTTGGTGGCGTTGCGGGACTGCACCGCCAGCTCACGCACGCGCTGCAGGTTGTTGGAAATTTCTACCAGGGCACCCTCGGCGGTCTGCGCCAGCGAAATGCCGTCATTGGCGTTACGTGCGGCCTGGTCCAGGCCGCGGATCTGGGTGGTGAAACGCTCCGAAATCGCCAGACCGGCGGCGTCGTCCTTGGCACTGTTGATGCGCAGACCCGACGACAACCGCTCGAGCGACGTGGCCAGATCCGAACCGGTGTTCGACAGGTTCCGCTGGGCGTTGAGCGACATCAGATTGGTGTTGATGACTTGCATGACAGGTTCTCCGTTGAATGCGTCTGACGTCGGCTAGTAGTGTCCCGGCGTCCTCGTTCAGGCGGTGGCTGGTACTTCGGTTGAGGTACTCAGGTCGCCTTGCGAATGGCATAACGGACGGTGCCGCCCCGCTTTTAGCGATTTCTTTAAATTATCGAAGGAAATTGAACAGAGAGAGCCCCTGCACCCGGACAAACGCATTCTGTGCGGCCTGCAGCGCGGTGCTCTGGATACTCAGGCGGGTGGCGGCTTCGGCGATGTCCACGTCACGCAGGTCTGACAGCGACGCTTCGAGTTCCAGCGCCATGCCCTCGCGTGCCGCGTCGCTTCGATCCAGCGCCTGCAGACGGACCCCGACGCCGGTACGCAGGTTCTGTATGTGATTCAGTGCGCCATCAAGGTCGGAAAGCGACCCCACCATGGCCGTACGGCGCGCAGCATCGGGCGTGCCGGTGGACAAAGCCTCTGCAAGATCGCCGGCCATCGAGAACAGACTGGCGGATCGGCTGGCGGTAAGGTTGAACGCATCACCGTCATCGGGGCTGCCATTGAACGTCAGGCTGAGCCCGCGGAAGGAAATGGGTTGATCTGCGGTATAGGTGCCGGAAGCGATCGTCGCACCGGCACTGTCGGTCACGGTGTAACCGCCGCCGCTAAAGCCGATGGTGTAGTCACCGCCGTCGTAGGCTGCCGCATCCGCCATCTTGGCGTTGCGCAGATAGCCACCACCAGTATTGGCGGTCTGCATGGCCACGCTGAATGTGCCGTTGCCGGCAGGCACGCGTAGAAAGACGTTACTGCCGGTGTCGCCGTCGGCAACGGTACGGGCGGCATCGATCGGCACCTGTCGGGCCAGATCATCTCCGAAGTAGGTCACGCCGCCGCCGGGCGTCTTCGCGAACGGCGCGGCCGCATCCGCGCTGCCGGCAAACAGATAGCGGCCGCGCCCGTCGGCACTGTTTGCCAGCCCCAGCAACTGATCCTGCAGCGAGCGGACTTCCGCCGCCACCGCCGCGCGATCGTCGTCAGCCAGCGTATCGTTGCTGCCACGCACAGCCAGTTCGCGCAGCCGCTGCAGCACGTCGGCGACATCGTTGAGCGCCGACTCCTCCATCTGCAGGCGCTGCCGGGCCAGATTCGCGTTCTCCGCAAACTGGGCCATCCCGGCCAGCGTGGTGTCCAGGCGAGTCGCCCCGGCCACCGCCGCCGGGTCATCGGCCGCGCTGAGATGACGCTGGCCGGAACCCACCTGCAATTGCGTGCGGGCCGTCTCGGTCTGCAGCCTCAGCATCTGGTTCAGGGCCTGCTGAAACTGGCCCATAGTGGATACACGCATGCGTTATCTCCCCACCGCGGCCAGCAGCGTCTGAAAGGTCTCGTCGGCTACGGCAATGATGCGAGCGGCGGCCTGATAGGCCTGCTGAAAACGCAGCAGATCCGCGGCCTCCTCGTCCAGGTTCACGCCCGAGACGGCTTCCCGCTCGGCTACGTTCTGCTGGTTGACGGCCGTAGCCGCCTCGGTTTGACGACCGAGCTGGCGGGCCCGATTGCCGGCCGCACCGATCATCTCGGCATTCTCCGCAGACAGGGTCCGGGTGCCGCCCGCCAGCAACGGCGCGTTGCCCACCGCGGCCAGCGCCAGCGCATTGCGGTTGTCGCCGCTGTTGGCCCCGGTCGGACCCACGTTGAACACGTCACCGGCTTCGGGCGCGCCATCGAACATCACACGCCAGCCGCTAGCCGTGATGCCGGTGGCTGCGTCATACGTAAAGGGCCCGGCGCCACCCACGGTGTACTCGGTGTCGCTGGTGAAGCTGATCGTGACCGGGGCATCCAGCGCCGCATCCGCCGCGTCCAACACGCTGATGCTCCCGGTGGCACTGCCGGGATTCCCCGTGTCGGCGGCCACGCGCAGGCGGCCGGCAGCGGCGATGCCAGTGGTATCGGTCAGCGCCACGCCCATGTCGGCGGCCGCATCCTGGGTCGGACGGACCAGGAATCGGTCGCCCGCCGCCGGACTGCCGGAAATCGTCAGACTCAGACCGTCCGCAAGCAGTGGATCGGCGAGTGTGCCGGTGCCGGTAACCGCGACGCCGGCCCCGGTGATCGCATCAGCAACCTGCCAGCCGCTGCCATCGAAGGACAGGACATAGCCACGGCCGGTCAGATCACCCACGTCGGCGTAGCCTACGGCCACATCGGCGCTGCCGCCGTTGTCGGCGTGGCCGCGCACGTCCACTACCGGCACGGTAAAGATGTTGCCCCCGGGCTGGCCGGCCGCATCCACCCCACCGGCGTTGGCCGCATTGATCGACAAGGAAACCGCCGCCGCAAGACGGCCCAGGCGGCCCGCCTCGGCATCGAGCGTGGTGCGACTGCCCAACAACCCGGCAACCCGTCCACCACTGATCTGATCGCCCACGGGCAGTCCCTGACCACCGGCATCGAAAACGAGTCTTGAACGCTCTGCCTGGTAGGGATCGGCCTGCAACGCCAGCCGGTTGGCCTGTGTCCCCAGTACCAGCGGCTGGCCACCGGCGATGAACACATTGCGACTGCCGTCGTCGGCGTCCACGGTCCGCACGTCGACCAGACCGGCCAGCTCATTGATCAGACGGTCGCGCTGATCGAGCAGATCATTGGGCGGCTGCCCACCGCTGCTACCGCGGGCGCGCACGATGCTGTCGTTTATATCGGCGATGTCACGGGCCAGCTGGTTGACATCGGCAACCGCCTGGACGAGGCCGGTTTCGACCTCCGCGCCAAGCCGTGCCAGTTCCCCCCCGGCCCGGTTAAAGCCGGCCACCAGTGATTCAGCGTACCCCAGGACCTCGCTGCGTACCGCGCCTGACGCGGGATCGCTGGCGAGCTGCGACAGGCTGTTGAAGAAGGCATCCAGGTCGCTGGCCAGCCCGATCCCGCTGTCCGAATGCAGTCGATCGATGCGCCGCGCGCTGGTTTCCAGCGTTTCCAGCCGCCCCAGAGTGGCGGCGTCGAAGGTCAGACGCTGATTGATCGCTTCACTGAGCAGCCGCTCCACACCGGTGGTGCGGACCCCGCTGCCGACCCCGGTACCAGCAGGCACCTGGGAGACGAAGCCGGTCTGCTGACGGGTGTAGCCGGGCGTCGCCGCATTGCTGATGTTGTGGCCGGTCGTGTCCAGCGCCCGCTTGTAGGCATTGAGCGCGGACGTGCCGATACCGAGAAGATCAGGCATGAGTATTCATCCTTGTCATAACGCAGCGGCACCATCGCCAGCACGCACCATCGCCTGCTGGAACCGGTCACTGTGCAGAATCCGCCGCACCTTGTCGGCATAGGCCGGATCCGTGGCATATCCGGCAGACTGGAGACGCGACAGAAAAACGTCGGCATCGCCGCCATGGTCAAGTGCCGCGCCATAGCGCGGGTTTCGATTGAGAAACTCGACATAGTCGGTAAAACTCTCGCCGGCATTCCCATAGGCGCGAAACGCGGCTTCGATGGTGACCATGCGGCCATCCCGGAATTCGCGGGTCACGTGCGCACGACTGCCGCCGTGCCAAGCGGCATCCGCCTTGATCCCGAACAGATTGTGTCCGCCGGTGGGCGCATTGCCCCATCCACTTTCCAGCGCCGCCTGGGCCAGCAGGACGTCGGGAGACAATCCCAGTGCGGCCGCGGCGCGGCGAGCGTGCGGCAGCATTCGGGAGACAAAGGCTTCGGGCCCGTCGGCAGGCGCGTCGTCGGCCGGCCGGGACGACATAGCCCCGTCAATCGCGGCGGGGCCGTCGAAACGGGGCAGCGCCCCGCTCGGCCCGCGCGGGGACGCGGGGGGCAACGGATGATCGCCACCCAGCTGGCGCAGCATCATGTCGGCGATACCCAGCCCCCGGGCGCCGCCGACCTCGGCGGCGAACGTTTGATCCAGCATGTCGCGATAGACCCCACCGCTATCGCCCATCAGGTCGTTGCCGAATTCCGTGGCCCGCATGCTCTTGAGCATCATCTGCATGAACAGACTCTCGAACTCGCGCGCCGCTTTCGCCAGAGCCTCACGCTGGGCTGGCGCGCCCGAATCCGGACGCGGCGGCGCCGCAAGCGCATTCAGGCCATGCGTGGCCATGCTCAGATCACGACCAGTTCGGCCCGGAGCGCGCCGACCTGCTTCAGGGCTTCGAGGATCGCGATCAGGTCACTGGGGGCGGCGCCGACGCGATTGACCGCACGCACGATGTCCTCAAGCGTGGCGCCGGGCTCGAACAGGAACATGTTGGAGCCTTCCTGGGCGATCTCGATCCGGGAGTCGGGCACGACGACGGTCTGGCCATCCGAAAACGGCGCCGGCTGGCTGACACCGAAATCTTCCTGGATGGTGACCGACAGCGAGCCGTGCGTGACGGCCGCAGGCGACACCTGCACATGCTGTCCGATCACGATGGTGCCGGTGCGGGCATTGACCACCACGCGGGCCGCGCGCTCGCCCGGGTCAATGCGCATGTTCTCCAGCTCGGCCATGAACGCCACCCGCTGACCCGGATCACTGGGCGCGCGCACCGCCACGGTCACGGCGTCGAGCGCCCGCGCCACATCGGCACCCAGCGCTGCATTGATGGACTGGACCAACCGGTTGGCAGTCGTGAAATCCGCGGAGTGCAGGTCCAGGCGGATATCCCCACCCTCGCTCATGGTGTTCGGCAGGGCCCGCTCTACCGTCGCACCCCCGGGAATCCGGCCGGCGCTCGGGATGTTCACCGACACGCTGCTGCCGTCGTTGCCGCTGGCGCCCACGCCGCCCACCACCATGTTGCCCTGGGCCATGGCGTAGACCTGCCCATCGGCGCCGCGCAGCGGGGTCATCAGCAGGCTCCCGCCACGCAGGCTGTCGGCATTACCGATGGAACTCACGGTGATATCGATTTTCTGGCCCGGCTTGGCAAAGGGGGGCAGGTCCGCGTGAATAGCCACAGCCGCGATGTTGCGCAGCTGCGGATTCACGTTGGGAGGGATAACCACCCCCAGTTGACTGAGCATGGCGCGCAGGCTCTGCAGGGTGAACGGTGCCTGGGTGGTCTGATCACCGGTCCCGTCCAGCCCCACCACGAGGCCATAGCCGATCAACGGATTGCTGCGAACACCCTCGACGCTGGCGAGATCCTTGATGCGTTCGGCACCCGTAGCCGGCTGAACGACCAGCGCCAGGAAGGCGGCACACAGAACCAGGACGGGAATACGTATCGTCATGCCGGCCATCCTCTAGAAGGGAAACCAGGGCGAATTGAATACCCGCAGCAGCCAGCCCTGGCTGTTACTGTCGGCGAGCGCACCCTTGCCGCTGTAGCTGATCTGCGCCTGGGCCACCCGGGCCGAGGGCACGGTGTTGTCCGGCAGGACATCGTCGGGCCGGATCACGCCGGCAAGCCGGATGTACTCGCGCCCCTGATTGATCGTGAGCCACTTCTCGCCGGCGACGACCAGATTGCCGTTGCCCAGCACCTCGGTGACGGTCACGGTGATGCGGCCATCCAGCTGATTGCTCTGACTGCTGGCGCCGCTGCCATCAAAGCTGCGACTGCCGTCCACCGACGCGTTGAGCAGCGGGCGCCCGTCGTCCATCACCTCGCGCCCGAAAAGCGTGGGATTGGCCAGGCTGATGCCGCCCTCCTTCGACGTGGTGGTGGCGGCAGCCTTCTGCGCGCTGGTCTTTTCAGCCAGCAACACGGTCACGGTGTCGCCCACCTGGCGGGCTCGGCGATCCTGGAACAGCGACAGACCCTGACCCGCCTGATAGATCGCACCCGGCGTGCTGGCCGCTGCCGGCGGTGGCGCAATCACGCCCGGCGGTTTCTCCGGGGGCGCGGTGGCACAACCGGCCGACAGCGCGGCCAGGCCGATCAGCGCGATCCCGCGGCGGTAAAGCCGGGTGGTCACAGGTTGTTGCTCAGGTAGGCAAGCATGTCGTCGACGGTGGAAATCGCCCGGGAGTTCATTTCGTAGGCCCGCTGGGTCTCGATCATGTTGACCAACTCTTCCACCACATTGACGTTGGAGGACTCCAACGCACCCTGGTTGAGCGAGCCCAGACCGTTGAGCCCCGGGGTACCGGGCGTGGCGGGACCGCTGGCACCGGTCTCGATCAGCAGATTCTGCCCTCGCGCCTGCAACCCGGCCGGGTTGACGAAATCCACCAGCTGAAGCGCGCCGATCTGCTGCGCTGCCGCCTGACCGGGCAGCTGTACGCTGACCGTGCCGTCCTGCCCGATGGAGATGCTCTGCGCGCCCTGCGGCACGGTGATACCCGGCTCGAGAGCCAGACCCGCGGCGGTTACCAGCTGTCCCTGGGAATCAACGCGGAAGCTGCCGTCCCGGGTGAAGGCGGTGGTCCCGTCAGCCTGCAGAACCTGGAAGAAGCCGCGCCCGTCGATCGCGACGTCGAGCGGATTCTCGGTCTGGACCACGTTGCCCTGGGCGTAGAGCTTTTCGGTGGCAAGCACCCGCACGCCGGTACCCAACGACAGGCCGGTGGGGTCCTCGCTGTTCTGTGTGACCTGGGCACCCGCCTGGCGGATGTTCTGGTAGAGCAGATCCTCGAAGGCGGCGCGGCCTTTCTTGAACGCCGTGGTATTGACGTTGGCGAGGTTGTTGGAAATGACGGTCATGCGCGTCTGCTGCGCATCGAGGCCGGTCTTGGCGACCCAGAGGGATGAATCCATGGCTTGCGACTCCTTGCGAGGCGTCAGGTCTGGCGGAGCAGGCGGGCGCCGGCTTCCGCGTTGTTTTCCAGGGTGCGCATCATCCGCACCTGCATCTCGAACTTGCGCGATTGCTCGATCATGCTCACCAGGGCTTCGGTGGCATTCACGTTGCTCTGCTCCAGCGCGCCGGGGATCACGCTGTCGCCGGCCATGGGCAGGGCCGCTTCCCCTTCGCGCAGACGGAACAGACCATCAGCACCGCGCATCAGGGTTTCCGGTCCGGCCTCGATCACCTGCAGCCTGGCCACCGCCGCCCGCGTATCCGGCCCGGCGCCAGTGGGTACGATCGACACGGTCCCGTCGTCCCCGATCGCCAGGTCGTCGTGAGGCGGCACGGCAACCGGCCCGCCATCGCCGAGAACCGGGTGGCCGGCGGCCGTGGCCAGTTGCCCGAGGGCATTGACCTGCAGATTGCCGGACCGGGTATAACCGACGGTGCCGTCGTCCGCCTGTACCGCCAGCCAGCCATCGCCGCGCAGGGCAATATCCAGCGCCCGGCCCGTGTTCACGACACCGCCCGCCCGGGCGTCGAAGCCGCCGGCGCTGCCGGCGGCATTCACTCGGGTGGCCCAGCCGGCGCCGGCGACGGGGGCACTGCCGGCCGCTGCCAGTTCCGCACGGAAGCCAGCGGTGGACACGTTGGCGAGATTGTTGGTGGTCACGCCCAGGGCCTGCCGCGTCTGGCTGGCCCCGGTCATGGCGATGAAGAGCGCGCGGTCCATCAGCGGAGATTGATGATGGTCTGGGTAATGGTGTCGGCCGTGGAGATCATCTGCGAGTTCGCCTGGAAGTTGCGCTGGGCGGTGATCATGTCGACCAGTTGCTCGGTCAGGTCCACGTTGGAACCTTCCAGCGCACCCGACTGGATGAGGCCGAGATCGGAACTCCCGGCGCTGCCCCGCAGCGGCTCACCGGCGGCAAACGTCGAGCCCCAGGTGCTGTCGCCCAGTTGTTCTAGACCCTGCGGATTCGCGAAGCGGGTCAGGGCAACCTGACCTAGTGCGTTGGACTGCCCGTTGGAATATCGCGCCTGAACGATGCCCTCCTGGGTCACTTCGATGCCGGTGATACGGCCTGTCGCGTAGCCATCCTGGGTGAGGCTGGCCACGCTGAAGGATTGCCCGTACTGCGTGGAGGCCCCCATTTCCAGAGTGATATCAAGCGGTGCGGCGCCATTGGCCAGAGCGTAGGTTGGCAGCACGATTTCACCGTTGACCGGCGTGGTCAGTGCACCGCTGCTGTCATAGGTAATGGTGTTGGCGCCGCCGACCAGAGTGCCGTCAATGGCGGTATGTACGTCCCAGGTGTTGGCCGCGGGACCTTTGACGAAGTAGAGGGTGGCGGAATGGGACGCACCGAGGGAGTCGTAAATGGTCGCGGAGGTCGTGTGATTGAAGGTCTCCGGATCAGTTGCGTCAAACGCCAGTGCCGGGGCAGTCGCCGATGCCGGCAGATTGGCCTCCACGTCCAGGCCGGTGGTCGCCGCCGGCGCGTTGTCGGCGGAGGACAGGCGCAAGGAAGTCAGCGAGCCGGTATCGAAACGGCCACCCGCCAGCGCCGGGAACACCTGCAGGGACTGGCCCAGGCTGTTCACCACGTCGCCATCGCGGTTGACCTTGAACGCCCCGGCCCGGCTATAGACCTGGCTGCCGTTATCATCGAGCGTGAAGAAGCCGTCACCGCTGATCGCCAGATCCAGCGCGTTTTCGGTGAATTCGATGTTGCCCTGGCCGAACTGTTGCGCCACATCGGATACCCGCACGCCGCTCCCGATACGCGACGTCCCGAGACTCTGGGCACTGCTGGCAAAAACATCCGCAAACTCGGCGCGTGAAGCCTTGAAACCGGTGGTGCCGACGTTGGCAATGTTGTTGGCGATGACGTTCAGATCGGACGACGCCGCATTGAGGCCGCTGAGGGCGATTCGGAAACTCATGACGTGCTCCTCGTGATTGCTAGAGAATGCGGCGGACGTCACCCAGTGCGACGTTGCCGAGGTTGAGGGTATGAAGGTTCAACTCGGGACCGGACAGGTCCACGCTGTTGACCCGGCCGACGGCCAGTACCGGCAGAGCCTGCTCGGATTCACCGTCCCGGACGGATGCCCGGACGCTGTAACTGCCGGCCGGCAATTCGGCACCGGCATTGTCGAGGCCGTCCCATTCGAACGAGACCAGACCCGCGGTACGGGTGCCCAGATCAAGGGTGCGCATGGTCTGGCCTGCAGCGTCGACAATATCGATGCGCACGGCGCCAGCCGCCGACAAGTCCAGGGCACCGGCGGCACCGGCACCGTCATGCACCAGCGTTTCGCTTGCCACCAGTACATCGCGGCCGATCAGACTGGCTGCCGTCAGCGCCTTGTCCGCCGACAGCGATTCGGTCAGCCGGTCGAGACCCGTCT
This sequence comes from Salinisphaeraceae bacterium, assembly GCA_040222795.1. Taxonomy (GTDB): domain Bacteria; phylum Pseudomonadota; class Gammaproteobacteria; order Nevskiales; family Salinisphaeraceae; genus Spectribacter. Next base: position 82,041 of record JAVKCJ010000001.1, read on the forward strand.
TGAGTTCGGACACGCCGGTGGCGGTACTGAACTGAGCCAGCTGGGCGAGGAAATCGCCATTTTCCATCGGCTTGAGCGGATCCTGATTCTTCATCTGTGCCAGCATCAGTTCGAGAAACTGATCCTGGCCGATGTCTTTCTTGCTCCCGGCGGCACCGGTCGGGGCCGAGCCGAGACCGAGAGACTGCAATGCGCTGACATCCATGTCGGGCTCCCTTCTACTTGCCGAGTTCAAGCGTGCGCAGCATCAGATCCTTGGTCGTGCTGAGCACTTCCACGCTGTTCTGATAACTGCGAGAGGCCGAGATCATGTCCACCATCTGTTCGACCACGTCGACGTTGGGGGCATACACATAGCCGTCGGCATCCGCGGCCGGGTGGCCGGGCTGATACCGGCGCTGCGGCTCGGCGGTGCTTTCCACCACCCCCGCGATACTCACGCCGGCATTACCAGACGCATCGGGGCGAGACGCATGGAAAACCGGGTGCAGGGCACGATAGGTAGTGGCCGGATCGCCGGTTACCGCGTCGGCGTTGGCCATGTTGCTGGCGACGGTGTTGAGCCGCACCGATTGGGCGGCCATGGCCGAACCGGCAATATCGAAAATTCCGAAGCCCGCCATGATTATCGACCTCCGGTAATGGCCAGCATCAGCGACTGAATACGCCCATTGGCGAAATCCAGGCTGGCGCGATAACGGGTCGCGGCTTCCGCAAAGCGGGCCTGTTCCTGGGAGGCGTCAACGGTATTGCCGTCAGCGCTGGGTTGCAGGGGCTGGCGATAAACAACACCCGCCGCCGCGGCCCCCGTGCCACTGAGGTGGCTACCCGTGCTGCGGGCCATGGTCAGGCTGCCATTGGAGACGCCGGCCAGCACCTGGCGAAAGTCGATATCCCGCGCCTTGTAATTGGGGGTGTCCGCATTGGCCAGATTCGCGGCCAGCACGGACAGCCGGTCACGATTGACGCGCAACGCATCCGCATGGATGCCGTAGATGGCGTCGCTGGCAGCTCCTATCGGTTGAGTCATCGCTCACAGGTCCCTGAATCGTTCACGGGAACCCTGGAGCAAGCCGCGTGCCACGGGTAAAGACACTGCACCGAAAAACGGTCCTAAAAACCCGCGGGCGGCGCTGGGTACGCCCGTGGTCGGGTTACCCCTGGGAACCAGGGGATTCTCGAAATTAAGCGACCTCGTTCAACGAGTTAAGTCGTTCCAGTATGCCCTGCGCGAGCTCATCGGAACTGAATTTCGGCACGAACTTGTCGGCTCCGACACGGGCCACCATCGCGTTGTTGAACACACCGGACAGCGACGTATGCAGTAGAACGTAAAGGCCGGCAAAGCGCGGATCGCGACGAATTTCCGTCGTTAACGTATAGCCATCCATGTCGGGCATCTCCACGTCGGAGATCACCATCAACAGTTCGCTGTCGATCGACTGCCCCCCGGCGACCATGCTTTCCAGCATCTGTAGCGCCTCGCGACCGCTGGTGACCAGAATCGCCTCCAGCCCCAGCTGCTGCAGGGTCCCGGCGATCTGCGTGCGCGCCACCCGCGAGTCGTCGGCGACGAGAACCCGTCGCGGCCCCCGCGTGGGCTTTTCCGCCGCCCGCGAAATCAAATCGGCGGAGACCGTGGCCGGCGGCGACGAAAACTCGGCCAGCACCCGTTCGACGTCAATGATCTCGATGATGTCATCGCCGATGCGGGTCACTGCCGTCAGATAGCTGGCGGGATCGTCCTCGCGAGGCGCCCGAACGTGGGCAACGTCCACGTTAACGATCCGCTCCACCCGCTCCACCTGAAACCCCTGCACGCAGCGGTTGAACTCGGAGATCACAAGATGCCCGACCGGGACACGCGCGGGGGCCGGCAGTCCGATGGCGGCGGCGAGGTCCAGAACGCTCACCAGCCGACCGCGGGTGGAGGCAAGCCCACGAAATACAGCCGGCGCGCCGGGCATCCGCCGAATCGGCGGCATCGGCACGATTTCCTGCACCTTGAAGACATTGATGCCGTAGAGAACCTCGGTGCCAAGCCGGAACAGCAGGAGTGCCAGCCGGTTGTAGCCGGCCAGCCGCGTGCGCTGATCGACCTGTGACAGCAGTTGTGAATCCATGGATGCCTCCTTGCGGCAGGTAACGGCCGCCCGGCAGCGGATTTGAGTCGCCCCGTGGCACGTCGATTGCTTTACATCAGGCATGACCATCCGTCCGCACATTCATGTCGGCCTGACAATCGGCCTTCTGCTGCTGTCCAGCGCGTCGGTGGCCTCACAATGGCACGACGTCGCCGATATCCGCGCGGCCGCCGAGCGGACGCTGGGCGGTAACGGTGTGCATGCCGAAGCCACCAGCCTGGACCAGCGTCTGCGGCTGGCGGCCTGTACCGAACCGCTGGTCGCCGATCCCGGCCGCGCGGCGCCGGGGGCGACCCGGGTGACCGTGCGCGTGGCCTGCCCGGCGCCCAACTGGTCCCTTTATGTTCCGGTGCGCCTGTCGCGACAGCAGTCGGTGGTAGTGCTAACGCGGGCGGTGAATCGCGGTCACGTGATCACGGCCGCGGATGTTGAAGTGATCACGCGGCAGGCCAGGTCCGGTTATCCGGTGCTGCGTGACGCGGCCCACGCGGTGGGTCAGCGACTTCGCCGACCGGCGGCCGCGGGCACTGAACTGACGCCATCCTGGCTGGAAACGCCCGCCGTGATTCGACGCGGCCAGCGGGTAATTCTGGTCGCCCGATCCGGCGGACTGGAGATCAGGACCAACGGTGAAGCCATGAGTGACGGCGGTACCGGTCAGCAGATCCAGGTGCGCAATCTTTCCAGCGGCCGGGTGGTCAGCGCACGCGTGCGCAACGGTGACATTGTGGATGTTGCGTTCTGAATCCAGGGCCGGGGATCTTTTTCCACCCGACCGCTAAAAATTTGACGCCGGCGACCGATACCCGTCACAAGCAAGCAGGCATGGAGACAACTTTGAGTCATCGAATCGACAATCCCGGACCCACCCCCGGCGTCACCGGCAACCGCCTCCGTACCAACCAGGCGTCGGCCGAAGCCAGCGGCAGCAACCGGCCGGACAGTGTGCCCGCGGCCGATTCGGTCCGGCTCACCCGCGACGCACAGCAACTGCAGTCGCTGGCCGACAACCTGAAAACGGGAGACGACGTGGACACCGCCAAGGTCGCGCGGCTGCGCGAGGCCGTTCTCAGCGGCGACTATTCAATCAATCCTGCGCGGATTTCGGATCGTCTGCTCGCATTCGAGACCGCCATCAACCGCGCATGAGCCATTCCAGCCTTCATCGACGGCAACTGGCCGGGGTGCTCGCACTGACCCGCCACTGCCATCGGCAGCTGCGGGCACAGCAACAGGCCCTGCAGATACGCGACTACAGTGGCTTGATGGAAAGCAGTCGGGAACTCGAACGGATCAGCACTCGTCTGGGCCGAGAGTACGAGACCTTTCTCGCCGGTACCGGTCACCGCGATCTGGCCACCCTGATGGCAACCGCCGCGTCCGGCATCAGCCAGGCAGCCCTGCACCGACTTCAGCGCGCGGCAGCCCGTTGTGCGGACCTCAATCTGGCCAACGCGGCCCTGGTCAGCACACGCGCCGGCCGGTTAGCACGGCTGACCCGAGAGTTACACCAGGCCGACGGCGGCGGCCTGTATACCGGCGGCGGCCGCCCCGGCGCCGACGCGGTCATGGCCTGTCGCAGTCTGGGGCAGGCCTGAATGTCGATCACGGCGTAGCCGCACCACCCCGGGCACGGCGCACTTTCCGGTGCCATCCAATCAGGGCCGGCATCCCGACAATCTCGACGGCTATCGCCAGCACCACAAACCCGATGCTGAAAACCGTGTCGGGGAAGCCCTGATCGACAAGCGCCAGAATCCGGCCGACGCCGCCGAGAAAGACCACCGCCAGCACGCCATCGAGCACCGGGCCATATCGTTCCAGCCGGAACACGCACAGGCACAGCAGCAACCCCAGTCCCAGCCAGATGGCGGCCAGAAACCGGAACTGGCTGTTGAGCACCGCGTCGTTGGCGGCCTCTGCCGACAACTGCACGCCCAGCGCGGCCTGACCCGGCACGCCCAGAAGCATGTCGGCGGCGCCGGTAACGATCGCCAGCGCGGCCAGCAGCAGCACCACGGTCTTGAATGCTTTCATCGATGATCTCCCTGCCCGGCGTGACGGACACTGTTTTTCGATTGCTTGCGCGCACCCCGAGGCGACACTGTACCGCGTCAGCCGCGGGCCAGTCGCCGGCGCAAGGCCCACAGCGATAGCGGCGCGAACACCGCCGTGATCGCCAGGGACCAGGTCAGCACACCCAAGGCCGGTATCAGCACGTCGCCGCCGCCGAGCAGGCCGCGCACGGCGTCCGCCAGCAACGACACCGGATTGACGTGCACCACCGTCTGCAGCCAGGCGGGCATGGTCTCGACCGGCACGAAGGCGTTGCTGACGAACGTCACCGGAAATAGCGCAGTGAACCCGAATAGCTGAACGTGCTCGGGGTCGCGGGCGATCACCCCCACCAGCACCATCAGCCAGGACATGGCCAGGGCAAAGGTCAGCACCAGCGCGATCGCGCCCAGGACGGCGACCAGCGATGTGGTCACGCGAAACCCCAGCAGATACCCCACCGCCAGCAGCAGCAGGATGCACCAGCCCTGCTTGACCAGGTCGGCGATAATGCGCCCGGCCAGCGGGGTCCAGGGGGCGATGGGTAGGGACCGCAAGCGATCGAAGAACCCCTTGGTGAGATCGGTGTTCAGCCCGTGGCCGACGTATACCGTGACGAAGGTCATGTTCATCACGATCACGCCGGGCAGCATGTAGGCCAGATAATCCGCTGTGGTGCCGGCGATCGCGCCACCGAATACGAACAGGAAAAGCAGCAGGAAAAGCACCGGCTGGATGCTGAAATCCGCCAGTTCCCAGGGGTTGTGGCGAATTTGCAGCAGGGTGCGCCAGGCCAGGGTGGCGGTCTGCTGGGCAGCGGCGGCCAGCCGCGGACGCCGAGTCACGGGATCCGCACTCATGCCGGGGTCTCGTCATCGGGCGCGGCATGACGGCCGGTCAGGGCCAGAAACACGTCATCCAGGCTGGGCTGACGCAGGGCCAGGTCGGTGACCGGGATGGCTGCCACATCCAGCCGGCGAACCAGCTCCACCAGCACACCGGGATCGGCGACCGGCGCGGTCAACCGGTCGCCATCCGCCTGCGGCTCAGCACCGACCAGTTCAGCCACGATGGGTCGCAGCCGGTCGATATCGGCGGGACTACGCACCCGGACCACCAGTGCCCGGTCGCCGACCCGGGCCTTGAGCCCCGCGGGCGTGCCGGTGGCGATCACCTGACCGGCATCGATCACCGCCAGGTCATCCGCCAGCTGGTCGGCCTCGTCGAGATACTGGGTGGTCAAGAGCACGGTCGTGCCCTCGGCCACCAACTGCCGGATCAGCGCCCAGAGTTGCAGGCGGGCCCGGGGATCCAGCCCGGTGGTGGGCTCGTCCAGGAACAGGATCGCCGGGCGCCCCACCAGACTCGCGGCCAGGTCCAGCCTTCGGCGCATGCCGCCGGAATAGGTCTGGGCGGCGCGATGGGCGGCTTCGGTCAGCGCGAACTGCCCCAGCAACTCGCTGGCGCGCTGGCGTGACGCGGTGCGTGACAAACCCAGCAGACGGCCGATCAGGATCAGGTTCTCGCGGCCGGTGAGTTTGTCGTCCACCGCCGCGTACTGGCCGGTCAGCCCGATGCGCCGCCGCACCTCGGCCGCCTGACCGACCACGTCAAACCCGTCGACACGAGCCTCGCCGGCATCCGGCGCCAGCAGCGTGGTGAGAATGCGCACGGCGGTGGTCTTGCCCGCCCCGTTGGGGCCCAGTACGCCCAGCACCGTGCCGGGCGGCGCGCTCAGGTCGACGCCGTCCAGCGCCCGCGTGGCGCCGAAATTCTTGACCAGGCCGCGGGCCTGAATGGCGGGTGTCATGGCAGCCTGGCGGACTCGATGGAGCGGGCGGCAGGGGCGTCATCGTCCACCGAACCGGGCATTCTGTCCACTGCAAGCCATAGCGACCGGGCCACGGTTGTCGCGGTGGCGACCCGCAGGCACCATCGTGGCCGACCCACTCCGGCGGTTGCTGCCCCAACCGGGAGCCTTCGTGAAGTCCTGTCTGACCGGCCTCGTCTGCCTGATCCTCCTGCTGCATGCCGAACCGGCATCGGCCCAGCGGCAGGGCGATATCGTCGTGCTCACCGGCCTGGCCCATATCCGGCCGGACGAATCCAGCAGCACCGTGCGCACCCGGGTGCGGCCCGGCCTGGCCACGGTGCTGACCGGCGACAGTTTCGACTCTCCCGGCACTTCGTTGAGCGTGAGCAACTCCAGCACCCTCGCCATGGTGGTGAAACTGTTTCTGACCGACCATCTGGCCGTGGCGCTGGACGGCGGCATACCAGTGAAGTTCGACATCAGCGGCCAAGGCATGGTCGCCCCACCCGGCCTGACCGGCGAACTATTGAGCGTCGACCTGGGCGACCCCGACAACAATCCGATCGGCGAAGCCCGCCAGTGGAGCCCGGTGTTCATGCTGCAGTACAACTTCGGTGAACCCGATGCCACGTTCCGCCCGTACATCGGCCTGGGTGCGACCTATACCTTCTTCACCGACGTGGGTCTCAGCGATGGCGTGCGCTCGGACATTCGCGATGACTTCGGCACGCCGCTGGCCCTGGCCGCGGGCAGGCCCGGCCCCACCTCGGTATCACCGGAAGCGACCGCCGATTTCGCCCCCGTCTACAGCCTGGGCGGCAGCTACAAGCTGGGCGATCGCTGGAGCCTGTCGATGGCCGCGACTCACCTGGGCCTGGAATCCGACTCCATCATCCGCGTGAGAGCCGATGACGGCACGGAGCTGGCCGAAAGCCGCAGCGAGCTCGATCTCGGCACTTTCGTATTCAGTCTGCTGGTCGGTTATAACTTCCAGTGAACGGCCTGCCCCGCCAACCCATCCGGGTGGGGTCGGGACCCGTCATTCCCGTTACGTTGGGAAGAATAACCGGGGTGCGCGCGAACGTGGCGCGTCCCGGGACTATCGTGGTCATAACGATCCAGAGAGGAGATTCATCATGGCAACCCCCGCCGAACAAAGTCACCAGACCCTGCCGTTCGACGATCGCAACATAAACTGGTTGCCACTGGGCGACATCGAGCCGCTGCTCGAGGGCGTCGACGCCTGGTTCTACGATGTCGACGACAAGCAGGGCGCCGTCGACGCGCTCCTGCGCTTTCCGGCCCATGCCCGCATCGTGCTGCACCGGCACCTGGCCCCCTACCGCACGCTGGTGCTGCAGGGCGAGCTGCGGCTGTACGACGGTGACGACAACCTCACCGAGGTCCGCCCGGTGGGCAGCTACGTCTACAGCGACGGCAACGGCGAACCGCACAGCGAAGGCGGCGGCGATCAGGATGTCGTGGTGTTCTTCAGTAATCGCAACATCCGCGCCGACGGGGCCGTATACGAATTGCTGGATGCCGACCTGAACACCATCAAGTATCTGGGCATGGCCGACTTCAAGGCGATTCAGGCGATGCAGACGTCCGGCGGGTGAGCGGCTGACCCAGCCGCAACGCATAGCGGGCACGCGGATTGATGACCGACGCGAGCGGCGACGAATCGGCCGTCGATGCCGTTGTCGTCGGTGCCGGCTTCGCCGGTCTTTACATGGCGCATCGGCTGCGCGACCACCTGGGCCTGTCGGTGCGCGGGATCGAGGCCGCCGAGGGGGTGGGCGGCACCTGGTACTGGAATCGCTACCCCGGCGCCCGCTGCGATATCGAAAGCCAGCTTTACTGCTATTCATTTTCCCGCGAACTCGAGCAGGAATGGGACTGGTCCGAGCGCTTCCCGGCCCAGCCGGAGGTGTTGCGATACCTCAACCACGTCGCCGAGCGTTTCGACCTCAATCGCAGTTTCACCTTCGGCACCCGCGTGGTGGGGGCCGACCTCGATGAAACCAGCGATACCTGGCTGGTGCCCACCGACCGCGGAGAGCGGTTACGGGCGCGCTTCCTCATCGCCGCCACCGGCAACCTGTCGGCCGAACGGATTCCGGACTTCCCCGGCCGCGATGACTTCCGCGGTCACACCTACTTCACGGGCGACTGGCCGCATCAACCGGTGGATTTTTCCGGCCGGCAGGTGGCGCTGATCGGCACCGGCTCCACCGGGGTGCAACTGGTGCCCCATGTTGCACGACAGGCCGCCGCCCTGACCGTGTTCCAGCGGACCCCGGCCTACGCCTGTCCGCTGGGCAACCGGCCCATCGATGCCGGAACCATGGCACGCATCAAGGCCGACTACCCGGCCATCCGTCAGCGCGAATGGGACTTCCCCGGCGGGGTGATCTTCGACGACGTGCGGCCATCGGCGCTGGCTGAAACACCCGAGGCGCGCCAACGCTTCTATGAACAGAAGTGGCAGGCCGGCGGCATGAATCTGTGGCTGGGCAGCTACGAGGACATTCTCCTCGACGAGCGGGCCAATGAAACGGTGGCCGAATTCGTCCGGGACAAGATCCGGAGCCGGGTTGACGACCCGGATACCGCCGAAAAGCTCACCCCCCGGGGCTACCCCTTCGGCGCCAAGCGCCAGACGCTGGAGGATGGCTACTACGAGGCCTTCAACCAGCCCCATGTCGAACTGGTGGACGTGAAAGCCACGCCGATCGAGTGCATTACGCCCGACGGCATCCGCACCGCGGACCGGCACCACCCGGTGGACGACATCATCTTCGCCACCGGCTTCGATGCCTTTACCGGCGCCCTCTACCGGATGAACATACGCGGCCGGGGCGGGCGCCTGCTGTCCGACCACTGGACCGCCGGTCCCCGACCCTATCTGGGCCTGAACACCAGCGGCTTTCCCAACCTGTTCTTCATCACCGGGCCGTTGAGTCCGTCGGTGCTGTTCAACATGCCGCGCGCGATCGAGCAGCACTGCGACTGGATCGCGGACTGCATCACCTGGTTGCGCGCGCACGACTACCGGGCGATCGAGGCGCTACCCGACGCCGAAGCGGGCTGGGTCGACCACGTGCGCGAGGTCGCCGACGCCACCCTGCTACCGCAAGCGGATTCCTGGTATCTGGGCGCCAATGTCCCGGGCAAACCGCGCGTGTTCATGGTGTATCTGGGTGGCTGCGCCAACTACAAGAAGCGCTGCGACGAGGAAGCGGCCGCCGGCTACGAGGGTTTTACCCTCATCCCGTCATCGGGTGCCGGCAACCGATCCATCGGCCCCTGAAGATCAACCATCACGGCGACTTGCTACGCTACCATCGGCCGGCAGCGCAAAGCGGCAACGCCCTTGCCGACGACGAAACGACGCATTGGCTGACAAGGAGGAGACATGAACAACCAGACGATGGCCGCTCCGGCCACCGGCAACACCATCGGCGAGGCGCTGACCCGCAGCGTGCGCCGAAATCCCGAGGCGACTGCCCTGATCTTCGGGGATCGCCGGTGGACGTTCGCGGAACTGGATGGCGCGGTGAAACGCGTCGCCAACGGCCTGATCGCGTCGGGCCTGCAGCCGGGCGAACGCGTGGCCGCTTATGCACACAACTCGGATGCCTACGCGCTGCTGTGGCTGGCCTGCTGCCGGGCCGGGCTAGTGCATGTGCCGGTCAATTATTCGATGACCACCTCGGAGCTGGCCTACATCCTGGAACAGTGCGGTGCCTCGGCCCTGTTCATCGATGACCAGGCGCATGCCGACGTGGATACCGCGCAGCAGGGCAGCCAGGTCCGGCTGCTCGGGCACATGGCGGGCGGTGGCGAACCGGACGTGCTGGCCTGGGCGCAGGGTGCGGCCAGCGATGCCGACCCGGGGGTGCCCGTCGATGAAACCGAGCTGGCGCAGCTGCTCTATACATCGGGCACCACCTCCGCGCCCAAGGGCGCGATGATGACGCACCGGGCGCTGATGGCCCATTACACGAGCACCATCATCGCGCTGTCGATCGATCCGAACGAGCTGTTCCTCGGCGCGCTGCCGCTCTACCACTCGGCCCCGACCCATGTGTTCCTGATGCCGCAGTTGCTGATGGGCGGCGCGACGGCACTGATCGACGGCCCCAAACCCGGCCCGGTGTTCGACTACATCGAGAAACACGGCGCCGCCGCCTTCTTCGCCCCGCCCACCGCCTGGATCGCGCTGCTGCGCGATCCGGATTTCGACAACCGGGATCTGTCCGCCCTGAAGAAGGCCTACTACGGCGCCGCGATCATGCCGGAACCGGTACTGCACGAACTACGCGAGCGCCTGCCCGGCATCCAGGTTTACAACTGCTACGGGCAGAGCGAGATCGGACCGCTGGCCACCGTGCTTCAGCCCGCGGAGCACGATGACCGCCCCACGTCGGCCGGCCGGCCAGTATTCAACGTGGACATGCGCATCGTCGACGAAGACATGAACGACGTGCCGGTGGGCGAACTGGGCGAGATCGTCTATCGCTCGCCCCAGCTGCTGCAAGCCTACTGGGACAAGCCGGAGCAGACCGAGGAATCCTTCGCCGGTGGCTGGTTTCATTCCGGTGACGTGGGCCGCTTCGACGAAGGCGGCTACGTTTACGTGGTTGACCGCATCAAGGACATCATCAATACCGGCGGCGTCACGCTGTCCAGCCGCGATGTGGAGGACTGCCTGTACACCCACCCGGCGGTGGCCGAGGTGGCCGTAATCGGCCTGCCCGACGACAAGTGGATCGAGAAAGTGGCTGCGGTGGTCTGCCTGAAGGCGGGCGAAAGCGCCGACGCGGCCGCGCTGGAAGCCCACGCCCGCGAACACCTGTCAGCCTATAAGGTGCCCAAGGTAATTCATTTCGTGGACGACCTGCCGCGCAACGCCTCCGGCAAGCTGCTCAAGCGCGAACTGCGCGACCGGTTCAGCGAGTAGACCGCGACACGGCCGTCGGGATCAGTGCCGGGCGGCCCGGCACTGGCCCGGCGTGCGGTCGAACCGTCGCCGGAAACTCCGGGTCATGTGGCTCTGGTCGGAAAAACCACAGCGACCGGCGATGCACTTCAGCGGCAGGTCGCTTTCCTCCAGCAACCGCCGGGCGGCATCGATGCGCTGGTCCAGCACGAAGGTATGGGGCGGGGCGCCGAACGCCGCGCGAAAACGCCGGGCGAAGGCGTAGACACTCAGCCCGGCCACGCCGGCCAGTTCCGCCAGCGCCATGTTGCGATGCAGGTTGGCGTGGATATATTCCAGCAACGCCCGGCGCTGGCGCTGCGACAAACCGCCGGCGGCACCATCCGGCTCGCGGAAGGACACATCCGCGTAGTGACGCAGGATGTGCACGCAGGCCTGGTTGAGCACGGCGTCGGCGAACAGGCGACCGCCCAGCCCGGGGCCGCGGGCCTCGTCGGCCAGTTGCTGCACCAGCCCGCACAGATAGCCGTCCTCGGCCTTGAGCAGATCGTGCAGCTGCACATCGCTGACATCACGATCGAACACGTCCGCCGCCACCCGGGTAAGTTGATCCGGCGAAAGATAAAGATGCGTGACTTCGACGTCCTGACTCCAGCGCCAGTGCGCCTGCATCTGGTAGGTCAGCAGGGAAATATTGCCGGGCGCGACGCACTCATTGCGCCAGCGGCTAACGCATTGCCGGGCCATAGGTGACACGCCCCGGCCGTAGGCCACAATCATGTAGTCGCGCATGCTCGGCACGAACACATCCGACGGGGCATAGCGCCAGCCGCGCAGCCGCATACCACCCCAGTCGAGGTCGTCGGTGTCGAAGGTCAGCCTGCCCGGCACCCAGGCCGGAAGCTGATCCGGTGTGATCGGCTCGGTCATGAAAGGTCCTGGACCTTGATCACGCCGAATATACGATGCCATCCAGGCACATGCCAGCGGACGGCCCCATGAATTGAGGGTACGACGACTGTCAGCCCACGGCCGTCAGGCCGACGCGTACCGCAGCTCCCGCGGCTGTACGTCGTCGCCATCCGGTTCATCGGTGTCGACCAGCCCGATTCGCGTACCCACCCAGACTGCTTCGGTGCGCTTGTGCACATCGAGCTTTAGATAGATGTTTTTGAGATGGTACTTCACGGTATTGATGCTGATGAACTGCGCATTCGCGATGCGCTGATTCGACCAGCCGCGGGCGACCAGCTGAAGCACCCGCTTTTCCCGTCGGGTAAGCGGCTCCACCAGCAGGACGTCATGATCCGCGGAACGATTGAGACACAGCATGAAAACACACCTCCTCCGGGGCGCGCCGACAAGCGGCGGGGCCGATGAGGCGCGTGCCGGAGTCTTCCGGCGGTAACACCCGCGTCGACGACCGCCTGCACGGCGCACCGTCCGTTCTTGTTGGAATTCCGTCAGTGCCGGCCCCAGGCCAGCACCCGGAGTGTGCGCCAGCGCGCGGTTGCGTGTATTGAACGCAACAACCGGCGTTATTGAACGTTCTTGCCGCATCCGGTTATTCGGGATCGTGCTTGAGGCGGCCCTGCGCCTCGGCGTAGGTCAGCGCCAGAATGCCGGACTGCTGCATCGATCGACCCAGCGAGTGAGCCAGGGCAAACGCCGATGCCCGACGGTAGAAGCCCAGCCGTTTTTCGTGCACGGGCAATACCTCATCCATGCTGTCGGCGCCGTCCAGCCGCTGCTCGAAGGCATCACGCTTGCGCTGAAGCTCGTCCATGAAGGCCGGGTCGTCGGCCACGTCATCGGCCAGCGCCAGCGTCCAGGTCATGTCCGGCTGCAGCTCGCATTCGCCGATGAAACGGCCGGCGATGTCCGCACTCCACATCGAAGGGGGATTGATGGACAGCCGGTACGTACCCTCCTTGCAGTACAGGTAATAGGGTTTGCCCGGCACCGGCTGGAAGCGGAACTCGCTTTCCAGCACGAACAGCGAGGTGAACAGCTCGGTCGACACCTGTTCAACATGCTTGGCCGGCACCGCGGCCAGCCCCGCGCGCTGCTGGCTGAGGGTGTTCAGTACCAGCGAGCCGCCCTTGCCCTGCGGATTCGGGTTGTCGGCCATTCGGTTGCCTTGGTCGTGGAAATGGATCGGGAGCGTGCGTGTCTGCCCCCGTTCCTCTAGAACGTGGGGCGAGTTCGCGCGGATGCAAGATCACACACCGGCGGCGGCATCACGTCAGTCGTCCCGGTCGTCGCGCGCGGGTGGTTTCAGCAGGCCCGACATCAGACGGCCGATGCCCCGGTTGGTACCCCGGATATGCCGGTAGACCAGGCTGCTGGTGTGGTCGTGAACCTCGCGGACGGGCTGGCTGCCCGACCCGCAGAGATCGAAGGAAAGGTCGGCCACGGCCCGGTGGATGCGTTCGACCGAAGCGGTGGCGAAATCCACGGTTTCCTCTACCAGCTGTCGATTGGCTTCGAGGTCGTGGCGGGCCTGCACCTCGCGCCGGGCGTCGGCCAGGCGGGCCTGTAATCCAGCCAGATCGCGGCCATCGGCGCGAAGCCGACCATGAAGGCGCCACAGCACTGCCGCGACGATTGCCTGCAGCAACAGGCACGCAATCACGACAGTCATTGCGATCCGCCGCGATGGAGTTCGATACGGGCGTCGATGCCACGCTCCTGCAGTTGCTCTTCCAGCTCGCGCTGCAACTGATCGTAGACCCGCCGGCGAACCAGTCCCGGGGCCACCCCGCTGACCGGGCCGGCCATGCGGGAGTGAGCAGCGGCAACGGCCAGCGGATCGACCACCTCCACCGTGAGGCAAAGGCTTTCCCGCTCGGCCAGTGCATATCGCAGGTCAGCATCCGCCGCATTCATCTGCGTCATCAAGGCTGCCAGCTCATTCCGCAAACCGCGGGCCCGCCACCAGACTAGCGCAGCCGCAGCGAGCAGGACGACACTGCCGGCAACCGGCAACCACCACCAACCGTTCATGCGGATACTCCACCAGATAATGGCGGCATGGTAGCGCGGCCAACCATGACCGGCATCTACCCCCGGCAACCCGCAAACGGGCTTGCATACCCCCGGCGCGGCCAATCATGGCGTATGGCCGGGTGGGGTATGCCATTCTGGCTTCTGCCTAGAACATGGCCGATTCCGAATGGCATCCGGTGCTGATGATCAGTGTTGTTGCCGAATTGCCGGGCGTTTGCCGATGGCAAAAAAAAACGGGGCCGCAATGCGGCCCCGCTGGTGGTCACGGCAGGTAACCGACCGGATCAGCTGATCGCGAATCCGGGGTAACCCTTTTCCTTCAGCTCGTCGCACATCTGGTGATAGGCGTTGGCTCCGCCGATGTACGACAGCAGCCGGCGCGGCTTACCGTCGATATTGGCACCCATGTACCAGGAGTCGGTCTTGACCACGAGGGTCTGGTTGGCCACCTCGTCGTGGTGGTCGACCCATTCGGCCTCCTTCTCCTCGGTCGGCTCGATGGCGTGCTGCCCCTGCTCGCGCAGGTAGCCGATGGTGTCTGCCACCCAGCCGCCCTGCTGAATCAGGCAGGTCGCCATGTTGCAGAAGGCGGTGGAGGGGGCCAGCGGGCCGGCCACGGTGAACAGGTTGGGGAACCCGTGCACCTGCAGACCGAGGGTGGAACGAATGTCCTTGTCCCACTTTTCCTTCAGCGACTGGTTGCCGCGCCCGCGTATGTCGATGCGGGTCAGGGCGCCAGTGCCGGCATCGAAGCCGGTGGCCATCACCAGGATGTCCAGCTCGTACTCGGCGCCGCTTTCCAGCCGCACGCCGGTTTCCGTGATCTCGGCAATGGCGTCCTGCTTGACGTCCACCAGGTGCACGTTGTCCTGGTTGTACGCCTCGTAGTACTTGGTTTCCAGCGGCACCCGGCGGGTACCGAAGCCGTGGCAGGTCGGCACCAGCTTCTCGGCCGTCTCAGGATCCTTCACGCGCTCGCGGATGCGGTTGCGCACGAATTCCGAGATGTAGTTGTTCACTTCCTCGTCGAAGAACACTTCCGCGAAGCCCAGCCAGAAGTGCAGGCTGCCGTCATTCCACAGGTCCCACAGCCGCTGCTCGCGTTCCTCGGCCGACATCTCGGTGAACGGGGTTTCGCTCAGGTCGTAGTCGAAGCCGGCGAAGGTGTTGAACACCGTCTTCTCGATCTCCGGGTACTCTTCGCGCAGCGCATCGCGATCGGCGTCGTCATACTGCGGATTGCGCATCGGAATGGTGTAGTTAGGCGTGCGCTGGAACACGAACATCTCGCCCACTTCCGGGGCGATGGTCTGGATCACCTGGATACCGGTGGCACCGGTGCCGACCACGCCGACGCGCTTGCCGGCCATCTCGACCTTTTCATGCGGCCAGCGGGCCGTGTGGCAGATCTGGCCACGGAACTTCTCGTGCCCCGGAAACGGAATCTGCGGCGCCGAGAGCATACCCGTGCAGCTGATGAAGAAACGCGTGGTCAGCTTGTCACCCTTGTCGGTGGTCACCGTCCACAGCTGATTCTCCTCGTCGTAGGTGGCCGACTCCACGCGCGTCCGGAACCGGAACTCCTTGCGCAGATCGAACTTCTCGGCCACGTAGTTGAGGTAGCGCTCGGTTTCGGGCTGGGCCGGGAAACGTTCGCTCCAGTCCCACTCGTCCAGCAGCTCCTGCGAAAACCAGTACTGATAGATGTGCGACTGCGAATCCACGCGGGCGCCCGGGTAGCGATTCCAGTACCAGGTGCCGCCGACATCGGTGCCGGCTTCGAAACCGATTACGGACACACCCATCTCGCGCAGCTTGTACACCTCGTGGAGCCCGGCGATGCCGGCGCCCACCACAACAGCCTCGTAATCAAGGGCGGCGCCGTTGGTGGTGCCCTCCTTAACGCTCTGTACTGCTTCGCCCATAACACTCTCCTCCACAATCTCTGGAACGTCGGATTCGCCCTGTCATCGGGCATTTATTCGGTAGCTTTGCTGACGTTACCACGATGCGGCAACACCTCGGTCACCCCTTTGGGTAGGCCGCGACCACGCCATAACACCTCGCAGCATAACGCGTTCGGCGCGGGCATTGAGCGCCATCGCCGGTGATTCAGGTCACGTTCAGGCAGGCGCCCTAGAATGCTGCACAGCAACAGGCCACCACGGCCGGTTTGCCGACTGTCACTTCAATCAGAGGAACGTCACATGCGCCATTCCAACCTCTCCCTCGCGGCCGCCGCCCTGCTTTGCGCCGGGACCGCACAAGCGGTGGACCTGGGACTCAATACCAAGATCAATATCGGCGTGAACGCCGAGACCTCGCTGACGGAACAGTTCCGCGCGCTGGATGCCAATGGCGATGGCGTGGTCACCGAGAGTGAAGCCAAGGCCAATACCTCGCTGGCCTCCATGTTCGATACCTATGACAAGGACAACAGCGGTACGCTGACCAGCGCCGAGTACGAGGCCGGTCTGCGGGCGCAGGCGGATCAGAGCCTTACCGAGCAGGCCAAGGCCGGCGCCAAGGCTGGCTATGGCGAAACCAAGGAAGCGGCCGGCAAGGCGGCCGACGCGGTCAAGTCCGGCGCCAAGGCCGGCTACGAAGCCAGCAAGGATGCCGCCGGCGCCGTGGCCGACAAGACCAAGGCCGGCGTCAGCGCCACCGCCGATGCCGCCGCGGGACTGGCCAATGATTCGCGCAAGGTGGCCGCCGCCAGCGCCAACGCCGGTGTGGAACTGAGTAGCAAGCTTGCCGCTCGGTTCCAGAACCTGGATGGCAACGACGACGGCGTGCTGACCCGGACCGAGGCCAGTGCGGATGCTGATATCGAAAGCCACTTCGACGTGGCCGACGACAACGACGATGACCTGCTGAACAAGGCCGAATTCAAGGTTGCGGCCAACGCCCGGGCCGAATCCGGCCTGCTCAACAGCGTGTTCGGCGGTCTGTTCGGCAGCTGATTACTGAAACGGCAGACGCCGCTTTTGCAGGCCACGCCCCGCGCCACCGCGCGGGGCGTTCTTGCATGCGGTCGGGTACAACCGCATATAGTCTGAGCAACGACGCAGACGCGGAGCACACCATGGCAACGGGCTGGGCGAAAGAAGGGGCGGTCCAGGAACAGATCGACGCCACCGTCGACGACGCGGTCGCACAGGCCCGCCGCCAGCTGGGCGGCGGCCAGTCCCTGACCCACTGCGAGGAATGCGGCGACGCTATTCCCGAGAAGCGCCAGGAGGCCGTGCCCGGCGTGCGGCTGTGCGTGACCTGCCAGAGCGAGGCCGATCAGGCCGAAGCCGGCGCCGGTGGTTTCAACCGCCGCGGCAGCAAGGACAGCCAGCTGCGCTGACGCGCCCATCAAGCGCGCTTGGGCCCCGATAGCGGGCCGGGTACACTCCCTTTGACATAAATCTGAAAAGCGGCCTATCCGCTTCGGGGGAGACGACCATGCGCGCACGACTCATCAGCCTGCCGTTCCTTCTTCTGGCATTGACCGCCTGCGGTGGCGGCTCAGGCGGCGGGGACTTCAACCTCGGCGGCGATGACGACAACGGCGGGAATAATCCCGGCCCGGTCTCGCCCGGGGTGCCGCAGATCAACGCACCGCCGATCGGTGATCCCTATGCCGACAACGGCACCGTGCTCAACATCCTGCCGCCCGGCCAGGACGACACCGGCGGGCTGGAAAACGCCAGCGTGCCGGGGCCGCTGCCGGTCAGTCAGCTGGGGCCGGTGGTCAACCAGGTTTCGGACGCCACCGGGCTGGTGCCGGCGCTGGCCGCGGAGGCCCACTTCATGGACCAGCTCGGCTCCTACGACGCGCTGGCCCACAGCCCGCCGGAGCTGACCAACGACCAGCTGGTGCCGACCTATTTCAAGACCGCCAAGATGCGCGGCCCCGACGACGGGCCCTGGGAAAGCGAACAGACCGTGACCGGCGCCGGTCACGAGGTCGCCATCAAGCGCGGCGCGGACAAGGGCGTGCCGCACATCTTCGGTGACACACGCGCGGATGCCCTGTTCGGCACCGGTTACGTCACCGCCGCCGACCGGCTGTTCCTGCTGGACGTGCTGCGCCGCGCGGGCCGGGGCGAGTTATCAAAATTCCTGGGCCCGGCGGATTTCTCGTTCGATCGCGACATTGCATTCGCCGCACCCTATCGCGAGGCCGACCGCACTCGCCAGATCACCGAAACCGCGGCCAAGTTCGGTGCAGCGGGCGAGCAGGTGCTCTCCGATGTGCAGGCGTTTGTCGACGGGCTGAACACCTACGTCGCCGAGGTCCGTACCTCCGCCCAACTACAGGCGGCAGGCACTTCCAAGCTGCCGATCGAATACCTGGCTCTGGGCGTCGAGTTGCAGGAGTTCACCCGCGAGGATGTCCACGCCATCGCCACGCTGATCCAGTCGATCTTCGCCGGCGGCGGCGGTGGGGAGGCCGACAACGTCCGCCTACTGCACGCGCTGGCCGACCAGACCGCCGATGCCGCCACCGCCTGCCGATTGTGGCGGGACATCCGCCATGCGCTGGACCCGGCCTCCTCGGTAACGACGACCGAGTCCTTCGCCACCCAGTCGCCGGCCGACTACGACGACGATATCTGCCCGCTGCAGGGGAATTTCGCCGCCGCCTATCCGGGCAATGCATTCTTCGACGCCGGCAGCTACGAACCGCACCAGTTCTTCACCACCGAGCCCTGCGGACTGCAGCAGCAGACCGCCTGCCCGAATCCGGTGGTGACCGGCAATCTGCCGCAGCTACCCGGTACCGCGCCGGTAATCGAGATTCTGGATGGACTACTCGGAGGCCTGCTCGGCGGGCTCACCAGCAACCAGACTGCCGTTCAGCCACCGCTGCGCCATCAGGCAAGTGTGGGGGCATCACCCGAACAACTCGCCCGCGCACGGCAACGCATCGCCAGCCTCGCCCGGTCCCTGTCGGGTCTGGCCGACGGCCTGCCCCGGCAGATCTCCAACGCCCTGCTGGTCGGCGGCAGCCACACCGCCAGCGGCAACCCGATTGCCGTATTCGGCCCGCAGACCAGCTACTTCACCCCGCAGCTGCTGGTGGAAATGGCGGTGCACGGCGGCGACCTGCACACCCGCGGCATGACGTTCGCGGGCCTGCCCTACGTGGTGATCGGCCGCGGCGTGGATTTCGCCTGGAGCGCCACCTCCGGCAGTTCGGACCTGACCGACGTGCGGGCCGTGCGCCTGTGCGCCGCCAATACCGGCGCGCCGCGGTCGGGCTATCTCGTGAACGGCCAGTGCAAGGCCTTCGACCGCTTCACCGAATCCTGGCCGGCACGCTGGAATCTGGCCGTGCCCATGGACGACCCGGCCAACGTGGGCCAGAACTTCGCGGTCACCCGCGACATCATCCGCACCGACGAGTACGGGCCGGTGTTCGCCTTCGCCACCGTCGACGGCCAGCCGGTGGCGCTGACCCGCCAGCGCAGCACCTACCGCGCCGAACTCGACACCGTGGTGCCCTTCTTCCTGGCCACCCGCAACGACGTGTTCGACGCCAACAGCTTCCTGCAGGTTTTCAACACCACCACCGGCAGTTTCAACTGGTTTTTCGCCGACCGCGACGACATTGCCTTCATCCACTCGGGCCTGTACCCGCGACGGGCCGAGGGCGTGCATCCGGACCTGCCGGTCTGGGGTGACGGCACCCGCGACTGGCAGGGCTTTCTGGATCTGGCCGCACACCCGCAGGCGATCAATCCGTCGCGCGGTTATCTGGCGAGCTGGAACAACCGACCGGCCCGCGACTGGTGGGCGGCCGACGCCAACGCCAGCTACGGCCCCAACCACCGCAACGACTCCCTGGACCGCCGGCTGACAGACCTGGTCGACCGGGGCAACGTGACGCGCGCCAACGTGGTCGAGGCGATGGGCGACGCCGCCACCGTGGATCTGCGCGGTCGGGAAATGCTGCCGTCGGCTCTGGATGTGCTCGAGCAGGGCGCGCTGACAAACGAGGAACAGACCGCGGTCGACCTGATGCGAGACTGGATCGCCGGCGGCGCCCTGCGCCGCGACCGCGACAACGACGGCGAGTACGACGACGCCGCGGCAGTCGCCCTGATGGACGCCTGGTACAACCCCATGATCGAGCAGGCGCTACCGCAGCTCACCGCGCTGGAAAACGTGAACGGCGGCAACCGCATGATCATGGGCCGCGACAACCCGCCGGGGCCCATGGGCTCGGCCTACCAGTCCGGCTACTTCCAGTATCTGGAGCGGGTGTTCGACATGGCCCTGAACGCCGACCCGCGGCCCTACCGCGAACTCGAGTGCGGCGGGCCCGACGGCAACTGCCGGACGGCGCTGCGCACCAGCCTGGCCACGGCGCTGGACAGCCTCGGGGGCATCGGCAACCGGGCCAACTGGGACGCCGACGAAGCGGGCGATCGCATCGTCCACCGCCCGCTGGGGCTGTCGGCGGTACCCGCCATCGACTGGCAGAACCGCCCGACCTTCCAGCAGGTGGTGGAATTCGAACGGCGGCGGTAATCCCGCCGCTCTGGCCTACAATATCCTGTGTATTACCAATGGAGCCCCGCTTGAAATCCGCCCTTGCCGTTTCCGCCCTCTGCCTGGCCGGCACCGCGCTTGCCGACGACGCCGTGATCCAGCGTGAACTGCACGTGGTGATCGACGTCGAGGCCTCGCAATCCTGGGAGAGCCACACCGAGGAATACGGGCATCAGCACTGGGACGCCGACACCACCCAGCGCTACGAGCTGCGCACCACGCTGCAGTCGGATACCGGGCTGCACACGCGCAATATCCTGAATCCGGACCAGCAGAAACGGCTGCGGGCCAAGACCATCCACCTCGCCCGGCAGGCACGGCGCCGCATCGAGGCCAGCGGTAACGAGTTCACCATTCCCCGCACGCCCGAAGAAAAGGCCGACCTCAACCGCCAGCTCCAGGAAGAACAGGCTGCCTGCGGCGCCGACATGGCATGCCGTGACGCGGTAATGCAGCGCTACGTGGCGATCTTCGCGGTGCTCGACAATCCCGGGGTGCTGGATCCGGCCACCGACGAGGGCACGCCCCGCTACCGCTATTTCGAACCGTTTTCGGGTTGCGACTCGCAGTGGCAGGTCGAGATGCAGATGACCATGACCGGCACGCGCTACAGCGAAGCCCAGGACGAGGTGGTGCCGTTTACCGAGAAGCGCACCGCCGACCAGGGCAACGTCGCCCAGGACGTGCCGCTATGCCAGCGGTTTCTGGCAGTGATGGACGCTGGGGCCGATACGCAGCCGTTTTATCTGGAGAATGTCTACGTCCCCTCGGCCGAAGGCGAGACCGTGATCACCGAAGCCGGCTACACCCGCCGCAAGACCGAAAGCCAGCCCATGGTGCCCGGCGTGCTGGGCTGGGCCACCCAGCAGTTGCGCCACGCCGAACCCCGCGGCGAAATCAGCGCGGAGATTCCGCTGAAGTTCGCGCTCAACAACATCTCGGAGGAATCCGGCTCGTCGAAGGGCACGGCCGAGGTCACGTTGCGCTGGTCGTTCACGCCGGTCGGCGAGGACTGACGCCGAACTCAAGTCAGCAGCGTGGTCCGCCAGAACGTGAGCTGATCGGCCACGGCCCGCTCGAAATCGGCGCCAACATAAATGTCGAAGTGGCCGATGTCGTACTCGTGTGTCGTGACCGGGCCGCCCAGCCGGGCCGCCGTTCGGCGGGCGGCTTCCGCCGGGGCGACGCTGTCTCGCGTGCATATCTGGATCAGCGCCGGGCAGCGCACCCGGCGCGCCCGGGCCACCGGCCGATAGGCCGCCAGCGTCAGCGCCATGCGGGCGGTCATCTCGTTGCGCCAGTTGTCTGGCGTGATGGCGCTGTAGCCGGACAGGGCATCGTGACTGCTCATCGCGGCGAATTCCCCCGGCGCGGCGATCACCGGCACCGTGACCGGCGCCCGACCAGCCAGCCCGCGCAGCTGATCGACCAGGCCGTTGCCGGCCAGCCGCGCTACGTGCCCGATGCCCGCATAACGGGCCATCGCCAGGGTGGCGGCCAGCCCGTCCATCATCGGCCCCTGGGCGGCGATCGCCGCAATCCCGGCGTCCTCCGCGGCCAGGCTGATCACATGCCCACCGGAGAACGAGCTTCCCCACAGGGCCACACGCTCGCCATCCACTCCGGCCAGCGAACGCGCGAAGGCGATGGCCGCGCGCCAGTCGGCGAGCTGACGGCCGACCTGTAGCAGCTGCCGCGGCTCGCCGTCGCTGGCGCCGAAATGCCGGTAGTCGAACAGCAGCACGTTGAGACCGGCGGCGGCAAAGCGTTCGGCATACGGTTCCAGACCGGCATCGCGGGTGCCCGCCAGGCCGTGTGCCATCACGATCACCGGCGCGGGTTCGGCCACCGTGGGCCGGTAATGCCATGCCCGGCAGGTAACGCCGTGGCTGGCAAAGGCAACGTCGTCGCGGTTGAAGGCGGTCTCGGTCATGGGTCATGCCTGGTTGGTGGGCGGTTATCGCCGTGCATCCTAACCGAGCCGATCCGGCGTATCCCGCTTGCCCATGCCACGAAGGTATACGAACATACAGTCATGGAGCTGTTGCGCAAACTCGAGATTCTGGCGGATGCCGCCAAGTACGATGCCTCTTGCGCGTCCAGTGGCACGGCCTCTCGCAACTCGGTGGGCGGGCGCGGCGTGGGCTCTGCCGAGGGCTCGGGCATCTGCCACGCCTACGCCCCGGACGGACGCTGCATCTCGCTGCTGAAGATCCTGCTAACCAATTTCTGCGTCTACGAATGCCATTACTGCATCAATCGGAACTCGTCCAACGTCCAGCGGGCCCGGTTCACCGTGGCCGAGGTGGTGCGGCTGACGCTGGATTTCTACAAGCGCAACTACATCGAGGGCCTGTTCCTGAGTTCCGGGGTGATACGCAGCCCCGACTACACCATGGCGCAGCTGGTCGAGGTGGCCCGCTGCCTGCGCGAGGACCATGATTTCCGCGGCTACATCCATCTCAAGACCATTCCCGACGCCGACGGCGAGCTGCTGGCCAACGCCGGACGTTTCGCTGACCGGCTGAGCATCAACGTCGAGCTGCCCACGCAGCAGGCGCTGGCCGATCTCGCGCCGGAAAAGGATCACCGCACCATCAAGCTGTCGATGGCCCGCATCCGCGAGCGGCGGGACGCCGATACCGAGGCCCGGCGCGCCGCGGCCCGTGCCAGCAACCGGCCACGCGGGGCCCGCCGGCCACCGACCCGTTTCGCTCCAGCCGGCCAATCCACCCAGATGATCGTGGGCGCCGATCCCGCCACCGATGCCGACGTTCTGGCCACCACCGATCAGCTGTATCGCTCGTACCGCCTGAAGCGGGTTTATTTCTCGGCGTTCAGCCCGATTCCCGACGCCTCGCCCCGGCTGCCCGCCCGGCGCACCTCGCTGGTCCGCGAACACCGGTTGTATCAGTCCGACTGGCTGATCCGCTTCTACGGATATCGCCACGACGAGATCACCGCCGGCACCGACGACACCCCCGGCAACGGCATGCTGGACCTGGACATAGACCCCAAGCTGGCCTGGGCCCTGCGCAACCGCGCGGCGTTTCCGGTGAATCTCGACCGGGACGATCGTGAACGCCTGCTGCGCGTGCCCGGACTGGGGGTCAAGTCGGTCAACCGCATCCTGCAACTGCGCCGCTGGCAGTCGGTACGGCTGGCGGACCTGGTGGCGATGAAAGCGGACGTACGCAAGGCCATGCCCTTCATCGTCTGTGCCAACCATCATCCCGGTGTCGGCGAGGTGACCAGCCAGCGGCTGCGCGCCCGCTTCGCCCCACCCGCCGAACAGCTGGCGCTGGACATCTGAACCGTGGACCAGCCGTCACTGTTCGCACAAACGCCGCCGGCCGCGGACCAGCGGCTGGTGGCGTTCAACCCCGATTTCGCCGGCTGGCAGGCCGCGGCCCGGTCGCAGCTGGCCGCCGGGCAGCGACCGGAATCACTGTGGTGGACACCCGACCCGACGGCGGCTACGCCCGCCAATCCGGATCAGTCGATCCCGGTGCCCCGCCGCTTCATGGAACTGGCCCGCCCGGCCAGCTGCCATCGAGCAGCGGACCGCTGGGCACTGCTTTACGCGCTGCTGTGGCGCCTCACCCACGGCGAGCACCATCTGCTGCAGCTGGCCGGCGACCCGCAGACCGCCCGATTGCAAACCTATGCAAATGCGGTGCGCCGCGACGTGCACAAGATGAAGGCCTTCGTGCGCTTTCGCGAAGTGGCCGAACCCGGGCACGACGAACCCCGCTACGTTGCCTGGTTCGAGCCGGACCACCACATCGTGGCCTATGCCAGCGGCTTCTTTCGCCGCCGGTTCGCCAACATGCGCTGGTCGATCCTTACCCCCGACCGCTGCGCCCACTGGGACGGCCACGGCGAGGTCTGGTTCACTCCCGGCACCAACCGATCCGCCGCCCCCGACGCGGACGAGATGGAAACCGCCTGGCAGACCTATTACCGGCACATCTTCAATCCGGCGCGGGTGAAGCTGGCGGCCATGCGGGCGGAGATGCCACAGAAATACTGGAAGAACCTGCCCGAGGCCCGGCTGATTCCCGAACTGGTCCGACAGGCCGATCGCCAGGTGGCGACCATGACCGGTGCGCCCCGCGCCGAGCAGGCGCCGCGCTGCGGACCGCGACCGCCGACACCGGATGCCGCGCGGCACCGGGCAATCGAGGCCGCCCCGGCCGATTCGCTGGCCCGGCTGTCGCTGCAGGCCGCGGGCTGCCGCGATTGTGCGCTCGCGGACCAGGCCACCCGCACCGTGTTCGGCGAAGGCCCGGCCGACGCCCGCCTGATGATCGTGGGTGAACAGCCCGGCGACCGCGAGGACCTCGCCGGCCGTCCATTCGTCGGCCCGTCGGGACAGCTGCTGGACCGGGCGCTGGCCGGGGCCGGCATCGACCGCAGCGGCGCGTACATCACCAACGCGGTCAAGCACTTCAAGTATCGCCCGGTCGGCAAGACCCGTCTGCACGCGCGACCGGACGCCGACGAAATTCGCGCCTGCTGGCCGTGGCTGGACGCCGAGATCCGGCTGGTCGACCCCGAATTCATCATGTGCCTGGGCGCCACCGCCGCCGGCGCCGTCCTCGGCGGGAAACCCCGCGTTCACCAGCACCGCGGGCGGTGGCTTGCGCACGCCGGGCGGCAGGTCCTGGTCACGGTGCATCCGGCCTGGCTGCTGCGCCTGCCGGAAAGCCACGCCGACGGGGAGCGAGCCGCGTTCGCGGCGGACCTGTCCCGGGTAGCCAACGCGCTGGCGGCCTGACCACCGTGGCCGCATACCCGCCCGGGGATTCAACCCGCGCCGGATTCGCGGTAGATTCGCGGGTATGAAACAAGACACCGCCTCCGCTGGCCGGTTTCCCAACCTCGCCATCGACGAACAGCTCTGCTTCGCCCTGTGCCGGGCTGCCCGGGCGATAACCCGGGCGTATGCCCAGCGCCTGGCACCGCTCGGCCTGACCTATCCGCAGTATCTGGTGATGCTTGCGCTCTGGGAGGAACAGCCGATGGCCGCGGGCAAGATCGCCGAGCGCATCTGCCTGGATCCATCGAGCCTGACGCCGCTGCTAAAGCGCCTGGAGAGCAACGGCCTGGTCACGCGGCACCGCCCGGCCGACAACCAGCGCAAGTTGCTGGTGGGCCTCACCCAGGCCGGCCGCGACCTGCAGGCCCGGACCGCCGACGTGCAGCATTCGGTGGCCGCAGTCACCGGCCTCGATGTCGGGGAACTCGCGGCGATGCGCGACGACCTGCACGCGCTGGCCGATCAACTGCTCGACGCCGACCGCCAGGACTCTGCCGCCGCCTGACTGGCGCCGGGCATGCAGTCGGCCCGCGGCGCTGGTATAAGACCGCCCATGCAAGAGCCTGCCCGACCCGCCGCCGACACCCTGGACGCCGCCACCGGCATCCTGCCGTCCCAGCATCTCGCGCAGTTGCTGGCGCAGGGCGAGATCCGCACCAACCGCTCACTCGACGAGGACCAGATACAGCCCGCCAGCCTCGATCTGCGGCTGGGGCCGGTTGCCTATCGGGTGCGCGCCAGCTTCCTGCCGGGCGCGGATTTCAAAGTGGCCGACAAGCTGGATCACTTCGCCATGCACCGGATGGATATCAGCGATGGCGCGGTACTGGAGCGGGGCTGCGTCTACATCGTGCCGCTGCAGGAATCGCTGGCGCTGGCGCCGGCGCGCAGCGCGATCGGCAACCCCAAGAGCTCCACTGGCCGGCTGGACGTGTTCA
This sequence comes from Salinisphaeraceae bacterium, assembly GCA_040222795.1. Lineage (GTDB taxonomy): Bacteria > Pseudomonadota > Gammaproteobacteria > Nevskiales > Salinisphaeraceae > Spectribacter. Next base: position 108,313 of record JAVKCJ010000001.1, read on the forward strand.
CTCGGCTGATCACCGACCACGGCGCCGAATTCGACCGCGTGCGCCCCGGCTATACCGGCCCGCTATACGCCGAGATCGCGCCGCGTACGTTCAGCGTGCTGGTGCGGGAGGGCTCGCGGCTGTCGCAGCTGCGCATCCGCCACGGCGGGACCTCCGGCGACGATGGCCAGCTCAGCCGGCTGACCGGCGACGCCCACCCCGCCAGCCGCATCCAGCCGGTCAGCGTCGATGTGCGGGGCGAGGAACCTGAGGGCCTTATCGGCTACCGCGCCAAGGCCCACGCCGGGCTGATCGACATCGACCGGCGCGGGCATTACGCCATCCGCGATTTCTGGGAGCCGGTACACGCCCGTCACGACCAGGGCCTGGTGCTCGACCCCGGCGAGTTCTACATCCTGGCCTCCAAGGAAGCGGTCAACATCCCGCCCGACCAGGCCGCGGAAATGGTGGCCTACGACACCCTCGTCGGCGAATTCCGCGTCCACTACGCCGGCTTCTTTGACCCCGGCTTCGGCCACGCCGAGGCCGGCGGCAGCGGCGCGCGGGCGGTGCTGGAGGTGCGTTCCTACGAAGTGCCGTTCGTGCTGGAGCACGGCCAGACCGTGGGCCGGCTGATCTACGAACCGCTCACCGAACGCCCGGACCAGCTCTACGGCGTCGGCCGGCTGCAGTCCTCGTATCAGCGGCAGGGGCTATCGCTTAGCAAGCACTTTCTCAAACCGGAACTGACGGGCTAGGATGCCCCGGGGTCAGCGAATCCTGGGGAATGGGAGGACAACAACGAGAGGCGTCGCCACAGACGACGGTCAATAACAAAGATAGCGGGCTACGGCCCGCTTATTTTTTGTCGGCCACAGCGTTCGCGCCTCACCTCGGCAGTTTCACCCGGGACCGGTCCGCCGGTTATGCTCGGTGGCATCGCCTGATCTGTCACGGGACTCTCAATGACGCGGATTACCCACGCCGGCCTTGCAGCGCTGGCACTGATGCTGGCCACCGCCGGCCATGCCCAGACCGAAGCCGACAAGACCGATAACACCCTCGGCGCCGAGATGCTGGCCGGATGCGCCCAGCGCGTTCAGAACCTGCGCGAGGAATCCGCACGGCTCAACCGGGCGGCCGACGAGTTCGAGCAACGCCGTCAGGCGCTGGCCGAACAACATGAGTCGATCGACGGCGGCGACGGGGTGGAAGCCTCGGGGCGGCTACTGGAATACAACAAGCAGGCCGAAGCCTTCAACGAGGATATCGCCGAATTCCGCGACGAGGTGATCGCGGTCAACGACACCAAGCAGTGGTACCACGATAACTGCGCGAACCGTGCCTACCGGCGCAGCGATCTCGAAGCGCTGCCGGCCGATCAGGCGGCCGCCATGCGGGCCGGACTGGCGGACGTGGAAGTGCCCTATATCGAGTGAACCCGCCGGGGGTAATCTGGCCTTTTACGGTGCCGATCTGCTAGTTTCACGGTCGATTTTGCCCCACCACAAGGGAAAACATGCCCATGCGCTACGCTCTTTTCGATCTGCAACGCGAGTGCCTGAAGCCGGCCACGGCCGTGCTGTCGATGGCGGAACACGCCGCTCGCTCGCGGGCCTATCCGCTGTCCCGGACACCGGTCGGCCGGTTGCAGGCGGCGACGTTCGAGTCGACCCGGCGCCTGTTGCAGAGCTACCCGAAGCAGCCCTGGGCCTATGACGACGTCGAAGTGGACGGCGAACGTCACACCGTTCGCGAGACCGTGGTCGCGCGCAAGCCCTTCGCCAACCTGCTGCGCTTCCGGCGCGACGGCCTGCCCGACGATGCCCCCAAGGTGCTGTTCGTGGCGGCGGTCTCCGGCCACCATGCCACCCTGTCGCGGGAAACCTACGAGGCCTTCCTGCCGGATCACGACGTCTACGTCACCGACTGGCTGGACGCCAAGCACGTGCCCGCCAGCGAGGGCCGGTTCGGGCTGGAGGAGTACACCGATTACCTGATCGAGTTCCTCGAGGATCTGGGCCCGGAGACACACCTGTTCGCCATCTGCCAGGCCGCGGTGCCGGCGATGGTGGCCACCGCCGCCATGTGCCGCGACCGCAATCCCTGCCGGCCGCGCAGCCTGCTGATGATGGCCGGACCGATCGACATCCGCGTGAATCCCAACGACATGCTCAAGAAGTGCGAGCAGGTCAACATGCCGCTGCTCAAGGCCTCGCTGATCCACCGCGTGCCGGCGCGATTCGCCGGGGCCGGGCGACGGGTCTACCCGGGCGCCCTGCAGCTGACCGGCTTCATGTCGATGAACCCGAAGCTGCACCTTACCAAGCACTGGGAGTTCTTCCGCAACGTGGCATCCGGCAATGAAGCGGCGGCGGCCAAGCACCGCGAGTTCTACGACGAGTACTTCTCGCTGCTGGACACCACGGAAGAGTTCTACATCGAAACGCTCGAGCGGGTTTTCATCGATCAGCACCTGCCCAAGGGCTGCATGCAGTATCGCGGCCGCACGGTCACCGGCGAGTCGATCCGCGACGTGCCGATCATGACTATGGAGGGCGCGCTCGACGACATGGTCGCGATCGGCCAGTGCAGCGCCGCGCTCGACCTGTGCCCGAACCTGCCGGATGCGCACAAGCACGCCTACGTGCAGCAGGGCGTGGGCCACTACGGCATCTTCAAGGGCCAGCTCTACCGCGAGGAAACGGCGCCCGAGGCCAAGGCCTTCATCGGGCGCCACAAGACGCCGCGCAAGAAAACCAACTGACGCCTGAATGTCGGTCGCCGGCCTACCCGTTCGCAGGGGGCCGGCGGCGGGCAGCAGCGGCTAAGGTCGGGAGCGCCCCGCGAGAGGGCGCACGACAACCATACAGATGACGCGAATCATCGGAGGAGACAACCCATGGGTCGACTGGACGGCAAGGTCGCGCTGATAACCGGCGGGGCACGAGGGCTGGGCGCGGAAGGCGCGCAGGCCATGGCGCGGGAAGGGGCGAAGGTCCTGATCACCGACATTCTGGACGACGTCGGCGAGCAGACCGCCCAGGGCATCCGCGATGCCGGCGGTCAGGCCAGCTATGTCCACCAGGACACCACCGAGGAGTCGCACTGGCCGACGGCCATCCGTGCCGCGGTGGATACGTTCGGCGGCCTCGACATTCTGGTGAACAACGCCGGTATCGAGATCGTCAAGACGCTGGCCGACACCACCATGGAGGACCTGCAGCGCATCTCGGCGATCAACGAGCACGGCGTGTACATGGGCATCAAGTACGCCGTGGACCCGATGACCGAGCGCGGTGGCGGCTCCATCATCAACCTGTCCTCGGTGGCCGGCATGCAGGGCTTTCTGGGCCTGACCGCCTACTGCATGAGCAAGGGCGGCGTGCGCCTGCTGACCAAGGCCGCGGCGGTGGAACTGGCCCGCATGGGCACCAATATCCGCGTCAACTCGGTCCACCCGGGCGTGATCCAGACCACCATGGGCCAGCGCCTGTTCGAGCGCTACGTCGACTACGGTCTGGCCGAGGACTACGCCGACGCCGAGGCTAAGTTCCTGGAGCGGCACTCCATCGGCCGCCTCGGCCGGCCCGAGGATGTGGCCAATCTGTTCGTGTTCCTGGCCTCGGACGAGTCCTCGTTCATCACCGGCGAGGAACACGTGATCGACGGCGGCCTGATCTCCGACTGATCCCCCGGCGCCCGCGCCGTCTCAAATTTTCTGACGTGATTGGATAACCCATGAAAGCAGTACGCCTGAGCAACCCCGCCAGCCTCGACAACCTGGCGGTAGTGGACATCGACAAGCCCAGCCCGCAGGCCGGCCAGATCCTGGTCAAGGCCCGCGCCAGTTCGCTGAATTTCCACGACTATCTGGTAGTCACCGGCGGGCTGCCGGTGGATGACGGACGCATCCCAATGTCCGACGTCGCCGGCGAAGTGGTGGAAGTGGGCGCCGGGGTGAGCGAGTTCACCGTCGGCGATACTGTCATCGGCACCTTCTTCCCCACCTGGCTGTCCGGCGAGCCGAGCCTGGCCCAGACCTGGGGCTGCATCCCCGGCGATTCGATGGACGGCTACGCCGCGGAGTTCGTATGCGGGGCGGAAACCTCGTTCACCCACGCCCCGGCCGGCTACTCGATGGAAGAGGCCGCAACCCTGCCCTGCGCCGCGGTCACCGCCTGGCGGGCCCTGTTCGCCGAGGGCGAGCTGCGCCCCGGCGAAACGGTGCTGGTCCAGGGCACGGGCGGCGTGTCAATCTTTGCCCTGCAGCTGGCCAAGGCGGCCGGCGCCACGGTCATCGCCACCTCCTCGTCCGACGAGAAGCTGGAGCGGGTGGGCGCCATGGGCGCAGACCATCTGATTAATTACAAGAGCACCCCCGAATGGGGCAAGGCCGCGGCCGCCCTGTGCCCACGCGGCGGCGTGGATCACATCATCGAGGTGGGCGGTCCGGGCACCCTGACCCAGTCGATTGCCGCGGCGCGCGTGGGCGGCCACATCTCGCTGATCGGCGTGCTCACGGGCATGGCCGGCGAAATCCCCACTGCCGCCATGATGATGCACCAGCTCAAGGTGAAGGGCATTACAGTGGGTACCCGCGAGCACCAGCAGCAACTGGTCCGTGCGCTGGACAACACCGGCATCAAGCCGGTGATCGACAGCAGCTTCGGCCTGGACGAGATCGCCGATGCCTTCCGGCACCAGGAATCGCAGAAGCACTTCGGCAAGATCTGCCTGAGTTACTAGCGCTCGGGTGTCGCCCCCGGGGCCCGGCGGGTCCCGGGGTTCAGCTAGCCAGCGGCGAGGCGATTGTGCGCAGGAAGTGGCCGGCCAGCCCTGGCTCCATCACCAGCGCGAACAGCACCCCGTAACCCCCACCCCAGAGATGGGCGCTGTGATTGATGCCGTCGGCACCCCGGCGGGAGGCGTAGACGCTGTAGCCGACGTAAAGCGCGGCGAAAACGATCGCCGGCAGCGGCACGAAGAACACGAACAGCAGCGACCAGGGCGCCAGCAGGATGTAGGCGAACAGCACCGCTGACACCGCGCCCGAGGCGCCCAGGCTGCGATAGTTCTGATCCCGGGCGTGCCGCAACCAGCTGGGCAGCATCGCCACCACGATGGCCGACACATAGAACAGCGCGTACCCCGGCGCCCCGATATAGCGGGTGAAAAACGGCTCCATTGCCCGGCCGAAGAAATACAGCGTCACCATGTTGAACAGCAGATGTGCGCCGTCGGCGTGCACGAAACCGTGGGTGACGAAACGGTGCCACTGACCGCGCCCGATCGCCGGCGGCCAGAACAGCATGTCCGCCAGCAGCTTGCGGTTGCTGAACGCCGGAATCGACACCGCGCAGGTCACCGCGATCAGCAGCAGCGTGACCAGCGGCTCCTGGCTCGGGCCTACCGGCATTGCCGGCTCATTCGGGTCGCGCCATGCGGAAAAGGTTCTCGGCGTCGATGCTGAAATAGTCAGCGGGCCCGCCAGCGCGCAGGATGGGCCGCGCCGCCGCGGTGTCGTAGATGCCGTCGACGATCAGCATGCGGTCGATGTGCACCCCCACGACCTCGCCGAACACCATCCAGGTGTCCACTGCCGCACCGTCCGCTCCCTGCAACTGCAGCACCTGTGTGCGCCGGCACTCGAAGGCCACCGGCGCCTCCGCCACCCGCGGCGCCGACACCACCCGCGACGGCACCGGCGTGAGCCCCGCCAGATCGAACTCATCGACACTCGAATCCACCCCGGCGGCGCTGGCATTCATCGCCTCGGCAAGTTCACGGGTGGCCAGATGCCACACGAAATCGCCGGTCGATTCAATGTTGTTGAGACTGTCTTTCCGGCCGACGCTGGCAAAGCCAATGATCGGCGGCGTGTAGTTGAAGGCATTGAAGAAACTGTAGGGCGCCAGATTGCGCGTCCCGTCACTCGCCAGGCTCGACACCCAGCCGATTGGCCGCGGCGCAACGATGGCATTGAACGGGTTGTGGGCCAGCCCGTGGCCGGCGGCGGGCTCATAGAAATACCAGTCGTCGCTCATGGCTCACTACTCACGAAGCAAAAGTTTCGTTGTAACCGCAGCAGTCGAGTTTTCGTACCCTGACTTGGCCAGTGATCTGAGTTCGCTTCGTATCCACTCTGGGCTGAAAAATTGCCAGTCCCGCTTCTTGAAATAGTTCTGGATATAGTCGAGGTCATCCGCGTTACGAACTTTGCCAGCGGCCAGGCAAAGCGTGACATCGGGGTTGGGCCTGCATAGTCCGTTACTCTCCAACTGGGCAGCGAGATTGGACAGAACAACGCGACGGGTCGTCGACTCGTTGAACAGCTTGAACCGTCGACCATGTTGCGAACCGGGTTCGGCAAACGCTTGCGTCCGAACTCCGGTTGAATCCAGATACGATTTGCACTCCACGGCGAGTATCCGATTCGTGTTCGCTTCGTAAGCAATGACATCAATCTCCCAGCGCGGCGAGGAAGGCCGGCCAATCCTATTCTTGTCGCTGGTTGTCAGATCGACTTTGAACTCCGTCCGCGTCCAATACCCATTACGATCGAGGATGGAGGCGACGATATTTTCAAAAGAGTCCATCTACCGCTTTACGCTCAATCCCGAAAATTATCGAACTGCAACGGCAGTTCCTGCTCGGATTTCTTCAGCATGGCGATGGCGGCCTGCAGGTCGTCGCGTTTCTTGCCGGTGACGCGGATCTTGTCTTCCTGGATCTGGGCGCTGACCTTGAGCTTGGACTTCTTCAAGTCCGCGATGATGCGCTTGGCCGCCGCCTGCTCGATGCCCTGCTTGAACGTCACCGTGCGGCGCACGCCGGCGAGGTTGGATTGGGTGTCGCCCAGTTCCAGACTGCGCAGGTCGATGCCCCGGGCGGGCAGGCGCTGGCGCAGGATGTCGTGCATCTGATCCAGCTGGAATTCGCTGGGGGCATGCTCGGTCAGGACCTGCTTGTCCCAGTCGAAACCGGCATCCACGCCCTTGAAGTCGAACCGGTTGCCCAACTCGCGATTGGCCTGGTCCACGGCGTTGGTGAGTTCGTGGACATCCACTTCGGAGACGATATCGAAAGACGGCATGGCACTCGGCATGGCGAACGGGATAGGCCATTATAGAGGCCTGCCCCTTCCGTTGCCGACGCCGCATTCATGGCTCGATTCCCCCCCCGGCCGGCGCGTTACGGTCGCCTCGCGACAGTCCTGGCCACCGCCCTCGTCGTGCTCGGCCTACCGTTGATCGGTAATGCCGAGCCGGCCGGTTTCCAGCCGGGCATTCACTTTCGCGCGCTCGATCCCCCGGTGGCCACCCGCTCGGGCGACCACATCGAGGTGCTGGATTTCTTCGCCTATAGCTGTCGGCACTGCTATATCTTCGAGCCCATTCTCGCGCAATGGGCGCTGAGGCTGCCCGATGACGTGGTGCTCAGGCGCGTGCCTCTGACCACTGGACCCGGCGGCGACCTGCACGTCCGGCTGTTCTATACCGCCGAGGCGCTGGGCGTGATCGACCGCCTGCACACGAACATTTTCGAAGCGGTGCTGCGCCAGGGCCGGCCGCTGCAGACGCGGGCCGACATTCGCGCCTTTCTGGTCGAGCACGGCGTGGACGGCGATGACTTCGACCGGGTGTTCGACAGTCCGGCCATCGACAAGCGCATCAACGCCGCCTTCCTGATCAGCCAGGGCTACGGCGTGCGCACCACGCCCACGATGGGGGTGGACGGCCACTACTTCGCCGATCCGGTGCCGGCCCGGACCTACCAGCGTTTTCTGCAGGTGATCGATTTCCTGGTACAGCGGGGCGCGACGCCGGCTCATAGCGGGTGCGGATCGAGGTCGACATCGGCCACGCGACGCCCGTGCAGCACCACCGACCCGGCATAGCGCCGTTCGCCGCGCACGTAGAACTCGAAGCCATAGGTCCGGCGCAGCGTGGCGCGGCCGCGCCGGTCGCGGCCCGGGCGCAGGGCGCGCAGATGAATCTCGTCGATATACATCACTTCGGCCTCGGCGCAGGCGCGGCGGGCGGCATCGCGCGCCCGTGCCCGCGCGCCCAGCGCGCTCCACCAGGCCAGCCCCAGCAGCGCGAAGCCCAGCAGCCAGAGCAGGTTGTTCACGTAAAGGTTTCCGCGTCGTAGTTCACCACGCCCAGTATGGCGGCCCGCGCACCGCCGGGGGTAGCCGCCGGCCGAATCCCCGGGCAGAATCCGGGTTGGCCCGGTCCCTTCACGTCCCCGCAATGTCCCTGAAGCCGCTCGGCGTCCTGCTGCTCATTCTTGTTGCATTCACGGCTCACGGCGAGGCCCTCACGCGCGATACCGACCGCCTGCACCTGGCCTCCGTGCACGCCGCCGTGGTGGACCTGGACGAAGGCGTGATGCTCTACGCCAAGCACGCCGACCGCCCGGTGCCCATCGCCTCGGTCACCAAGCTGATGACGGCGCTGGTGGTGCTGGAATCAGGCGCCGATCTGGACGAATCACTGACCGTGATCGAGCGCGACCGCGAAGCCGCCAACAACGCCTATTCCCGCATCCGGCCGGGCTCCACCATGGCCCGCGGCGAGCTGCTGCGGCTGGCGCTGATGAGCTCGGAGAACCGCGCCGCCTACAACCTGGCCCACTATCATCCCGGCGGATTCGACGCCTTCGTGGCGGCCATGAACCGCAAGGCCGAGGCGCTGGAGATGCACCGGTCGCGGTTCGTCGACCCGACCGGCCTGTCGCCCGGCAACCGTGCCACCGCCGCCGATCTGATCCGCCTGCTGACGGCGGCGCTCGCGCGCGACGAAATCCGCGACTATACCCAGACCGGCAGTTACACCGCCCGCTTCGGCAACCCGGCCTACACGCTGCCCTACGGCAACACCAATCCGCTGGTGCGCCGCGCGGACTGGGACGTACTGGTCAGCAAGACCGGGTACCTCGACGAGGCCGGCCGCTGCCTGGCCACGGTGGTGCGGGTGGATGGCCGCCGCTATGGCGTGGTGGTGCTCAATGCCTTCGGCAAGCTCACGCCGATCGGCGACGTCGGCCGCATCCGCCGCTGGCTGGTCGAGGGCGAGGGTGGCCGCGTGGCGGGCCCGGCGCTGGCCTATGAACGCCGCCGGACCGCGCCGCTGGAAGCCGATCTGCCGCGGGTGGTGCGCATGCCGAGCGACGGCGACACTGCCACCGCCGCCCTGACCCGCTAGCCGGTTCCCGCAATCAGCCGATAGGCGCGCAAGCGCGCCTCGTGGTCGTGGATGTTGGAGACCACCATCAGTTCGTCGGCCCCGGACTCGGCCATCATCGTGTCGAGCCGCTCGCGTATCTGTTGCGGGTCCCCTATGACGTGCCGCTGGCGATTCTCCGCGATCAGCTCGTGGTCGCCTTCGGTATAGTCGTAGGCTATGGCATCTCCCGGCCTGGGCAGCGGTTGGAAGGCCTCGCGATAGCGGCTGATGGCCGGGACCGATGCGGACGCGTTCGGTCACGGCGGCGACATGAGCCAGGATCACCTCGGGCGCCGGACTGGCGATGCTAGGCATGCTGTGGTGTGCGGAAATCTGACTGGGCTGCGCTCGTCGACTCTTGCGTCTAGCGGATGGCCTCCACCCGGGACTGCGCCTGTGCAATCACCGCCTCCTGGTGCGGCTGCAATTCCTGCTGGCCCAGGTTGCTCATGAACTCGTGGAAGGGGTCGGCAATGCCGGTGTCGTGTCCAGACAGGGTCTCCAGCACCGCCAGGCCGAAGTACGGCACCGTCGGGGCGCTATAGCCGCCCTCGTGGCAGAACATGAGCCGGCCGCCGCAGAGGCTGTCGGCGGCCGCCATGAGGCGGCGGGTCAGGCGGCGGTAGCCGTCGGCGTAGAGCATCATCCGGCCCAGCGGATCGAAAGCGCCGCCGTCGAACCCGCTGGGCACGATGATCATTTCCGGGCGGTAGCGCTGCAGTGCCGGGATCACCACCCGGTCAAAGCAGGCCTCGTAGGCGCCTAGCCCGGCGCCGGGCGGCAGCGGAATATTGAGGTTATAGCCGGTACCCGCACCCGCGCCGGTATCCGCCGCAGCGCCGGTATCCGGCGGGAAACAGCGGTCCTGGTGCACCGATATGGTCAGCGCCCGCGGCTCTTCGTAGAAGGCGGCCTCGGTGCCGTTGCCGTGATGCACGTCCCAGTCGACAAAGGCGATGCGCTCCAGGCCGTGGGCATCCAGCAGGGCGCGACCGGCGATGGCGGCATTACTGAAGATGCAGAAGCCCATGCCGGTATCCGGCATGGCGTGATGTCCCGGCGGTCGCACCAGTGCATAGCCGTTGCGCACCCGACCTTCGACCACCGTCTCGGCCAGAGCAAGCACACCGCCGGCCGAAAGCAGGGCGATGTCGTAGCTGCCCGGGCCCATCGGCGTGAAGTCGCCGGCCGCACCCCCGGTTTCCGCCAGGGCCGCCACCCGATCGTGATAGGCGGACGTATGCACGCGAAGAATCTCGGCCGCGGTGGCCCGGCGTGGCGCGACCTGGGCCAGTTCGGCGCTCAGACCGGAGACATCCAGCAGATTCTTCAGCCGGCGCTTGGTGTGTTCGTTCTCGAAATGCTCGCCCGGCTGCACAGCCAGACCCGGCGGCATTAGGCCGGCGGCGCGGCCGGTGTCGTGCCACATGTAGAGCTCATGCCAGACAAGACCGGTTTGCACACTCATGGTTTGCTCCTCCTGCATGCCATCCCGCGCGCCGGAGCCTAACAGCAGGCCGTTGCCGCATCATCTTGCGGCCTGCAGGGCCGGCTCCTCCGCCTTGGACGAACCGCGCCGGGCGCTGGCCACGCGCCCGCGGTTTCCGGTAGCTTCGGCATTTCCGGCAGACGTCACCCATTGCGGGCGCACGCCAGCCGACGCGGCGCGAGGAGAGATCAGCCATGAGTGCCAAACCCGAAGCAATCACCACCGATCCCGCCGGAGAACCCGCCGCCATTGCGGCCGCCTGGCTGGAAGCGTTCGACCAGGCGATGACTGCCGGCGACGCGGCGGCCGCGGCGAACCTGTTTCTGGCGCAAGGCTGGTGGCGCGACCTGCTGGCACTGACCGGCGATCTGCGCACCCGTGAGGGCCGCGACCGGATCGGCGCCGGACTGGCACCGGCGCTGGCTCGCCAGCACCCCCGGGGGTTTTGCCTGCAGGCGGACAGGCCAGTGACGCTGGAGCAGCCGGACGCCGACACCGCCTGGGTACAGGGCTTCTGCGAATTCGAGACCGATACCGGGCGGGGTCGCGGCTTCCTGCGCCTGATGCGCGATGCCGACGGCGTGTGGCGCGCCTGGACGCTGGGCACGGCGCTGGAATCGCTCAAGGGCCACGAGGAAGCGCTGGGCCACCGGCGGCCGCAGGGCGTGGTGCATGGCCCCCAGCGTGACCGCGAAAACTGGGCCGAGCGGCGGGCGGCGGCCCGGGAATTCGCCGATCGCGATCCCCGCGTGCTGGTGATCGGTGCCGGCCAGGGCGGGCTGACCATTGCCGCCCGCCTGGGGCGGCTCGGCGTGGACACCCTGGTCGTCGAGAAGAATCCCCGCGTGGGTGACAACTGGCGCAACCGTTACCACAGCCTGGTGCTCCACGACCCGGTCTGGTACGACCACATGCCCTACCTGCCCTTCCCGCCGCACTGGCCGGTATTCACGCCCAAGGACAAGCTGGCCGACTGGTTCGAGCATTATGCGAATGCCCTGGAACTCAATATCTGGACGGGCAGTCGCATCGAGTCGGCCGAATACGACAAGACCCGCGAACGCTGGGCGGTGCAGGTGCGCCGCTGTGACGGCAGCCTGCGCGAAATGCACCCGAATCACCTGGTCATGGCGACCGGCATCAGCGGACTGCCGCTGGTGCCCGATATCCCCGGCATGGACGACTTCCGCGGCCAGGTGGTGCACTCCAGCGCCCATCAGGGCGGAGAAGGCTGGGCCGGTCGCAAGGCGGTGGTCGTGGGCACGGGCAACAGCGGCCACGACATCGCCCACGAATTCCACGAGCACGGCGCCGACACCACCATGGTGCAACGCTCCTCGACCTACGTGATCAGTTCGGAAAACGGCATTCCCACCCTGTTCGGCGGCCTTTATGAAGAGGGTGGTCCGCCCACCGAGGACGCCGATCTGATGTTCGCCTCGCTGCCCTATCCGCTGCTTGCCGAGCTTCACAAGGGGCTCACGCAACAGGTCGCCGAGATGGACCGCGAACTACTCGACGGCCTGGAAAGCGCCGGCTTCAAGCTGGATTTCGGCGAGGACGGCAGTGGTCTGTTCATGAAGTACCTGCGGCGCGGTGGCGGCTACTACATCGACGTGGGCTGCTCCCGTCTGATCGCCGAGGGCGCGATCTCGGTCAAGCAGGGAGCGGGCATCGAAGCCTTCACCGAAACCGGTCTGCGCCTTGACGACGGCAGTCACCTGGAAGCCGACATCGTGGTCCTGGCAACCGGTTATACCAACATGCGGGAACGCGCCCGCGCCCTGCTCGGCGACGACGTGGCCGATCGGGCACGACCGGTCTGGGGGCTGGACGACGAGGGCGAATTGCGCACCATCTGGCGCGAATCCGGGCATCCGGGGCTGTGGTTCATGGGCGGCAATCTGCATCAGTCGCGCCACTACTCGAAATTCCTGGCCCTGCAGATCAAGGCCAGGGAAGAGGGCATCGCGCTGGGTTGATTCAGTCGCGCGGGGCTTCCGGGTACCAGGCGGCCGGCGCGGGCAGGCCCTCGTCAGGGATGTCGAAGATCTCGAACACCGTGCCGGTGGCCTCCTCGGTGCCGAAGTAGGCGTAGGGCACGTTGCCGTTGAATACACCGGACTGGATGCAGGCGAAACCACGCGCCTCGAATTCGCGCGTGCGTTCAGCCATGGTCATGTCGCCGCAGGCCACTGCCACGTGCTGGATGCCCTCGCCGTGCCGGTCCAGGAATTCGGTGTAGATGGATGGCCCCGTGACAGGCTGGATCACCTCCCACAGCATCTGCCCGGTCCAGGCCAGACACAGCGTCATGGAATAACTCGCCGGCCGGCCACGATAGGTGGTCTCGGTAAGCAGTGGCGGGGCGAAATCGTAGATTGCCCAGGGACCGATACCGGCACTGACGAAGCCGTCCAGCGTGCGCCGGTAATCGCGGGTGACCACGCAGATCTGCATGGTTTCGGTGATGAAGCTGTTGGTCATCTTCCGTTCGTCGACCGGGGCCGGCTGGTTGTCCTTCATATCCTCCTCCCTGGCATCACATGGTCGGTACTTTTCTGGTTGCCCGGCTGGGGAGGCTGTCGGGCGGCCTTGGCCAACGGCGCAGATTAGGCCATGGCCTCGGCCAACAGATGATAGGCGCGCAGGCGCGCCTCGTGGTCGTGGATGTTGGAGACCACCATCAGTTCGTCGGCGCCGGACTTGGCCATCATTGCGTCGAGGCGCTCGTGTACCTGTTGCGGGTCCCCCACCACGTGCCGCTGGCGATTCTCCGCGATCAGCTCGCGGTCGCCCTCGGTGTAGTCGTAGGCCATGGCCTCTTCCGGCGTGGGCAGTGGCTGGAAGTCGCCCTTGTTGAGCCGAAGCCAGGCCAGATCGAAGCTGGCGGCCAGGTACTCGGCCTCGTCCTCGGTGGGCGCGCAGATCACCGACACCCCGAGAATGGCATGCGGCTCGGGAAATTCGTCCGAGGGCTGGAAGGCCTCGCGATAGCGGGTTATGGCCGGCCCCGGCGGGGTAGCGCTGAAGTGGCTGGCGAAGCTGTAGCCCATGCCGGCGCCGCCCGCAGCCGCGGCACTGGCACCGCTGGAACCCAGGATCCAGATCGGCGGCAGGCCGACATCGTTGGGCATCACCTTGACCCCGTTGATGGGGTGCATGCGCGGCAGGGTCCCGCGCGATAGCGACAGCATCTGGTTGAACAGGTCGCCGAAGCGCTCCGGCGACTCGGCCCCCAGCGCCTTCGAGGCCCGCGCGTCCGAGCCCGGGGCCCGGCCAATGCCCAGGTCCATGCGGCCGGGGTAGAGCGCCTCCATGGTGTGGAACAGCTCCGCCACCCGCAGCGGCTTGTGGTTGGGCAGCATGATCCCGCCGGGGCCCACACGGATGCGATCGGTGCGGGCGGCCACGTGGGCCAGGATCGGCTCCGGCGCCGGACTGGCCAGGCTGGGCATGCTGTGGTGTTCGGAAATCCAGTAGCGCACATAGCCGAGTTCCTCGGCCAGTTGCGCCAGATCAACGCTGCGGCGCACCGCCAGCGAGGCCGGCGTGCCGCTGGCCACCGGAATCAGGTCAAGAACGGACAGGGGATAACGCATCAATCGGTCTCGGGGTCGGAAGTTTCCAGCGCGGCCAGCCGCGCCTCCAGCGTCGCCACCCGGGCTTCCATGGTGGCGACCCGGTCATCCAGATCGCCGCCCGACCGCGCGACCGGCGCGGCGCGTTCGTCGTCGGGCGCCGTCCGGCCCAGCGGGGCGGCGGGGGCATCGGCATCCATCTCGGCCCCGGAGCCCAGCGTGTGAGCGTAGCGGCATTCGCGCTTGCCGGGCTCGCGGGCCAGTCGCCGCACCAGCGGCCCGCCCCTGTCGGCGGCCATGTCATCCAGGGCGGCCTCCACCGCCGCGACGCTGTCGAACGCGAACAGCCGCTGGGCACGCGTGCGCAGTTCCCCCGACGTCTGCGGGCCGCGCAGAAACAACAGGGCCAGCAGCGCCATGGCTTCGGGCGACAGCGCCAGCGGCGTACCCGGCCCGCCGGCCAGCCGGTGTTCGTATTTGCTGACCCGGCCGCCGTAGCCGGAGGCCATGCGCACCAGATTCTTGCGGGTCAGCGCCCCGAGGGTGGCGCGGACGTCGCCCTCGCTCAGTGCCATCACCGGGTCGCGGGCGCTTTTCTGGTTGCAGGCGTTGACCACCGCGTTGACCGACAACGGATACTGCTCCGGCGTGGTCACCGCCTTTTCCACCAGACTGCCGAGCACCCGCTGCTCGACCGCATCCAGTTCCATGTCCATGCCGGACTCCTTGCCCGCGAGATAGTGGCCCAGTCTAACGAACCGACACCGCCGACCCGCGCAGCGTGCGGTCGAGAAAATCGATGCCGGCCGCCACCGCGCCGCGGTCGGCCAGGAACAGCGCCACATGACCGAGCCCGCGGACCAGGTACAGCTCGGCCGGTACGCCGGCGGCATCCAGCGCGGCCTTCATGTCCTCGGCATGATCCGGCGGCACCAGCATGTCCAGCCCGCCGTGATACAGGAAGACCGGCGGGGCCTGCTCGTGAATGTGAGTGACGGGCGACGCCCGGGCGTAGATCTCCGGCCCGTCTTCCCGCGAGGTGCCGAGAAACTGCGGCACCAGCGTGCCGCCCTCGAACTTGCGCAGATCGGTGGGCGTGCCGCCGGCCACCACCGCCTGCAGGCGCGTATCCGGCCCGCCGTGGGGCTGATCCAGTTCGTCGCCCACCTCTACCATGCCCAGCAGCGCCACCAGATGGGCCCCGGCGGAATAGCCCATGCCGCCGATACTGGCCGGGTCCAGCGACAGCCGGTCAGCGTTGTCGCGCAACCAGCGCAGCGCCATCTGCAGATCGTGAATCTGGCCGGGGAAGACGGTGTCCGGGGCGAAACGATAACCCACGTTGAACACCAAGAATCCGCGACGGGCCAGGCGTTCGGCGATATCAGCCATGTCGTCCGGCTCGCCCCGAGCCCAGCCGCCGCCGTGCACCAGCAGCACCCCGGGGAAGGGGCCGGCGCCGGCGGGGCGGTAGAGATCGCCGCGCAGACGCTCGGGCCAGTCGTCGCCGACGTAGGCAACATTCTCCTGGAGCCGGAAATCCCGGGTCTGCGGCGTCGGCTGGGCCTCGCCCGCCACCCGGCCGCTGTGACTGACACAGCCCCCCAGGAGCAGGGTGGCGAGCAGTGCCGCTGCTGCCGGCCGGACCCGGATCACGGCTTCGGCCCGTCGGGCGCGGCCACCCCGCGCGCTTCCAGGCGGTCGGCAAGCGCTTGCACCCGCTCACGGTTGACCTGGAAATCGTAGTAGCCGATGCGGGCGCTGGAACGCACCTGAATGCGCCCGGCCTCCGGTTCCAGCAGCAGTTCCAGATCATCGGTGTAGAACCGCCAGGGGCTGATCACTTCGGCATGCAGATAGCGGTCGTCGGCGGTGACGATGGTGGTGCGCGGCATGCCGGCCACCGCCTCGCGCACCGCTGGCCAGGCTCGATCCGCCGGCTGCTGCAGCCGCAGGGCGGGCATGCGCTTGTCGGGATCGTTGGCCTGGCTGCTTACGCAGCGCGGGGCGGCGGGGCAGTCGGTCAGCCCGCCGTCGACCAGGCCTGTACTGCGTTCGGTCATGCTGGCGCAGCCGGCCGCGAGGCTGGCAAGAGGCAGAAAGATCAGGAATCGGAACATGGGAAATGCCTCGAGTTGTGGTCAGTCAGCGGCGGCATCGCGCCAGGCAGCGGGCACCGTCGCCAGCGTCGGATAATCGAGTTCTCGCCGCAGCTCGTCGGGCAGCAGAAACGGCGTGTGCCGCTGGTCCGCGGGCAGCCCCCGCAGCTCGGGCAGCCAGTGACCGACGAATGCCGCGTCCGGATCATAGCGCCGGGCCTGCCAGAGGACATCGAACCCGCGGTCGCGGCGGTCGGTGCCCACGCCTGCCACGCTGGCCCAGTTGCCCCAGTTGCTGGCCACGTCGTAATCCACCAGACGGCTCTCGAACCAGGCCGCCCCGCGGCGCCAGTCCTGCCCCAGATCGCGGGCGAAGAAACTGGCGGCATTCTGGCGACCGCGGTTGGACATGTAGCCAGTGGCGGCCAGCTCGCGCATGTTGGCGTCGACGAACGGCATGCCGGTGCGGCCCTCGCGCCAGGCCGCGAAGTGGTCGTCATCGCGGGCACGCGGCCGGTCCTGTCGGTTCAGAATGCCGGCCCGCCGGAACAGCCGGCCGCCGTAGGCGCGCAGAATCCAGCGAAAGAACTCCCGCCACAGCAGCTCGAAGCCCAGCCAGTAGGTGGACTCGTTGGCCACTACCTCGCGCTCGAAGCGGTGGATTTCCGCCATCAGCCGGCGCGGGGAGACACAGCCCAGCGCCAGCCACGGAGAGAACCGGGACGAAAAATCCGGCCCCAGCAGCCCGTTGCGGGTCTGCTTGTAATCGGCCAGGGCGCCGGTGTCCCACAGGTAGTGCCGGACCCGCGCCAGCCCGGCGCTCTCGCCGCCGGTGTAGGGGCAACCCGCCGCCGGCCAGTCCGATGCCGCCGGCAGCGCGTCCGGCCAGTCCGTGAGTCCCGGCGGGGGCGCCGGCAGGCGCGTGGGCGCGGGAATCGGCGCGCCGGGCCGGCAGTGGGCTTCCACCTGGCGGCGAAAGCGGCTGAAACCGGGCGGCACGTCATCCGGCGTAAACGGCAGTTGGGCAGCCGCGAACAACCCGTTCGCCTCGTGGCAGTCGAGCATGCCGGCCGGCAGGGCCCGCGCCACGGCGGCGACCTGGTCGCGTTCTTCCGGGGCAATTTCGAGGGTGGTTGCGACCCGCTCGGCACCCAGGGTGGCCGCCAGTCGCGGCAGGATATCGGACGGCTCGCCCTGCAACACCAGCAGCCGGCCGCCGCACGCCGCCAGACGTTCCTGCATATCGGTGAGCGACTCGCGCAAGAATGCCCGCCGGTGCGGCCCCAGGCGGGGCTCGCCATCCGCATCCCGCGCCTCGTGGCGGGCATCGATGCAATAGACCGCCAGCCAGTGATCGGCGCCGGCGGCCGCCGCGGTCAGTGCCGGATTGTCGTCCAGCCGCAGGTCATTCTTGATCCAGTAGATCGCCGTGGTCATTCGCCGGTGCGACCCCGGCGCTTGCAGCGCTGGCTGCAGTAACGCACCGCCTCCCAGTGACGGGCCCACTTGCGGCGCCAGGCAAACGGCCGACCGCAGCCGGCGCAGACTTTCTCCGGCAGATCGCCCTTGCGGCGCATGCGCGGCATCAGCCTGCCACCCAGTGCAGAACCACGGCGGTGACGCCGCCGGCGATGCTCACCACCCCCACGGCCAGCCCGGCGATCCCGGCCCGGCGGCGCCAGCGGGCGCGGCGGCCGGCACGGTGCAGCGCGGCCACTTCGGCCTCGGGCAGCAGGTCCACGTCCCAGTGGGTGGTCTGGCGATTCTTGGCCTCGTTCACCCACACGCGGGCCTTGCGGCGGGAGGTCTCGGGCTGGTCGGATTCGGGCATAGGCTCTTGTACGCAGGGACGCCATCGCGGATGCGCGTAAGGAATGTCACGGACGTGTCACGCGGTGGGTCATACTCGGGGCTGCCATTGTTTCATCCGGAGACCCGACATGAACATCGACATGTACAGCGCTTCGATCCCGGTTTTCGACCGCTTCCTGGGCAATCTGTCCGGGCTGCTCGACAAGGCCGAGGCCCACGCCGAATCACAGGACATGGCCGACACCAAGTACGTGGTCAGCCGTCTTTACGCGGACATGGCGCCACTGTCATCCAACGTCCAGTTCGCCTGCGACACCGCCCGTCGATGCGCGGCGCGCCTGGCGGGCGAGGACCCGGGCAGCGAAGCCGACGACGAAGCCACCCTGGACGAGCTGCGGGCCCGCATCCGTCGCACCCGCGATTACCTGGCGGGCGTGGATGCGGATCGTATCCGCGGTACCGAGGACAAGACCGTGCTGCTGGAAACGCCGATGGTCACCCTGGAATTCACCGGTCATGACTACTTGCTGAATTTCGCGCTGCCCAACTTCTTCTTCCACGTCAGCATCAGCCACGGCATCCTGCGCCAGCAGGGCGTGCCCATCGGCAAAATGGATTTCATGGGCGCCGCCTGACATCCGACCTGGCCCTGACGGCGTATCCGGACCGGGAATTCACGAGGGAGTCGACGTGCCAGACACGGGCCGGCAGCGCGTGCCGCTGCGGCCGAATCGCCTGATCATGCCGGTCTTCTTCGCCGCCAGCGTAATCCTGTGGATGCTGGCCCCGGACCCGGTGCTGGGGGCGCTCACACCGGTGGTGGGCACGCTGGCGGTGATCTGCGCCAGGCTCAATCTAGCGCGGGTCACGTGGATCGTCTACGGCTTTTCCCGCCGCCATCGCACCGCCTTGCAGCGGGTGGCGGGCCCCGACTGGCGCCAGTTGAACCGGTCGATGGGCCTGATGGTGCTGGTTCTGCTGGCCACCACCGCCATGGCCGCCGGGTTCTACGTGATGGCCACCACCCTGCTGGAACAGCCCGCGAACATGGCCAGTCAGTCCCGCGTGCTGTGGTTGCTGACCGCGGGCGGGTTGGCGCTGGCCGTGGCTTTCGGCGAACTGGTCACCCACCTGGTGGCGGTGGTCGACCACACCCTGAAGACACTGTCAGCGCCCGCGGACTAGTCAGTCACCGCGCGGCAGCGCCTCGCGCGCCTCGGCCTCCCGCTGCCTGGCCCGCGCCAGGGTGTCTTCCTGCTCGGCAATGCGGCGATCCATGCGTTCGCGACGTTCGCGCAGTGTCTCGATGTCCTGCTGCTGCAGGCGTCGGTCCTCGGCCTCCGCCTGCTGCCGCGAGACGGGGCTCTGCCACCGATCCTGAAAGATCACCTGGCCGTCGGTGGTCTTGAGCTCGTTGACGAACACGAAGGCGTGGCGGTCCTCGCCGGCGCGGAAGTCACTGCCGGTGAACGCCAGCCCGACCCCCGGCCGGCCGTTGAGGCCGATGCGAATCTCGTCGTGCTCGCCCGGATCCAGCCCGCGGCCGCCGAAATCCGCGTACATGCTGCGATCCTCGTAGTAGCGCTGCTCCTGCGGATGCCAGACCACCACATGCACGTCCGCGGACGACAGCTTGTGGCCACTGTAATTGACCACGTCGGCGAGCACCGTGTCCTCCGGCGTGCCGATGTTCCCCGTGCGGGTGACCAGACGGGTATTGTCGAAGGACACCAGCTTGTTCTCGGCGGCAAAGGACTCGCGGCGAATGCGTTGCTCCCAGTCGCCGGCGGCGTCAGCCGCTTTGACGGCGGCGGCCCGGTCGGCATCCAGCGATTGCTCGGCGCGCCGGATCTCGTCGGTCAGACGTTCGCGATCGCCCTGCATGATGGTGAGACGATCCGCCGCCAGCTTGCGGGCCTTCTCGGCTGCGTCGAGTGCCTGCCGGGCCTCGGCGCGGCGGGCATCCGCAGCATCCATGGCGGCAACACTGTCGAAACCGCGCCGCTCGGCCTCCGCGCGGCGTTCGGCGGCCTCATTCGCCCGGGCCCGCGCCAGCCGCTCAGCCACCGCCTCGCCGGCCGCTGCCGCAGTGGCGTCGCCGGCCAGCCCCCAGTCGAGCAGGAACGGACGATCATCACGCGTCAGGCGATATTCCAGCGGCCCGCGGATTTCCAGCGGGGCCAGCTCCGTGCCCGTGGCCCTGGCCCGTTGCCTCAGGTAGTCGGCGGCGCGGACCAGGCCGGCCGTATCCAGCCCGGAGGCCCGCGCAAACGCCTCGCGCGCCGCCGACCGGGCGAACGGATAGCCGGTCTGCAATACCGGCAGCACGTCCCGCAGCTCGCCGCGCACGACCAGCGTGGCGCGACACACGCGCATGCCCTCCCGGATGCCCTGATCGGCCGGCTCGAGGATTTCCACCGTCGCCCAGGCCGGTTCGGCGCCGGCGAAGCGGGTGTCCCGATGCATCTGATCCAGCACCATCGGATCGGCGCAGGGGCCGGGCCCGGAGCCGCTGCAGCCGCCCACCGCCAGCAGGACCGACGCCAGCGCCAGCCACCAGCCGCGCCGGGTGTCAGTAATGCGGGGGCGGACCATCATCCGGGCTCGCATCCTGGCCGTCCTGCAACGCCCGCAGTCGCTCGGCCAGCTGCCGGCAGAAGGCTTCCAGCTCGCCCACGCGGGTCTGCTGGGCGTGTAGCGTGTTTTCCAGCGTTCGCAGCAGATCCTCCTGCCAGGCCAGCCGGATTTCCAGATCGGTGAGTCGCGCATCACTCATGGCGGCATTCTGCCCGCTTCGGCAATGATCGGCATCCATTCAGGTACGGTTCAGCCATGCGCACGCATCCTGTATCGCGTCGGCCGGGTTCCTCCCTTTCCGGTCCGACACGAAGCGGTTCCTGTCCGTTTCATTGTTCTCTCCTCGCTCGGCCGGCCCGTTATCGGGTCGGCCTTTTTTATGACGGCGGCGTTTCGCCTATGATCACCGCAAGGTTCCGAACCAAACCCGAGGTTCCCCCCGCATCATGCCAATGTCGATGATCCGTCGCGCTGCCCTGATCGTCTGCCTGGCGGCGTTCAGCCTGGGCGCGGCCGCCCAGAGCGAATCCTACGAGTCCGGCGCCGACGCCTTTTCCGCCGGCGACTATGACACGGCCATGGCCCAGTGGCGTCCACTGGCCGAGGAAGGCAACGCCGCCGCCCAGTACAACCTGGGCCTGATGTACGCCAATGGGTTCGGCGTGACGCGCAACGCCGGCACCGCCCGCGAGTGGTATCGCAAATCCGCCGAACAGGGCTACGCCCGCGCCCAGCACAATCTCGGCGTGATGCTGCAGAACGGCGAGCTCGGCGACCCCGACTACACCGCCGCTGCACGCTGGTACCGCGAGGCCGCCGAGCAGGGCGAAGCCGCTGCTCAGAACAACCTGGCCATGCTCTACGTTCAGGGCCTCGGAGTGGAGGAGGACCGCGCCCGCGCCGCCCGGCTGGCCGCCGAAGCCGCCCGTCAGGACAACGAGTCGGCCCGGCGCAATCTCCCGCGGCTGCTGGAAGGACTGCCGGCTGCGACCATCAAGGGAAACAACGTGAACGTGCGTACCGGCCCCGGCACCGAACACGACAAGCTGCTGCAGACCGATGAGGGCGCGCAGGTACACATTCTGACCACCGAGGGGGACTGGAAGCAGATCATCTTCACCGATGGCTACGCGATCGGCTGGATTGCCGAGTTCCTGCTCGATACCGAGGCGCAGGAGTAGCCTCGAAGACCGATGCCTAATTACTGAACCAGGCCACCTGATAGGGCGCCAGTGCCACCTCGCGGATGGTGGCCGGCATCGACCGGCCCGCCACCAGATCCCACCAGCGATTGGCCTCGGGCAGCACCGACGTGCTGATACGAACCTCGCGGTCGGTGAGGTTGTGCACCGCCAGCAGGGTCTGGCGGCCATCCAGGCTCTGCCGCTCCACCACGAACAGATGATCGCCGAGGTCGACGATGCGCTGCGCAGCATCCGGATGAAATGCCGGCTGCGCCGCCCGCGTGTCCAGCAGATGGCGCATGCCGCGGAAGATGCGCGCCGGCTCGCCGTCACCGTCCAGCTTCGCGGCCAGTTCGGCATGGTCCCAGCGGCGGCGGTTGATGGATCGATAGCGGCCGCTGGCCTCCACCCCGCGCCGATCGTTGGGCGTGCCGACCAGGCTGTGAAAATACACCCCCGGTACGCCGCGCAGTGACAGCGCGACGGCCTGCGAACACAGGAAACGCGCGGCCGCATGGCCGTCGTCCCCGGCCAGCGCGCTGACATAGGCGATATTCAGTTCGTAGGGATGGTGGACGCCGTCGTTGCCGGCCCGGGTGGACACGAAACCGCCACGCTCGCGCACCGTCGCCACCAGCGCGTCCCGCTGTGCGTCATCCAGGATGTTTTCCACCGCGCGCACGCCGATGCCGTCATGCGAGGCGGTGAAGTTGAAGAAGTGGCAGCCCGGCGGCAGCGCCGGCAGCGAAGCTGCCCACTCGCGCAGGGCCGCGCCGTCGCCGGTGAGCAGCGTGTGCAGGAGCAGCGGCGGCAGCGCGAACTGATAGGCCAGATGCGCCTCGTCGCCGTCAGTGAGATAGCTGATGTTCTCCCTGTGCGGCACGTTGGTTTCGGTAACCAGCAGCACCTGCGGGGCATAGCCGGCCAGCAGGGCCCGCAGGAACTTGATCAGCCGGTGGGTTTCCGGCAGGTGGATGCAGGGCGTACCGATCCGCTTCCAGAGAAAGGCCACGGCATCCAGCCGCAGCAGCCGGGCGCCCGCCGCCACATAGCCGAAGATGATGTCCACGAACTCGGCCAGCACCGCCGGATTGGCGAAATCCAGATCGATCTGGTCCTCGCTGAAGGTGGCCCACAGGTGGCGCGTGCCGCGGGCGGTGGGCACCTCGGCCAGCAGCGGGGTGCTGCGCGGGCGCACCACCGCGCGCAGGTCGGTCGCCGGGTCCACCTCGATGAAGTAGTCCCGCCCCGGGTCGGTGTCGGCCAGATAGTTGGCGAACCACTGGCTGCCGCGGGAGATGTGATTGAGCACCAGATCGAACATCAGCTCGCGTTCGGCGGCCAGCGCGCGTACGTCCGACCAGTCACCCAGGTTGCGGTCGACGGCGCGGTAATCGATCACCGCGAAGCCGTCGTCCGACGAATAGGGATAGAACGGGAGCACATGCACCGCCGGCAGCACATCCGGCACCCGCTCGCGCAGGAAGCGCCGGAGCGTGGCCAGCGGCGCCTCGCCCGGGGCCTGCACCATGTCGCCATAGGTGATCAGCACCGCCAGGCTCTGGTCGACCGGCCGACCGGGGCCCGCGTCGCCGGCCGGCAGGCCGTGCTTCTGGGCACTGGCGCTGGCCCGGTCCATAATCAGGGCCGCGCCGCGCCCGCCGTAAAGCGGCGTCAGCCAGTCGAGCAGCGTGGCCGTGTCGGGCCGCGGAGGCATTTCGGTCGTTGGAGGCACGCTTGGATTATCGCCGTCTCGAGTCCTTCCTGCATCTCATGAAGGCATGATCCGGGCCATTCGCAACGGTCTGCTGGTCGGCCTCATCGGGCTGCTGGTCATCGCGCTGGCGGCCCCGATCGTGGTGGGTTTCTATCTCGAACGCGAGCACGAGCGGCTGGCCGACAATATCAACCTGCCCGGCATGTGGCGGCTGGCGCCGGCCGGCTTCGATCGGGGACTGTTCCGTTCCGACCTGCGCCTGCGGCTGGTGCCCGCGGACTGCGTGGCGCCCGGGTGTTACGGGCCGGTGCTGGATCTGACCATTCATCACGGCCCGGTTCCGTTCACCGCCCCGGCGACAACCGGCGTGCGCCTGCAACCCGCCGCCGGGGTCATCACGGGACAGTTGCCGGTCACGGTCCTGCTCGATGCCCGGCGTCTGCAACCCACACCGCCGCCGCTGACGCTGTACGCGCGAGCCGGGCTCGACGGCGACACCGACCTGCGCGCCGCGCTGCCGGCGCTGAGCCTGCGCGTGCCCGACGGGGATGGCGCGGCCCGGCTGGAAACCGATGCGTTCGAGGCCACCGGCGCAATCACCGGCCCCGACCGGGCCCTGACCCTGCGCGCCGCGCTACCGCGATTCTCGCTGGTGGCCGAACGCGGGGGGCAGATCGGCTTTCGCGGTCTTGTGGCCGAGATCAGCGCCGGGCGCGATCCCGATGGCAGACCGGCGGGCTACCGTCTGCAGCTCGAGGACCTGCAACTGGCTACCCCCGGCGGCGACGGCGCCGCCATGGAGGGGCTGCGTCTGACCGCGCATGCCCAGGCCGGCGGCGAGAACTTTGATCTGCGCATTTCACGCATCGCGGCCCGGGGCGAGGATTACGGCCCGGTGCTGGCCGAGGGCCGACTGACCACCACGGACGGCCCGACACGCCTGCCGGAACTGGCGGCCCGGGTGACGCTGGCACCGGCGCCGTGGGCGCGGCTGACCCGGGCCGGCCCGGCGCTGACGCTGGATCGCCTGCTTATGGGCGCCCCCGATGGCGACATCCGTCTGGAAGGCGAAATCGGCGCCCGGCCGGATACCGAGCCTGCGCAGGCCCTGCAGGGCGACATGCGCCTGCAGCTTCCGGTCGCCACCATGCGCAACATTACCGCCGCGGTGATGCGCCACCGGCATCCGGATCAGCCGCCGCCGACCCCCGAGCGGGTGGAGGGCGCCATCAATGAATGGCTCGCGCGCGGCTTCATCGCCTATACCGAGCCGGACCACGCCTACGTGATCCACGCCGCCCTGGACGGCGACGACATCCGCGTGAATCAACGCACCCTGGAGAACTGGCAGGTGCTCATCGACGAACTGGACATGCCGGAACCCGTGCCGGCACGTTAGAATTCCGGGTTACGCATCACCGCCGGCTGCACGGCCGGGACGGCATTCCGCATGAGCAATACCAACGAGTTCGACGTCATTATCGTCGGCGGGGGACACGCCGGCACCGAAGCCGCGCTGGCCGCGGCGCGCCAGGGCGTGCGCACCCTGCTGCTGACCGACAACATCGAAACCGTGGGGCAGATGTCCTGCAACCCGGCCATCGGCGGCATCGGCAAGGGGCATCTGGTCAAGGAAATCGACGCGCTGGGCGGCGTCATGGCCCGGGCCGCGGACCGGGCCGGCATCCAGTTCCGCACCCTCAACGCCCGCAAGGGCCCGGCGGTGCGCGCCACCCGCGCCCAGGCCGACCGCATGCTCTACAAGTACGCGGTGCGCGGGGCGGTCGAGCATCAGCCGAATCTGGCCCTATTCCAGCAGTCGGTGGACGACCTGATCGTAACCGACGGCCGCGTGGCCGGCGTGGTCACCCGCATGGGGCTGCGCTTCGCCGCGCGGGCGGTGGTGCTCACGGTGGGCACTTTCCTGGGCGGGCGCATCCATGTGGGCACCAGCCAGTTCGGCGGCGGGCGCGCCGGCGACGCGCCCTCGAATGCGCTGGCCGAGCGGTTGCGCGATCTGCCGTTCGACGTGGGTCGGCTCAAGACCGGGACGCCCCCGCGCATCGACGGCCGCAGCGTGGATTTCGGCCGCCTGGCCGAACAGCCCGGCGACGAGCCCGCTCCGGTGTTCTCCTACCTGGGCAGTCGCGCGGAGCACCCCCGGCAGGTGCCCTGCCACATCGCCCACACCAACCCGGCTACCCACGATCTGATCCGCGAGCGGCTGCACGAGTCGGCCATCTATTCGGGCGAGATCGACAGCGTGGGCCCGCGCTATTGCCCCTCGATCGAGGACAAGATCGTGCGCTTCGCCGACAAGGCCAGCCACCAGATCTTCGTCGAGCCGGAGGGCCTGAACACCACCGAGCTCTACCCCAACGGTATTTCCACCAGCCTGGGCTTCGACACCCAGCTGGCGCTGGTGCGCTCGATCGACGGTTTCGAAAACGCCCACATCACCCGGCCCGGCTACGCCATCGAGTACGACTACTTCGACCCGCGCGGCCTGCAGGCGAGCCTGGAGACCCGGCATCTGCCCGGGCTCTATTTCGCCGGCCAGATCAACGGCACCACCGGCTACGAGGAGGCCGCTGCCCAGGGCCTGCTGGCGGGCGTCAATGCCGCGCTGGCGGTGCGCGGCCGCGAGCCCTGGTGGCCGCGCCGGGACCAGGCCTATCTGGGCGTGCTGGTGGACGACCTGATCACCCGCGGCACGCTCGAGCCCTATCGCATGTTCACCTCCCGCGCCGAACACCGACTGCTGCTGCGCGAGGACAACGCCGACCTGCGCCTGACCCCGACCGGCCGCGATCTGGGGCTGGTGGATGACCATCGCTGGCAGGCGTTCGAGACCAAGCGCGAGGCCGTGACCCGCGAACAGCAGCGCCTGGCCGACCTGGTGGTGCGGCCGGACGATGTGACTGACGACGCGCTGACCGAACGTCTGGGCGGCCGGCTCAAGGAGGCCTGCAAGGCCGTCGAGCTGCTGCGCCGGCCGAACCTCGGCTATGCCGACCTCCGCGGCCTGCCGGCGGTGGCCGAACAGGCCGTCGACCCGGTAGTGGCCGAACAGGTGGAAATCCAGGCCAAGTATGCCGGCTACATCGAACGCCAGAATGCGGAGATCGACCGCAACCGGCGTCACGAGGACACGCGCCTGCCGGACGGGCTGGATTACGCCGCGGTGGCCGGGCTGTCCAGCGAAATCCGCGAGAAGCTGGCGCGGCAACGCCCGACCACGCTGGGCCAGGCAGCACGCATCCCCGGGGTGACGCCGGCGGCGGTATCACTGCTGCTGGTGCATCTCAGGAAGGGCGAGCGCGTATATCGGGAAAGCGCCTGACAGGCGACGCGGGGCCGTTCGCCCGCTTTCGCTTTTGCTGTAATCTCGGAAGCGTTTTCCAGCGAGGAGAGTGACTGTGCGAGTCCTTCTGAAGGCACTGGGTGTAGGGCTTTTGCTTGCCGGTTGCGGCCAGGGCGGCAGCGGCGAGTCGGATTCCTTCCCGGTCAAGATCAAGCCCGAAATCCTGGACGACGGCACCGGTGTCCTGCGCAAGGGCAACGGCGCCGAACCCGGGACGCTGGATCCGCACAAGGCCCAGGGCGTGCCCGCGGCCAACATCCTGCGCGATATCTACGAGGGGCTGATCTCGGAGGAACCCGACGGCACCATCGAGCCGGGCGGCGCCGAAAGCTGGGAGATCAGCGAGGACCGCAAGACCTACACCTTCAAGCTGCGCGAGGACGCGGTGTGGTCGAACGGCGAGCCGGTCCGGGCCGAGGACTACGCCTACGGCCTGCGGCGCACCGTCGACCCGGCCACCGGGTCGGTCTACGCCAGCATCCTGGCGCCGATCGAGAATGCCGAAGCGATCATTGCCGGTGACAAGGCCCCCGATACCCTGGGCGTGACCGCGGTCGACGAGTTCACGCTGGAAATCCGCCTGAAGGCGCCGACCCCCTACTTCCTGGGGCTGCTGACCCACAGCACCACCTATCCCCTCTACCGGCCGGCGGTGGAGGAACACGGCGACCAGTTCACCCGGCCGGGCAATGCGGTAACCAACGGCGCCTACCTGCTCAAGGAATGGGTGGTCGCGTCCGAGATCGTGCTCGAGGCCAACCCCGACTACTGGGATGCCGACAACGTCGGCGTCGGCCGGGTGGAGTACTACCCGATCGAGAACACCTCGTCCGAGCTCAAGCGCTACCAGGCCGGCGAACTGGACTGGACCGGTTCGGTGCCGATCCCGCAACTGGAGACGGTGCGAACCCACATTCCGGATCAGCTCAAGACCAAACCCAGCCTGTCCAACTACTACTACGGCCTGAACGTCACCCGCGAACCGTTCCAGGATTCGCCCCAACTGCGCCAGGCCCTGTCGATGGCAATCGACCGCGAGGTGATCGTGGAGAAGATCACCCGCGGCAACGAGATTCCTGCGTACCAGTGGGTGCCGCCGGTGGTCAGCGACTACCAGGGCGCCAAACTGGCCTACGCCGACATGCCGCAGGAACAGCGGAATGCCCGCGCCCGCGAGCTGTACGCCGAGGCCGGCTATGGCGAGGACAATCCACTAACGGTGGAGATCCGCTACAACACCCTCGAGGCGCACAAGAAGATCGCCTCTGTGATCGCCAGCATGTGGCAGAACGTGCTGGGGGTGGACGTGGAGCTGGTCAACGAGGAATGGAAGGTGTTTCTCCAGAACGTGTCCGAGCGCCGGGTGACGGAAGTCTTCCGCGCCGGCTGGGTAGGGGACTACGACGACCCCTACACCTTCCTGGAGTTGCTGCATTCGGATTTCGGCATCAACGGGGCGGGCTACAGCAATCCCGAATACGATGCCCTGCTGAACAAGGCCTCGCGCATGCCCGGGGGCGAGCAGCGCCAGTCGGTGCTGCGGGAGGCCGAGGCGATGCTGCTGGCCGACCATCCGGTGATCCCGGTGTTCTTCGGCACCAGCAAGACGCTTATCAAACCGTATGTAAAGGGCTATGTGGGCAATCCCATGAGCCACTACTACAGCAAGGATTTCCGCATCGAGCCCGCCGACGACAGCCCGGCCCAATGAGCCGGGTCCGCCGCCCCCGCCCAAACTAGGAGCCGATGCCGTGCTGGCCTACGCCGTTCGCCGCATTGCGGGGGTGGTACCCACCCTGCTCATACTGCTGACCCTGGCCTTCGTGCTGATCCGCTCGGCGCCCGGCGGCCCGTTCGACGCCGAAAAGCAGCTGCCGCCGCAGATCGAGGCCAACCTGCAGGCCAAGTATCATCTGGACGAGCCGCTCTACCAGCAGTACGCACGCTACGTGTGGGACGTGCTGCATTTCGATTTCGGCCCCTCGTTCCAGTACAAGGACCTGACGGTTACCCAGCTGATCACGGACGCCTTCCCGGTATCGCTGAAGCTGGGCGCGGCGTCACTGCTGTTCGCTCTGCTGTTCGGGGTGCCGCTGGGCGTGCTGGCGGCCCTGCGGCAGAACAGCGCCACGGACTACGGGCTGATGACGCTGGCGATGGTGGGTATCTCGATTCCCAATTTCGTGCTGGCGCCGCTGCTGATCCTGCTGCTGGCGGTATACAACGACTGGCTGCCGGCCGGCGGCCTGGGCGGGCCCAGCCACTTCGTGATACCGGTGCTGGCGCTGGGCACCGCGATGATGGCCTATGTCGCACGGCTGACCCGCGGCTCGATGATCGAGGTCCTGCGCTCCGATTTCATCCGCACCGCCCGGGCCAAGGGCCTGACCGCCCGTCGCGTGCTGTTCGTGCACGCCCTGCCGGCCGGGCTGACCCCGGTGGTGTCGTTCATGGGGCCGGCCACCGCCGGCATCATCACCGGCTCGGTGGTGATCGAGACCATCTTCGGCATTCCCGGCCTGGGCCGCTTCATCGTGCAGGGGGCCACAAACCGCGACTACACCCTGGTGCTGGGCGTGGTGCTGTTCTACGGCATGCTGATCATCCTGTTCAATCTGCTGGTTGACCTGGTCTACGCCTGGCTCGACCCCCGCGTGAGCTACTGAGGGCCGCCCGGTGATATTCCGCCGCAAACGTGACGCGGACAGGCTGGCCGCAACCGCAGAAGTGGCCAGCCGCAGCCTGTGGTCGAACGCCATGCGACGGCTGATCCGCAATCGCGCGGCGCTGGCCGCCAGTGCGGTGCTGGGACTGATGGTAGTGCTGGTGCTGATCGGCCCGGCACTGTCCCCCTACGATCAGGCAACCCAGGACTACGGCATGATCTGGACCGGCCCGGATGCCGGCAGCGGCCACCTGTTCGGGACCGACAGCCTGGGCCGCGACCTGTTCGTGCGCACCATGCAGGGCGGCCGCATCTCGCTGACCATCGGCGTGGTGACCACCCTGGTCAGCCTGATCATCGGCGTGACCTACGGCTCGGTGGCCGCCTACTTTGGCGGCCGGGTGGATTCGCTGATGATGCGGGCGGTGGACATTCTCTACGCCATGCCGTTCCTGTTCTTCGTGATCCTGCTGATGGTGGCCTTCGGGCGGAACATCTATCTGATATTCATCGCCATCGGCGCGGTCAGCTGGCTGGACATGGCCCGCATCGTGCGCGGCCAGACGCTGTCGGTGAAACAGAAGGAATTCGTCGAGGCCGCGCGCATGGCCGGCGCCTCCTCGTTCAACGTCATCCGGCGGCACATCGTGCCCAATCTGCTGGGCGTGGTGGCGGTGTACATCACCCTGACCATCCCGCAGGTGATCCTGTTCGAATCCTTCCTGAGCTTTCTCGGCCTGGGGGTGCAGGAGCCGGCCACCTCCTGGGGCACGCTGGTCAAGGACGGCGCCGACGAGATGAGCCGCGCGCCCTGGCTGCTGATCTTCCCGGCGGTGTTCCTGGCCACCACGCTGTTCTGCTTCAACTTCATCGGCGACGGCCTGCGCGACGCGCTGGACCCGAAGGACCGCTGATTCCCATGCTGCTGCAAGTCGCCAATCTGCAGGTCAGCTTCGATACGCCCGACGGGCCGGTCGACGCCGTGCGCGGGCTCGATTTCGAGCTGGCCGAGGGCCAGACGCTGGGCATCGTGGGGGAATCCGGATCGGGCAAGAGCCAGTCGGTGCGGGCGCTGCTGGGCCTGCTGGACAGCAACGGCCGGGTCAGCGGGTCGGCGCGTTACCGCGACACCGAACTGATCGGGCTGTCCGAGCGCGAGCTTCGGCGCATTCGCGGGTCGCGCATCGCGATGATCTTCCAGGACCCGATGACCTCGCTGAATCCGCATCTCCGGGTCTCCACCCAGATGGCCGAAGTGCTGGCCCAGCACCAGGGCCTGCGGCGGCGCGCGGCCATGAGCCGGGCGATCGAGATGCTCGAGGCCGTGCGCATCCCCGATGCGGCCCGGCGCATCCGCTACTACCCGCACCAGTTCTCCGGGGGCATGCGCCAGCGTGTGATGATCGCCATGAGCCTGCTCTGCCAACCGGATATCCTGATCGCCGACGAGCCCACCACCGCCCTGGACGTGACCGTGCAGGCGGAAATCCTCGACCTGATCCGCGACCTGCGCACCCGTTTTTCCACCTCGGTGATCCTGATCACCCACGATCTGGGCGTGGTGGCCGGCACCTGCGATCACGTGGTGGTGATGCGCGACGGCGAGGTGGTGGAGCGTGCGGCGGTCGGGGCGCTGTTCGACCAGCCGCAGCACGACTATACGCGGCGGCTGCTTGCCGCGGTGCCGAAGCTGGACGCCGGCGGCTGACCTCGTGGACATCGCCTGGCAGGCCCAGCTGCGATTCCTGATTCCGGCGCTGGCCGCCACCATCGCCGCGGCCGCGGCCGTGATCCACGTGCTGCTGCACAAGCGGGATTCCCGCGGGGCCTTCGGGTGGATCGCCGTTTGCCTGCTGTTCCCCCTGTTCGGGCCGGTGCTCTACGCGGTATTCGGCATCAACCGGGTGCAGATCCGAGCCCAGCGCCTGGACCAGCGGGCCACCCATGCGCTGGGCCAGCGGGCACCCGGGGTCGATAGCGGCCACACCCGCCGCGCACCCGCGGTGCCCGAGACCCTCACCGGGCTGGCGGCCGCGGCCGACCAGCTGGCGGCGGTGCCGCTGGTCGCCGGCAACGAACTGGCGGTGCTGCACCACGGCGACCAGGCCTACCCGGCCATGCTGACAGCGATCGAGCAGGCCGAGCGCTACGTCTATCTGGCCACCTACATCTTCGAGACCGATATCGCCGGACGCCAGTTCGTGGCGGCACTGGGTCGGGCGGTGGCGCGCGGGGTGGATGTGCGGGTGATGCTCGACGGTTTCGGCGAGTACTACGCCTGGCCTCGCCGCCGGGCCGGCGGTCTGCTGCGGCGCCAGGGCGTGAGCGTGGCCCGCTTCCTGGCACCCAGCCTGCTGCCGCCGTCACTGCGCATCAATCTGCGCAATCACCGCAAGATTCTGGTGGTGGACGGCATCCGGGGATTCACCGGCGGCATGAACATCGGCGACCGGCATGTTGGCGCGGCGCGCCGGCCGCGGCGGGTGGACGACATGCATTTCGCCCTGGCCGGGCCGGTCGTGCATCAGATGGAAACCGTGTTCCTGGCCGACTGGGCCTTCGTGACCGGAGAACGCACCGCGGCCGGCGATCCGGCGTCGGCGCGGGGGTCGGCCACCTGCCGGGTGATCGACGACGGTCCCACGGAGGACCCGGACCGGGTCGCCCTGCTGCTGAGCGCGGCGGTGGCCACCGCCCGCGAGCGGGTGCTGATCATGACCCCCTATTTCCTGCCCTCGGCCGGTCTGATCGCGGCGCTGCAGGCAGCCGCGCTACGGGGGCTGGACGTGTCCATCGTGCTGCCGGCTGCCAACAACCTGCCCTACGTTCACTGGGCCTCGCGCCACGGCCTGCGGGAACTGCTGGTACGCGGGGTGAAGATCTATTACCAGCCGGCGCCGTTCGTTCACAGTAAGCTGTTCGTGGTGGACGACGGCTACGCCCTGATCGGCTCGGCCAATCTCGATCCGCGCAGCCTGCGGCTGAATTTCGAGATGCAGGTGGAGGTATACGACCGCGGTTTCGTGGCCGAACTGGCCGATCACCTGGCGGCGCGCATCGAGGCCTCGCGCCGCTACACCGCGGCGGATTTCGACCAGCGTTCGCTGCCGGTGCGGCTACGCGACGCGGTGGCCTGGCTGTTCACGCCGTATCTGTGACCGCTTCCGGGCGCGCCAGCCCCGCCGCCACGGCAGGCGGCAGCGCCACGCGCATGGCGACCGGCCGATGATCCGACAGCCGCACGTCCACCGCCTCGGCATGCGTCACCGTCATCCCCGAACTGGTCAGGATGTGGTCGATACCCCGACGCGGCCGCCAGCTGGGGAAAGTTACAAGCCGCTCGCCATGCACGCGCAGGGCGCCATCAGCCAGTGCGGGCGCACGCCGCAGGTGGCCGGCACTGCAGTTGGTGTCGGCCATCACCACCACATGGTCGAACGGGGCGACCAGTCGCCGGAGCGCCACCAGCTGCTGGGCCCGGCTACCGCGGGTCAGGGCCAGATGCGTCACCACCACCGCCAGCGGGGATGCCGGATCACCGAACTGCGCCAGCAGCGCGCCACGACCGGGCAGCGTGCCCGGCAGCGCATGCTCGCTGACCGCGAACGGCCGCACCCGGGCGAGCAGGCCCAGCCCGTGCTGGGCGACATGGCCCAGCTTCCGGTTGACCAGCGAATGCCAGTAGCTGAAGCCGCCCCGGCGGGCGAGCAGCTCCATCTGGTTTTCGTAGCCGCTGCGACGACTGCCGGCGTCGATTTCCTGCAGCCCCACGATGTCGTAACCGGCGACCAGGTCCCCGATACGAGCCAGGTTTTCCTGGACCTCGAGGCTCGGCAGCAGGTGGCGCCAACCCCGGGTGAGATACTCGCGATAGCGTTTGGTGCCGATGCCGACCTGCATGTTGAAACTGAGCAGATCGAGTTCAGCCGCGTGACGGCTGGCCCCGGGCGGGCGGCTCATGAAGGGTCACTCCGGTGAGGGAAACTCTGATGCATGCCTACACGGTCATGACGGTGAGTCACAGGTTACCATTGGGATCATGACCGCTCTTGGACCACAACCGGCCGCCGACATTCCTGCGCCCCTGCTGGCCGCCGAAGAACTGCACGTGCACTTCCCCCTGGCAACCAGCTGGCCCTGGCAGACCGGCTCGGCCCTGCGGGCGGTCAACGGCATCGACCTGAGCCTGGCCGCCGGGCGCACGCTTGGGGTGGTGGGCGAGTCGGGCTGTGGCAAGTCGACCCTGGCGCGGGCCATCACCGGCCTGCAGCCGATCACATCGGGCCGTCTGACATTCGAAGGCCAGGATGTCACCGGCCTGAATCAGGCCGGCTGGCGGCGCCTGCGCCGCGATGTGCAGATGGTTTTCCAGGACCCGCTGGCCAGCCTCAATCCCCGCATGACCATCGGCGAAGTGGTGGCCGAGCCACTTCGCCACCTGTTTCCCGAACTGTCCCGCGCCGAGCGCTGGGACCGGGTGACCGCCATGCTCGAGCGGGTGGGGCTGTCCGGCCACATGGTGAATCGCTATCCGCACGAGTTCTCCGGCGGCCAGTGCCAGCGTATCGGCATCGCCCGAGCCCTGGTGGTGCAGCCCAAGCTGCTGGTCTGCGACGAGCCGGTGTCGGCACTGGATGTGTCCATCCAGGCGCAGATTCTCGACCTGTTGCAGGCCCTGCAGGACGAATTCAACATCGCCATGCTGTTTATCGCCCACGATCTGGCCGTGGTGCGCCAGATCAGCGACGAGGTGCTGGTGATGTACCTGGGCCAGGCCATGGAGGCCGCCGATCCGGTTACTCTGTTCGACCACCCGCGCCATCCCTATACACGGGCCCTGATCTCCGCCGTGCCGCGGCCGGACCCGGATTTCGAGCGCACCCGCAAGCGCATCCTGCTGGAGGGCGATCTGCCATCGCCGGCCGATCCGCCCTCCGGCTGCGTATTCCGCACCCGCTGTCCGTGGGTGCAGCGGGACTGCGCCGATACCGTGCCGGAACGCCGACCGCGCAGTGACGGGCGCGGCGAGGTGGCCTGCCACTACGCGGACGAACTAGCCCGCGCGAGTTGATTCGCGCGGTCGTCCCGCCACGGCGGCCCGCGCTATAGTCCGGGCATGTCCCGACCACCCCGCCTGCGCCGACTCGGCTCGGCCCTCGTGCTGCTGTTGCTGCTGGCGGCCGGCCTGCTGCTGGCCGGCGATCGCTGGCTGACCTCCCTGGGCGGCGCGTTCGCCCATGCCCCGGAGGACGCCGAATGGCTGCTGACGCCAACCACACGGGCGCTGGTCGAGGCCAGCTATGACGGGCTGGGAGACACGCCGCAAGTGGTCGACCATTGGGTGCACGTGTTTTCCCGTGGCGACGCCGACAACGGCAATGCCAGCTTCCTCAACCCGGCCGCGGGCGACTTCTGGCCGTTCCGCCATTACGTCGCCCTGCGGCTGCTGCTCGGCGCCGGCGGCGTGCGCGACCGTTCGCATCTGGACGAACGCTATCCGGCCCGTCTGATGCGCCAGGTCCGGAGCCTCCCGCACCCGCATCAACTGCAGCTGGTCGGGCTCGATCAGCGTTTCGACCGCGATGGCCGGGCGCAGCCCGAGCGGACCCTGGCCTACGTCGACAACGAGCGGGTGGCGGCGCTGGCCGAACGCTATCCCGAGCACCTGCGGGCGGCGGTCTCGATCCACCCGGATCGCCCCCATGCGCTGGCCGAGATCAACCGCTGGGCCGGTCGCGACATCCGCCGCATCGCCTGGATGCCGGGCCTGCAGGGATTCGACCCGGCCGACGGCCGGCAGGAATTCTACGCGGCGATGGCAGAGCAGGACATGGCGCTGATCGTGCACGTCGGCGCCGGGCCCGGTCTGGGTCTGGGCGAGGCCGCGATGGGTAATCCGGAACGGCTGCGCCCGGCGCTGGCGGCGGGACTGAAGGTGACGATGGTGCTGGGCGGGGCCGACGGGCGCTACCCCGACCCGCAGGCCCAGGGCCGCACCGTGTCCGCCACCGAACTGGTCCTGCGCATGCTGCGCGAGCCCGAACTCGAGGACCAGCTGACCGCGGTGATCGGCGGCGTGGCCACACGCCCGCACTCGCGACAGGCCCTCTCCCGGCTGCTGCAGGCGCCCGACCTGCAGGGCCGGCTAGGCTATGCCAGCGTCTATCCGCTGCCAGCCGTGGCCGCGGCCACCAATCTGGGCGGACTGCGCGACGCAGGTTATCTGCCGGACGAGGCCACCGCGTCGCTGCGTGAACTCTACGACCTGAACCCGCTTCTGTTCGATTTCGTGCTCAAACGCCAGCTCCGGCTACCGCACACCGACCTGGGTTTCGCGCCGGGGGTGTTCACCGACGACCGTGACGACGAGGGGGCCACCGCGAGGTAGCCGGCCGGCCAATAAATCGGCCTTTATCGGAGTCGAGCGCGCGCCCGCCGCCGGCGGCAAGGCGCCCGCGCAAACACCACCCGACCGACAATGAAACGATGCCGGCGGGCGCTTAGGCCCCGGCCGACAGCGTCGTGGTCAGAACTGGCGGGGGCCCCGTGGCCGGTCTTCGCGGGGCCGTGCTTCGTTGACCCGCAGGTTGCGGCCCTGGAAGTCGGTTTCGTTCAGTCCCTGGATCGCGGCTTCGGCCGAGCCCTTGTCCGGCATCTCGACGAAGCCAAACCCGCGCGAGCGGCCGCTTTCACGGTCGGTAATGATCTTGGCGGAGCTTACCTCGCCGTAGGCTTCGAATGCGGCGCGCAAGTCATCTTCGCTCGAGCCCCAGGGCAGATTGCCCACATAGATGTTAATCACAGCAGAATCCCGAATCGCGGCGCCATTGCCCTACGTCGTCCGCCGGGGCACGGCAATGGCACGAACCCATCCCCCAGGGGTCGGCTTGTTATGCCGACGGTTCGAGTGTAGCGCTTTTTTCCGTCAAGCAATATGACCGCCCGGCGGAATGGATTCGGCAGTCCTAAAGTGACTTTTATGCAACCCGCCGGCGCGGCCGGCCGTTAGCGGCCGTTTTACCCAGAACCGGCACGGCCGGCGTTAGCCGCAGTTGGGCCGCCGGCCGGCGTTCCGGGCCTGCTGATAGAGCGGCATCGCCTTAGGAATGTTCTCGTTGAGCTTATTGATCCGGCTTTCATGACCGGGATGGGTGGACAGGAATTCGGGCGGCGAACCGCCGCCGGACTGCGCCATGTTCTGCCATAACTGTACGGAGGCGCGTGGATCGAAGCCGGCCCGGGCCATGAGTTCCAGACCCACCACATCGGCCTCGCTTTCCTGGGCCCGGGAGAAGGGCAGAAGCACGCCGACCTGGGCGCCCAGGCCCAGCGCGGCCATGGCGGCCTGGCCCATACCGCTATTGCCGCCACCGGCAATGGCGCCGGCCAGCTGCAGGGCGCTCTGGGTGGCGAACTGGCTGGATACCCGTTCGTTACCGTGATCGGCCAGTACATGGGCGACTTCGTGGCCAATGACCGTGGCCAGCTGGTCCTGGTTACGGCTGACGTCGAGCAGGCCAGTGTAGACACCGATCTTGCCGCCGGGCAGGGCGAAGGCATTGGCCTGGTCGTCGGCGAAGACGGTGACCTCCCAGGTGCCGCCGGTCTGGCTGGTAATGGCGTTGGCCACACACTGCACGTAGTTGTTGACCCGGCTGGACTGCTCGATCGGTGTTTCCTGCTTCATCTGCTGATAGCTGGCCGCGCCCATTTCGGCGAGGTCCGAGGAGGGAAACAGTTTCAGTTGCGGCCGGCCGGTGGGCGAGGTGGCGCAGGCGATGGTGGCCAGGGCTGCCAGCAACACCACGATCAGGTTGCGCTTGTGCATGATTCAGTCCTAAACCGATTGCAGTCGGTTGCAGTTGGAGTACGGGACGCACGTCGCGTTCATGTCCAGAGCTTAAGACATTGGGATGAACCGCGTCTGAACAACCCCGGGGACGTCGGTCGCGGTGACCGGCCGGGGTGGCGTTACAATCGCGGCCCATGACCGATGACATCTCGCACATACTCGACGGACTCAATGACGCCCAGCGCGAGGCGGTGGGCGCCCCCCCGGGCCACCGGCTGGTGCTGGCCGGCGCCGGCTCGGGCAAGACCCGCGTGCTCACCCACCGGGTGGCATGGCTGATCGAAGTGGAGGGCGTATCGCCGCAGTCCATTCTCGCCGTGACCTTCACCAACAAGGCCGCACACGAGATGCGCGGCCGGATCGAGCGGCTGGTGCGGGTGCCAGCCTCGGCGATGTGGGTGGGCACGTTTCACGGCATTGCCCACCGGCTGCTGCGCCTGCACTGGCGCGAGGCGAAGCTGCCGCAGACCTTCCAGATCATCGACAGCGACGACCAGTACCGCCTGGTGCGGCGCACGCTCAAGAATCTGGAAATGGACGAGGCCCGCTGGCCGCCCAGGCAGATGCAGGGCTTCATCAACGGCTGCAAGGAAGAAGGCCGGCGGCCGCAGCATCTCGCCGACACCGGGGACTTTGCCCGCGCCCAGATGATCCGCGTCTACACCGCTTACGAAAGCGCGCGCGAGTCCGCCGGGCTGGTGGATTTCGCCGAACTGCTGCTGCGGGCCCATGAACTGGTGCGCGATGACAAGGAACTGCAGGCCCACTATCGCAAGCGCTTCCGTCATCTGCTGGTGGACGAATTCCAGGACACCAACGCGCTGCAGTACGCCTGGATCCGGGTGCTGGCCGGCGACCAGGCGAAGGTGTTCGTGGTCGGCGACGACGATCAGTCGATCTACTCCTGGCGCGGGGCGCGGGCCGACAACATCCTGCGCTTCACGGAAGACTATCCGGACACCCAGACCATCCGGCTGGAACAGAACTATCGCTCCACGTCGACCATCCTGTCGGCCGCCAACGGCCTGATCCGCCACAACAGCGGCCGCCTGGGCAAGGAGCTGTGGACCGACGGCGTCGAGGGCGAACCGATCGACGTCTACGCCGCCTTCAACGAGATCGACGAGGCCCAGCACGTGGTCACCCGCATCCGCGGCTGGCTGGACGACGGCGGGACCCGCTCCGAGGTGGCCGTTCTGTATCGCTCCAACGCCCAGTCGCGGGTGCTGGAGGAGCAGCTCATCCGAGGCGAGATTCCCTACCGCATCTATGGCGGCCAGAAGTTCTTCGAGCGCGCCGAGATCAAGGACGCCATGGCCTATCTGCGCCTGATCATGGCCCGGGCCGACGACGCCGCCTTCGAGCGCATCGTCAACACCCCGACGCGCGGCATCGGCGCCTCCACCGTCGACAAGATCCGCGCCTACGCGCGGGCCGAGGCGATGAGCCTGTGGCAGGCCGCCGACGCCCTGGCCCGCGAGGGACTGCCGGGCCGTGCCGCCAATGCCGTGCGCGCGTTCCTGACGCTGATCGACGCACTCGACGCCGAAGTGAGCGACCGCGACCTGCGCGAGATGACCGAGACGGTGATCGACCGCAGTGGCCTGAAGGCCCACCACGGCAAGGACAAGTCCGAAAAGGGCGAGGCCCGGGTCGAGAACCTGGACGAACTGGTATCCGCCGCCCGCGGCTTCGTGGCCGACGAAACCGAACCCGGCGACGCGCTTACCCAGTTCCTGGCTCATGCGGCACTGGAGGCCG
The DNA here is from genome assembly GCA_040222795.1 of Salinisphaeraceae bacterium. Taxonomy (GTDB): domain Bacteria; phylum Pseudomonadota; class Gammaproteobacteria; order Nevskiales; family Salinisphaeraceae; genus Spectribacter. Next base: position 147,623 of record JAVKCJ010000001.1, read on the forward strand.
GCGAGAACCAGGCCGGCGAGTGGGACGACTGCGTGCAGCTGATGACCCTGCACGCCGCCAAGGGCCTGGAATTTCCGCAGGTGTTCCTGGTGGGGCTCGAGGAAGGCCTGTTTCCCCACCAGCGCTCGGTGGAGGACCCGGACGGCCTGGAAGAAGAACGGCGCCTGGCCTACGTCGGCATGACCCGCGCGATGCGGCGCCTGCATCTGTCGCACGCGGAACTGCGCCGGCTGCACGGCAGCGAAAACCTCTGCGCGCCGTCCCGCTTCCTGCGCGAGATCCCCGCCGAGTTCCTGCGCGAGATTCGTCCCCAGGCCCAGGTCAGTCGGCCGATGTTCGACGGCAGACGCGGCCTGATCGACACCGGCGCCGGCCCGGAGGGGCTCAACCTCGGCCAGCGGGTGGCGCACAAGAAATTCGGCGAGGGCGTGGTGCTGTCGTTCGAGGGCGAGGGCGCCCGGGCCCGGGTGCAGGTCAATTTCGACGGCGCCGGCAGCAAGTGGCTGATGGCGGGGTACGCGAACCTGCAGCCGATCTAGCCACGCGCGGCACCGCCAAGGTCTGCTAGGTTGAGGGAACCAGACCGACTCGGGGGACGCCACATGCTGCGCCGTTTTGCGCTGCTCGCACCACTGCTGTTGCTGTCCGCAACGGTTGCCGCCCAGACGCTGACCGTAGGCACCAAGATCGCGCCGCCCTTCGTGGTGGAAACCGAATCCGGCGACCTGGGCGGCATCAGCATCGACCTTTGGGAACGGCTGGCCGAGGATCTGGATCTGGCCTTCGAGTACCAACGCACGGATATCGACGGCCTGCTCGCCGGGCTGCAGGACGGCTCGCTTGACGTTGCCGTCGGTGCTCTGACCATGACCGCCGCGCGCGAGCAGGTAATCGATTTCACCCATCCCTTCCACACCACCGGGCTAGCGGTGGCAGCGCAGCCCGACAGCGCGGGCGCGTGGGGCGCCATCAAGCGGTTCTTCTCGATCGAATTCCTGATGGCCGTGCTCGGCCTGCTGGCGCTGCTGCTGGCGGTCGGCTTGGTGATCTGGCTGGCCGAGCGTCGTGCCAACCCGGACGAGTTCGGCGGCGGTGCCAGCCGCGGTCTGGGCAACGGCTTGTGGTGGGCGGCGGTGACCATGACCACCGTAGGCTACGGCGACAAATCCCCGCGCACGCTGGCCGGGCGCATCGTCGGGCTGGTGTGGATGTTTGCCGCCATCATCCTGATTTCGGGATTCACCGCGGCCATCGCCACGTCACTGACCGTTGGCCAGCTCGGCACCCGCATCGAAAACGTGGACGATCTGCGCCGCCTGGGCGTGACCACGGTGGCCGGTACCTCCAGCGCCGCGGCGCTGGACGCCCGCGGTATCGGCTACTACGCGGTGAATGGCCTCGACAGCGGGCTGGCGGAACTCGCCGCCGGCCGCACGGACGCGGTGGTCTACGACGCGCCCATCCTGCAGTACGTGGCAAATAACGAGTATCCACGCCGCACCACGGTGCTACCGCTGCGCTTCGAGCGTCAGGAATACGCCTTGGCGGTAACCCAGGACAGCCCGCTGCGAGAGCGGCTGAATCAGCGGATTCTGGAAATCGTGAACCAACCGGCCTGGAGCCGAATCGTGCGGTCCTATCTGGGCGCCGGGGAACCCTAGACGCGAGGCGGCGCCGCTAGCCCTTGACTCGCATGACCAGGCTGTCGATACCCTTCTCGTCGAGTTTGCGCAGGGTGGCGTTGAGCCGCTCCGCGCCATCCAGCGTATGCGTGCGAACACGGTAGACCGTGCGGCCGGATTCCAGCCGCACTTCCTCGATGCTCGACTCGATGCCCAGCAGCGCCAGCCCCGCCTTGCGGCGGTCGGCATCGTCGTGATTGGAAAACGACCCCGCCTGGATCACGTAGCGACCCGGCTGCTCCACTTTGCGGGTGGTGGTCTGGCTGCGTTCGGTATCACCGGTGTATTCCTCTTCCGGAATCACCACCTCGTAGTTGGGCAGCATTTCGTAGAACGCGAACCGCGGCGAGGGATCCTTCGCCGGCTCGTCGTCCGGTGCGGCCTCGCCGGATTCATCGGCGCCCCCCGCGGCCGGAATCTCGATGCCGGCCACCTTCAGGCCGCTGCTACCGGCCGGCCGGCCGAACACGTATACCCCGGCGGCGGCGGTCAGGCCGATACAGAGTCCGCAGAACAGCCAGACCCACCCGGGAATACCAGCGGCGCGGCTCGTGGACTTGCGCTTGGCCGCCGGCCGTTTACGGGATTTCTTCCGGCCGTTGCTGCTGCGGGTCTTGGCGTAATCCCGAGCCATTACATCACCTCCGGACTGGTCACGCCGAGCAGCGACAGGCCGTTGGCGAGTACCTGGCGGGTGGCCTGGATCAATGCCATCCGGGCGTTGCGCAGGGCTGCGTCCTCGACCAGGAACGGGTGCGCGTTGTAGTAACTGTGGAAGGCGTCGGCCACGTCGCGCAGATAATGCGCCAGCGTCTGCGGCGCATAGCCCAGGGCGGCGGCTTCCACCACTTCCGGGAACCGTGACAGCTCGGTGAGCAGGCGCTGTTCGTGTTCCTCTTCCAGCCGCGCCAGATCGGCGGCCTCGGCACTGAACTGCAGCCCGCGTTCGTCGAGCTGACGGCCCACGCTGCAGACCCGGGCATGGGCGTACTGGATGTAGTAGACCGGATTGTCGTTGGACTGGGACTTGGCCAGCTCCAGATCGAAATCCAGATGCTGCTCGTTGGAGCGCATCACATAGAAGAAACGGGTGGCATCCACCCCGACCTCGTCGCGCAGCTCGCGCAGGCTCACGTACTGACCGGCGCGGGTGGACATGGGCAGCTTCTCCGCTCCGCGGTAGAGGATGGCGAACTGCACCAGCTGCACGGCCAGCCGGTCGGCTTCGCCGGTCAGGGCCTGGACGGCGGCCTGCACCCGCGGCACGTAGCCGTGATGGTCGGCACCCCAGATGTCGACCAGCCGATCGAAGCCGCGGTCCAGCTTGTTCAGATGATAGGCGATGTCGGCGGCGAAATAGGTGTGGGTGCCGTTGGCGCGCACCAGCACCCGGTCCTTCTCGTCGCCGAACCGGGAGGAGGCGAACCAGGTAGCGCCTTCGTCGTCATAGGTGTGGCCGGCTTCGCGCAGCCGTTCCAGCGCGGCCGTTACCGCGCCGTCATCCACCAGCGAGCGCTCCGAAAACCACTGATCGAAGGTGACTCCGAAGGCCGCCAGATCGTCGGCAATGTCGGCCAGCTGCTCGTCCAGGATCACCGCCAGCAGCTGGCGGAAACCGTCCTCGCCCACCAGCTCGCGGACGCGGGCGATGAGGGCATCCAGATAGGCATCGCGGTCGCCGCCGGCGTCGACATCCGCCGGCAGATCCGCGAGCACCTCGGCGGCGGGATAGCGGAAGGCATCGCCCTGTTCGGCCGCCAGCTTGTCGGCCGCGGCCTGCACATAACCTCCCTGATAGGCGCCGGCCGGGAAGGGCATGTCCTCGCCACGGCACTGCAGGTACCGGCACCACAGCGACATCGCCAGGATATCCATCTGCCGGCCGGCGTCATTGACGTAGTACTCGCGGTGCACGTCGAACCCGGCCGCGGTCAGCAGCCGGGCCACGCAATCGCCGTAGGCCGCACCGCGGCCGTGGCCCACGTGCAGCGGGCCGGTCGGGTTGGCCGACACGAATTCCACCATCACCCGGGTGCCCGTCCCGATGTCGCTGCAGCCGTAGTCAGCCCCGGCCGCGAGAATATCCGGCACCACCTGGCGGAAGGCCGCCGGGGCCAGACGGAAATTGATGAAGCCCGGCCCGGCGATTTCCACGCCGGCGATCCGCTCGGATGCCGGCAACGCCGCCACGATGGCCTCGGCAATCTGGCGCGGGGCGCGGCGGGCCGGCTTGGCCAGCATCATGGCGATATTGCTGGCGAAATCGCCGTGGGCGGGATCACGGGTGCGCTCCACGTGCGGCGCGTCGGGCGTGGTCACGTCTGGCAGCGCGCGGGCGGCCGCCTCGGCGAGCATCTGCTGGATCAGGGTCTTCAAGGTGTCGGGCCAACCGGGGGGTGCGCAAGGGGCGCGTAAGTGTAACGGGTGGCCGTGGGGCTGTTAACCGTTGGTGGCGCGGGCTTCCAGCAACTCGAAGAACCGGCCTGTCTCCGGTACCGGTAGGCCGCCGTTATCCAGCGCTGTCACGTCCACCACCTGCGCATCCGTGAAACCGGCCTGTTCCAGCGCGGCGGCGGCGTCCTGCTCGTGCTCGAACAACCGGTCGCCGAAATCCCCTCCGGTGAGCTGACCCAGCATTCGCAGGAATAGCGGCACCGCCAGGCCCAGGGACCGGGCGCGGGCCCGCGGGTTGATGTCGGTGAGATAGGTGCCGCCGCCGAAACCGCTCAGCAACCCGTGCAGGTTGGCCCAGGCCCGCGGCTTGTCGGCAAAGCCGAGGTAATCGGTCACCCCCTCGGTGATCGCCATCGCGGTGCCGCGCGCATGGCCGGCGGCGGCCCGCAGGCTGTCGCCGAAGTCGTCGGCCAGCAGATCGGCCGGGACCAGCCGGTAGTTGGCGGGCAAGTCGAGCCCCGCCAGCCGGCGACGCTTGGCCACCACCATGCCCGGCAGGTCGGCCTCCACCACCCGCATGGCCGGAAAGGCCCGGGCCAGCGTCAGCCCGCGGGCCGACAGGCCGGCGCCCACGTCGAACAGCAGATCCGGCGCCCGCTGGCGAATGCATTGCCCGATCCAGTGATGCCGCAGCCGCAGGAAGGCCAGAAAATGGCCTGCTGGCTGGCCCAGCCAACGCATCGGCATCAGCCCGAGCCGCAGGGCGTCATACCCGACGCGACCGGTCCAGGTATCGAAGGCTTCGGCGCCGGGAAAGCCGGCACGCCGCCAGGTCTGGGCGGTCACGTGGGCGGTGGGGGCGATGCGCGGGTTTCCAGTCAAATCAGTTCCTGCGGGTCGACGTCTACCGACCAGCGTACCCGACGGGCCTCACGCAGGCCGCCGGCCGCCGGCAGCCAGGCCCGCAGGAAGCGGTGCAGCGGTGCCCGGCTGGCGGCGTGGATCAGCAAATGCGCCCGGAAACGGCCGGCGCGGCGTTCCAGTGGCGCCGGCGCCGGCCCCCAGATCGCCACTGCCTCGCCATTGGTGGGCGAGGCCAGACCCGAGGCCGCGACAAGAAAGCGGGTAGGCGCGTCGGCATCGGGGGCTTCGGCGTGCACCAGCGCGAGATGACCGTAGGGCGGCAACCCGGCGGACTCGCGCTCGGCCAGGGCCGCGTTGGCGAAGGCGTCATACCCGGATCGCACCAGCGTGCCCAGCAACGGGTGATCGGGATGGCGGGTCTGGAGCAGCACCTCGCCCGGGCGCTCGCCGCGGCCGGCACGGCCGGCGACCTGGGTCACCAGTTGCGCCATGCGCTCGAACGCGCGGAAATCAGCAGAAAAAAGGCCATGATCCGCATTGATCACGCCGACAAACGTCAATGCCGGAAAATCATGGCCCTTGGCCAGCATCTGGGTGCCTACCAACACGTCGGTGGTGCCGGCGGCAACACTGGCGAGCATGCGTTCCAGACTGCCCCGGCGGGCGGTGGTGTCGCGGTCGAAGCGGGCGATCCGGGCGGCAGGCAATCGCGATCGCAGCGCGGCGGCCACCCGCTCGGTGCCCTCGCCCACGGCGATCAGCGTTTCGCCGCCGCAGCCCTCGCACTCGATCGGGGCCGGTCGGGCGGCGCCGCAATGGTGACAGCGCAGATACCGGCCGCCACGATGCAGGGTCATGCCGGTATCGCAGCGCCGGCAGGGGGCGATCCAGCCGCAGTCATGGCACATCATGGCCGGGGCGAACCCGCGACGATTGACGAACAGCAGCGCCTGGCCGCCGGCCTCGACATGCTCGTGAACGCGCGCCAGCAGGGGTCGCGACAACCCCTCCTCCAGCGGCCGGCTGCGCACGTCCAGCAACCGGATGGCCGGCGCCGAAGCTCCGGTAGCGCGCGTGGCCAGGCGGGCGTGCCGATACCGCCCGGCCAGGGCGTTGTGCATGGTTTCCAGCGCCGGCGTGGCCGAGCCCAGTACGATAGGCACATTTGCCTGCTGCGCCCGACGGACCGCCACGTCCCGGGCGGAATAGCGCAGGCCATCCTGCTGCTTGAACGAGGCGTCGTGCTCCTCGTCGATGACGACCAGGCCCAGGTCCGGCAACGGCGTGAACACCGCCGACCGGGTGCCGAGCACGATCGCCGGTCCGCCGGCTCGGGCCGCCAGCCAGCCCTCCAGCCGCTGCACCGCGGTCATTCCCGAATGCAGCACGATCAGCCGACCGCCCACACGATCGCCGAAGCGGGCCACCAGCTGAGGCGTCAGCCCGATCTCCGGGACCAGCACGAGCGCCTGCCGCCCGCGCTGCAGCATCGCCTGCAGCAACTGCAGGTAGACCTCGGTCTTGCCGCTGCCGGTTACGCCCTGAAGCAGGGTGACGGCAAATCCGTCGGGGGCGCTGTTGATGGTGTCGAGCGCACGGGCCTGGTCCGCCGTCAACGGCGGGCCGGGACGGGGCTCGGGCGGCTGCGCCGGGGGATCGCAAGGTTCGATCAGCCCCTGTTCGGTCAGGCGCGCCAGGACGGGGGTTGCCCGGGGCAGCAGGCTGCGCAATGCGGATTCGGGATACCCATCCGGTGCCGCCGCAAGCTGTTCCAGCAACTGACGTTGGCGCGCCGCCCGAGGCGGCGCGTCGGTGAGACCCCGTCGGCCTTCACTCGAGAGACGCCAGTGGATAACGGCCGGGCGCCGCGCGGGCTCGCCGCGACGCAACAGAACCGGCAGCGCGGTTGCCACGGTTTCGCCCAGCGCATGGTGGTAGTAGCGGGCGGTCCACTCGAGCAGTTCGCGCAGATCCGGGCCGAGCAGCGGCGTGTCGTCGATGACCTCGTCAATCGGCCGCAGCCGGGCCGTATCCACCGTCGCCTGTGCTGCGGTGCCGACGACCAGCCCGATCAACCGCCGACGCCCGAAACTCACCCGCACCCGTCCCCCGATGACCGGTGACGGGCCGCTCGTAGGAGGCAGATAATCGAAAGCGCCGTGCACCGGGGTGGGCACGGCCACACGGATGACGCCGGACATGGGCCAAGTGTAGACCAGGCTCGCGCAAGCGGCTGTGGATAACTTTGGGGACAAACAGCAGACGCCCCGCACGATTTGCGGAGCCTATTTCTTTCTATTATTGCGATATAGAAAGACTATTAATATATTTTAATTTAAAATCAGATAGATAAAGGCCGCGAATAGAATGCCCGCGACCGCACCGCCTTGAGGGCCCTGAATCTACCACCGCACTGGAAATGTGCATAACTCTGATCGGGAGACGATAAACCTTTGGTTGCGCGGAGAAAACAATCGAACGGTAGATCACGTCGATCAACTTGTTGCCAGCGCCCCGCCGCCCCCCTGAGTCGGGGCGGTTCCGGGCACCATGGGGGCGTGATATAAGCGTGGTTACCGCTTGAGGTGACACCTGCAACGACGGCTCGACCGTGCAGCGGGTAACGGGGACACGCCAACCGGATTCTTCCAGGGAGACAATCATGAACCGTATGACAACCGGCGCGCTGGTTGCGCTAGTTCTGGCCACCGCGCCGTGGACGGCGCAGGCCGGCAAGGCAACCGTGCAGACCACGGATGACAGTGGCAACAGCGTGAACATGGATTTCGAGTATCGCGGCGACAACCAGCTGCGGATGAGCGTGCCCCAGCAACAGGGCGGCTATATGCTGGTGGACGGCGACGCGGTTTACAGCGTCAGCCAGCAGAACGGCCAAGCCATGGTCATGCGGCTGGACAAGCTGCTGGGCAGCGGGATACCCGCACCTGCCGCACCAACCACAGACGTTGCGGGAATCAGCGAACTGGAAAAGACCGGTCGGACGGAGACCGTGGCGGGCGTCCAGGGCGAGGTCTGGGCGATGACGTATACCGATGCGGACGGTCAGACCCGTACCGACGAAATCGTGGTCAGTGAAGATCCGCGGGCGGTGGAATTCTCGCGCGCGCTGACAGGCATGGGAAAGGCCATGGCCAAGGCCGCGGGCCAGCCAGTACAGGATGATCCGCTTGCCCGGCAGCTTGAAGGCAAGGGCATGCTGCGCATGGGGTCGCAGATGCGGGTCACCGCCCTGTCCGGTGCTGATCCGGCCGCGGAACGCTTCTCCCTGCCCGCCGAACCGACCGAGATGCCAGGCATGGGGGCCCTGGGCAAGATGTTCGGCAACCAGGCCGAGCGTCAGCAGCAGCGCACCGAGTCGCGCACCGAGGGTGAAACCAACAACGCCGTCGACAGTGCGGTGGACAAGGTGCTGGACAAGGCATTCAGCATCTTCGACTGACGCTGATACGCTCGACCTCACCAGGCACAACGCAAACCGCAGCGGAGAACCGACATGGCGGATTTCGACCTCGAACGCACCCAGGCCCTGTTAAAGGGGGCGGCACTGGATCCCGAACCCACCTGGGACAGCTTCCGCGCCGACAACCCCGACTGGACCCAGACCGCCGTACTGGTGGCCGGCCCGATGATCGTGATCACCGCGGCACTCGCGCCGATTCTGGGCTGGATCTTCGGTACCAACATGCTGCCCGGGGCCGGGGGATTCATCACGCAAATCTTCGTTACCCTGATTTTCGGCCTGATCGGACTGGGCATTTCCGGCGCCGTTTTCGGCCTGCTGGCCGGCAGCTTCGGCGGCACCCAGAGCTTCGACAACGGCTTCGCGGCCGTCAGCCTGGCCGCCGTGCCCGGCTACGCGGGACAGATTATCGGCACCCTGCCGCTGATCGGCTGGCTCATCAGTCTGGCGCTGAGCATTTACTCGCTGGCCCTGCTATACCGCTGCCTGCCGCGATTCGTGGGCGTGCCGCAGGAAAAGCGGGTCGGCCATTTCGTGGTGGGCCTGATCATACTGATCGTGATCTACGCCATCATCAGCTTCCCGCTGGCGGGGCTGTTCCTGGCCGGTAGCGGCGTACCCGAAGCCTACTGATAGGTTGCGCGTGACGGCGGCCGGGGCGGGCGATCGGCATCACGCTCGTCCGGCCACCCGGGCGAGTTCGGCCAGCATCATCAGGGTCAGGCCCCAGACGGTCTGACCCCGATGGAAACGGCTGGGCATAGGCACGCGCAGCGGCCCGAGCCGCCAGTGGAAGGTGCGCCGGTGTTCACGCCCGGCGACTACCGACAACGGCAACCAGAAGATGTCGACCACCTCATGATTGCCGCTCAGATCACCAGCCTGTTCCGGGTAACGGTAGACGAAGGGCGACACCACCATCGGCAGTGGTCGGCCGTGAGCACGGGTCAGCCGGTCGTGCAGGCGGCCGATGCGATCCGCTTCGGTCAACACAAGGCCGGTTTCTTCAAGTGCCTCGCGGCAGGCGGCGGCACCACCGCCGGCATCGCCGGTCGATAGTCGCCCGCCGGGCAGGCAGACATCGCCGGACCAGGGGTCACCCGTCCGCCGCGCCCGGCGCGTCAGCAAAACCTGCAGCCCGTCCGGGCCGGGGGCCACCACGACCGCCACCGCCGCGCGGATGAAGCGGCGGCGCGCGGGCAGGCGCAGCGGGCGATGGTGCTGCAGGGCGGATTCGAACGCGGGGAGGTCGTTCATGCGGCGCGAACGACGGAATCGGCTTGATCCGGCCTGAAACCATCCGGCACCGGGTAGGCCCAACAAAAAAGGCCGCCCCACGGGGCGGCCTCTTGCTTACGCACGGCGATAACCGATCAGAGCTGCTTGAGCCCGCCGGCCAGGTCCGAGCAGACCTGCTTGGCGTCGCCGAAGATCATGCGGGTGTTCTCGCCGAAGAACAGGGCGTTCTGCACACCGGAGAAGCCCGTGCCCTTGCCACGCTTGATCACGTACACCTCGCGGGCCTTGTCCACATCGAGAATCGGCATACCGTAGATGGGGCTGGATTCGTCGGTGCGGGCGGCCGGATTGACCACGTCGTTGGCGCCGATCACCAGTGCCGCATCGGCCGTCGGGAACTCGGCGTTGATGTCCTCGAGATCGTAGATCATGTCGTAGGGCACGCCCGCCTCGGCCAGCAGTACGTTCATGTGTCCCGGCATGCGGCCGGCCACCGGATGGATGGCGAACTTCACGTCCACGCCGTGCTCCTTCTGGAGCATCTGCACGAATTCCCACAGCTTGTGCTGGGCCTGGGCCACGGCCAGGCCGTAGCCGGGCACGATGATCAGGGAATCGGAGTAGGCGAAGCTGGCGGACGCGTCGAACGCTTCCACCGACTTCATTTCGCCCTCGGGGCCTTCGGCCTGCGCGCCATCATCCACGCCGAAGCCAGCGAACAGCACGTTGGTAATCGACCGGTTCATGGCGTTGGCCATCAGGAAGGTCAGCAGCGTGCCCGCCGAACCGACCACGGTGCCGGCGATGATCATGGCGGCGTTGCCAAGCACGAAGCCCTCGAAGGCCACGGCCAGGCCGGTCAGGGCGTTATAGAGCGAAATCACCACCGGCATGTCGGCGCCGCCGATCGGGTTGGTGATGAGCAGGCCCAGCGCCAGCGTGGTGACCAGCAGCAGGGTGACCAGCAAGGGGGCGCTGGATTCGGCCATCACGATCATCACGCCGAGCCCCAGGGTTGCCAGAGCCACGCCGCCGTTGATCAGATGCTGCTGCGGCAGGCGGATGGTCTTCTTCTGCACGCCTTCGAGCTTGGCCCAGGCCACCAGACTGCCGGAGAAGGACACCGCGCCGATGATGGCGCCGGCCACCGCGAGGATGAGCACCGTGGTGCCGTGGGTCCAGGCCGCGCCGGAATACATCTCCACCAGCGCAATCGCGGCGGCGGCACCGCCGCCCATGCCGTTGTACAGCGCCACCATCTGCGGCATGGCGGTCATCTGCACCCGCTTGCCGGAGATCCAGGCACCGATACCGCCGATGCCAATGGCCAGCAGGATCAGGAAGTAGCGGCCAACGCCGGCTTCCATCGCCGGATGCCAGAGCGTGACCACGGTGGCCAGGACCATGCCGACACCCGCCCAGACAATGCCCCCCCGGGCGGTCTTTGGCGAGCCCATGCGCTTGAGGCCCATGATGAACAGGACGGCGGCAATGAAGTAGCTCGCCTCGACGGTGAATGACCAGAAATCCATAGCGGTTGACCTTTATTCGGAGCTCGGTGGCGCGTGATCGGCGGTGGTCGCCGGCCCTAGTCCTTCGAGGACTTGAACATTTCCAGCATGCGCTCGGTCACGACGTAGCCGCCCACGGCGTTACCCGCCGCCAGCACCACGCCGATGAAGCCGATCAGCGTCTCCCAGAAACCGTGGGCGTGACCCAGCGCCACCATCGCGCCCACCAGCACGATGCCGTGCACGAAGTTGGAGCCCGACATCAGCGGTGTATGCAGAATCACCGGCACGCGGCCGATGATCTCGTAGCCGGTGAAGGCCGCGAGCATGAAGATGTAGAGGGCAACGAATCCGGTAATCATTGAGCAGTCTCCCTGGACGTGTCGCGCGTTGCGGGGCGCCGCCGACGGCCGCGCCCGGCATCGCCGATGCCTATTTCTTGAGCGCTTCCTTGGCAGCCTCGTTCACGATCTCGCCGTCGCGCGTGAGCACCGACTTGGCGAGGACCTCGTCGTCCCAGTTGATCGCCAGCTTGCGCGGCTTGGGGCCTTTGGACTTGTCGTCCTCGCCCTCGTCGTCTTCCTCCACCAGGATCAGGCTGAGGAAGTTGAACAGGTTCTGCGCATACATCTCGCTGGCGTGTTCGGCCAGTTCGCCGGCCATGTTAGTCGGACCGAGAATGGTGACCGACCCGTGCTTGACCGTCTCGCCGGGCTTGGTCAGCTCGCAGTTGCCGCCGCCGGCGGCACCCAGGTCTACCAGCACCGAACCCGGCTTCATGCCGTCGACCATCGCCTTGGAGATGATCTTGGGCGCCGGCCGGCCGGGCACGGCGGCGGTGGTGATCACCGCATCCGCCTGGCCCACGTGCTTGGCCAGCATTTCCTGCTGCTTATTCTTCTCGTCATCGGTCAGTTCGCGGGCGTAACCGCCCTCGGCCTCGGCCTTGACGCCCTCGGCCACCAGGAACTCGGCACCCAGCGACTCGACCTGCTCCTTGGTATCGGTGCGTACGTCGTAGGCCTCGACCTTGGCGCCCAGCCGCTTGGCGGTGGCGATGGCCTGCAGTCCGGCCACACCAGCGCCGATCACCAGTACCTTGGCCGGGCGGATGGTGCCGGCGGCGGTGGTGAGCATGGGCAGGAAGCGCTCGAGATTGCTTGCCGCCATCAGCGCGGCCTTGTACCCGGCCGCCGAGGCCTGCGAGGAAAGCGCGTCCATGCTCTGGGCGCGGGTGATGCGCGGCACCAGCTCCATCGCGAAGCAGGTCACACCGGCCTTGCACATGGCCTCCACGGCGTCCGCGTTCTGATGCGCCTGGACGAAGCTGAGCAGTACCGAGCCCTTCTTCATCTTGGCCAGATTGGTGGGCGACGGCACATTCACCGCCAGCACCACGTCGGCACCATAGATGTCGGCCGCGCGGCCGGCGATCTTGGTGTTCTCGCCATAGGCATCATCGGGAATGCGCGAGCCGTCGCCGGCGCCTTTCTGAACCCGCAATTCGACGCCTAGCTTGGTCAGCTTGTCCGCCACCTTGGGCACCATCGCGACGCGGGTCTCCCCACTCGCCGCCTCTTTCGGCACTGCGATTTTTACGCTCATGTTCTGGTTCCAGACCTTGTTCAGTGGTTGTTGCCCGCTCGACTGTTCCATGGCGGAACGGTTTCTCCCCGGCGAGCGCCAGACAGCAGCAGTCTAACCGATACGCGCCCCCGATACGTAATCGTAACCGCTCACCGGCCGCTCTCAAGCTGTGGCGAGGCCGCCTCGTAATGCGGCGGAATCTCGAACATCAGACCCGGGATGGCATCGTGCGACACGCGTGACAGCGTGCGCCGCTTGCCCTCGCGCCCGTCCTGGTAGCGGATCGGCACGCCGTCGAGTTCCAGGTACGGCAACCCGACGTACTCCATGCCGGTACCCGCCAGCAGCGTCTGCATCAGTTCGAACATCGCCGCCACGGTATCGAACTCGTCCGCTGTCATCCCCAGCGCGTCGCGGCTGGCCACGCACAGCTGCTCCCCGGCCTTACCGCCACGGCGCACCTGGAACACGGTGCAGGCACGGCCGGCCACATCCTCGCGCGCGTCGGTCGCGGCCACGCTGACGTCGGGCGAGACGCCGAATCCCGGCACCTGGCCGGCCAGCGCAGCGCGCGCAATCTCGCGCTGGTCCGCGGGCAACTCGGCCAGCTGCGACTCCATGCGCTCGCGCAGCGATCGGACGCGGTCGCGGATGCCGGCGGCCGCATCCACGTCCATGCGGGTGTAGCGGTCCCTGTCCGGGCTTACCGAATAGATGGCGTTGTCGGCCCGGCGGTAGAGCTGCCAGCTATCGCTGCCATCGTCGATGCGGATTTCCCCGGCGCGCACGCGCAGCTTGAACGGATCGTCGCCCTCGTCGTATACCAGCGTCACGTCGGCTGCCGCCGTGGCCGCGGCCAGGGCCAGCATGGCGGTGAGATAGACTTTCGACGCAATGGGCATGAGCGCGACCGGGGATTCGTGATGACAAGGCCGGAACTGTAATCCGATGCTCCTGGTCGATGCCAGCGTCTACATCTTTCGCGCCTGGTTTTCCCTGCCGGCCACCATGACCGGCCCGGACGGCGAGCCGGTGAACGCCGCCTACGGCTTCGCCGATTTCCTGGCCGGACTGCTGGTCGAAACGCAGCCAACTCACGCCGCCATTGCATTCGACGAATCGCTGGACAGCTCCTTCCGCAACGATATCGATCCCGACTACAAGGCCAACCGCGAGCCGGCCCCGCCGTCGCTCAAGGCCCAGATCGCCGCCTGCATGGCCCTGTGCCGGGGGCTGGGCCTGGCAACCCTGTCAAGCCCGCGCTACGAGGCGGACGACCTGATCGGCACGCTGGCCGTGCAGGCCCGGCAGCATGGCCGGGCCGTCACCATCGTCTCCACCGACAAGGACCTGGCCCAGCTACTGGCCGACGGGGACTGCTTGTACGACTACGCCCGCGGTGTGCGCCTGGACCCTGCCGCCATCACCGAACGCTTCGGCGTGCGCTGCGCGCAGATGCCGGACTACCTGGGCCTGGTAGGCGATGCGGTCGACAACATTCCCGGCGTGGCTGGCATCGGCGCGAAAACCGCCACCGCCCTGCTGGCCGATGGTCGTGATCTCGATAGCCTGTACGCGAATCTGGACGCTGTCGCCGCCATGCCGATTCGCGGCGCCACAGCGGCCCGGCGCAAACTGGAGGCCGGACGAGAAGCCGCGTTCCAATCGCGGGAACTGGCCCGAATCGTCACCGATGTGCCGCTGGACCTGGGCCCCGAAGACATCCGTTGGGAAGGTGCCGATCCTGCCGCCCTGGTCGAGTGGTGCGATCAACTCGGCCTGGGCCAACGGCTGCGCCAGCGGCTGACCGACCTGCGTGCCCCCACATGAACGACAACGACGACATCTGGCCGGCCATCGAGCAGGCGCTACGCGCCACGCTGGGAAACGCCTGCCGGCTGGGCGAGGCGCAGCCGATCAGCGGCGCCAGCATGGACCGGACCTACCGCGTCGCCGCCGGCAATCACCCACTGTTCATCAAGATCGGTCGACCCGAACGGGAGGCGGACTTTGCCGCCGAAGCGGCGGGGCTCGCGGAACTGGGCCAGGCCCACGGCCTGCGCGTGCCCGGTGTGCTGGCCCATGGCCGGGCCGGGCCGGCGGCATTTCTGGCGATCGAGCATCTGGCCCTGCGACCGCTGGACGCCGAGGCCATGACCGCCCTGGGCGAGGGGCTGGCCGAACTGCACGGCATCGCCGCACCCCGCTTCGGCTGGGACCGGGACAACACCATCGGCACCACCCCGCAGCGCAACGCCCGCACCGGGAAGTGGCTGGAGTTCTGGCGGGAAAACCGTCTCGGTTATCAACTGGAACTGGCCGCGGAACGCGGCAACCGCGAGCTGGCCGGCGCCGGCGACCGGCTGCTGGCGAAGCTGCCCGACCTGTTGGCCGGCCACCGGCCCGAGGCCTCGCTGCTGCACGGCGACCTTTGGGGTGGCAACGCCGCCATGGACGACGCCGGCCGGCCGGTGATCTTCGACCCGGCGGTCTACTACGGTGACCGCGAGACCGACCTGGCCATGACCGAACTGTTCGGCGGCTTCTCGCCGCTGTTCTTCGAGGCCTATCACGGCGCCTGGCCGCTGGATCCCGGCTACCGGGAAATCCGGCGGGACCTTTACCAGCTCTATCACCTGCTCAACCACGACGCCCTGTTCGGCGGGCATTACGCGGCCGAGTCGCAGCGGGTGATCGAGCGGTTACTGGCGAAGGGCTGAAAGTCGGTAATCCGCAACGAAAAAGGCCGCCCGGAAACCCCGGGCGGCCACGTAGCCAAGCAGGATTGGCAACTACTCTTCGGGCTCCAGGTCAACAATGACAACGCGCGCGCCGGCGTCATCAATGCCCCGGGTGCCGACAGCCAGTCGCGTGTTGTCGGCAGACAACTCGGCCGTGAAGAACTGCTGCGTGATCTGCGGCGTACCGTCGTGCGGCAGCAGAATCAAGCCGTCATCGTCGACGCTGGTGTCGAGCTGCCCGTCAGCGGTAAAAACGTACAGCGCAGGCACGCCACCGAAGTAGCCGACGTGGATGCTGCGATCGTCGGGCAGAACGACCATGTCGCGGCCGCGCTCTTCCGGCCGGAGAAGATCGGCCTCCACATCGCCGGCAAAGACGCTGTCGTCCTCGCTCTGAATGGCCTGCGTTCCGGCGGCCCCCGGCCGTCCGTAGCCGGCATCAATCTCGGTGCCGCCGGAGAGTCTGAAGGTGACCACGTCCTGCTCTTCGGTGGGGGCATAGCCCGAAAGCGGACTATCGTCAGGGATTGAATCCGGGCCGCTATTGGCAGCGCCGTAGCCAGTGGTGATGTAGTTGCCACTTATTGGCTGTCGAACCGCCGCATAGGCTTCGGCAAAGCCGGCAGAATCGACGAACGGATTGAACACGGCAATCCCGGGCTCGGCGATGCCCGCCGGGCCGTCCGCCGGGAAGATGAAGTTGCCGAAGCCGGATTCCTGGCTACCGTCCTCGTTAAGCTTGATCAGGATGATGTGGTTTCCGAGCGAACCGCCAAAGTTCGTGTAACCGGCGCTCATGATGCTGCCGTCATCCTCGACGAAGCCGCGGCGCACGTTGTCGCCGGAGTTTTCTCCGCGCGTCGTCGTGAAGTGGTGGGCTTCGCCAGAGTTGAAGCTCATGTCCGCCATGCCGTTTGCCGCGGTCACACGCGCGACGTAGCGATCCTGGTCGGGAGCGTCCGCCTCAACTGGCGCCGAACCCGCACCCAAGATAACCAGCCGCTCGCTGTCACCGCTGGTGTCCAGCACGAGGTCGGTAGCAGCATCCCTGGGCAAGAAACCGGTCGTCGACAGATAGTTGCCGTTATCCGCATTCGCCGTGGCAAAGACAACCTCCTGAGCACCGGCGAGCAATCCTGCGACAGCCCCATCGTCGCCAAACTCGGTTTCCACCGCGAACGAGTTCTCCACATCCAGGCGGAATAGGTAAACGCTCCGCCCTTCTGCGACAGGCGGGTCCACGGTGGCGTCGCCATTGGCGTCCGCGGCGTTGACAACGATCACCAGGTCGCCATCGGCCATCTCAACGATACCGAAGCCCTGCTCGTCGCCTGAGGAGGCGGTTTCTGCGTCCTGGCTGGCAGCGCGCACGTTAAGGCTTAGAACACCATCAGTGCCGAAATCGGTGTTCACGCTACCGTCGGCGTTGTAGCCGAGAATCACGGTGCGCTGATCCGCCTGATCACTCACGCCAATGGCATAAACGCTGCCGTCATCGGCATGGACAATGCCGTTGATGCCGTTGGCCTGGCTGGTGTCGTTATCGACGACCGTGAACTGCGGCGGGGGATCCTGGGGCGCTTGACCGCCGCCACCGCCGCTGCCACCACAGGCGAACAGGAACGTGGGCAGGACGATGGCCGCCGCCCCTCGGCCGAGATATGTCATGTTCATAAGTGATGCGAATGCTTATCAGATGTATGAGCGACTAAGTTGTGACTGATTCGCATTCCCCTGTCAACATTTCGTTATCCGACGGGTGCCCGCGGGCATGCCGACACGGACGCATCTGTTTGCGTTTGCGATTTGTTATCATTTACATTGCGTCTATTCAGCGGGGTTCGCCCGCCGTCAACCTGTCTGGAGACCCGCCATGACGCTGCGCCGCCTTGCGTTCCTGCCCGGCCTGCTGGCCTGCCTCGCCCTGGCTGGCTGTCCGTCCGATGACTTCGAGAATTTCGGCAACAGCAGCACCGGCGGCGAGGGCGGTGGCAACGGCGACCTGGTCGGGGACGACGCCCGACGCGCCGTTCTGGCCGATATCGGCAGCGACATCATCCTGCCGGCGTTGCGTGATTTCGCGGACGATGCCGACGCGTTGCAGAGCGCAATGTCAGCCCATGCCGCGGCACCGAACGACGATCAGGCCCTGATGGCGGCCCGCGACGCCTGGCGCGCGGCAATGCTCGGCTGGCAGCGTAACGAAGTATTGCAGGTGGGCCCGGCCGGCCGCTCCACCGGACTGGACACAACGCCCGGCGGCGCCGATCTACGCGGCCAGATCTACACCTTCCCGTTTCGCACGCCCTGCCAGATCGATCTGGCCGCGCTGGAGGACCGCGAGGTCAACGCAAACACCGCCATCAACATCAAGGGCCTGGGCGCCATCGAGTATCTGCTGTTCTTCGAGGGCCCCAATCCCGACTGCCCACCGCCATCCGGCGCCGACCTGGTGGCCAAGCGCGCCCAGTACGCCAGCCGGCTGGCCGATTTCATTGCCAGCGTGGCCGATGATCTGGTCAACCGCTGGTCACCCTCGGGCGGCAACTTCCTGGCCGAGTGGTCGACTGCCGGGGCCGGCAGTGATGTCTACATGCGTCCGCAGGAAGCACTCGATGCCCTGTCAGTGGCGCTGTTCTATGCCGAGAAGATCACCAAGGACGACAAGATCGCCGACCCCACCGGCATCGGCGCCACCGGGCTCACGCCGTGCCCGACGGCCAGCTGTCCGGAACGGCTGGAGTCGCGGCTGTCGATGACCTCCGGCGCCAACATCCGCGCCAACGTGCAGGCCTTCCGCGACGTATTCACGGGTGTGGACGACGGCATGGGCGTGAACGACCTGCTGCGCGGCATCGGCCGCGACGAGCTGGCCGATGATCTGGTCACCGAACTCGACGCCACCCTCGAGCAGCTCGCCGCTCTCGACCCCGATTTCGACGCCGCGGTGGCAGCCATTCCCGACGCCACCCAGTGCATGAACGCCAGCGCCAACCGCACCGGCCTGCCGGTGTGCAAGCTGCACGGCGACATCACGGCGGCGATGGACATCTTCCGCGGCCCGATCGTGTCCGCACTGTCGCTGGCCACGCCCAACGCCGCGGCCGGCGACAACGACTGATCACAATCGACGTCACCCGATGACAACGCGGCCCATGAACGCGCTCTACCATCGCCTGAACCAGCCGCTGGACATCGCCGCCCTGGCGGTGTTCCGGATGCTGTTCGGGGCGCTGATGTTCGCGGGCACGCTCCGCTTCATGGCCTGCGGCTGGATCGAGCAGCTCTACGTGGCCCCGGATTTTCACTTCAAGTACTGGGGCTTTGCCTGGGTCCAGGTGCCGGGCGAGGCCGGGCTGTATCTCCTCTATACCGCCATCGCGGCCACCGCGGCGATGGTGGCGATGGGGGCGTTCTACCGCGTGGCCATCATCGGCTTCTGGTGCCTGTTCACCTACGCGGAGCTGATGGATGTCACCTACTACCTGAACCACTACTACTTCGTCAGCCTGCTGGCGCTGATCCTGTGTTTCCTGTCGCCGCACCGGGCCTGGTCGGTGGATGCCTGGCGCAAGCCCGAGTTGGTCCGCGCCACGCTGCCGGCCTGGCAGACCTGGTGGCTGCGCTTCCAGGTGGGGCTGCTTTACTTTTACGCCGGCCTGGCCAAGGCCGAACCCGACTGGCTGCTGCACGCCCAGCCGCTCAACATCTGGCTGCCGCCGCTGTCGGGCATGCCGCTGCTGGGGCCGTTGCTGGCCGAACCCTGGGTGCACTACGCGTTCTCGTGGTTCGCGTTCGCCTTCGACACCACCATCATTGCGTTCCTGCTGTGGCGGGTGACCCGGCCTTACGCATTCGCGGTGGTGCTGGTATTCCACCTGTTCACCCACCTGTTTTTCCAGATCGGGCTGTTCCCCTTCATCATGGTGTTCGCGGTGCTGGTGTTCTTCGAGCCGGACTGGCCGCGGCAGTGGGTGGCGTTTTTCCGGCGCCTGTTGCCGGCATCGATCACGAGGCTGGTCGATGCCCTCTCCCCCGGCCCCTCTCCCGCGAGCGGGAGAGGGGGGCAACGGGGTGGCTGGCGGCCGGCGAGCGCGGCGTTCGCGCTGGCGGTGGCGGGTTTCTGCCTGGTGCAGTTCGTGATGCCCCTGCGGCACTGGGCCTACCCGGGAACGGTGCTCTGGCACGAGCAGGGCATGCGCTTTTCCTGGCGGGTGATGCTGCGGGAGAAATCCGGTTCCCTGAACTACCGCGTGGTCACGGAAGAGGGCCGCACCGTGGTGGTGCCACCCCACGATTACCTCACCGAACTGCAGTATCGCGAGATGGCCGGGCAACCCGACCTGGTGCTGCAACTGGCGCATCACATCCGGGACGATTTCAACCGACGCGGGCACGGCCCGGTCGAGGTGTATGCCGATTCACTGGTGTCGCTTAACGGCCGGCCCTCGAAGCCGATGATCGACCCCCGGGCCAATCTGGCCGCGGTCGAGCCGGGCCTCGCCGATGCCGAATGGATTACCGACGCCCCATCGGGGCCACCCACGCTCCATCGTCGCCTGCAGCTCACCGCGGGACGATGACGATTGCTACAGGACGCAACATGCTGATGACCCGACGCCACTGGATATTCGCACTCTGCCTGGCGGTTGCCGGACCGGCCGCCTGGGCCCAGGACGACGAGGACGACGCCGCCTCGCTGGAATCCATCAGCATCTTCGGTTCCGAGGAGGAACTGGGGCGGGTCTCCGGCTCGGCCCACAAGGTGGACGAGGAAACGCTGGAGGAATACCAGTACGACGACATCAACCGAGTGCTCAACCAGGTGCCCGGCGTGTACGTGCGCGAAGAGGACGGCTACGGCCTGCGGCCCAATATCGGCCTGCGCGGCGGCAGCTCCGACCGCAGCCAGAAGATCACCCTGATGGAGGACGGCGTGCTGATTGCCCCGGCGCCGTATTCCGCCCCGGCGGCCTACTACTTTCCGCTTACTACCCGCATGAGCGGCGTGGAGGTGTTCAAGGGCCCGTCGGCCATCCAGTACGGCCCGCAGACCATCGGCGGGGCGATCAATCTGGTCTCCCAGCCAATTCCTGAAGACCCGTCCGCCATGCTGGAAGTGGCCGGCGGCAGCGATGCCTATCGCCGCGTGCATGCCCGCGGCGGCACCAGCAGCGGGCCGCTCGGGGTGTCAGCCGAATTCGTGCGCCTGGCCAGCGACGGCTTCAAGGAGCTGGACGGCGGCGGCGACACCGGCTTCGACAAGAACGAGGCCCTGATCAAGGGCCGCTACGAGATCGGCCCCGGCACCCTGCGGATGCGCGTGGGCTACGCGGACGAGGTGTCCGACGAAACCTATCTCGGCCTGACCAACGAGGATTTCGCGGAAACCCCCAACCGCCGCTATGCCGGCAGCGCCGAGGCCCGGTTCGACTGGGACTGGCAGGGTGCGCGCATCGGCTGGGCCCAGCCGCTGTTCGGCGGCGACCTCGATGTAGTGGGCTACTGGCAGCAGTTCGACCGTGCCTGGCGCAAGTTCAACAACTTCCGCAGCGCCGACGTGCGCAACGTGCTGGCCAACCCGGACGACCCCAACAACCGCCTGCTGTACGAAACCCTCACCGGCCAGCGCGACAGCGACCCGAACGTCGATGCCGACGACCTGCTGATCGGTACCAACGCCCGGACGTTCGTTTCGACGGGCGTGCAGGGCAACGTGAACTGGGAGTTCTTCACCGGCGCGGACGACGCCGTGCTGCATCTGCTGGAAGTGGGCATGCGGGTGCATTCCGACCGCGTCCGGCGGGATCACGATGAATTCGCCTACGAGGTGATGGGCGGCCGCCCGCAGCGCAAGGACAGCACCCGCGCTATCACCGCCAACAACACGGGCTACGCCGACGCCGTGGCCTTCTGGGTACGCGACGAGATCCTGATCGGCAACTGGACGCTGGTGCCCGGCATGCGCGTGGAAACCATTTCGGTGAAGTTCACCGACCGCCTCAATCAGGTATCCAGCGAGGACGACTACACGGAAGTGCTGCCCGGCCTGGGCGTGAACTACGCCTGGAACGACTCGCTGACCCTGCTGGGCGGGGTGCACAAGGGCTTTTCCCCGGCCACCCCGGGCCCGCAGGACAACGTGGAACCGGAGGAGGCGATCAACTACGAGGCCGGCGCCCGCTGGAACAGCCGCCGGGTGGGCCGGCTGGAGGCTGTAGCTTTCTACAGCGACTACAGCAACCTCACCGCGGTCTGCACCTTCTCTGCCGGCTGCGGCGCGGCCAACCTGGATCAGCAGATCAACGCCGGCAGCGTGGACATCCAGGGCATCGAGACCGGCTGGAACCGCAGCTTCGGTCTGGGCAACGGCTGGCGGCTGCCGATGGGTCTGACCTACACCTATACCGACACCGAGTTCCAGACCAGCTTCACCTCCGCCAACCCGCAGTTCGGCAACGTGCAGGCCGGTGATGAACTGCCCTATATCCCGGAACACCGGGCCAACGCCCGCATAGGACTGGCCGGCGGCAACTGGGACGTCAACCTGTCCACCACCTACCAGTCAGCCATGCGCGACGTGGCGGGCAGTGGCTCGATTCCCGACGACACCGGCACCGACGAGTTCACCGTGGTGGACCTGGCCGCCGGCTGGCAGGCCACGCCCGCGCTGCGCGTGATCGGACGCATCGACAACCTGTTCGACAGCGAATACATCGTGGCGCGCCGCCCGTTCGGCGCCCGGCCGGGGCTGCCGCAGGTATTCCAGGTGGGATTCAACTACAACCTGACACGCTGAACCCGCATGTCCACAGCCCCGCCCCGGGGCCGGCAAGCCGGCCCCTGCCTGCGTCCGCCCGACCCCCATACCGCCAAGAGTGACCGCGCCATCCGCGGCGGCCTGTGGTATTCACTGCACCGATGGGCGTCGCTGCCGCTGTGGATCCTGCTGTTCTTCGTCTGCGTGACCGGCACGCTGGCCACCGTGAGTCACGAGATCACCTGGCTGATCAATCCCGATGTGCGCGCCGGTCAGGGAGACACCGCAGCCCACGTCGGTTACGACCGCATCGCCGGCGCGGTCACCGACCGCTGGCCGCAGGCCGCGATCCATTCGATCCAGGAAAACGAGCCCTACCTGGCCTCTCGGGTGTCGGTGTCGCTGCCCGAAGGCGGTCACGCCACCGTGTATGTGAATCCGTATTCGGGCGAAATCCAGGGCCTGAGCCGGGGCGTGACCTTCCCCGATTTCATGCGGGCGCTGCACGGCTGGCTGCTGGTGCCGTGGCACAACGGCCGCAGCTGGGGCTATTACCTGGTCGGGCTGCTGGCTCTGCCACTGCTGTTCTCACTGATTACGGCCCTGGTCGTGGACAAGCGCTTCTGGCGGTCCTTCTACCGGCCCTACATACGCACGCGACTGACCCGGCGCATCTTCTGGAGTGACCTGCACCGGGTGATCGGTACCTGGTCGATCTGGTTCGTGGCGGTGATCGGCCTGACCGGGGGGTTCTATTTCGTGCAGGGCCTGCTGTGGGACAACGACGTTGTCATCCTGCCGCCGGCCCCGATGATCGAGCACGAGGCGCTGCCGGTGGTGGAGGGCGGCGCACCCGAGCAGGTGGGGATCGATACCGCCGTGGCCCGGGCACGCGACGCGATTCCGGGCCTGGACCTGCGCTGGATCAGCCTGCCGGAAAGCGGCTACCACCACACCGAGGTCTACGGGCAGGCAGGTTTCCCGCTGCAGAGTGACTTCAGCGTGGCCGCGTTCATCAACCCGTATACGGGGGAACTCGGCGGCAGCCGTGACGTGGGCGACATGACCGCCTTGATGTGGCTGGAGGGGCTGACCGATCCGCTGCACTTCGGCGATTTTGCCGGGCTGTTCTCGAAGCTGATCTGGTTCATCTTCGGCGCCATGCTAAGTCTGATGATCTTCAGCGGCATGCTGGTCTGGCACAAGCGCACCGCGCCGGTTAAGGACCGTGCATACCGCCGACGCCGGCCTGGCCGCCGGGACGGAATGAGCATGCGCTGGTCCCGCTTCAAGTACCACGTCAACGCTGCGCTGCTGTTTCTGCCGCTGTATTTCCTGGTCACGACACTGACGACCGGAACCGAGGCTGAAGGCAGCGCTACATTGCTGGCGCCCAAATCCGTCGGTCCCTGGCAGGTGGCGCCAAAGGCCGCCGGCCACTGGCCACCGCGCCCCGGACAGGAACTGGACATGACCGTGCGTTTCGACGCCGGGCCGGTGGCGCAGATCCGCACCGCCGTGCTCACCATCGGCGATCAGGCACCGGCAGTGGCCGATCTGCTCTCCCCGGCAGCCGGCCTGCTTCACGGCGGCGAAGTCCTGCGCGAGGCCCATGTGCCGATCCCGGCGGAAATGCCGGCGAACGCCACGCTCTGGCTGACCGTAGAACGCTGGGACGGCAGCCTGCATCACGTGTCCTGGTCGCTGGACGCCGCCTGACCCCGGTCCAACCGGCGACGGTGCCAACGCCCGATCAGATTATGCCGGCGGCAGCCCCGGGCTGCGCCTAGCCGGCCTCGCCCTGTGCCTGCACGAACAGCCAGGCGGTGACCACACCCCAGATGCTGTTGAGCACCAGCACCAGGATCGGTGTCATCAGACCCAGATCAACGCCGCCGACACCGGCACCGGCCTTCATCGGAAACACGATCAGACACTGGACCGCCGAGGGGGCCAGGCCGTACAGCAGCCCCCGCTTGACGACCGACCCCGGCAGCATGGGCAGCAGGAACAGGAAGCCGAAAATTCCGCCCCAGACCATCATGTTGTAGATCAGCCCCGGGCTCAGCGGCGGTGCCAGCGCCACCCCCAGCGCGGCCGAGATGCCGATGGCCCCGAACAGCCACAGGGACAGCACCGTGGCCAGGCCACCGGCATTACCGGCCGCAAAGCTAACGCCGATTCGATGCAATTGAGACATTCTTGGACTCCCGGGCACGATAAGAGGTGGCCAATAATTTGAACTCAAAATATAAACGAATCAAGCGCCCTGCAGCGCCTTACAATTTCTATGGATAGCCTGCGGGTGGACACCCATGCCCGTTTCCGGGCTATTGGGCTTGCATGACCGCAAGCGACCTGCCGGGCCGGAGGTCGCTCGTGAGCCGATAACGTTGACGGGTTGCGGGCAACCCAGTATTAGCTTGTTGTCATGTTAAACGTAATCATTATCATTCAATAACAATTCTCTTCGACCTTCCGCATGACCGCCGAGACCCACCGGGCCAGTCCGCCGCCATACACGCGATTCCCCGGTATCGCAGCGAGGGCCTGTTCGGCGCCAGCAGCAACGAAGTGGTCGTGGTGCACCAGAACGAGTACTACCGCCTGCGCCGTACCCGCAAAGGCAAGCTCATTCTCAACAAGTAAGCCGCCAGCGCGGCCGGTACATCCAAGATAGTCCTTTCCCCGCGTTGACCCGCCTGGGTAACTCGGCTAGCGTTTCGTGATCTAGTCAGCTACATCACGTATGTCCGACGCCGCGCTCATCGCCCCGATCGTGCTGCAACTCGGCGGGCAGTCGATCTCGGCCCGGCGGCTCGGCCTGCTGGAGGGGATCGCGGCCACCGAGTCCATCCGCGGCGCTGCGCGACACGTCGGGATGACCTACAAGGGCGCCTGGGATGCCATCGACGCCATCAACAACCTGGCCGATGAACCGCTGGTACAGACCCGCCAGGGCGGTCGGCAGGGGGGCGGGGCGTCACTGACCGGAGCCGGGCAGGCGCTGCTGGCCTCTCAACGTCGACTTGCCGCCGCAATCGACGACGTTCGGCGCCAGTTCAGCGACGAAGATCACGAACAATGGTCGACACTGGGGAGGCTGCTGATGAAGACCAGCGCCCGCAACGTCCTGCGGGGCGAGGTCAGCGACGTGCGCACCGGCACGGTCAACAGCGAGGTCACGCTGGCGCTGCCCGGCGGCGACCGTCTGGTGGCGATCGTCACGCGCGACAGCGAAGCTGATCTGGCGCTGGCCCCCGGCAAGTCCGCCTGGGCGCTGATCAAGGCGAGCTGGCCAATTCTGATGCCCGGGGATGAACCGGCCCGGACCTCCGCCCGAAACCGTCTCCGCGGCACCATTGAGCGCATCGACGAAGGCGCGGTCAACGCGGAAGTGGTGCTGGCTCTATCCGGTGGCACGCGCCTCACGGTAATCGTCACCGAGGGCAGCCGGCAGTCGCTGGGCCTGACCGAGGGGGACCGGGCCTGCGCCTTGATCAAGGCCAGCCATATCATTCTGGGCGTGGACGAATGAGGCGCCGTCGACTATCCGTGCCCCGGGCGGGGCCGGTCGCGATGGCGCTTGCGCTGTGGCTGGGCATGTCGGGTATCAGCCTGGCCGACGACAACCTGCGGGTGGCCGTGGCCACGAATTTCACCAGGACCCTGGGCGACATCGCCAGCGCCTACACGGAAAAAACTGGCAACAAGGTCGGCCTGTCGAGCGCCTCCACCGGCACGCTCTATGCCCAGATCAACCAGGGCGCGCCGTTCGATCTATTCTTTGCCGCCGACCAGGCCCGTCCGGACAAGCTGGTAGCGACGGGCAAGGCAGTCGCGGATAGCCGCTTCATCTACGCACGCGGGGTGCTGGCGCTCTACAGCGCCGACCTGCCGCTGGACCCCGATCCCGCCCGAACGCTGATCGAGGGCGACTACGCCCACCTGGCCATCGCCGATCCGAAAACCGCGCCCTACGGGACGGCAGCCGTGGCGGTACTCGAGGCCCTGGAGGCCCGCGAACCGGTGGCCCCGCGGCTGATCTACGGCAAGAACATCGGCCAGACCTTCCAGTACGTGGCCACCGGGCACGCGGCAATCGGGTTCGTGGCGCTGTCCCAGTTGCGCGATCCGGACAACCCGTTGCGGGGCCGCGGCCACGTCTGGCGGGTGCCGGGTTCCATGCATCTCCCGCTGGACCAGGCCGCGGTGATTCTCGAACGCAGCCCGCGCAAACCGGCCGCGCGTGGCTTCATCGACTTCCTGCGCTCCGATGCGGGCCGCGCCATCATCGAGCGCTACGGCTACACCCTGCCCGGAGCCGCATCCTCTTGATCCAGATTGCCGGCGTCAATGTGGAGACCGGCCCCATCTGGCTGACGCTGGAGGTGGCCACAGTCACCATGCTGGTGCTGCTGGCGCTGGGCCTGCCGCTGGCCTGGGGCCTGGCGCAGTGGCGGTCGCGCTTCAAGCCGCTGATCGAGGCGGTGGTGGCGCTACCGCTGGTGCTGCCGCCGACGGTACTCGGTTTCTACCTGCTGATCGCTATGAACCCGGACGGTGCCCTGACCCGAACCCTGGGCTGGTTCGGGTTCGAGGGCCAGCTCAGCTTCAGTTTCACCGGGTTGGTGATCGGCTCGGTGATCTACTCCCTGCCGTTCGCCGTGCAGCCGCTGGTGCATGCCTTCGAGGCGATCCCGAAACCCTTGCTAGATGCCGCCGCCACCATGCGCGCCGGGCGGCTTGACCGCTTCGTGACCGTGGTGCTACCGCTGTCACGCCGCGGACTGCTGACCGCCGCGACCCTGTCGTGGGGGGGCCCCGGCGGGGGCGTCGGGGGGGTGGGGGGGGGGGGGGGGGGGGGGGCCGGGCCCCCCCCCCCGCGGGCGTGGGG
>JAVKCJ010000002.1:0-1392 GCA_040222795.1 Salinisphaeraceae bacterium
CTATCCGCTGGCCCGTGACGGACGCGCGGGTTTTGCCTTGCTGGTAACTGCGCTCTCCTCGTTCGTCGGCAGCAAGACCGGTGCTGGCGTCGGAGCCGACCATACCAAGCGCAATGCCAACCAGCGCCATCGAGAACGCACGCAGGTGCGAGCCGGAACTGATCAGCGATGCCGCGACAAGGCCGATCGCTACCAGCATCGTGTATTCCGGCGCGCCGAATTTCAGTGCAAAGGTCGCCATCGGAATGGCTGCAATGACCACCACCGCAACCCCGATCATGCTGCCGACGAACGAGGAGAGCGCAGTTACCAGCAAGGCAAAACCCGCGCGTCCGTCACGGGCCAGCGGATAGCCTTCAAGACAGGTCACCACCGAGGAGGGTGTTCCGGGGAGGTTGAGCAGGATCGAGGCGATTGCCCCGCCATACTGCGAGCCATAGTAGATCCCGGCCAGCAGGATGACCGAGCTGGTCGGATCCAGGTAGAAAGTCACCGGCAATAGCAACGAAATCGCCGTGATGGCGCCAACACCGGGAAGCACACCGATCACCTGGCCGAGAAACACCCCGAAAAAGGCGTACATCAGGACTTCGGGCTGCAGGACCACTGAAAGGCCGAGGATGAACTGATCGATCATCGCCTCATCTCCCGAACACGGTCAGTGGCAAACCCAGGGCCACGATGAACAGGAAGTATCCGGCCAGCGTAACAGCGGCGGAGTAAATCACGATGCTGAGCAGTCCGGCGCGACTGTTGGCAAGCTTGGAGGCCGCAACAGCACAGAACATTGCCGGGACCAGGCCTGCAGGCTCGACGAGCGTGACGAAGATAAGGACGGCGGCGCTGACGAAGATCAGGGCACGCCAGTGGATGGGCTCGTCATAGCTCTGGGCTGTGCCGCGCAAGTCGGACACAAGAATACCCAGCCCCATGGCCACGAGCGCCACGGCGATCACTCGCGGCATGAAGCCCGGCCCCATCTGGGTGAGGCTGCCGGCAGAATAGTTCCAGGAAATCATCAGAATGGCGAGGCCAAAGCCAACCAGCACCGTGCCGCTGATCGCCTGTCGCCAGACATTCCTGTCGCCTCCCGGTTTTTCGCCCTCCAGCGTATTCACCACTTAAGTCTCCTCCCTCGCCAGCGCCCGGTTACGGTGCTGCCGGTCTAGTTTCGTAGGCAGCCTGCAGCGGCGTCGGCTCGGAAACGCTGAGCCTTTCCGCCAGTTCCGCCAATCGTTTCAATGTGCCCTTGGCGATAGGAATGCCGTCACGGGTGCGCTGATCCGCCATGGCAAACCCACGTTCTCCGGGCATCAGGACCGCCTCTGTGCCGCTTGCTGCGGGCAAGCCCTTGATCGAGGCCACAAGCTCGGCAATCTGCCGGGCGAAGAC
>JAVKCJ010000003.1:0-28764 GCA_040222795.1 Salinisphaeraceae bacterium
ACGCCAACCAACTCGGCCGCAGTGCGCGCCGTCGTGCCGGCCACGAAGTGCTCCAGCAGCTTGGCTTGTTTGCTCGCACTCAGCCGGCTCTTTCGCATTCAGCTACCCTAGACTAACCTTGGTTATCTAGGACAGCCCCAAATAAAATCCCTGAAGGACGCACATGCCGGTAACAGTTTTCAGAGCGAGAGCGAGCACTATATGACCATCCAGGTCATGGACGTAGTCCCATAGAAAGTATTCGCCCTCATGAGCCCGGAGGAATTCCTGCTCAACCTCTTCCGGCAACTGTTCAATAGGCTGTTTCATTTCGATCACCTCATCGAGTTTTGGGGCACCGAACCGGATGCCACTTGCTACCTCGTGTCATGGCTTCGGACACGCCTCTGTGTGCACCGAAGACCGCACTAGTCAGCGCTGATTCCAGCGCCTCAACTAGGGCTGGTCACGTCGCCGACAGAACTGCTGCCGAACAGCTCGGATACCGGATTCCTACGGAAAATCTTGTAGGGGGCGACGCGCCATGCACACGAGAGCGAACCCAATGCTTTGATTCGGCGCCGTCGATGAGATGGGAGAAATCTGTAGCGGCATCACCCGGCGCTTAGAAAAAGCATCGCCGCATAGAGAATGACAAAGCCCAGTGCGATCATCATCAGGCGCTCGTATGGATTCATGGCGCTTCTCCGATTCGTTTTTCTTTTCATTGGTCGGAAGATCGGTGTCGCCGGGGACGCGGTTACCCCGCATGGCCCGGCTAGCAGCCGAGCCATGCATGGCAACACGTTGTGGCGACGGCGGGCCGCCGGTGGGGTCAATGCGGCAGCGCGTGCTGCTCGCTTACCAGCGTCTGATGCGCCAGTACAGGTAGCGCGGCGAGCTGTTTCCTGGGCAACGTCTCGCCCAGTAGGGCCGACAGACGCCGGCCATTGGCCAGACCAGCACTAATCCGGTCCGCATAAATGACGATGTCCGCCCCGATGTAACGGGCCCGGCCGCGCACGGCGCTTGGCTGCCCGGTGAAACTGAGCATGTAGTTCGTTGCGGCGGCCAGATCCGGCGCGCGCGGGCGCAGCCACTCCAGGTGTCTATCCAGCAGACGACTGGTCTGCATCCCGTGGTCGACCAGCTTGTAGTGCACGGGCCGGGTGTTGGTGTCACCCACGGTCCGGATTTTGCCGATGTCATGCAGTAGCGCGACGACCTTGATCAGATCACGCTCTACTGGCGTCAGCGCTCCCTCCGTCAGCCGATCACACAGCGCCACCACATGCATGCTATGGCTCAGCAGACCGCCTCGGGTGGCGTGGTGATGCCCCAGACTCCCCCGGCAGGTCAGGATCGCCGGGCTGATACGGGTATCGAGTAGCACCCCATTAATGAAACGACACAGTGGCTCGGGGTCCAGCTTGCCCACCATGGTCTCGAGCGCTTCGAGCGCGGGCACGGCCGCCTCGGGACACAGCGACCGCGGCAGCAGCCGGGCTGCATTCCTGATCTCCGGCTCACTGATGGTATGCAGGGCCCGCAGATCGCCGATCACGCGGCCGGCGAATCGGCGGACATACAGCGCCGCCTGGACGGGAACGGGCCGATGGACCGGCAGATCCCCCAGCAGGCCGGATTCCGGCCAGACGTAGGCGTCGATCGAATCCGTGCTGTCCTCCAGGGTAGCGGTGGCGAACCACTTGCCGCCGGATGTCTGGCGCTGGGTCACGTCGGTCAGCAGATACTGGCCCTGGACGATGCTGTTGAGACGCGTAGGCGCCTTGTCGAGTGCTGTCATGACAGCCTCCTTTTTATTATTAATGGGGCGTTGTTGCGTTATTGGACGCAGGGACTGCGCCAACGCCTGAGTGCGCGTCCCTGTGAGAGGTGATCTGAGCGGCCAGCAGCCGCTCCATGGCCGAGCCATCTCGCCGTGTCAGATTCGGCACGAATCGCGAGTAGGTCTTGAACAGCATGGTGGTATCGCTGTGGCCGAGCTGTCGAGCCACCCACTCCGGGTTCTCGCCCGCCCCCAGCCAGAGCGTGGCTGCCGTATGCCGGGTCTGGTACGGCCGGCGCCGCTCCAGACCCAGATGCCGGAGCAGGGGGAACCAGACCCGGTTGTTGACGTTATCCAGATCCAGCGGCGCCCCGGCGGCATTGCAGAACACGAAGTCCGACAGGCCGGCGGTGGCCTCGTGCTGTACCTGTAATGCCTCCAATACCGGCTGACTGAGGTCGACCTCGCGCTGGGACCCATCCGTCTTGGTGGTTTCCAGGCGCCCGCGCACCAGGTTGCGACGCACCAGAATCTGGCGCCGCTCGAAGTCCACGTAGCGCCACTGCAAGCCGTGTAGCTCGCCCGTGCGCAGGCCGGTGAAGAACCGCACGATCAGATACGGCCGATAATCGGGCCGCACCGTATCGATCAGGGACCGGACCTCGGCCATGGAGAAGGGGTGAATATCCACCCGCTGCTGCTTGAGCCGCTTGATGCGATCCACCGGATTGGTGAAGTCGTAGCGCTCACCCGCCTCGCCGAGGATCTGGCCATGGATCTGGATGATGCGGTTGACCGTCTTGGCTGATAGCCCCGGATTGCCCGAGCGGCCCGGCACTTCCACCAGCCGCGCCCGAAACGCCAGGATCCCGGCCTTGGTGATCTCACCCACCGGCTGCTCGCCAAACGCGGGAATCAGGTGCCGATCAAGCGTGGAGCGAATAGTGGCGCAATGCGAATTCCGCCACGCGGGTCGATTCTCGGTAAACCAGGTCTCTGCGAACTGTCTATATAGAGGCGTGTCCTGGACAGCCTGGGTGCCACTGGCGGCGACAGGGCCGGCAAACCGGCTCGCATTCTTGCTGCCCGGGAAATAGCGCGCGTAGTCGAAGGTGCCCAGGGTGATCTCGGCTTCGATCTTGTCGAGCACCTTCTGCATGCGTTTCCGGTTGGGCGCGTTGTCCTTGAGTTTCGTGTACTCACGGCAGCGTTTGCCCTGGTAGCGGAAGTCGAAGAAGAGCTGGCCATTGTTAGCGCGAATACTAGACATGGCAGTTCGCTCCATTCGCCATCGGAATGGAGGTATCGAAGGCCGGCTGCATGAACATGTCCGCTTCGATGGCCTCCCAGATGTATAGAATCTTGCGTCCGTTGAACGGCCGAAAGTAATGACGTCCTTCGAGGAGGACTGAATCCTTCAGCCGTTCACGAATTGTTCTCGCGTCATACTTGATGCGTGCTGACAGCTCGTTAGTCGTGAGATACGTTTGTGTCATAGTGTTTCCTGATGCGCAGGGCATGTGATCAATTGCGGCACAAATGTATCAACTAATTATACAAACGTCAATAATAGGATTCATATTCGGCGAGGGGAGCCGTCCGTGATTCGTATCCTTTTCAAACAACTCCTTGATCAGAAAGCGTTTACTGAGCGCCGGCGCATAACCATGAATGAGGTTTGCGCTGAGACAGGGCTATCCAGGCCAACGTTGTCGCGCATCGCGAATACGCCGGGATACCGGACCAACACGGATACGATCGACACCCTGTGCAGGTACTTCGAGTGCCAGCCTGGAGAGTTACTCAGGTGGGTCGATGAAGACGCCGACGGTCGAAATGGAGGCTGACTAACTTCGATCGAGCCAATGCTGGGCCATGGCTGGGCCATATTTGGGCCATGAGCCGGAGTGCTGCCCGGCGCTTTGCAGTGGTGGGAGTCCGGCTAAAGAGCCGGCGGTGCGCAGGCCGGGCCAATTAACCGGACGGAAAAGGCTCTATTTCAGTTATTTGCAGGTAGGTCTTGCGACGCACTCGGCAGACCATTACAATGCGCGCTCACCGGTTGCGGGGTGGAGCAGTCTGGCAGCTCGTCGGGCTCATAACCCGAAGGTCGCAGGTTCGAATCCTGCCCCCGCTACCAACCTTTACTGGTGTTGGATAGGGAGCCCCCGGTGAGGGGCTTTTTTGTTGCCGGTCGATTTATTCGGCCATCAAACGGACTAGCCTGTGGCGCAGCGTCTGGACAATCTGCTGGCGCCGGTGGTGGAGGCGCTGGGATACGAACTCTGGCATCTCGAAACGATAGGGGCCGGAGACGATCGGCTGCTGCGCATATATATAGACAGCCCGGACGGGATTGCGCTGGAAGACTGCGAGGCGGTCAGCCACGAAGTAAGTGCGGCGCTGGATGTGAACGACCCGCTGCCCGGTGGTTACCGGCTGGAGGTGTCGTCCCCGGGCATGGACCGGCCGCTGATTACCGACGCACATTTTGCACGATTCCAGGGCGAGACAATCCGGGTGAATCTGTACGCGGCGATCGACGGACGCAAGCGGTTCACCGGCATCAATCACGGCGTCGTCGACGATCGACTGCGGATCGAGTGCGACGGCGAACTGTTCGAAGTGCCGCGGGATTCGGTGGCCAAGGCGCGGCTGGTTCCTGTATTCGACTAGACCGGCGCAGGCCGGTGTCAGAGGTAAGGTCATGGCGGGCATGAACAAGAACGTGTTGCTGGTTGCCGAGGCGGTCTCCAACGAGAAGGGCGTCGGCAAGGAGATCATTTTCGAGGCCATCGAGGCCGCGCTGGCGTCGGCGACCCGCAAGAAGCATGGCGGTGACATCGCCGTGCGGGTGGCGGTGGATCGCGAAACCGGCAATTACGAGACTTTCCGTCGCTGGGAAGTGATCGACGAGGAGGCCGTGGACGAAGAGGGCGAGCCCCAGGTCGTCGAGGCGCCGGACCACCAGATCAGCCTGGCCGAGGCGCGCGACAAGCACCCCGACATGCAGGCCGGCGAGTTCATCGAGGAACCGATGGAATCGGTCGAGTTCGGGCGTATCGCGGCGCAGGCGGCCAAGCAGGTGATCGTGCAGAAGGTGCGCGAAGCCGAGCGGGCCCAGGTGGTCGAGGCCTATTCCGACCGCGTGGGCGAGCTGATCACCGGTCTGGTCAAGCGCATGGAGCGCGGCGCGGTGATTCTGGATCTGGGCGGTAATGCCGAGGCCATCATCCCGCGCGAGGACGTGATTCCGCGCGAACCCATGCGCCCTGGCGACCGCGTGCGCGGCTACCTCTACGACGTGCGCCCGGAGCCCCGCGGGCCGCAGCTGTTCGTGACCCGGACGCGCCCGGAATTCCTGATCGAGCTGTTCAAGCTGGAAGTGCCCGAAATCGGCCAGGGGCTGATCGAATTACGCGGCGGCGCCCGGGACCCGGGTCTGCGGGCCAAGATCGCGGTGCAGGCCAAGGACCGGCGCATCGACCCGGTCGGTGCCTGTGTCGGCATGCGCGGCTCGCGCGTACAGAGCGTATCGAACGAGCTGGCCGGCGAGCGCATCGATATCGTGCTGTGGGACGAGAACCCCGCCCAGTTCG
This sequence comes from Salinisphaeraceae bacterium, assembly GCA_040222795.1. GTDB lineage: Bacteria > Pseudomonadota > Gammaproteobacteria > Nevskiales > Salinisphaeraceae > Spectribacter. The sequence goes on from JAVKCJ010000003.1 coordinate 5,368, forward strand.
TGATCAACGCCATGGCCCCGGCCGATGTCGAGTCCATCGTCATGGATGAGGACACCAACACCATGGACATCGCGGTGGGTGAGGACAAGCTGGCCCAGGCCATCGGTCGCGGCGGCCAGAATATCCGCCTGGCTTCCGAGCTGACCGGCTGGGAGCTCAACGTGATGACCATCGAGGAGGCCGACGCCAAGAGCGAGGCCGAGGGCGAACAGTTGCAGACCCTGTTCCGGGAGCAGCTGGATGTCGATGATGAAGTGGCGGCCATCCTGGCCCAGGAGGGATTCACCACCATCGACGAGATTGCCTACGTGCCGCCCGCCGAGTTGCTGGCGATCGAGGAGTTCGACGAGGACGTGGTCGAGGAACTTCGCAACCGGGCGCGCGATGTGCTTCTGACCCGGGCGATTGCCTCGGCCGAGGGCGATCCCGCGGCCCAACCCGCCGAAGATCTGCGCCATCTCGATGGCATGGACGACGAACTGGCGGAGCAGCTTGCCGCCAACGGCGTGGTTACGCGTGAGGATCTGGCCGAGCAGGGCGTCGAGGATTTGATCGAGCTCGTCGAGCTTGATGACAAGCGCGCGGGCGAACTGATCATGGCCGCGCGCGCCCACTGGTTCGCAGACGAGCAGGCCCAGGTCGAGTAGCACCTGCCGGATGGTAGCGGTGACTCACCCAATGGTCGTATCCAGTTAACGGAGACAGACGATGGCGCAGACGAAGGTCAAACAGCTAGCGGAAGAGGTCGGTATTCCGGTCGACCGCCTGCTTGCGCGCCTTGAAGCCGCCGGCGTCGACGCGAAAGGCGAAGATGACGGCATCAGCGACGAGGACAAGCTCAAGCTGTTGCGCCATCTGCGCGAGGGGGGGGGCAGCGTCAAGACGGGTGGCGACAGCGCCGGCTCGCGGCGGATTTCGCTCCGGCGCCGCTCCACCTCCGAACTGAAGCTTTCGGGTAGCCGTGGTGCACCGGGCAAGACCGTGAGCGTGGAAGTGCGCAAGCGCCGCACTTACGTCAACCGGGCTCAGGAATCCGAGGAGGCGGCCAAGAAGGAGGCCGAGGAAGCCGCCGAGGCGCAGCGCGCCGCCGAGCAGGCCGAAGCGGAAGCCGAGCAGGCGCGACGCGACGCCGAGGCGGAAGCCGAGCGTCAGGCCCGGGTCGAAGCCGAGGAGGCCGCTCGCGCGGAGGCGGAAGCGGCCGCCGAGGCAGCGAAGCAGCAGGCCGAGGAAGCCGACAAGGCCGAGCCGGAAACCCCGGACGAAGCCCCGGCAGCCGCGCCGGATGAATCCGAGGCACCGAAGCGCCAGCCGACGCGCGCCGAGCGCATGGTCGACCACGCCCGCAGCCGGGCGCAGGAAAATCTGCGGCGGGCCGCGGCCAGCCATGGCCGTACCGAACAGGATGCGGAGCGCGAGCGCGAACGGGGCAAGCGCAAGGAACTGCATGTTGCCGAAGGCAAGCAGGGACGGCGCAAGAAGAAATCCCGCAGCCGTCCCGGTCGGGTCCAGATGGCGACCGAACACGGTTTCGAGCGGCCCACTGCCCCGGTTATCCGGGAGGTGGAGATTCCCGAGACCATTACCGTCGGGGATCTCGCCCAGCGCATGGCGGTCAAGGCCAACGAGCTGATCAAGCAGATGATGAAGCTCGGCGTGATGGCCACCATCAACCAGATGATCGATCAGGACACCGCGGTGCTTCTGGTCGAGGAAATGGGCCACACACCCAAGACCGTCAGCGATGCCAGCGCCGAGGAAGAGTTGCTTGAGGAGCTCCGTGCCGAGGAATCCGGCACCGAAGGCAAGCCACGCGCGCCGGTGGTCACCGTGATGGGCCATGTCGACCACGGCAAGACCTCGCTGCTCGACTACATCCGTCGCGCCAAGGTGGCGGCTGGTGAGGCCGGCGGTATTACCCAGCACATCGGTGCCTATCACGTGGCCCACGACAAGGGCCTGCTGACCTTCATCGATACGCCGGGGCACGCCGCCTTCACCCGCATGCGGGCCCGCGGCGCCGAAATCACCGATATTGCCGTTCTGGTGGTGGCCGCCGACGACAGCGTCATGCCCCAGACCAAGGAATCCATCCAGCATGCCCGCGCGGCGGGCGTGCCGATCGTGGTGGCGGTGACCAAGTGCGACGTGCAGAACGCCGATATTGACCGCGTCAAGAACAGCCTGGCCGCCGAGGACGTAATCCCCGAGGACTGGGGTGGTGACGTTCAGGTCGTGCCGGTGTCCTCGATGACTGGCGAGGGAATCGACGATCTGCTGGACGCGCTGCTGCTGCAGGCGGAAATTCTCGAACTGACCGCGCCGGACGACGTGCCGGCCCGCGGTGTGGTGATCGAATCCAGTCTCGAGAAGGGGCGTGGTCCGGTCGCCACCGTGCTGATCAAGGCCGGCGTGCTCAAGCGCGGCGACTACCTGCTGGCGGGATCGCACCACGGGCGCGTGCGGGCCCTGTTCAACGAGGCTGGCGAACAGGTCAAGGAGGCCGGGGCGTCAATTCCGGTGGAGGTGCTGGGCCTGTCTGGCACACCCGAGGCCGGTGACGAGACCCTGGTGGTGGCCAACGAGCGCCGCGCCCGGGAGATCGCCGATCAGCGTGACGAACGCATGCGCGAGAATAAGCTGGCGCAACAGCAGGCGGCGCGTCTGGAGGAGGTGTTCTCCCAGATAGGCGAGGATGGCAGTGGGGAGGCCAAGGATCTGAATCTGCTGGTCAAGGGCGACGTGCAGGGCAGTGTCGAGGCCCTGACCGAGTCCTTCCGCAAGATCCCGGCCGAGGAAGTTCGCATTCGTATCGTTTCCAGCGCCGTAGGTGGCCTGAGCGAATCGGATATCGAGCTGGCCGCGGCGTCCAACGCCATCGTGATCGGGTTCAACGTCCGTGCCGATGCCAAGGCCCGCAAGGCGGTCCAGGAAAACGGCGTGGACGTGCGCTATTACAGCGTGATCTACGAGGCGATCCAGGACGTCACCGATGCCGTCAGCGGTCTGCTCGGTACCGAGCTGCGCGAGGAGATCGTGGGGCTCGCCGAGGTCAAGGACGTGTTCCGCTCCTCCAAGCTCGGCGCGATTGCCGGTTGCCTGGTGGTCGACGGCACCGTCTCCCGCGGGTTGCCGATTCGCGTGCTGCGCGACAACGTGGTGGTCTACGAGGGCGAGCTGGAATCGCTGCGCCGGCACAAGGACGACGTACGCAAGGTCGAGGCTGGTACCGAGTGCGGCATCGGCGTGAAGAATTACAACGACGTCAAGCCGGGCGATCAGATCGAGTGCTACGAGCGCAGCGAAGTTCAGCGCAGGGTGGTCGAGGCGGAAGCCTCGGCCTGATCCGGGGAGTCCATCCGCACCGATGCCCAATGACTATCCCCGGAGCCGCCGCGTCGCCGAGCAGATCAAGCGCGAGCTGTCCTCGCTGATCGCCACCGAAGTCAAGGACCCGCGGGCGGCGCTGGCGGTGGTCACGGATGTCGAGGTATCGCGCGATCTTGCGTACGCCAGGGTCTATGTCTCCACCGCGGATCTCGACAGTGACGGCGATGGCCTGGTGAGCGGGCTGACGCGCGCCGCTGGCTTTCTGCGCGGCCGGCTGGGCACCTCGATGCGGGTGCGCACGGTGCCGGCATTGCGGTTTATCGAGGATCGTACCGAACGCGAGGCCGCCCGCCTGGATCAGCTGATCCAGGACGCGGTGTCCGAGGATCGTCGGCGCCAGGGCGACGACGAATGAGCCGTCGCCGCCGTAGCGGCCGGCCGATCAGTGGCATCCTGCTGCTGGACAAGGATCCCGGCGGTTCCTCCAACGCCGCACTGCAAAGCGCCAAGCGTCTGTTCGAGGCCCGCAAGGCGGGGCATACCGGTAGCCTCGATCCCTTGGCCAGCGGGCTGCTGCCGGTGTGCTTCGGTCAAGCCACCAAGGTCTCGGGATTTCTGCTGGACGCGGACAAGACCTACTGGGTGCGCGCCCGGCTGGGCGAAAAGACCGCCACCGGCGACGCCGAGGGGGAGATCACCGAAACCACGGCCGTGGGCCTGCCGGACGAGGATACGCTGCAGCAGTGTCTGGCCGGTTTTCTCGGTGAACAGGACCAGATTCCGCCGATGTACTCGGCGGTCAAGCATCAGGGCAAGCGCCTTTACGAGCTGGCGCGCGCCGGCATCGAGGTCGAGCGCGAGCCGCGAAGAATCCGGGTGGAGGAACTCCGCCTGGTGGACGCGGACGATGCCTCCTTCGCGCTGCGCATCCGTTGTTCCAAGGGCACCTACGTGCGCACGCTGGTCGAGGACCTGGCCGAACGCCTGGGCACGCTGGCCCACGTCACGGCGCTGCGCCGCCTCGCGGTGGGGCCGTTCGAGGAAGCGGGCATGGTGAGTCTGGAAGCGTTGACGCAGCAGCGGGATGCTGACGGTCTGGGCGCGCTGGACCGCCATCTGCTGCCGGTCGCCTCGGCCCTGAACCACTGGCCCAGCGTGACGCTGGACAGCGCCAGCCAGTTCTACCTCGAGCGGGGGCAGCCGGTGCAGGTGCCGCAGGCGCCGGCGTCCGGCTGGGTGCGTATCTGCGATGCGGCCGATACGCTGCTCGCCGTGGGCGAGGTCATGGACGACGGGCGCATCGCGCCACGTCGCATGTTCCAGGCCCGGGGTGCGTGAGTCCGGGAAATTTTGTTGTGGTCAGGACCTTTCAAGCGCTAGAATACGGCGCGAATTTCGAGCCGGTACGTAACGGTCTGGGGTGCTGGTGATCACGGACGGTGGATACGGGCTTTTCCCAAGGGCGCGAGCGGCGCGTTTGGGAAAAGGCCGGAACCACCTGTCGTGACCGCTACAGGCCCGGCCGGGCGGACGGCTCTCCGTCAGGAGCAGTTGCATGTCTCTCTCGAGTGAAGAAAAGTCGCAGGTGATCGGCCAGCACGGCCGCGGGACCGCCGATACCGGCTCCCCGGAAGTGCAGGTGGCCCTGCTGTCGCGTCGGATCAGCCAGCTGACCGACCATTTCGCCCAGCACAAGGGCGACCATCATTCCCGTCGCGGGCTGCTCAAGATGGTCAACCATCGGCGCAAGCTGCTGGACTACCTCAAGCGGCGCGATCCCGGCCGCTACAAGTCCCTGATCGGCGAACTGGGCCTGCGTCGCTAATCGCATGCCGGCCCGGGCCGCATGGTCCCGAACTCCTGACAATCTCGTGAGCGCGCCCCGGGCAACCGGCGGCGCGCTTTGTGCTGTCCGAATAAAAGGAATCATCCGTGAGCAACGTCGAACCCACCTATAGCAAGACATTCGCCTTCGGCGACCATCAGGTCACCCTCGAGACCGGCGAAATTGCCCGCCAGGCCGATGGCGCCGTCAAGGTCAGCATGGGCGACACCGTGGTGCTGGTCACCGTGGTCGGTCGCAAGGAAGCCAACCCCAATGCGGCGTTCTTCCCGTTGACCGTCAATTATCAGGAACGCACCTACGCCGGTGGCAAGATTCCGGGCGGTTTCTTCAAGCGCGAGGGCCGGCCCAACGAAAAGGAGACGCTGACCTGTCGCCTGATCGATCGCCCGATCCGTCCGCTGTTCCCCAAGGGCTTCTACAACGAGGTCCAGATCATCCCGACTGTGATGTCGCTGGATCCGGAAATCGATCCCGATATCCCGGCCATGATCGGCACCTCCGCGGCGCTGGCGATTTCCGGCATTCCGTTTGCAGGCCCCATCGGCGCTGCCCGCGTGGGCTATGTCGACGGTGATTACGTGCTCAATCCCACGTTCACGCAGCTAGAGGAATCGCAGCTCAATCTGGTGGTGGCCGGCACCGACGATGCCGTGCTGATGGTGGAATCGGAAGCCAAGGAACTGCCGGAAGACGTGATGCTGGGCGCGGTGCTGCACGGCCACGAGCAGATGCAGAGCGTGATCAGCGAGATCAACGCGATGGCCGCCGAAGTCGGCAAGCCGACCTGGGACTGGCAACCGGCAGCCGAGGATGGCGATCTTAAATCCGCGGTGGCGGAGCACGGCGAGAACGCGGTGGTCGGGGCCTACCAGATCGCCGACAAGCAGGAGCGCCAGACCCGTCTGGGCGAGATCAAGCGCGACCTGGTCGACAAGCTGGCCGCCGCCGAGGGCGAGGACGGCTGGAGCGCCGATGACGTGAAGGGTGCGTTCGGGGCGCTAGAGAAGCGCGTGGTTCGCGGCCGGATCCTGTCCGGCGAGCCCCGCATCGACGGCCGCGACACCCGCACCGTGCGCGATCTTACGATCAAGACCGGCGTACTGCCGCGTACCCACGGGTCGGCCCTTTTCACCCGTGGCGAGACCCAGGCGCTGGTGGTATCCACGCTGGGAACCGGCCGTGACGCGCAGCTCATTGATGCGCTTGAGGGCTCGCACAAGCAGCCGTTCATGCTGCACTACAACTTCCCGCCCTACTGCGTGGGTGAAACCGGTTTCATGGGCGGCCCCAAGCGCCGCGAGATCGGTAACGGCAAGCTGGCCAAGCGCGCCATCGAAGGGGTGATGCCCGACCTCGAGAAGGAATTCCCCTACGTGCTGCGCGTGGTCTCCGAGGTGACGGAATCCAACGGGTCCTCATCCATGGCCAGTGTCTGCGGTACCAGCCTCGCGCTGATGGACGCGGGCGTGCCGATCAAGGCACCGGTGGCCGGCGTGGCCATGGGGCTGATCAAGGAAGACGACCGCTTCGCTGTGCTGACTGACATCCTCGGTGACGAGGATCATCTTGGTGACATGGACTTCAAGGTGGCCGGCAGCCGCAACGGCGTGACCGCCCTGCAGATGGACATCAAGATCACCGGTATTACCCGCGAGATCATGGAAGCCGCGCTGGACCAGGCCAACGCGGGTCGCATGCACATCCTCGAGGCGATGGAGGCGGTGATCGGCAGCCCGCGCGAGGAAGTCTCGGAATGGGCACCGCGTATCTTCACGATCAAGGTCCATACCGACAAGATCCGCGATGTCATCGGCAAGGGCGGCGCCACCATCCGCAGCATCACCGAGGAAACCGGCGCCAGCATCGACATCGACGACGATGGCACCATCAAAGTGGCGGCGGTGGACAAGAGTGCCGCGGATGCCGCGATCAAGCGTATCGAGGACATCACCAAGGATATCGAGGCCGGCCAGATCTACGAGGGCAAGGTGGCGCGCATCATGGACTTCGGTGCGTTCGTGACGCTGATGCCGGGGAAGGATGGCCTTGTGCACATTTCCCAGATTGCCGAGCACCGGGTGGAGAATGTCGCCGACGAACTCAAGGAAGGCGACATCGTCCGGGTCAAGGTGCTGGAAGTGGACAAGCAGGGTCGGGTGCGCCTGTCGATGCGCGAAGTGCCCGACACCGCCGAGGCCTGAAGACAGCGCCCCGGGGCGATGACGGTTGGCGATGCGCGGCGGGTTGCCGTCGCGCATCGCGACCGGTATATTGGACTGCACTCACGATCTGCGGGCAAAAAAAAGCCCCCAGGGGTGGGGGCAAGGTGCGAGAGAGACCTGGCGGTCTCTCGGAGGAGATCGAGACAACTAGAACTTCAGGCCCGACTGCGTGTCGGGTTTTTTTTGCCTGTGTGCTTCGTTCCTTGTCATGTTGCAGTGCAGTATAAGGATGGCTCCGGGGGCTGTCAATAGGATCGTCGAAGATTTTTACATCTCCGGTTCACACTGCCGGAAGGCGCATGGTGGCGGGCCTGACGGCCGCGCTGCCGGCCATTGGCAGGCTCGCGATTACGTCCGGAATGTGACAGGCGGGAAAGCCCGAGCGGACGTGATATCCGTCAGGCTGCCGCGCGGACGCGGCAGCGCCGGTCAGGATCGGTCGCGTTCCTTGTCGGGCATGGCCTGACGTTTGCCGCGATCCAGTGACAGGTTACGCAGGAACTCCCGCCGCACAGACCGCCAGATGGGCAACTGGTCCTGCGACAGCTCGCGCAGGGTGGCCAGCGGATTGTTGGCGCCCAGCATCCGCCGCAGCCGGTCCTTGAACTGGTGCTGCTGCTCGTTGAAGAAGGCCAGCGACAGTTCCAAGTAACTGCTCATCACGCTCTGCATAGTGTCTCCGTAGAAGCGGATGATATTGCGCAGCACGTTGGTGGTGAAGATGGGATCGCCGCCTTCCTCCTGCTCGCTGATCACCTGCAGCAGGATGGTGCGGGTGATCTCGCGGCCGGTGCGCTTGTCGATCACCTGGAATTCCTCGCCCTTGATCACCAGCTGGCGGATTTCCTCGAGCGTGATATAGCGGCTGATCTCGGTGTCGTAGAGACGCCGATTGGGGTATTTCTTGATGATTCGCGTGTCGCTCATGCGGCGCTCCGGCTCTCGCGTGCTGGTCAGATGGGACGGTCATGCTGCACTGCATGATTCTGACAGAACGCGGACACGGCGCCTAGTGCGGTGCGACAAGGGCGGTCGAGGAGACCGCGTCGATGGGCGCGGCTCAGCCTCGGCCGATCTGGCGCTCGCGAATTTCCGCCAGGCTCTTGCAGTCCACGCACAGGGTGGCGGTGGGCCGGGCTTCCAGGCGCTGGATGCCGATCTCGGTCCCGCAGGTGTCGCAGAAGCCGTAGTCGTCCTGGTCCACACGGCTGATGGCCTCGTCGATCTTGCGGATCAGCTTGCGTTCCCGGTCCCGGGTCCGCAGTTCCAGGCTGAATTCGGACTCCTGGGTGGCGCGGTCGCTGGGGTCGGGGAAATTGGCCGCCTCATCCTTCATGTGATGCATTGTGCGGTCGACTTCTTCCATCAGCTCACGCTTCCAGCCCAGCAGAATCTTGCGGAAATGCGCCCGCTGATTCTCGTTCATGTATTCCTCGCCGCGCTTGGGTTTGTACGGCGTGAACGTCTCGAGCGCGTCGGCCCCGGCGGTGGCGTTTTGCTTGGCAGCCATGATGATTGGGGAATGCCCTGAAAAAAACGACGCGTACGTATATCAGAATCGTCCGGGAGCGGCAATTGCCGGTCGCCGGCGCTGACACCGGGGCTATTGCGTGGCAGAGTTTCTCGCCATGAACAGGGTTACGCACTCCCCCGGACAGCCGTGGCCGTCGGCGCTACTGTTCGATGTCGACGGCACCCTGGCGGACACGGAAGGGGTGGGGCACCGTCCGGCCTACAACGATGCCTTCGCCGAATTCGGCCTCAGCTGGCACTGGTCGGCGGAACTCTACCGGTCACTGCTGGTGGTGGCCGGTGGCCGGGAACGGCTGCATTACTACCTGGAACGCGACCGGCCGCCGCTGGACGGTCAGGCCGAGGCGGCGGCCCGTGATGCGGCGGCCTGGGTGGGCGCCATTCATCGCAGCAAGACCCGGCATTTCGAGCGTCGCCTTGCGGCCGGTGCCGTGCCGCTGCGCCCCGGGGTGGCACGGCTGATGCGCGAGGCCATGGCGCAGGATTGCCGGCTGGCGTTGGTCACCAATGCCAGCCGGCCCAGCCTGGAGCTGATGCGCCGGCATCTGTTGCCCCGCGATCTGCAGGCCGCCATTGCCGTGACCGCCTGCGGCGACGAGGTGGGCGCCAAGAAGCCGGCGCCCGATCTCTACTCACTGGCGCTAGACAAGCTTGATCTTGCCGCGGACCAGTGTCTGGCGGTCGAGGACGCCGGCTCCGGCCTGACGGCCGCCCGGGCCGCCGGCATTGCCTGCCTGGTGGCCTACAACGACGATACCGTCGGTCAGGACTTCTCGGCCGCGGCCCTGGCGGTCGATCACCTGGGCGAACCGGGTACGCCCGCTGCCCGTCTGCACGGCCCCGAATTGATGGCCGGCCACGTCCGATTCGCCGATCTGGCAGGCCTGTTCGGCTGACGGCCTATTGCGTGGACGCGGCGTCCTCGTTGCGCAGCTTCTCGAAGAAGGCATCGGGCCGGGTTTCGCGGCCGAGAAAGTCCCGCACCATCTCCGACGCCGGGCGTTCGCCGCCCCGGGCCAGTACCGTGCGTCGGAATTTCGCCCCGGTTTTAGGGTCCATCAGGCCGTCGTCGAAGGCGCTGAGCATGTCCAGTCCCAGCGCCTCGGCCCACATGTAGCCGTAGTAGCCGGCCGCATAGCCCCCGGCGATATGGCCGAATGTGGCGGGGAATGACGTGCCCTCGACATGGCCAAGCGGGGTGGCCGATTCCAGTCTCTGCCACAGCGCCATGGGGTCGACTGCTTCCGGGCCGGCCAGCTGCATGTCGTACTGGGCGTAGAGCCATTGACGACCGTAGAACAATGCCTGCCCCGCCCGGCGTGCCGCTTCCATGCGTGCCACCAGGTCGGCGTCCACCGGTGGGCAGTCGGGGCAGACCGCCGGGATGGTGCGCAGGGATTCCAGCCGATAGCTCCAGGCCTGGAACATCTGGGACGGGGCTTCCACGAAATCCAGCTCCACCTCGGTGCCGCTGAGCATGGCGTAGCGGGTGGTCGACAGCACCCCGTGGAGGGCGTGGCCGATCTCGTGCAGATAGGTCTCCAGCTCGTCGGGTGTCAGGCCGCTGCGGGTGAAATTGGTGACCAGCACGGAGGTCGGCTTGCGTGCCGTCCGCGTGGACGCGCCCCGCACCCCGAATGCCGCGGCATGGCCGTACTTGCCATCGCGGGGGTGCAGGTCGAGATACAACCCGCCCAGGCGGGTGTCGCTGCGCCGGTCGTGTACGTCGTAGTAGCGCACGTCCTCGTGCCACACCGGCACGTCGGCGGGCACGAAGCGCAGGCCGTAGAGCTTTTCGGCGACATGCAGCACCCAGTCGGTCATCGCCGGCATGGGGAAATAGCGCCGCATCGCCTCGGCATCGATGTCGTAGCGGGATTCGCGCAGACGCGTGAGGTAGAAGCTCTTGTCCCAGGGCGCCAGGATGGCCTCGTCCCGGCCGGTGTGCTCGGCCTTCAGCCGGGTCAGTTCCGCCAGCTCGGCGGCCTGCAGCGGCGCCAGAGTGTTATCCACCCGGTCGAGAAAGGCATGCACAGTGCCGGGGTCGCCGACCATGCGGCGCCGGGTGGCGAATGCGGCGTAGCTGTCGAAGCCGTAAAGGCCGGCCAGCTCGCGGCGCAGTAACGCCAGTTCCTCCAGGATATCGAGGTTGGCATCGCCGCCGCGGTTGTTGAATGCCCGGTAGAAGCGCTCGCGCGCCTCGGCATTCGTCGCATTCTCCATGAACGGAAAGTAATGCGGGTACTGCAGCTTGAGCCGCAGGTTGCCCTGGTCATCGGCGGGTACCCGCTCGATGAAGGCGTCTGGCAGACCCGCCTGCTCGTCCGGTCCGAAGGTGAGTACGGTGTCGTTCTCGCGCAGGTTCTGCTGGAACTGCTGGCCCATTTCCTCGATGCGCTGCAACAGCGTCTTGGCGCGCTGACGGCGCTCATCGGGCAGAGCTACGCCGCTATCCTCGAATTTCGCCAGCAGATGTGCCTGCAGTGCCTCGTCCGCGCCGGCCTCGGGCGCCACCGCCTGCACCCGCCGAAACAGCGCCGGATCCTGGTAGAGGTCGGTCTCCAGTTTCGTGGTGCGGTTGATGCAATCCTGTCCGGCATCCCGCACTGCCTGGTCCGGGTGCACGTAGGCCTGCAGGTAGGCCGGGCCGATGCGGTCCGCCATCGCCGTGTAGAGGTCGTCCCAGGCGGCCAGCACGTTGTCGGCGCCAGCCTGGTCGGCCGGCACCTCCCGAATGTCCTCGGCCGCCCCGCGGGCGGCCGCGATCCCGGCGTCGCAGGCCTGATTCACGGCCCTGGCCGTGTCGAATATCTCGATCGTGGTGCGCGCCGCGGCGGGGCCGCCGGCAAGTGCCAGCAGCAGGTAGGTCAGCAGGATGGGTCGGGTCATCTGGAGCTCTCCATGTGATCCAGCCAGAGGGCGGTGGCGCCGGCCACCGCCGCCGGCATGACGATAAGGTTGGCCAGCGGAATCATGGTGAAAAGGGTGGCGGTAGCGCCGAAGCCCAGATTCAGCCAGCGACGTTCGCGCAGCCGCCCCAGCTTGTCGGTAAAGGGCATGCCGCGGTTGCCCATGGGGTTGTCCAGATACTCAAAGGCCAGCATGAAGGCACCGAACGCGAACCATAAGAACGGCACCGCGCCCCCCAGCAGTGGAATCGGCAACAGCACCAGCGTCAGCAACAGAAGCAGGATGGCCCGGCCCAGATACCAGCGCCAGCGGCGTAACTCGCTGCCGACGGCATCCACCAGTTCCCCGCGCCAGTTGCGGCCGGAATCGGGTTCCCGGCCGGTGAGATGGCGTTCCACCCGGGACGACAGGGTGCCGTTGAACGGCCCCGCAATCAGATTCGCCAGCAGCGTGAAGACATAGCAGAACAGCAGCAGGGCCAGCAGCATGGCCAGCCACCAGAGCAGGCTCTCGAGCCAGGCCAGCCAGCCCGGCAGGCCGGCCAGCCAGCTGTCCAGCCAGCCATCCAGCTGATTTCCGAACAGCCACATCAGTAAGCCGATAACCAGTATATTGATCGCGATAGGCGCCAGCACGAACTTGCGCAAACCGGGTTCCGTGATCAGGCGGAAGCCCTGCAGCAGGTAAGCGGGACCCACTGCCAGATCGGTAATTCGATTCAGGTTTTGTTCATTATTCGGTCGGTATGGTGCGGCGTTATTGGACATCGCCCCGATTGGAAGTTGTCAAAAGGAGAAATCATGACACAACGCAAATCCGTGATGACGTGGGTATTCGCCCTGGCACTGACAATGGGCGTGGCCGGTTGCGGCGCGGAAAGCCAGACGGCCGAACCCCAGTCCGAGCAGACAACCACCGCACAGCAGCAACAAGCCGCAGCAAAGCCCGAACCGAAGGCGGAAGCGCCGCCGGTTTGCGGTAATTGCGGCACCATCGCCTCGATCCAGGAACGCAAGACCGAGGGCAGCAACAAGAGCAAGGGCGCCATCGCCGGTGCCGTGGCCGGTGCCATCGCCGGTGTCGTGGTCGGCAACCAGATCGGCAGCGGCTCGGGCAAGGATCTGGCCAAGGTGGTCGGCGGCGTCGGCGGCGCGGCGGCCGGTCACCAGGTCGGCAAGCGTCTGGACACCGACACCTACTACGCCGTGACGGTCAACATGGAAACGGGCGGCAGCCAGACCATCAATGTGGCCAGCGCGAACGCCCTGTCGGTGGGTCAGCAGGTGAAGGTGGATGGCAATAATATCGTCCTTCGCTAACCGACCCCCTGATTGACCCTAGGGCAGGCTAACCGGCGCCGGCGGCTCCCAGTCGTCGGCGCGGTGCTCTGCCACCACGGTGGTGTCGATACCGCCGCGGACGTAGAACTCCGCGGTCAGGCGCATGAATCGCGGCGCCGTGGCCGCCACCAGATCGTCCAGAATGCGGTTGGTCACCGCCTCGTGGAACGCACCCTCGTCACGAAACGACCAGATATAGAGTTTCAGCGACTTCAGCTCCACGCAGTACCGGTCTGGCACATAGGCCAGGTGCAGCGTGGCGAAGTCCGGCTGGCCGGTCTTCGGGCACAGGCAGGTGAACTCGGGCATTCGCATGCGGATGGTGTAATCCCGCGCTGGCTGCGGATTGTCGAACGTGTCCAGTTGCTTGCTCGGAACCGTGGTCATGCGCTTGTCATCAGGGCGTAGGCGTGGGGCCGCGTAGGTTACACTAGCGCGGCGTTTCGCAGCGGGTCCGGCCAGCCGGGACCCGGATAACAACGACCGTGCCGGACGCGGGGTGCAGACCGGCACGCGACATGGGGCATCGATGCGGCTGACCGCCATCAAACTCGCCGGCTTCAAATCCTTCGTGGAGCCGACCACACTGCGTCTGACCAGCAATCTGGCAGGCATTGTCGGGCCCAACGGCTGCGGCAAGTCGAATGTGATCGACGCGGTGCGCTGGGTCACCGGCGAATCCAGCGCCAAGCAGTTGCGCGGTGAAGCGCTCGAGGACGTGATCTTCAACGGCTCGCGCTCGCGCAAGCCCGTCGGCCGGGCCTCGGTAGAACTGCTGTTCGACAACAGCGATGGCAAGCTGGGCGGCCAGTACGCCGGCTTCGCCGAAATCGCCATCCGCCGCGAACTCTCCCGCGACGGCCAGTCACAGTACCGCATCAACGGCGCCCGCTGCCGGCGGCGCGACGTGGTCGACCTGTTTCTCGGCACCGGCCTTGGGGGCCGCAGCAATTACGCGGTGATCGAGCAGGGTTCGGTCAACCGACTGATCGAGGCGCGCCCGGAGGACATGCGGCAGGTACTCGAGGAGGCTGCCGGCATCTCCCGTTACAAGGAACGGCGGCGGGAAACCGAGAACCGCATTCGCCATACCCGCGAGAATCTCGATCGTCTCAACGACCTGATCAGCGAGGTCAACCAGCGGCTGGCCCAGCTCCAGCGTCAGGCGGCCAACGCCGAGAAGTACAAGCAGTACAAGAGCGAGGAGCGTCGCCTGCGCGCCGAGTTGCTGGCGCTACGCTGGCGCGAGCTCGATGGCGAGGCGGAACGCCAGCAGACCCAGCTGGATGCCAGCAAGCGGGAACTGGAAACCCAGCGGGAGCAGGCGCGGGACCTGGCCGAACGTCGCCAGACCGAACAGGCCGAACAGCAGCGCGCCACCCAGGCCAGCCAGCAGCAGCAGGCCGATTTCTATGCCGCCGAGGCCGCGGTGGCGCGGGTCGAGCAGTCGCTGGCCCATGCCCGCGAGCTGGCCCGCGTGAAGCAGGCCGAAACCCGCGAAATGGAGAGCCAGCTGGAGGACCTGGACCAGCGCATCGACGCCGCCGGCCGGGAACGCACCCAGCTGCAGCAGGCGATCGATGATCAGGGTCGCCAGCTGGAAGCGGCGGTGGCCGAACACAGCCAGGCCCAGGCCCGGCTGGGCAGTGCCGAACAGGCCGCCGAGGAAGGCGAGGGCGCCTGGGAAAGCCTGGCCGGCGACGAGAACAACCCGCTGCAGCGGGCGGAAACCGAGCGCGCCCGGCTGGAGCATCTGGAACAGAATCTCGGCGCCCTGGGCGAACGGCTGGACCGGTTGCTGGCTGAGCGCGGACGCATCGACGACGACGGCCCCAAGCAGGCCCTGACCGATGTCGAGGAGGCCCTGCAGGCGCTGGCCGGGGATCTGGAAACCGCCCGCGAGGACCAGCAATCCGCCGAGGCCGATCTCACCCGGCTGCGCGACAACCGCCGTGCCGTGGATACCACCCTGCACGAGACCCGCGATGCGCTGGCCGCCGCGCGCGGCCGGTTGTCCTCGCTGGAAGCCCTGCAGCAGGCCGCCCTGCGCGAGGATGATCAGGAACTGCGTGACTGGCTGACCGCCCGCAGCTGGGACGATGCCGCCAGCGCCGCCCACCAGTTGCGGGTCGCCGACGGCTGGGAAGCCGCGGCCGAGGCCGCCCTCGGCGGGTTCCTGCGAGCCCTGTGCCTGCCGGATCTGGATGCCCGTGTCGCGGAGGTAAGCGAGTGGCCGGGGCAGGGTCTGACCCTGATTCATCAGGACCGCGAGGATGGCGGGCCGCACGGGGCCGGCGGACCGCGCGGCACCCGCTCGCTGTCATCGGTGTTGAGCGGCCCGACGGTGTTGCGCCAGCTGGCCCAGCGCATTTTCCTGGTCGAGAGCGAGCGCGATGCCCATGATCTGGTCGATCAGCTGCAGCCGGGCCAGATGCTGGTCACCCGGGCCGGCTTCTGTCTGGGGCCCGGCTGGCTGCGCGTACCGCGGCAGGACAGCGACGAGCCCGGCGTGCTCAAGCGCGAACAGGCCATTGACGGGCTGCACAAGGAAATCGATCGCCTGGCCGCCACCGAAGTCGACCGTGCCGACGAGCTGGATGGCCTGCGTCAGCGCATTCAGGCCGCGGAAACCCGCCGCACCGAGCTCACCGAGCGGCTCGACGACCTGCGCCGCCGTCACGGTGAGCGGCTGGCCGAGCGACAGGGGCTCACAGTCCGGGTGGAACAGATCCAGCGCCGGCGGCGCGAGCTCGACGCCGAAATCGAGGACCTCACCCGTCAGCGCCGGGAACACGAGCAGGCAGTGTCGCAGGCCCGGGAGCGGCTGGACGGCACGGCCGAGGCGGCGCGCGACTTCGTGCAGCGCCGCCAGGCCCTGCAGGAACAACTGCGCGAACAGCGCGAACAGCGCGATCGGGCCCGACGGGAGTGCGACGAAGTGGCACAGCGCCAGCAGAATCTGCGGCTGGAGGTAACCGGCAAGCGCAGTGCCCTGGAAGCCGCGGAACAGCGGCTGGCGGATCTGCGCCAGCGTCGTACTCGCAGCGCCGAACGGCTGCAGGCGCTGCAGACCGAACTGGCCCAGTCCGCCCCGGAAACCGACCTCTCGCATGCCCGGGCCGAGGCCGAGTCGCGGCGGGATGCCGCCAGCAAGGCGCTGGAAGCCGCTCGCACCGGGCTGGCGGATATCGAGGCCCGCGTGGCCGACCTCAGCCAACGGGCGCAGGCGCTGGAAACCGGGCTGGAAGCCGCCCGCGAGCGGGTTCAGCAGGCGCGCGTCGCCTTCGAGTCCGCCTCGGTCCGGCGCCAGACGCTGGAGGAACAGCTGGCCGAGGCCGGCTACGCCCCGCGCCCCCTGTGCGACGAGCTGGCCGAGGATGCCGGCCCGGCGGACTGGGAAGAGAAGCTGGAATCCCTGGAGCGCCGCATCCAGCGGCTGGGGGCGATCAATCTCGCCGCGATCGAGGAATTCGAGACCGAGAAGGAGCGGGAGGAATACCTGCAGGGCCAGTACGACGACCTGATGGAAGCCCTGGGCACGCTGGAACAGGCCATCGCCAAGATCGACCGCGAAACCCGCTCGCGTTTCCGCGACACGTACGAACAGGTCAACCAGCGCCTGGGCGCGCTGTTCCCGGTGCTGTTCGGCGGCGGGGAGGCCCGGCTGGAACTTACCGAGGACGACCTGCTGGCCACCGGCGTGCGCATCATGGCGCGGCCGCCGGGCAAGCGTAATGCCTCCATCCAGATGCTGTCGGGCGGGGAAAAAGCGCTGACCGCGGTGGCGCTGCTGTTCGCGCTGTTCGAGCTCAATCCCGCGCCGTTCTGCATGCTCGACGAAATCGACGCGCCGCTCGACGACGCCAATGTGTCGCGCTTCTGCGACCTGGTCGGCCGCATGGCGGACCAGGTTCAGTTCATCGTGATCACCCACAACAAGCTCACCATGGAGCTGGTGCAGCAGCTGCACGGGGTGACCATGCAGGAACCGGGCGTGTCGCGGCTGGTCAGTGTGGATATCGATCAGGCGCTGGAAATGGCAAGCTAGAGGCGGGACCGGCGCCAGATGCGACACGCGATTCGACAGACGGAAATCTCATGACCGGTATTCAATGGGTACTGCTGATCCTGGTGGCCGGGGCGGTCGTCGGGGTGTATTTCTACCTGCGGCGGCAGTCCGGCGTGGACCCGTGGCAGGGTATGGAAGAAGGCGAGGACGGCATCGACCGGGGCGAATCCCTCGGCGGTGACTCCTACATCGTGGGCGTGCGCACTGTTGGTAGCCAGACCGACGCGCCGCCGCAGTCGACCGGCCGATCAGCCCCGACGGCCTCGCCCGAACCGCGCCCCGAACCGGCCGGGGACAATCCGGACGAACCCTCCTGGATGAATTTCACCACCAGTCGCGAAACGCCTGAGCCCGAGGCGGCGCCCGCCGAACGGGTGGAAGCGGTGCGGCCGCAGCGCCCGCCCAGTGGCGAGCAGCGCCTGTTCGTGCTGCATATCTCCAGCCGCGACGGCAGCCTCTATGACGGGCCGGACATCCACGCCGCGCTGCAGGAGCAGAAGCTCAAGTTCGGGCTGCACGGCATCTACCACCGCATCACCGAAGCCAACGGCGTGCCGGAATCGGTGTTTTCGATCGCGAATATCCTGAAACCGGGTTTTCTCGACCCGGTGGAGGCCGACCATCTCCAGACGCCGGGACTGGCGCTGTTCCTGCAGCTGCCCGGGCCGCTGGAGGGCAGCCGCGCCGCGCGCGATCTGCTGGATACCGCGGCGGCGCTGGCCGAACGGCTGGGCGCCGAGGTGCTCGACGACAAGCGCAGCCTGCTCAAGCCCCAGACCGCCCAGTACATGCTGGACGAAATCGCCGAGCTGGATCGCCGTCAGCGGCTCGCCGCCCACCGGTGAGGGCGAACAAGGCGGCGGCCCGCATCGAGGAACTGCGCCGCACGCTCAACGAGCACAATCATCGCTATTACGTCCTCGACGATCCGGTTGTCAGCGACGCCGAGTACGACCGCCTGTTCCGCGAACTGGAAGCGCTGGAAATCGAGTATCCGGATCGGATGACGCCGGACTCGCCCACCCGCAAGGTCGGCGCGCCGCCGGCCGAGGCCTTCCGCGCGGTCACCCACCGCCAGCCCATGCTCTCCCTGGGCAACGGCTTCGACGAGGCGGAACTGGCTGAATTCGATCGCCGCGTGCGCGAGGGCATCGGTGTCGACGCCGTAAGCTACAGCGCCGAACCCAAGCTCGACGGTATTGCCGTGAACCTGCTCTATGAGGATGGCGTGCTAACGCGTGGCGCCACTCGCGGCGACGGCGATCAGGGCGAGGACATCACCGACAACGTACGCACCATCCGTAACCTGCCGTTGCGGCTGCGCACCGGCGAGCCGCCGGCGGCCATCGAAATCCGTGGCGAGGTGATTCTGCCGCGCTCCCGCTTCCAGGCCCTCAACCGGGGTCTGGTGGAGAATGGCGAGAAGCCCTTCGTGAATCCCCGAAACGCCGCGGCCGGGAGCCTGCGGCAACTGGACTCGGCGGTCACCGCCCGCCGCCCGCTGATGCTGCAGGTGTACGGCGTGGGCGATGTCGCGGGCGCCGAGCTTCCTGCCAGCCACCGTGACCTGCTGGCGCGACTGCGGGACTGGGGGTTGCCGGTCAACGAGTTCGTGCAGATCGTGGATGGCCTTGACGGCTGTCGTGACTATTACCGGGCGATGCTCGAGCGGCGCGAGCGGCTCGATTACGACATCGACGGCTGCGTCTACAAGGTCGATGACCAGCGCCAGCGCGACGAACTCGGCTTCGTGGCCCGGGCCCCGCGCTGGGCGATCGCCCACAAGTTTCCGGCCGAAGAGGCGGTGACGGTGCTGCGCGATGTGGAATTCCAGGTCGGGCGCACCGGCGCGGTGACTCCGGTGGCCCGGCTCGAACCGGTGTTCGTGGGCGGTGCGACCGTGTCCAATGCGACGCTGCACAACCTGGACGAGATTGCCCGTAAGGACGTGCGCATCGGCGACACCGTGGTAGTACGCCGCGCCGGCGACGTGATTCCCGAAGTGGTGCGTCCGCTGCCGGACAAGCGGCCGGGCGACGCTCGCGTGATCGAACTGCCCGCCGCATGTCCGGTGTGCGGCTCGGCGGTACGGCGCGACCCCGGCGAGGCCGTGGCCCGCTGTACCGGCGGGCTTTTCTGCCACGCGCAGCGTCGGGAGCGTCTCAAGCATTTCGCGGCCCGCAAGGCGATGGACATCGAGGGTCTGGGCGATCGCCAGATCGAACAGTTCGTGGACGAGGGTCTGCTCGCATCGCCCGCCGATATCTACCGGCTGGGCGAACATCGGGACGCCCTGGTCGGTCGCGACGGCTACGGCCAGAAATCGGTGGCGAACCTGCTGGCCGCCATCGAGGCGAGCAAGCAGACCACGCTCGGGCGCTTCCTGTTCGCACTCGGCATCCGGGAGATCGGCGAGACCATGGCCCGCGATCTGGCCGCCCATTTCGGCACCCTGGAAGCGCTCGACGACACCGCCCGCGCTTATGCCGACCATCGCCGCGCCGCGCTGGCCGAGGCCGAGGGCGACGAGACGGCCGCCGACAAGCAACTGCGCGACGATCCGCTGCGCCAGGTCCCCAACATCGGCCCGCGGGTGGCCGGCCAGCTCGGCGATTTCTTCGCCGAACCGCACAACCGCGAGATCATCGCCGATCTGCGCGCGGCCGGTGTGAGCTGGCCGCAGGCAGATCCGGCTGCCGCCGACAGCCAGCCCCTGTCCGGCAGAACCTTCGTGCTTACCGGCAGCCTGGCGGACTGGACCCGCGACCAGGCCCGGGCCGCCATCGAGGCGGCCGGGGGTCGGGTGACCTCCAGCGTGTCCCGCAAGACCGATTACGTGGTGGCCGGGGCCGATCCCGGTTCCAAGCGGGACAAGGCCGAGCGGTTGGGTGTGACCCTGCTCGACGAGGCCGGCCTGCAGGCGCTGCTGGCGAACGAAACCGGTAAGAACGGGTCGCAGTAATCGGGTTCTCTGTTTTCAAAAGGCGGCGATATCGATAGCAAACCCGGTCGGTCCCGGATCGCTGAAAGCGGCGGACTGAAGTCCGCCCTACAACAATGGATTCTGGGGTAGGGCCGGCTTTAGCCGGCCAGCCTTCCCGACTGGGTTTGTGAGCGAGACAACCGCCCTTCAAAAGGTCAGATCATGATCCGGATCATTGCCTATGCCTGGCACCATCGGCGGTTTGCCGTCGTGACTCTGCTGGCCGCCAGCGCCTGTACCGCGGGTGAACCGCCGGCCGGCGCGGTCACCAGCGAGGAGGCCACATTCCGCGTGGAAACGGTGGCCGAGGGGCTCAACCAGCCCTGGTCGCTGGCTTTCCTGCCGGATGGCGATCGACTCGTGACCGAGCGGGGCGGGCGGTTGCTGCGCCTGTCAGATGGCGAAGCTCGAACCATCGAGGGCGTGCCGGAGGTAGCGACGGTCAACCAGGGCGGGCTGCTGGATGTGGCCCTGCATCCGGATTTCGCCGACAACCGGTGGATCTACCTCAGCTACGCCGCGGCCGGCGACGGTGGCTACGCTACGCGCCTGGGCCGGGCAAGGCTGGATGACGACCGGCTGGCGGATTTCGAGGTACTGTTCACCGCCGAGCCGTACGTCCGTGGCGGCCGACATTTCGGGTCGCGCATCGTGTTCCGGGACGGCTATCTGTTCCTTACCGCCGGCGATCGAGGCAACCGCGAACACGCCCAGGATCTGGACAAGTACCACGGCAAGCTGATCCGACTGACCCTGGATGGCGGGATTCCGCCGGACAATCCGTTCGTCGACCAATCCAGCGCCCGGCCGGGCATCTACAGCTACGGGCACCGCAATCCCCAGGGCATGATCGTGCACCCGGACACCGGGGATATCTGGCTGCACGAACACGGCCCGCAGGGCGGTGACGAAGTCAATCGCATCCGCGCGGGGGCCAACTACGGCTGGCCGCTGGCTACCTTCGGCGAGAACTACGGCGGCGGCCGCTTCGCACCGGAACCGCCGCTGGAGGGGACGGTGTCGCCGGTTCACCACTGGACGCCGTCAATCGCGCCCTCGGGCCTGGCCATCTATCAGGGCGACGCCTTCCCGACCTGGCGGGGTGATCTGTTCGCTGGCGCACTCAAGCTCACCCATCTGGCGCGGCTGGAACTCGAGGCGGGCGAGGTGATGGGCGAGGAACGCCTGCTCGACGACGCTGGCATGCGGATTCGTGATGTGCGCAGCGGCCCCGATGGCTACCTCTATCTGCTCACGGACGGCAGTAATGGCAAGCTGCTGCGGCTGGCGCCGGCGGATTAACCGGTTGCTTGCCCCGTCGGCGGGTGGCGTTTAGCCTGCCGTACCGATTGATGACGGGGATCGACCTTGGCAAGCCACTGGCTGGATGTCACCACCGAAGAAATTCGCGCGCGGCGTGATGCTCAGGCTCAGCTCGACCAGCGCCGGGCGGATCGTCACGACGAGGTCCAGCGCTGCCTGACCGAGGTGGTGCAACCGGTGTTCGAGGACATGGCCGGCCAGCGTAGCTGGCAACTGCGGCAGGTGGCGCCCGCCCGCGCCGGTGAACCGCCGGCCCTGCGGATGATCGGCCAGGGTCTCAAGCCGGCCTGGGCCGAGGTCGGCTTCGACACGCTCACCGGCATGGCGGTTCTGCGCCGGCATCCGGGCGGCGCCGGCACGAAGCCGGTAATCACCGCCCTGCGCTGCGGGGACCTGGACCGGGACGGCCTGACCCGGTGGCTTACAGGCTGAGCGTTGCCCCCAGGTAGAAGTTGCGGTCCGGGGCCGGCTCGAAGAAGCGCCCGTTGAAGTCGTTGATGCGGACGTTGCTGAAGAACTCGTCGTCCAGGATGTTGTTGATGCCAACGTGCACCGTGAGCAGGTTCTGCCAGAGCCGCTGCTCAACGCCGATGCGGCCATTGACCACGCCGTAGCCGGCCACCTTCACCTGATTGGCATTGTCGGCAAACAGCTCGTCATAGATCTGCACATCCAGGATGGCGAATCCGGTGCCGGGCTTGCGCCAGGCCAGCTCGCCGAAGAACATGCTTTCCGGAATGCCGGGAATGCGTTCACCGGCAAAGTCGTTGCCGTTAACGTCGGTGAATTCCTGGAAGACGAAATCCGAATAGGTATAGGCCGCGCTCAGGCTCAGTTCGCGGGTGAGGTCCCAGGCCAGCGACGCCTCCACGCCGCGGCGCTCGGATTCGCCGGAGTTCTCGTAGAAGTCCCGCTCGCCCCGGTCGAAGATGACCAGCTCGTCCTCCACATCGACCTGGAACAGCGCCAAGTCGTAGCGGATCCGGGTACCGATGAAGCCCTTGGCGCCCACTTCGTAGTTGATTGCCTCCTGCGGCTGCAGGTCGGGGTTGAATCCGCCGCCGCCGGCGGGATTGGCGAATTCGGTGAAGGTGGGGCTTTCGAATGCGGTGCCCACGGTGGTGTACACGCTGTGGCGCTCGGTCACCGCATAGGTGGCGCCGACAGTACCGCTGAACTCGGAGAAGCTGCGTTCGCCGGAATCGTCGAAGTCGCCCGGGCCGGCGCTGCGATCGTCGATGGTGAATTCCAGGTCGTCGTAGCGGATGCCCGTGGTCAGGTCCAGACGCTCGGTCAGGGACAGCACGTTCTGCGCATAGATGCCGATGGAGTCGGCTTCTTCCTGCTGTCGCAGGGTGCGGGTGCCTGGCTGGCCGCCGGGATCGGTCACCAGGAAGCGCTCACGGTCATCGGACTGGAACTCGGCGTCCACCCCCATGGTGAAGCGGTTGGCGAAGCCGGCGATCGGCGCGGTGCGGGTGTACTGCAGGCCGGTGCCGTAGAAGTCCCGCGTGTACGCAATCAGGCTCGGACCCGGAAAGGGCAGCTGCTGCTCGAAGTCGCGCCGGGTGTAGAACACGCGGCCGGTGAACTGTTCCACGTCGCTCAGGGCATGTTCGTAGATCACGCCCAGCGTCTGCTGGTCCACTTCCTGGCCGGAATCCAGTCGGGCAGCGTTGGCCGAGGCCTGGCGGCGGTCATCTTGCACCTGGCCGCGGTCGATCCCGGCCGGGTCCTCGCCCAGCGGCTGATCCAGCACGCGCACCACGGTCTCGATGCTGGCATCGTCGGACAGCTGGACGTTGAATTTGCCGTTGAACAGGCGTTTCTCGGTCTCGCTCTGG
>JAVKCJ010000004.1:0-17068 GCA_040222795.1 Salinisphaeraceae bacterium
CCCGATAGCCCGACCACGACCCCAGCTTCGATACCGTCGCCCGATCCACCATGCCCGTCTCCTCGCCCAAAACAGATCAGGCAACGAGCATAGAGTCACCAATCAGGTAGACCAATACTCCACGGTTTTCTGCGAAGAACCCTTTTTTACCGGCACCCGGGCAAGCACCCGGGATACCCGTCTCCGGTCGAGCCTGTCCCCGGGCGTGCCGCAATGCCGTCGGACGCATCTTGACCGAGTCGACTGACCCCACCTTGGTCCTCGTTCGACCTTGCCCACGGCCCACCGATGCCGCGCCCGATTGCCCCCTGGGAGCCTGCCCTTGTCTCGTGCCATGGGCTTGCGCTTTTGGGCGCCCGGGGATAATCGAGCCATGGCTTACCCCTACTACGTGCTCGAATACCACGGCCGCCTGCTGCAGGGTGACAAGGGCTGGACCTCCGCCCTTCGTTTCCGCCTGCATGGCAATTGCGTCACCCGTCCCATCGACGTTCGCGCTGGTGTCGGGGGACTGCATCATGGCCTGGACGTTTCCTCGACCTGCCTCGACCCCATCGACCGAAATCGACTGCGCGTGCTCGAGGTCATCGCCGATAACTTTGAGCCCTTTCTTCGGGACAAGCCAGGCCGTCCGATCATCCTGCGCCATGGCGCCAACAACACCACCATCGAGATGGTCGAGGGCAGTTTCGTGGCCGCTGATCGTGTCGCCCAGCTTGTCGGCCCGGCACTGCCCCTGAGCCGGTGTCCGCAGCCACCGGTGCCCCGGGTCGTCGACTGGAGTCAGGCCAGCACCGCCGGTTGGTTTTCGGTCTGAGGGACACCTCTTGACTTGACCGCCGATAGCCCAGGGATATCTTTTCGATATAATTTCGACCGACTCCATCATGACTGACACCTCCAGCAGCACCCCCCGGCGCGTCTCGCCCAAGACCGAGGCAGCGCCCCGCCCGGCCAAGCCGACAAAGACCGATGCGCTATTGGTCCGTTTCGGTCAGCCTGAGTCGCGTCATACCGTGTCGCGCGAGACCGTGCGGCGCATGAGCGAGGAACTTGGCCTGCGCAGCGAGACCCAGGTGGTCCAGTATGCGCTGGCCCAGCTGCGCGACAGCCTGTTACCGCGTTACGAACCCGATGACGGTCCGCTCTCGGCCCAGCAGCTTGAGGAGCTTTGGTTCAGCGTGGACCAGGAGATTGTCGGCGGCCGCTCGCTCGTTTGACCTCGCCTTCTCCCTGGCTGCCGTCACCAGACCCTGGCGACATTGTCTGGTGCCGGTTTCCTGAACTTGAAAGCCCGGTCCCAGGCCCCAAGCCCGCCCTGCGCTCGTGACCACTGTCTCTGACCCACCTCACGACACCGACACCCCGTACCGCGTCAGGGTGATCTACGGCACCTCCCGTTTCCGTGGTCCGCCGCCACCGCATGCCTTCGACATCGAAAGGGCAACGCTTGGCTTTGCCGCCGCCGGGCTCGACCTGACCACTCGCTTCGATTTTCGCCAGGCCGTCGTCCTCAATTACGACACGCTCTATTTCCAGGCTCGACCGACACGCCCGTTCAGCCCAAATCCACTTCCCCGGTTATGGGCAAGCTCCACGACAGTCTGCTCTCGCTCGTGAAACAGGCGAACGACGCCTGCTAGCCGCCACCCTGGCGGCAAGCCCCACGTTTCTACCGGCACCCGGGTGTGTCCCGGGCAAACCCTATCCGATCGGGCCTTTTGCCCGGCGTACCGCCACCCTTGTTTTTTTCTCTACCCCCGGATAATGGACCTGACCTAACCCAGGAATCCTATCCATGTCCGAATCCAATCCCCGTTACGCCTTCTACTGTCACAGCATCGGCCCCGATCCGACCTATTCCTTTCAGGAGGCGCAATTTTCCATCGCCTTGCCCCGCCACCATCCCGGTAATTGGCTGACCGTGGACGTTCCTCTCGGCCGTTATCTTCTGGTACAGGGGCAGGCCGGCATCTGGCACGATCCTGCCGAGCGCGAGGTCATGTCCACCCTCACCTTTGATGAGTTCCACGATGGCAAGATCCCCTTTGTCACCCTGACCGACGACATCGGCAACCTCACGATCGACATTGCCCCGGGCAATCTGATCCTGCTTGACGAGCTCGCCGGCAGCTATGAGTCCCGTAACTTGCGAGTGCCCCGTCCCGGAACACCGCTGGGATCGCTGCCCGGGCAAAGTCAGGCCCGTGGTCCCCGCCGCATCGATTGGCCCCAGCATGACGCCAAATGGTTCGCCCTCTGATCCGGGCCTTGCATATCCGCTGATCCCCGGAGAATGGGAGTCACCCAACCCGGAGATTACCTATGTACTACCCCCGCTTTATTCTTGCTTGCGAGTCTGTCGACGCCGTCAACCGCGGTCTTGACCTTCGTGCCCGTCTCAGATTAACCGGCGCAGGGGTGCTGCGCACCGCCGTATTCTCGGTAGGCACCGGGCCCATGATGTTCAGCAAGGCGCTGGCCAATGCCATCCCCGAGGCCGACAAGGCGCTGTTCGAGTCCCTGTCCATCTTCAACATCTCTCGTGCCCGCGACACCGGCAGCTACGGCGTCTCGATCTACGGCCCTGACCTTAACAAGCCCACCGGCGGGCTGATTCAGATGGTGCATCTCAAGCCCGGCACCTTCTGCACCTTCGCCGAGCTTTCCGACTTCCCGGCCGCGGCGGTGCCGCTCGAACACAAGCCCCGGCGCCCGGCCACCCGCCGTGCGCCCCGCGCGCCCCGGCCGGCCCTGTTCGCCGGCGCTGGCAATTCCGGCTGGTTCGCGCTGTGAGTGATCCCGTGGCCTTTGCCTTCTACCTGCACGCCCTGCGTGACGGTCCTACGACCGATTACTGGCCCATGGCCACCCTGTCCATCGGTCTACCCCGTAACGACGACCAGATCGGCTGGCTGACGGTCAATGCCGAGCTCACCGGCCGCCTGCTCACCGATCAGGACCTTCTCAACTGGCCGGTCGGGGCGGTACGCGAAGCCATGCGCGACCTCTACTTTCAGGAAATCCCCAAGAAGCAGCCAACGCCCTATATCCGCATCACGACCGGCAAACGTGCCCGCGGCGACTTCAGTCTGCGCATCGCGACCGGAAACTTCATCGAGCTTGATACCCTCAAGGGCCGTCACACGGCGACCGGGTTGGCCATGTCCCGCCCCCTTCGATACTGGCGCGACACACCCGAGGCATCCACCGCCCTGAGTTTTCGTCGCATCAACTGGCCGGCCACGGGTTGGTTTGCGCTATGACCTCGCCTGCTACCCCGCCCCCCTTTGCCTTCTATCTGGACAGCCTTTTGTGCGACCAGGGCACGGGCTACGAGACCCGCATGAAGTTCTCGATCGGACTGCCCCGCGGGGTGAGTGAAAACGGCTGGCTTCATGTCACCCGCAGCGAGGGTGAAACGCTGTTGAGCCAGAATCTCACCCGCATGTGGCCGGACCCGATGCGCCGGCGTCTGGATAATCTCGTGTGCAAGGTGTACGCGGATGATCCCAGGGGGTTCACCCATGCCTGTCTGTCCGACTTCAACCAGGGCTTTCAGCTGGTGATCGGCCTACGAAACCTCTTCCAGGCCGAGGACCTCAAGGGTATCCACGAAGCCATCGACCAACCGCAGACCCTGCCGCCACGCCGCTGGCCGCCAACCCCGGCGGTCCGTCGCCTCGACTGGCCGGATTCCGGCTGGTTTGCCCTCTAGGCCTTGAAAAGGGTCACGAAAACTGATTAACTGCGGACTCTGCACTGCCGAACAGGCAGCTCAGAAAATGGCTCGGGTGAGGGCTTTATCCACTGCCGCGTAGGCAGCTCAGAAAATGGCCCGGGTCAGGACTTCATCCACTGCCGAACAGGCAGTCAGGGCGCCTTCAACGGCGCCCTTTTTTGTGGGCACCGTCATGGGGTACGCCACCGAAAGCCTGCCGGGGCAAGCCGTTTAACCTCTGCGCTCCCGGCCCTGTCTGCTTACACTGGATCGCAGAATGCCAACCCTGCGAGGCCTGTCATGACCGAGTCGGTCTACGAGATCCACTACGATCGCGGCCGTCATATCACCCGCGGTGACCAGTCCGTCCCCGAGATGACCCTGCGCGTACGCGGCCCCGGCATGAGTCAGCTGGTCGAGATCGTCCACGACGGCGACAAGCCCCTGTTTGACCTGATCCTGGAGCAGGCCGGTGACAGCCCCGAGCTGCGGGCCAGTGAGCTGGCCCACCTCACCCTCGGCTGGGAGGACAACAACCTCTACCTCGTACTCATGGCCAACGACCCTCGGTCGAATCTCAACGGCATGATCGCTCTGGCCATCGGCCAGGTCTGGCGCGGCGACACCTTTGACCGTGCCAGCCTGCCCTCGGTGCAGGATCGCTTCATCATCGGCACCGGCGTGGGCTCGCACGACTATGCCGATCGTGGCCGTCACTACATCCTCCATACCCAGCTGCCGCGCTTTCGTGCTCGCGTGGTCATGCCCTACGACGACCCTGATCGCCTGTCCGATTTCGACCTCAGCGAAAGCCAGACCTACCGCCGGGCGCATCACCGTCCCGGTCACCACCCCTACCTGGCCGCCATCGAATGGCAGGATGACCCGGAGGCCCACCTGGACGATCCGGCAGCTCGGCAGGTCCTTCTGCACCTGGCCCTGTCCATTGTCGACCGCACCCTCGGCCACCACCGCATCCATCGACCCAATTCGGACCAGCCCGGTCTGTTCTTCGACCCGCTAGCCGATGCCGAGGCGCTGGCCGACACCCTCGCCGAGCGCACGCCCGCGCATCAGCTGATCACCAGCAAGCAGCTCCCGCCGCTGACCCCCGCGAACTGGGAGGTGGATGTCGCCAACCATCAGCTCACCCACGCCAGCGGCATCGTCATGACGGTCAAACCCGAACCAGACGGTCTCATCCGCGCCGGCCACTGTCAGCTCCCGCCAGAGATCGGCGAGCAGCTCGACGCCCAGGGCTACGAACCGTTCATGCGCTACGCCTTCTCGTTCGCGATTCACGCCTACATGCTCGCCACCCAGGTCGCCAAGGCCCCGGCCGGGCCGCGCCCTCACTGACCCTTCCTGCCCGGGCGGCCGGGCTTGCGCTTTCCGGCGCCCGGGCGACACTGATCCCGTCAAGGAGAAAATCGACATGGACCAGAATCAAGACGGGTGGTTTATCGGCATTCAGTTTCTCGGCTTCACCCGACACGCAAAGCCGCGAGCCAAGCTTCGTATCTGGATCCCCAGTGAAGCCAGCATGAAGGCCTTTGTAATCTTGCCGGACACCGCGTTTTCCGGATCGCCGTCCCTGCAGCCCTTTGCCCGTGAAGTGATGGACCTGTACGGCGACCTGCGGATCACCCAGTTCGATACCAAGCCCGGCAACCGGTTCGTGGTCGTCAACAACGTCAGCGATAGCTATCCCAACCCGGACTGCCGGCTGATCATGACCCTGCGCGAGAAATCCGCCTTCTTCGGTAACGCGGGCACCGACTACCTGATTGCGCTCAAGGCCGGCGAACAGCGCAACGACATCGACACCCCGATCCCACCCCGACCGGTGCGCCCGTCCGCAGCCGCGCCGATCTTCGATCAGGTCACGGGGGGTTGGTTTGCGCTCTAGCCAACCCCTGACTGGGATGCCCCGCTACCTTCTGATCTGTGACGCAGTCCGTGCCACATCGCGCGCACCACGCCGGGCAGCTAAGTTCCGCCTGAGCGGCACCTGTGTGCCCGCCGACCTGACATTCACCTTGGGAGACGGGCTTCTTATCGACAGTATCGTGCTTGTCCGACACCTTCCCGAAGCCACTTATTACGAGTTCGATCACATCGTGATCAGGGACATCGTTGCCAACCCCGGCAGTATCGAATGTGGTGTATTACTCTCAGACCAGAACCGGCACAGATCCCTGCACCTACGCCCTCAGACCTTTGTCGCCGCGGACCGTGTCGAAGATCTGTTTTTGTCCCCGCTCCGGCCAATCGCCGAAAAGCCACGGCGTGGCCGCTACGCTTACCCGGCCGCACCGCGACCGAGCCAATCGCAGCCCGCAAACCCACCTTCTCCCACATGGGCCGATCGAGTGCCCGAAGGTGGCTGGTTCGTCCTGTAACTGCCTTGCATTGTGCCGGCAACCCGGATAATGGATCGGGTATCACAGGAGACAGGCATGGCCATCATCAACGACGACGACAACGCCCAAGCCCGTGGCATTGAGTTCCTCGGCTTCACCAAGCACCGCAAGCCCAAGCTGCGTTTCCGCATCTGGATTCCCAGCCTCGGCAAGGCCGTGGCAGCCAACGTCGACTGGCTGGATTACCTCCACCAGAGCCCGACCAGCAACCCTCACACCGAAGAGATTCTCACGCTCTACGGCGTCATTACGCCGGCGCTTGTCGAATGGCCCCGCGCCAATGGCGACCAGCGCGGCACGCATGTCACGCTCAAGGATCGGGATGCTTCTCCGCCCTTAGAGCCTCATCACGCCGATAACTGCTGGCGCCTGCGCATGGCCCCCGGTTCGACGTGGCTGGGCGCGCCCGGCGAGGATGTCGAGGCCGATGTCGAAGCCGGACAGCGGCTAGACCAGCGCTTTTCCGCGCCGCAAGTGCCCGGGCCTGCACCCCGGCAATGGGCCGATCAGGTGGCAAACGCCGGCTGGTTTGCCCTCTAGCTAGACCCTTGCGGTTTGCCGGCAACCCGGATAATGGGAGACACCAACCCGGAGATTCCCATGTCACTAAGAGCTCCAGACCGCCCCGACACCGGCAGAGACGGCGCCAATGTCCGCAGCATCACCTTCTACCGCTTTTCCCGCCACAAGAAGCCCAAGGCCCTGTTGCGCGTATGGGTGCCCAGTCAGGGCAAATACCTCCCGGTACTGATCGGCTTCCGGGGCATGCTGCACCACCATAAGAACCTGCAGCCGCATCGCGACGAAATTCTCCGAGTCTACGGCGCGTTGCGACTCGTGGCGTTCACCTACAACGGCCGCACGACCGATGACGGCGATATCACCCTTCAGGCGCAATTGCCCAGCCGCGGGGAGCTGCTTGAGCACAACGAGAATTACCTCCACATCAAGCTCCATGCCGAGTCGGTTTTCCACGGCTGTATTGATCGGGAATACGATGTCGAGGTTCAACCGGGAAAGATCTTTGATGACCTGCTGCCGGCCGGCGGCGCCACGCCCACCCCGGCCCAGCACCTGTCGTGGGCTGATCAGGTCACCGGCTCACCCTGGTTCGCCCTCTGACCCGAAAGCCCCGAAGACAGCCCCACGGCGTCTCTGGGAGCCCGGCTCGAAATCCGTCGATTACGGGGCTTTTTACCGGCCTTGCCGCCTGCCTCACCGGGTTAGGCTCGATCGAGGCACACAGCGGTTTAACAAGCCATGAATGACACCACCACCGAGGCGCCCGCGAACCCGGCACCGGCCACCAACCAAGGCCAGGAGCAGCACCTGTTCCGCGCCCATGTCGGCCAGATATCCCTGGCGGGCACCTACCTGCTGGTCGCCGGTCTTCTGCTGGCCCTGGCCCTGACCAACGCCCAGATTCCCGATCGCACCTTCACCATCGGCATTCACCTGATCTCCCTGTCGATCACTGGCTGGGCGCTCTACCAGATGCTCTACGCCTGGCTGCATACCTACGAGGCCTCCACCGAGCTGCTCAAGGAAAAGCAGGGTGTGCTCAACATCCGCACCGACCTGCTTGAGATCTACCGGATCAAGGACGTGACCGTGCGTGAGCCGCTGCACTACCGGTTCTTTGGCGCCGGCAACGTCATCGTCGAGTCATCGGATCGGACCACCCCGGTGATGACCCTCAAGGCCCTGCCGGATCCAAACACGATCGCCACAACGCTGCGCGATGCCGCCGAAAGCGCCCGGGTCCGTAAAGGCGTGCGCGAGATCGACTAGACGATGCCCTGTTACACCGGAATCGGCTCTCGACAGACACCCGCCGCGGTGCTCGACACCATGCGCCGTGCCGCCACCCTGCTCGGGCATGCGGTCTGGACGCTTCGCTCGGGTGGCGCGGCCGGCGCCGACAGCGCCTTCCAGGCTGGCGCCACCCTGATCGGCGGCAAGCAGGAAATCTACCTGCCCTGGCCCGGGTTCAATACTGTCGAAAGCCCCTACACCTCACCCACGGAACAGGCCCTGGCGCTGGCCGGCGGCATCCACCCGGCCTGGTCGCGTTGCCGGCGGGCCGTGCGCCTGCTGCATGCCCGTAACGTCCATCAGGTCCTCGGTCCCGATTGCGCCGAGCCGAGTCTGGCGATGGTCTGCTGGACACCCGGCGGTCGCATCGCCGGCGGCACCGCCACCGCCATTCGCCTGGCCCATCAGCGCTGTGTGCCCGTACTCAACCTCGGGGCGCCAGAGCATCAGGGCATGCGTGGCATCCAGGTCGCCGACTGGGTCAACCGGCGCCTGCGCCGTCACTAGACCCGCTGCCCCATGCCCGGCATAGTCCTCGGTCAATACTCGATCTGACCGACACAGCCAGCCCGATGATCCTTCGATCGGCACTGCTCGCCCTGACGCTTGTCGCCGCAGCGGCCCAGGCGCAAACCGGCCCAACCCAGGCGCTTGAGAAAGCCCGTCCCGCCAATCCCGACAGTGCATCAATCCAGCTTGAATACATCCAGTCCATTCGCGAGCACCTCCAGCGACACTGGCAGCGCCCGTCCGGACTGGATAGCCCCTCATGCCGAGTCCGCCTCGAGCAACGCCGCGGCGGCCATATCGTCGCCTTCGAACTGCTCCAGTCCTGTGGCAGCGACGCCCTCGATCGCTCGGTCAAACAGGCCATCCTCGCTGCCGACCCCCTACCGCGACCCCGCCGGCGTGACGCCTTCGTGCAGGAGCTGATCATCGCCTTCTGATCGGCTCGGCCGGCGGGCGTTGCATCTCGCCGATATCACGGATAATCGAAGGGCAGTCAGGAGCCCAACCATGCCGACCAAGCGAAAGATTAGCTTCGATTGTTTTATAACGCCCCCGGGCGAAATGCGAGCACGCCTTTATTTCCGGATTCCGACGACAAGACTTGACGTGGGTGTTGGCCTTAGTGAAACACGCTCGCTCTCACAGGCATTTGCCGAAGTCATGCCACAGCATCAGGGCGAGGCGCTCGCGGTCTATGGCGACCTGCGGGTGGTGGAATTAAGCCCCCCGACCCCGGTACCGGGTGAAGGCTTCGTTCGGCTCACCGATGGCACCTCGTTTTCGCCCATCGATCTGATCATGCACCCCCGCAGCAGCCTCACCTGGTCCGGCATTGCCAACGTGGTCGACCGCCTGGCCCCGGGCGAGAACAAACGCTCATTCCCCTCCCTCGGCAGCCGCGAACCTATCGGCATCTTCGCTGGCGCCCCGGATCAGGGCTGGTTCTGCCTCTGAATCGCCATCGGCCCTCACGAGTCAGGGTCGAATAGATCACCTTGCGTCCACCGCCGCGGCACGACGCGCAGCGTCGGCCCTGTTCGTCGTGGCCGCTGCTTGCCGCAGGTCTGACACACGGGCGCATCGATCGGCCCGCCGGCCGTCTGGAACAGCGGGCAGCTCAGCACCTGTTCGGTGCACAGGGAGAGATCCACATCCTCGGGGTCGCACGCACAGTCACCGTGGGGATCGATCGACACCCCGCAGACCTTGCAGCGATCCATGCCCAGCCGTCACTCGACGGCCAGAGCCGACAGCTTGTTGAATCGCGCCTGGATCAGTCGGTGGATAGAAGGCGCTCTGGCTTCCAGCTGAGCCAGTCCTGAGCCGATACCCGCCGCCGGCCACGTACCACATCCACCACACCCGCCGCCCAACCAACGGCGCGCCCTTGCGCCGCCAGGCCACCCGGAACATGGATGCAACCGCGCACATCGCCCCCAGCGAAAACCCCAGGACCAGAACCCAGCCCACACCGGACATCGTCCACTGCAGCCACTGGTAGGCCCCAGGGGACCATTGCCCCACCTCGGGTGACCACTCACGTAGCGCAATCGGGAAAAACCCTGCCAGGCCCAGAAGGGCCAGAAGAATCCAGGTGACCCAGAACCAGAATCGATCTGCGCCTGTCAGGCGCGTGGCGTTCATGTCCGGCCGCACCGGGATGCGCTGTCCGTGGCCGTGACAGTAGGGGTGGTGGCGGCTAAATACCGCCGCATCAATTCAATCTGCACGGAGCCAAACAACATGACCTGCAACCTGTCTGACGAAATCCACCAAGCCCTGTCCGAGTCGATCGGCCGATCCTGCCCCGAACGCCGGAGCAGCGAGGCACAGATCGCGCTTGTCATGTCCCTCGTTCGAATATCCGAAGACGTGATATCCGACCTTGTCAGTCATAGCGAGGCTCTCGGTCCAGAATGGATCGACACGATGCGATCCCATCGCGAGCATCTCATCGATCTCGCCGAACAAATCGAACGACACCATCACTACCGCGATCGGTACGATCGGTAAGTCGCCGCCGTGACTCGAGCACGCGCCCCGCCTGGCCAGCTGGGCACGCTTCTCACTGGCACCAAGCGCTCACCCGGATCACCCGGATCAGGTCGGGCCTTGTCCCCGGCGTACCGCCGATTATGTTCAGAGCAATCCCAGCATCAGGAATGCCCCTATCCCGTTCAGCGTTGACGCAATCGCATTCCGCATCGGGCGAACTTTCCGCCCCCATAGCAAATCTTGCACGCCGAATGCCACAGGCATCAGCGCGAAGACACACATAAGGCAGGCGCCTATGAGAACGACGTGCTCCAGGGTCATGCTTGCAAATTCCATAATCCTATTCTCCCGTCATGAATATAGCCGAGCCTAGCGCATGTTATTAGGAATGCAACGGCACAGTCTTTTGTCGTATTCTTTGAGTGTTTATTATGACGAACTCTTATTGTAATCCAGCTTCTTAGTAATCCCCACGATGAAATTCCTCCTTAGGAATCACAGCATTCTTCAGGCACCTCGAATTTGAAAACCGGTCGCGCAAATGACTCCAAGAGAAGGTTGCTCATGTGCAATTTCACAATAAGATTGTCCCCTGACCTTTCTACTGGATATATATTCCGCGAAAGGTTCCACCGCAGAAGAAAATCTTTGTATCTGTCTGTCTGATTAGCGTAAATATGGTGTGGAGACATCTGGGCTACGTGCAGAAACGTCCCTTCGTCTACACCCTCGTAATCCTCTAAGCTGACCATCAAGCTTACGCCTCTGTTTTTTGCCAGCTTCAGGGCCATAAAAAGGGTGTCCTTTAGACCGCCATCCCGGGAATTAAATTCTGGCCCCTTGCCCCGAAGGTTATGCCATGTGTCGCAACGATCAAGAACCACAAGCATCGGCGGTCTGTCGATAGGCAGATTCTTCACTGACGAAATTGCAGTGGTAAATGACCGCCCAAGCCAGTCTTTGCTTGAGTTCTTGGTTCGGATATCATATTGCCAGTCCCCGCTGACCACAGAGCTTGCAGGCTCGTCTTTAGCATGCAAACTCGAAATACCGTGCTTTGATAACCTTTTCAAGGGGATATCCTCTATCCCCGTATTTTTCAGGACATCATCACGCCCTGAGATCACAATTACTTGCCAACCCTTGCTCCTGGACGCCAGGATAGATTCGAGGATCATCCTATCGAGCAATTTATCGCACTCACCATTGCCCGCCATGAGTACATTGTAATTTGTCATGGAATAGAACGGATTGAGCGTTATTTGTCCATTTGGGATGTCAAATTCCAGCATTACTCATTCCTCCATTTGGCAAAAAACCCGGCCGGATCACCGACCGGGTCTGTTAATGGCTCTTGCTCTGGGTAGTTACTGAACCCCGAGAAGCACCTGATTGATCAGGCCGCCAGCCAGGGTATCGATAACGATCTGATTACCGATCGGCTCAGGAAATGCCACGGTTTCGCTATCGTCCACCGGTGCCCCGGCATCCGACAATCCGCCGGCGAGCATATCGCTGCTGTTCAGGTCTGACAGAAGATTCGTCAAGTCGGCGAGAAGCATCTGCAGGTCGTCGTTTTCCAGCAGGTTCTCCGGCATGGGAAGTAGGTCCTGAAGACCATCAATTCCTCCTTCATCCGGGAGCAGACTTTCGAGCATTGCCAGTAGTCCTCCCAGATCGCCGCCCTCTAGCGGGTTGCCATCGGTAGGCGCCAGATCTTCGAGCATGCCGAGCAGTTCTTCGAGTTGCCCGGCGTCCAGCTCGCCCAGAAGGTCTTCCAGTGCCTCGGCATCGAGATTCTCCGTCAACGTGGCCAGCAGACCCTCCAGATCACCGCCTTCCAGCGGGTTGCCATCGCCCTGCACCAGATCCTCGAGCCCTTCCAGGTCATCAGCCCCGGGCAGGTTCTCCAGCGCATCTTCCAGCGCAGAGGCGTCCAGCTCTCCGATCAAACCTTCCAGCAACATGGTCAAATCATCCGGCGCCAGGCTTTCCTCGATCTGAGCCAGCAGCCCTTCGAGCTCGCCGCCCTCCAGCGGGTTGCCATCGCCGGGTGCCAGCTCTTCGAGCATCCCGAGCAGCTCTTCGAGCTGTCCGGCGTCCAGCTCGCCCAGAAGGTCTTCCAGGGCCTCGGCATCGAGATTCTCCGTCAGCGCAGCCAGCAGCCCTTCGAGCTCGCCGCCTTCCAGCGGGTTGCCGTCGCTCGGCAGCAGGTCTTCGAGCATTCCGGGGTCAAGCCCTTCGCCCAGGGCGTCCAGCAACCCCTCGATCTCACTCGGGCCCAGCGGTCCGCCTTCCTCGGGGATCAGACCTTCAAGCCCCTCGACAACCGGCGCCAGACCGTCCAGTCCGTCCAGTAGCCCGCCCAGATCTTCTAGCGGGCCCTGTGCCTGGGCCGTGCCACAGCACAGCGCCGCGCCGGCAACCCATCCCATCCAACTCATTTTTCGCATCACTTTCTCCAGTTGATAAAGCCCCGGCTGCCTGAAAGCAGCCGGGGCATTGCCGGTTGTGGACTACTCGCTCTCAGCCACGCAGACGTTGAACACGTCCAGGTTGTCGAGCGCCGACAGCCCGTCGGCTGCCAGCTCCAATCGCACCTGGTTGAAAGCGCCGCTTGTCTCGAAGCCCACCAACACACCCTGAGGCGGTGTGGTGCTGAGCAGATCCAGGCTCAGCGGCGCGCCGCCGATATCGGTCGAATCGACCACCGCCCCGTCGAGCAGGGTGGTTAGATTCACCACCTTGCCCAGACCTGCCGACAGCAGGTTGCCGGGATCGGCGATCACCACCCCGACCTCATCGCCGGCGGCAAACTCACGGCTGCCGGCATTCACCGTCAGGAACACCCCGCCGGACACCGCCACCGCGGTATTCAGACGCGACGAGTTGGTGAAGTCCTCATCGATCACGTTCCCCGGGTTCTGCACGCTGCACAGCAGACAGCCACCCTGGCTGCCACTATCAACGTCAACCAGGGACCCGAAGACCGGCAGGAACCGATCCGGGCCACAAGCGCCCACCAGCGCGGGATCACACTTGTCGCCGATACCGTCCTCATTGCTATCCAGCTGACCCGGGTTCGGGGTGACCGGGCAGTTGTCCAGCACATCGTCGATACCGTCGCCGTCGCGGTCGTCGTCACAGGCATCACCGATGGCATCACCATCCTGGTCTTCCTGCGCGGCGTTGGGGGTCAGCGGACAGTTGTCCACCCCGTCGTCCACGCCGTCGCCGTCGGCATCCGAGTTGGCATCGCAGACGTCACCCACGCCGTCGTTGTCGGCGTCCTGCTGAGCCGGGTTCGGATCGATCGGGCAGTTGTCGATATCGTTGTCGACGCCATCGTTGTCCGCATCCGGATCGCAGACATCACCTACCCCGTCGAGGTCAGCGTCTGCCTGATCGGCATTCGGCGTCGCCGGGCAGTTGTCCATCCCGGCATCCACGCCATCACCGTCCGCATCCGCGTCGCAGGCGTCACCCATGCCGTCCTCATCGAAGTCGGCCTGATCTGCGTTGGCGATTGCCGGGCAGTTGTCGATATCGTCGGCCACACCATCCCCGTCGCCGTCACCAACGGGCTGGCAGGCGTCGCCGAAGCCGTCCATGTCGGTATCGACCTGATCCGGGTTGGCCACCGCCGGGCAGTTGTCGTCACCGTCGATGACGCCATCACCATCGGTATCCACCCCGGGCGTGGGGTCGCAGGCATCGCCGATGCCGTCACCATCCAGGTCATTCTGGTCCGGATTGGACGTCGCGGGGCAGTTGTCGGCCTCGTCGGCCACTCCGTCGCCATCGCCATCGAGGCCAGGCGTTGCGTCACACGCATCACCAGTACCGTCACCATCGGTGTCGGCCTGATCGGCATTGGCAATGGCCGGGCAGTTGTCATCACCGTCCGCGACACCGTCGCCATCCATGTCCATCGGAGGCGGGTCATCGCACGCGTTTCCAATACCATCCAGGTCGTCATCGGCCTGATCCGGGTTGGCGACCGCCGGGCAGTTGTCAGTGGCATCCGGGATACCGTCGCCATCGGTATCCGTGGGCACCACGTCATCGTCACAGGCATTGCCCACACCATCCATGTCGTCATCGGCCTGATCCGGGTTGGCGACCGCCGGACAGTTGTCGTCGGCATCAGCCACACCATCCCCGTCACCATCCAGACCCGGCGTCGGGTCACAGGCGTCGCCGATACCGTCGCCATCCGCGTCGTCCTGACCTGGGTTGTCATCGACCGGGCAGTTGTCTACGTCGTTGCCGGCGCCATCGCCGTCGACGTCGTCGTCACAGGCGTCACCGCGCCCGTCGTTGTCCAGGTCCATCTGATCGGGGTTGTCGACAAACGGGCAGTTGTCGTCGCCGTTGTTGACCAGGTCACCGTCGGCATCCATGTCACAGACATCGCCGGCGCCGTCGCCATCGAGATCTGCCTGCCCCGGGTTACTCACCGTCGGGCAATTATCGAGATCGTTCGCGACCCCATCGCCGTCATCATCTACCCCGTTGGGCGTCGCATCACAGGCGTCACCGATGCCATCAAGATCGGCATCATTCTGGTCGCCGTTGGCCGTACCCGGGCAGTTGTCAGTCGCATCCAGAACGCCGTCGCCATCGCTGTCGTTCGGATCGACCGGTACGAAATCGCCATCACAGGCATTGCCGATCCCGTCACCGTCTGCATCCGCCTGTTCCGGGTTGAACACCATCGGACAGTTGTCGCCGGCATCGGCCACACCGTCGCCATCAGTATCCACCGGGGTCATGACGGTGTCGCAGGCATCACCAATGCCGTCGCCATCGGTGTCAGCTTGATCGGGGTTACTCACCGCAGGGCAATTGTCATTGTCGTTGGCAAGCCCGTCGCCGTCGCTGTCAACGTCGCCAGTGAAATCGTCGTCGCAGGCATCGCCGACGCCGTCGGTATCCACATCGCTCTGGGTGGGGTTGGCCACAGCCGGGCAGTTGTCGCCGGCGTTATTCACGCCGTCGCCGTCGGTATCGGTATCGCAAGCGTCACCGATGCCATCGCCATCGGCGTCATCTTGACCGCCATTGGGAACCGCCGGACAGTTGTCGGCGTCATTGTCGACCATGTCCCCATCGACATCGTCGTCACAGGCGTCACCGGTGCCGTCCGCGTCAAGGTCGCCCTGTTCGTCGTTACTCACGTTCGGGCAGTTGTCATCACCATCGGCAATGCCGTCGGCGTCCTGGTCTGCTGTGGGCAAGCCGCCCCCATCATCCCCACCGCCGCCACTGCCGCCACAGCCATAAAGGCCTAGCGCCAGAGTCGACAGCAGAATGATCAGAAACCGATTCTTCATGCTGATCTCCTTTCAGTTGATGTCACGCCTGAGCCCGGCCAAATCCGTGCACGACGCAGTTTCCAAGCAAGCCTTCGCCTGCCATGCCCTATGGAGATAACATCGAACGAAAGAACCGCAACGGCCTCGCCCGCCTCCAACTCCCTGGCAAACACCCGGCGTTCCCTGCCCGGCGTATCTCTTACAAGCGCAGCCCTCTGGGCACGCGATGAATCACTTCAAGGTGCAGCGGCAGGCAAGGTATGAGGTAGACCCAGACGTCGGTGCACAACGTCGCCGGCGCACTGCCGACCATCAGGACCTTTCGATCCCAGCGCGCACCCAGCACCCAGCTGGAGCGCAGCCATTCAAACCGGGCCTTAATGCGCATCACGCCCCTCGCGCTGTTGCCGGGCCTGCCGCCAGACCCGCATGTAGTTGTCCACGGCCTGCTGTGAGGGAGCCTTCCAGCCACCGGCGAAACACAGCAGGTACGCCGCGAGGCTCACCCCGCCACTGACCAACCAGAGCCCCTGGAGCTCGGCCCAGCCCCTGGCCAGAATCAGCTTGAGCTGGTTCTCGATCGAGGCGGCACCCAATCCGGACTCCAGAAAGACCAGC
Organism: Salinisphaeraceae bacterium; assembly: GCA_040222795.1. Lineage (GTDB taxonomy): Bacteria > Pseudomonadota > Gammaproteobacteria > Nevskiales > Salinisphaeraceae > Spectribacter. The sequence goes on from JAVKCJ010000004.1 coordinate 16,401, forward strand.
CCTGCCAGCACCATCGCCGGGACCATCAGTGCAGCGAATACCAGAGCACGGCATCCGAACAGGGCCATTGACGCCATGTCGTGCAGTCGCCAGTCGGGGTGGGTTTGTCGGTACCACGCCCTGAATCGGTCCCTCTCGCGCTCTTCGTCGCGAGACAGCGCCGCCTTCTTTGCATCGCCGCGGTCAATGGTCAGCTCCAGCATGGCGAAAACCTCGTGGTGTCGCAGATATTGCGAAATGAAACCCATTGTTTCCCCGCCGGCGTCGGGAACGACGGAATAAAGCGGCCTTGTTCAGTCCACTTAAACAGTCCGTTCCACAAAAAAAGCCCGGCGGTTAGGCCGGGCGAGGAGAGGAGACAGTCCGTTAAACATCAACACCGAAATGCCGGCCTCAGGGGTCAATCAGGGAGAACAACACCCCTGAGGCCGACTCGGTCGCTGCAGCGAGAAGGGGGAGGACTCACTGCAGATTCAACATAGCCCGAAAGGGGGAATAAGCAAGCGCCTTAAAAGCCCCAAAAAAACGGGTATCCGGAATGGAGTGTAGGTTGAGGGCTTAGGGCTTACCGGCGTCAAGAAACAGGATCGACCCAGTTCTCTACGCGCAGGCCCTCTACGCGGCAGAAATGCTTCACGTTGTTCGTCACCACCACCGCCCCAGCACTA
>JAVKCJ010000005.1:0-97513 GCA_040222795.1 Salinisphaeraceae bacterium
TGATCGGGTCATCATCGATGACCAGGACGACATCATGATCTACTACCTGTCCGAAACCCTGGCCCCGCCGCGTAACGCCGGCGGCTTCCTGCTGGCCTGGGAACACGTCGGGTATCGCTCCGCCTGGCTGTACAACACCGGGCTTCGCCGTGTTCGCCGTGCCCCCAACGTCGCCTACGACAACCCCTACGAGGGCACCGACGGCCAGCAGTTCTACGACCAGGTCGACATGTACAACGGCGCCATGGACCGTTACGACTACAAACTGGTGGGCAAGAAAGAAATGCTCATCCCCTACAACAACTACGCCATCAACCAGCCCGACCTCACCTACGCCGACGACCTGCTGGGTGACAAATACATCAACCAGGACCTGATGCGCTACGAACTGCACCGCGTGTGGGTGGTCGATGCCACCCTCCGCGACGGCACCAGCCACCAGTTCAAGCGCCGCACCTTCTACATCGACGAAGACGGCTGGAACATCGTCGCCGTGGACGCCTACGACAACCGCGACGAACTGTGGAAGTTCCAGGAAGCGGCCAACGTGCATCTGCCCACGGGTCAATTCGTGGGCGGTGCGCCGGAGTTGATCTACGACCTGCAGTCCGGGTTGTACTTCTCCACCGCGATGACCAACGAAGGCCAGCCCAACGACTTCTCGGTGACCTACGAAGACCGCCACTTCTCGCCGCAGACGCTCAAGCGGCGGACAACGCGCTAGGTCAACGGTGAAAGCGTGTCTGACTATGTGCCGGATGCCGCCGCGACGGGCGGTGGCATCCGGCGCTCAAACCCTGTCATGGCCAGTTCATGTGGCCGCCGGCAGGCCCCGACGGAAGGTTGGGTACGCCAGGTTTCCGGATAGTCGTCTTGTCTTGGCGGGTAGGGTTTGCTATCAAGCACGTAAAGGGCGCATCACGATGCCGCGCGATACAAGGGCTAGCACCGTCTGCGGCGCCTGAGCGGCCCGGCGGGGAACGCCTGCACAATCGTCAACCGGGCCAGACATGCCCGGTTCACGAACAAGGATATTAGGCCCGGCTGGGCCCGGGGTATTTAGGGAGGAGACCTCATGCAGGGTAAGGGATTCGGCGCCGCTGGCGTACTGCTGGCCGCCGCGTTGGGGGCCGGACTGTATGCGCCGGGTAGTCAGGCAGCCACTTATGAGTGGGATTATTTCGGCGGTATCGACGCCTCCATCAACACCAGCTTCTCGCTCGGCGCCCAGGTGCGCCTGACCAAGCCCAGTTCGGACGTGGTTGGCGTGGCCAACTACAACCCCAGCGTCTGTCGCTCGCTGTGCCAGCCACACTTGTCGACCGCGCCCGGCGATGTGCCCGGTCGGGTCCAGCTCGGCCTGGAAGGCGAGGGCAATTTCGTCAACCAGTTGGGTCTTGATGCCCGCGGTGTCGCCAGCATCAATCATGACGACGGCACGCTGAACTACGACCAGTACGACATCACCCAGGCCCCGTTCCAGGTCAACCAGGATTTCGAACTGCGTTTTCGCGAGAACATCGGCCCGTTCAGCGATGTGGTGGCCTTTGCCCGATACAACGCCTTCCACGATTTCGTCAACTACGATCGCGAGCAGGATTTTCCCAACTTCTACACGCCGGAAGATCGCGCGCGTGACGATGCCCGGCGCGCCAGCGGTGAATACGGCTTCCCCTCCGTGGGCACGCCGACGCTGCGTCCGGCCGGCGACAAGTTCAACGAGTACCTCGGGCAGGACATCGATCTGCTGGACGCCTATGTGAGCGGTTACCTGCCCACCGCCGGCATGTTCGGTACCGATATCGGCGACCTCAAGGTCACCGTGGGCGAACAGACCATCAACTGGGGTGAGTCGACCCTGCTGGTGGTCAACTCGCTGAACACCATCAACCCGCCCAACGTGAACGCGCTGTTCCGGCCGGCGTTCCTGAGCCTGGCGACCGTTTTCGAGCCGGTTGGCGCGATCAAGGTGAGTGCGCCGCTGACCCTGAACACAAGCTTCGAACTCTTCTATCAGTACGACTGGGAGAAGGTCGAGATTCCTCCGCGTGGCGGTTTCCTGTCGTTCATCGACGTGACGCTGGGCGCCAACGACAACAACATCAACCCCGGCTTCGGGCAGGCGCCGGATGACCCCGACGGCAATCTGCGAGCCGAGCAGCAACTGCTGACCGCGGTGGCCGACGTCAGCGGTCAGGTGGCGGTGAACGAAAAGGATGCATCCAGCGGCGGCCAGTATGGTGCGGCCTTTACCACTTACCTGCCCGATTTCAACAACGGCACCGAGCTTCGCTTCTATTACCTGAACTACCACAGCCGGCTGCCCTACGCGTCGGCATTCGCCGGACAGGAATCCTGCCTGCAGTCACGCCCGACCGGCGATACGGTCACTGACACCGCCAATCTGCTGGCGGACTGCCCCAATGCCGACGTCGCGCATTTCCTCGGCGCGGTCGGCAACTCGGCGGGCGGTGGTCCGGGCGGGCTGGCTACCACGGTGCTGGGCGAAGTGGTCAATGGACTGAATCAGGACCAGCTGCCCGGGGCCAGTCAGCCCAACGGCGATCCCTGCCCGACCGACGTGGCGCCGGGCACTGGTCCCTGTGCCGAGGCCTATCGACTGGATACCTTCTCGGTGCTGCTGGAGTACCCGGAAGACATCAACATGTACGGCATCAGCTTCAACACAAGTTTTGGCGATATTTCGGTCCAGGGTGAGGTGGCATATCGCCCGGACCTGCCGTTGCAGGTGGATGATATTGACCTCGCTTTCGCCGCGCTGCAGCCGTCCGCACCGGTTGGCTGTGCCGCCGGTGCATTCACCGACAACAGCGGTGATTGTGAGACCGCGACTTTTGACGACCGCTACGCCATCGGTCTGCCACCGCTGGCGGGTGACCTGGCCGGCACGCTTGCCAACGGCGGCGATCTGGTCGGTGCTGTGGGTAATCTGCTCGGCGTGGACGCCGGTGCAGCCCAGGGCATCGTCAATCAGCTGACCGGTTCGCTGGCCAACGCCGGTCTCGATCTCAATGACCTTGAGGCAGGTCTGAGCGGCGTGGCTGACGAAACGCTGCTGTCTGACCCGCCGGGACGCCGCAATGCGTTTCCGGATTACCTGACCCGCTACCGTGGCATGGATACGGTTCAGCCGGGCCAGTACATCCAGGGCTACGAGCGCATGGATGTGCTGCAGTACAACCTCGGCGCCACTTACGTGATCGGCCCGGGCAACTGGATCAAGGCCAACCAGATCATTCTGTTGTTCGAGACCGGTGCCACCCACGTGCCGGGCCTGCCGGGCCGCGATGAGTTGCAGATCGAGGGACCGGGGACGTTCCAGCATGCCAGTGTCGGCAACGACGGCACCGGCGCGCCGGCCTGTCCGGAGGGCGTGGTGCAGGGCACGGCCGAGGAGCGGCAGGGCAACACGCGTCTTTGCGGCCCCTTCCAGCTGCGCTTCAACCCCTCGCAGCAGCGCGACGGTTTTGCCGACGAATTCGCCTGGGGCTATGTGATCATCGGGATCGTGCGTTACGAAAACGTGTTTCCGGGTATCTCCTTCGAGCCGGTTTTCATCATCAAGCATGATGTGAGCGGCACTGCCCCCGGGCCCGGCGAGAACTTCATCGAGAACCGGAAGATGTACGTGCTGAACGTGGAGATGCGTATCCAGCAGAAATGGAGTATCACCGCGGGCGTGACCTTCTTCGAGGGTGCCGACAAGTTCAACTATCTGGCGGATCGCGATTTCTTCCAGCTGGGTATTCGCTACCGCTTCTAAGCGGGTGCCGGCCCGGTGCCGGCACCCTGCGTTCGAACAATCAAGAGTCCTGTGATATGAGCAGATCCGGTTCCCGCGTATCGAAGCGGCGTCAGGCCCTGGCCGTGTGCGGCCTCCTGCTGACCGTGGCCGGCGGCCCAGTCGCCCAGGCTCAGGAGGAGGATGCGTCCGAAGCGCCGGTGCCGAAGCCGGCCGAGATGGCGCCACGCGCCCCCTTCGAGTTGCTGCTGGATGTGGAGCGGCGCGGTGACGGCTTTGCCGCCGTCGGCGTGCGCGGCCATGCCCTGACCTCCGAGGACGGGCTGAACTGGACGCAGGCCGAAGTGCCGGTCCGGGCCACGCTGACCGCGGTGGATTTCGTCGATGAAGACCGCGGCTGGGCGGTCGGTCATGCCGCGACCATTCTTGCGACCACCGACGGCGGCAAGACCTGGACCATCCAGAACTACGAGCCCTCGCTGGAGACGCCGTTTCTGGATGTGGTGTTCACCGATGACCAGACGGGTTTCGCGGTCGGCGCGTACGACCTGTTCTACAAGACCCGGGACGGCGGCGAGACCTGGACCGAGTACGAACCGCAACTGTCCATGGGCGGCTGGCATCTCAACAGCATGGTGGCGCTTGATGACGGCACCCTGGTGATTGCCGGGGAGACCGGGCTGCTATCCAAGTCCACTGACGGTGGCGAGACCTGGGATCTGATCGAGGCGCCCTACAGCGGCACCTTCTTTGGTATTCGCCAGCTCGGCCCGCAGGGCCTGTTGCTGTTCGGCCTGCGCGGCCATGCGTTCGTGACGGATGACGTGGCGAGCCTGCCGGTGCTGCCGCCGGATACCGACCTCGGCTACCAGTTCAAGCTGCCGCCCAGCATGGAAAAGGATGCCGAGGAGGCCAAGGAATCCGGGGGCGCCGAGGCCGAAGAAGAGGCGCTTGCCGAAGCCGAGCGCAAGGCGGCCGAGGAAAAGGCGGCCGAATCCGAGTGGGACGTGGTCGATAACGACAAGTCGGTCCTGAGCCTGTTCGGCGGCACGCAGACCGCCGACGGCGGGTACGTCCTGGTGGGCGTGAACGGCCGTATCTGGATCAGCGACGATGGCGGCCCCAAGGCACGCCGGCTGCCCAACCCCCGCGAGGGCGGTCTGACCGACGTGGTCGAGACCGCCGACGGTGATCTTCTCTTCGTCGGCGAGAACGGCGCCTTCCTCTACAAGCGCAACCGCTGATCCGCGGCAGAGCGGCGCAACCGGAGTTTTCAATGAGTGCCCAGAAGCGAATCCTGCGTGTGATCGAACCGCTGATCTACGCCAAGCCGATGATCAGCATGATCGTCCTGCTCCTGATGACCGTTGGGCTGGGCGTGCTGGCCTCGCAGACCCGCATCGATGCGGGCTATCTGAAATCGATTCCGCTCGAGCATCCCTACATGGATGCCTTCATGGATTACCGGGAGGATCTCGGCGGGGCCAACATCATCCTGGTGGCCCTGATGCAGGAAGAGGGCACCATCTACAACGAGGATTTCCTGGGCAAGCTCAAGAAGGTCACCGACGAGGTGTTCTTCCTGCCCGGCGTGAACCGGGCCAGGGTGCAATCCATCTTCACGCCCAACGTGCGCTATATCGAGGTGGTGGAGGGCGGGCTGTCCGGCGGCAACGTGGTGCCGGCCAGCTACGAACCCACCGACGAAATGTTCGATCTGGTGCAGACCAACGTCGGCAAGGCCGACGTGATCGGCCGGCTGGTCTCCGAGGATGAACGCGGCGCCCTGGTGCAGGCCCAGTTGCTGGATATCGACCCCAAGACCGGCGAGGAGCTCGACTACGTCGAGGTCGCGCACCGCCTGGAACAGATACGGCAGGAGTACGAAACCGAGGGCATCCAGGTCCACGTGATCGGCTTCGCCAAGGTTGTGGGCGACATTGTCGACGCCTCGTTACAGGTGTTCATCTTCTTTGCCGTGACGCTGGTGATGACCGCGCTCCTACTGTGGGGCTATCTGGGTTCCTCCAAGCTGGCGGCGATCGTGCTGGTGGCCTCGGTCATCTGTGTGGTCTGGGAGTTCGGGCTGCTCACGCTTGCCGGCTACGGGCTGGACCCGTTCGCCATCCTGGTGCCGTTCCTGGTGCTGGCGGTATCCGTGTCCCATGGCGTGCAGTACGTCAACGCCTGGGTGCACGAGATGGCCGACGCCGGGCGAACCAATTTCGATGCCTCTCTGCTGACATTCCGGCGACTGTTCATTCCGGGCAGTACCGCCCTGATCACGGACCTGGCCGGCTTCCTGACCATCCTGCTGATCCCGATCGACATCATTCAGGAAATGGCTCTGAATGCCGCGTTCGGCATGTTCGCCATCATCATCACCAACAAGGTGATGGTGCCGATCTGGCTGACCTGGGTGAACATCCGCAACCCGCAGTCGTTCAAGGAAAAGCAGATTCGCCGGGACCGGCTTTATGACGGCCTGTGGCGAACCATCTCATACACCACTCGGCCGGGTGTGGCGGTGCCCATCCTGCTGGCCTGCGGCGTGCTGCTGGGCTGGTCGGTGTGGAAGCATGAGCAGTTGCAGATCGGCTCGTTCAGCGCGGGCGTGCCCGAACTGCGGCCGGATTCGCGCTACAACCAGGACAACGCGGCCATCGTCAACAACTTCTCGATCGGTACCGATCAGCTCAAGGTGATGGCGGAGACCGACCCGGAAGCCTGCATCAAGTACGACGTGATGGAGGAAATCGACCGCTTTGCCTGGCGCATGCAGAACACCGCCGGCGTGCAGTCCACGGTGTCGCTCGGCCAGATCGCCAAGCAGGTCAACATGGGCTTCAATGAGGGCTGGCTGAAGTTCAAGATCCTGCCGCGCAACCGTTACGTGCTGTCGCAGGCGATCACGCCCATTCCGTCGAGCACCGGCCTGCTGCTGCCCGACTGCAGCGTGATGCCCGTGATCATCTTCACCGCCGATCACAAGGCGGAAACGATCGAGAACATCGTCGCGGCGGTGAAGAAATTCCGCGACGAGGACGAGAATCGCGACACCGGGGTGAAGTTCACGCTTGCCTCCGGCAACGTCGGCGTCATGGCAGCCACCAACGAGGTGATCAAGGACAAGGAGATCGAGGTCCTGCTCTGGGTCTACCTGGTCATCGTGATCCTGATGCTGCTGGCCTTCCGCAGTCTGGCCGCGCTGATCTGCATCGTGGCGCCGCTGTCGCTGGTGTCGCTGATGGGGTACGGCGTAATGACCCTCGCGGGAATCGGCCTGAAGGTTGCAACGCTGCCGATTCTGGCCCTGGCGGTGGGTATTGGCGTGGATTACGGCGTCTATGTCTACAGCGTGTTCCAGGAAGGGGTGCGCGACTTCGGTTTGAGTCTGCAGGATGCCTACTACCGGACCATGCAGAAGACCGGCAAGGCGGTGGTGTTCACGGGCATTGCCCTGGGCGCGGGTGTGGCCACCTGGCTGTTCTCCGATCTGCAGTTCCAGATCGACATGGGCATCCTGTTATTGTTCATCTTCACCGCCAACATGATCGGCGCCATCCTGGTGCTGCCGGCACTGGCCTACTTCTTCATGGACTATCCCAAGCCCGAGGGTGGTTACACCCGGCTGGAGGATATCGACGAGAGCCAGTCCTCCGCGCACTGATTGTGTCCGGGATGTTGTGAGTCAAGGGGCCGGCGAGTTGTCGCCGGCCCCGCTTTTCCTGCAGCGCTACTATCCACTGCCCGATCCCGGCGTACGGCGGGTTTCAACCCGCCAATAAGGTCGGCGCCGGACCCCGGCAGGCGCAATGAATTGCGCCCTACGAAGACCGGGATGCCCAGGGGCTTACCGCCCGATCCCGAGTGGGTTTCAACCCGCCAGCAAGACTACGGCTTTACGCTGTCCGCGCCGCAGTCCACCTGGATGATCTCCGGCGCCGGCGTGTCCAGCCGCAATGCCGTGAGCTTGTTGCCCCAGGCGCAGCCGGTATCGATGCCCCACACGTTGCAGTCGGGCCAGGCCACCTGCCCGAGGGCCGACCAGTGCCCGAAAACGATGCGTTCGCCGGCGCTGGCCCGCTGGGGTAATTGAAACCAGGGCATTAGACCCTCCGGCGCCTCGGCAATGGTCTTTTTGTAGGCGAGATCCATGCGCCCGTCGTCGTGACAGAAACGCATCCGGGTCATGGCGTTGACGATTACCCGCAGGCGGTCGTTGCCGTGCAGATTTTCCGACCAGGCATCCGGCTGGTTGCCGAACAGGTCGTTCAGGAATGCCTTGTAGTCCGGCCCCCGCAGCGTGGATTCCACCTCCCGCGCCAGCTCGGCCGCTCTGGCAACATCCCAGTTGGGCAGCAGCCCGGCATGGACCATCGACCACCCCAGCCCAGCGTCATGATGAAACAGCGGCCGGTGCCGCAGCCATTCCAGTAGCGGCTCGCGATCCGGTGCGGCGAGAATGGGCTGTAGGGTGGGATTCAGGCGCTCCTCGGCGTCCGGCTGCTGGCTTTGCGCCAACAGGCTGAGATCGTGATTGCCAAGCAGCGTGATCGCCGAGTCGCCGAGACTGCGCGCGAAACGCAGGGTTGCCAGGGAGTCCGGGCCCCGGTTGACCAGATCACCTACGAACCACAGCGAATCAGTGCCGATGTCGAACTCCAGTCGGTCCACGAGCTGCGTCAGCGAACCGTGCGCGCCATGAACGTCGCCAATTGCGTAGGTGGCCATTTGAGTGCTTGTCTTTGAATGAAGAAACTCGGGTGTCCCAACGTACGCTCTCTTATCCCGGAAATGCCTTTGGACGGTCCGGGTAGCTTGGGAGGTCCGATGGGAAATAATGCACCGGGCTTTCGTGCCGGCCGCAATCAACGCTCGATATTGTCACAGGACCACCGCGCCTGAGCCTATCAAGGCATTGTTCCGGCGGTCGATAACATCGATGATCAAGACCCGTTCGGCGATACCACTGGCGGGTCGGCGTGCTGGCAAATGTTTCGTTAAACTCCGTATGTGGGGGCAAGACCGCCCACGGTCTGGATTCAAGGAGGACTTATTATGTTGACGTATCTTCGCATGCTCATTGGTTTGTTCGAAGTGCGCGTCGGTGATGCCCGTCGGCAGGGTGGCGCCACGCTGATTGAGTACGCTCTGATCATCTCCGCGATTGCCGTCGTGGTCTTGCTCGGATCACTCGCCGTGACCGGTAACCTGACGACATTCTTTGACAACCTTGGCGGTACGCTCGATGCAACAGGCGGCGGTGGTGGCACCACATAAAGAACTTTTGCCGCTCTAACAGTCGTCATGCTGCGATGGATCGCTTCAATCGCGGGTGTGTGCCCGATGTTTACATGCGAGTCGCGGTAATGAGGCTGCAACGCGGTGCAACGCTAGTTGAATTCGCGTTCGTTCTGTTGCCCCTCGTGGCGATACTTGCGGGCACTCTCCTCTACGGTTTGGTATTCGTGACCCAGCAAGCCATGGCATTCGGGGCCCAGCGGGGCGCCGATGCCATGGTTCAGGTCGACCCGGACGGCTTTCGGGACGCGGCCGGCCAGCTTGACCTGGCCGGCTTCTGTGCCGCGGGCGCTTCTCTGGCGGATGCGCGTGTCAGTCAGATTCTCCCGGATGTCGGCCTGCTCGACTCTCCGGTAATTGATGTCACTACCCGCAATATGCCGCTGCCGGGATGTGTGGTAACCGTTGCCAAGGATTTCCCGTTGCAGATTCCCCTGGTCCCGCTGCCGAGTACGATCCGCGGAGTGGGCTTTGTCCCGGCCTCTTGAACTTGCGCTGATACGACCCCGCAGCCGAACGCAGGGCGGTGCGGCAATGATCGAGTTCGCGTTCGTGTTGCCGCTGCTGCTCGCGCTGTTGATCGGCATGAGCTATTACGGTTACGTGTTCATGCTTCAATCGGCAGTGACCAATGCCGCGCAGCAGGCGGCGAATGCGGCGACGTCGACCGACCCTGTGGGAATGTCGAGTTCCGACTACAATGCGTTGGTCGGTGAGGCTGTTGCGGCCTCGGTATTCAGCAACCTGGACTGGCTGCCGGCTTCGATCCTGGACGGGGCCACCGGCGATTCGCTCGTATGCAATGACGGTGACAGCGACGCCTCGCTGGGTTGCGGCACGACCATCGATGGTTCCGGTCTTCTGCGCGTTGTGGTTTCGTTGAATGTGACGGCCAACTCATCTCCTCTTCTCCCGCAGATAAACTTGCCGCCATTCGGGCCGATACCCCCGGTACCGGGCGGCGGCGTGCTGACCGGAACGGCCGAAGTCACACTTTAGGTTTTCACTATCCGGCTCGGCGGCGTATTCTTGTCCCGGTCAAGGGGAGACATTCATGAGTAGTACCGCGCTGAAGGCATTTGCCGGATTTCTGGTCGTAGCGGCCGTGATCCTGGCGTTCGTGGCCTATCGCTTCGGTGGCGGCTTCGCGCCGGCCGAGCAGGCCGCCGAGGAAACGGCGCCGCAGCCGGGCGAAAACCAGGTGCTGGCGGTGGTGGCTACAAGCCGAATCCCGCCCTATCAGCCGATTCCCGCCGAAAGCGTGGCGCTGGTGCCGATTTCCGTGGAGCCGGCGCAGTATTACACCGATGTCAATGAAGTCGTCGGTCGCTCACCGCTTCGGCCGGTGCCGATGGGAGCCCCGGTTACCGATGACAGTTTCTCGGCGGCCAACACCCTGGCGCAGGCAATTCCCGCGGGCTCCCAGGCCATGTCGCTGGAAATTTCCGACGTGATTGCGGTCGGCGGGTTCGTCAAACCCGGCGACAAGGTGGACGTGCTGCTCTACATCCGCTCGTCCGGTCGCGAGGTGGAAGATTCGCAGGCCCGCGTGCTGCTGGAGGATGTGCGGGTTCTGGCCTATCAGGAGCGGTTGATCAACGCGGATCCGGAAGGCGATGACGGCGACGAGGCCCGTCAGCAGCGCCGGGAACGTACCGCGGTGGTGGCCGTGCCGGAAAAGGCGACCACGCGGGTCATGCTGGGTGCCAGCCTCGGTGAACTCCGACTGTCGCTGCGAGGCGAGGAGGTCGTGGCCGATTCGACCGCCGAGGAAGCGGATGACGCGGTTACTGGCGATGGCACCACTGGCGACGACAAGCCGGAGGCGCTGGCACCGGGGTCGTCGCCTGTCGCCGCCAATGACAGCAGCGCCGACGATGACGAGGCTGCGGCCGATGACGACAACGACAAGGTCATCACGCTGTCCGAGCTGGCCGCGCTCGAGCGCCGCCAGAAAGGTGGCGGTGGCGCGCAGGCCCCGCGCCGACCGGCCTACAGCGTGATCGAGGTCTACGAGGGCACGACCTCCAAGCGCATCACCAAGCCCATTCGATAAGCGGCGGACAAGGGACGAAGCCATAATGAAGCCAATCCAACGATTCGTCGTCGCGATGGTCGCCTTGCTCGGTGCAGGCCTGGCCCATGCCGAGATCGTCCAGGTGGGCGTCGGCAACCAGGAGGTCGTCAAGACCGACCAGCGCATCGATCGCGTCGCGCTCGGCGACCCCGAGATCGCCGGCGTCAATGTGCTCGGCGTGCGGGAAATGATGCTCACCGGCAAGAAGCGGGGCGATACCACTTTGCTGGTATGGCCCAAGGGTGGCGATGAACCGATGCGCTACTCGGTGGTGGTCGGGTCCGGTGACCTGCCGGACGTGCTGCTTGATGGCAAGCGCGAACAGGTTCGCACCCAGGTGCAGACCGATATCCGCATCGCCGAGGTCAGCCGCAGCGCGCTGCGGCAGATCGGTTTCAATATCATCAGCAACCCGATGCCCGGCGAGCAGGTCGCCGGCCTGAGCGCTCCGGGCTCCGGTGGTGGCTTCGAATTCGGGGGTGGTGGTGGCATCAACCCGCTCAGCGACACCGCGTTCCGGCCCATCGGTGACGCCTTCAATCTGCTGCTGAGCGATTCCGACCAGGACTTCGCCGGCGTGCTCAGTGTGCTGGAGCGTCGTGGTCTGATGCGGACCCTGGCGGAACCGTCGCTGGTGGCGATGAGCGGCCAGACCGCCACTTTCCTGGCCGGTGGCGAGTTTCCGATTCCGGTAGTGCAGGCCGGTGGCGGCAACGGCAGCGTGACCATCGAGTTTAAAGAGTTCGGCATCCGTTTGAGCCTGACCCCCACCGTGCTGCAGAGCGATCGCATCGCGCTCAAGGTGGCCCCGGAAGTCAGCGAACTGGACTTTACCTCCGGCGTGACGGTGCAGGGTGTACAGGTGCCGGGCATCAGCGTGCGCCGCACGGACACCGCGGTAGAACTGGGTGATGGCGAAAGCTTCATCATCAGCGGCCTGGTGGACCAGAGCCTGTCGGCGAACGTCGACAAGGTGCCCTGGCTGGGCGATATCCCGATCCTCGGCACGTTCTTCCGCTCCACCAGTTACGAGCGGCAGGACCGCGAGCTGATCATGGTCGTCACGCCCAATCTGGTCACACCGCTCGCCCCCGAGACCCGCGTGGAGATGCCGGGCGAGGAATATGACGAATACAACCCGAGCGCGGGCGAACTGTTCTTCCTGGAGAAAGGCGACTTCGAGGAACGGGACACGGGCTTCACTCGCTAGGAACGGCAACGATCGTGAAAACCCAGGCACTCATCGTTGCGGATGATTCGGATCTTCGGGACTGGCTGACCAGGAATCTGGGCGGCCAGGTGGGTGTGCTGCCCGCCGATCACGACGATCCGGCCGGGCTGGCCGGCGAGATCGAATCCACGCCCGGCGTTGGTCTGGTGTTCGTGCAGTTCGATGCCGGCAATGCCCTGGAGCGGGCACGGCTGGTGGAATACCTGGCCGAGCGCCACCGGGAACTGCCGGTCGTGGCCCTGGGGCAGCAGGAGGATTCCGAGGCAGTGCTGGCGGCGATGCGTGCCGGCGCGCGGGATTTTCTCGTTGTCCATCGCGACGATGACAATCTCACCGAACTGGTCGGCCGGGTACTCCGGCGGAGCCCGCGTACCGGCACCAATACGGCCGGGCAGGGCCAGCTTCTGACCGTGTTTGCCGCCGCGCCCGACCCGCGTATTCCGTTTCTGGCCATGCACATGGCGCTGGCGCTGCAAACCCAGGTGGGCGAGGACGGGCGCGTGCTCCTGCTCGATCTGTCGCTACCGGGTGGCGCCACGCTGGTATTTCTCGATACCGACCAGACGTACGGCGCCCTGGATGCCCTGCGCGATGTCGAGCGTTGCGACCAGACACTGATCGACACGGCTTTTCCGCGCTACGAAAACGGGCTCTATTTCCTTAGCCTCCCGGAAGAGGTTGCCGGGCCCCCCGCCATTGATGCGGATCAGCTACAGCGCCTTCTGGAAACGCTGCGCGGGCTGTTCGAGCATGTTGTGGTGGCCGCAGATGCCGGCATTTCGCTGGCCCCGCTGGCGGCTGCGGTCAGCCCGGCGCGCCGGGCGGTTCTCCTGACCGACCAGTCGGTGCTGACCAGCCGCCAGAACAAGCACATGCTGCACGGTCTGCGCCAGATCGACTGCCCGCTGGACAACGTCGGCCTGGTCCTGGACCAGGTGCAGTCTAAGGTCGGGCTGGAACCGGACCGTCTTGCCGCGCTACTGGATCTGCCCTACCTGGCTGGATTGTCCGGGCGGCCCCAGGTGCGACTGGAGTCGATGAATGCGGGCGAGCCGATGTTCGAGCACGCCCCGCGTGATGCCTTCAACCGTGACGTGCTGGCGCTGCTGGAGCAGATCACCGGTCAGACGGTGCAGATGCCCAAGACAGGGTTCATGTCGCGGTTGTTCGGTTAAGGGAAGCCCTGGATGGCAGCCACGCCCGACACCCGACGGTTCCGGCTCAGCGACCAGTATCAGACGCTGAAGTCGCGGCTGCATCAGCACATGATCCGGCTGCTGGAAGACGGCGATGTGCGGCTGGAGGAATGGTCGCGTATCAAGGCCCGGGATTTCATCCGCAATCAGGTGCGCGCCTATGTGCGGGATAATCGCCTGCCTGTGAATCAGTCCGAGGCCGACGCACTGGCCGAGGACACGCTCAACGAGTTGGTCGGCTTCGGCCCGATTCAGCCGCTGGTGGATGACGACGAGGTCGACGACATCGTGGTCAACGGCCCCGACCACATCTTCACCGAGCGCGGCGGCCGTCTGGGTGTGGAACCGCTGCGGTTCAACGACAATGCGCACATCATCCGCGTGATCCAGCGTATTCTCGCCCCGCTGGGGCGCCGGGTGGATGAGTCCACCCCGATGGTCGATGCCCGCCTGCCGGACGGTAGCCGCGTCAACGCGGTGATTCCGCCTATTGCCCTGGACGGCCCCTGTGTGTCGATCCGCAAGTTTCGCGAGCAGCCGCTAACGGCCGAGGAGCTCATCAGGTACGGCACGGTGGATGCCGAAACCCTGGCCTTTCTCGAGGCCGAGGTCGGCAAGCGGCGCAATATCCTGGTCATCGGCGGCACCGGCTCCGGCAAAACCACGTTTCTGAATGTCATCAGCCAGTGGATCGGGGCTGACGAGCGCATCATCACCATCGAGGATGCGGCCGAACTGCGCCTGCGCCATGAGCACGTGGTGCGGCTGGAGACCCGGCCACCGAATCTGGAGGGCGAACGCCAGGTCACCGCGCGCGATCTGGTCCGCAACGCCCTGCGCATGCGCCCGGACCGCATCATCGTCGGCGAGGTGCGTGGCGACGAGGTGCTGGACATGCTCCAGGCCATGAATACCGGCCATGACGGCTCCATGACCACACTGCACGCCAACGGCCCGCGGGATGCCGTGCACCGGCTTCAGCTGCTCGCCGGCTTTGCGGGCTTCAACGGGGATGAGCGCACGCTTCTGCACCAGATCAGCTCGGCGCTGGACCTCATCGTCCATGTCAGCCGGCTGGGCTCCGGCGAGCGCCGCCTGATGTCGGTGCAGCGTGTGGGCGAGGTGGATGGCGATCATCTGCCGATGGAGGTGCTGTTCTCGCATCCCGACGCCGATCGCGAGAACGCATCATGATGGCGCTGATCCTCACCGGCGCGATGTCCCTGCTGCTGGTGGCGGCGGCGGTGTGGCTATTCGCCCGCGCCCAGACCCGCGCCGGCGACGAGGCGCTGGAAGAACGTATCGGCCAGACCACTGCCGGTGACTTCGTCGACGAACTGGCGGGTATGCGGCATCTGCAGCGCATCCGAAATCCGGTCACAAGAACGGTCTGTCATCAGTTCTGGGGGGCCGGCATCGACATGAAGCCGGGCACGGCGAACCTGATGATCATCGGGTTCATCGTGCTGGTGGTGCTGCTGGCGCTGGTCAATCTGCTGGTGGGCCTGGCCCTGGGGATCGCGGTGCTGGGCGTCAGCGTGCTGGTCCTGCGCCAGCGGGTACAGGCGCGCCGGCGGCAGATCGCCGATCAGCTGCCCGATTTCCTGGAATACGTGCTGCGTTCGCTGACCGCCGGCAACACGCTGGAAGAGGCCATGCAGAGCGCGGCGCTGGAAAGCATCGAGCCCTGCCGTTCGCTGTTCCTGAGCGTGTCGCGCCAGGTGCGGCTGGGGGCGTCGATGGAGGCCACCCTGTCGGAGGCGGCCGCGGTGCACCAGTTGCGCGCCCTGCACATCCTGGCCCTGTCGGCCCGGGTCAATCGTCGCTTCGGCGGGTCCATGCGGCGCGTGATCAAGAGTCTGATCGGTGCCATCCGCCGGCAGGACGCCGCCAGCCGCGAGCTCAAGGCGATGACCGGCGAGACCCGGTTCTCGGCCTATGTGGTGGCCGCCATTCCGATCCTCATCTCCGGCATCATGTTCCTGATCAATCCGGGTTACTACGAACCCATGATTGCCAGCGGCGGCGGCCGCATTGCCATGGGGGTGGGCGTTGCCCTGCAGGTGCTCGGCCTGGTGATCATTTGGCGCATGATGGCCTCGCTGCGGGACGGCGGCCTGTGATTGCGAATCTGCCCCTGCTGATTGCTGCAGCCACCCTGCTGGTGGTGCTTGGCGTCGGGCTTTTCACGGCCGCCGGCATCCAGGAAGGTCGGCGCAAGCGCATGGCGCGGCGGCTGGCCGGTGCCCGGCAGCGACAGGCGAGGGGCGGGCCCAAGGGGACCTCCGAGTGGCTGGCGCGAGTGGCCGACCGGGGCCAGAGCCTGGACCGGATTCTGGACGATCCCGAGGAAACCACCGTGCTGCTGGCCCAGGCCGGCTGGCGCGGCGTGCGGGCACGGGCCGCCTTCTACGGCATGCAGGTGCTGATGCCGATCATCGGGCTGGTGGCGGCGGTGCCCCTGTGGTTTGTCCTGGTGCCGCAGTTCGGCGCGCTCATGGTTGGCGTCCTGCTGGTATTTCTGGTGTTGCTGGCGGCGGCACTGCCGCGTCTGGTGCTGCGCTCCTCGGCCAAGAACCGGCGCGATCGCATTCGCGCCGAAGTGCCGCTGTTCATCAACCTGATGATGCTGCTGTACGAGGCCGGTCTGAGCACGCGCCAGGCCCTGACCAGCCTAGTGCAGGATGGCGAGGGGACGCTGCCGGAGATGATCGACGAGCTGGCGCCGGTCCTGCGTCAGGTCGAGGCGGGCGCGGACATGAGCCAGCTGCTGATGGAAACCAGCAAGACACTGGCGGTGCCGGAACTGGAAAGCGTACTCGGCGTCCTGCGGCAGGTGGAGCGCTATGGCGGCGAGATCCGCGAGCCCCTGAGTGACGCCCTCGACACGATCGAGGAGCGGCGTACCATGGAGATTCGTGAGCAGGTCAACGTGATGGCCGGCAAGATGACCGTGGTGCTGGTGGCCTGCTTCTTTCCGGCCCTACTCATCTTCATTGTCGGTCCGGCGTTCGTTTCCATTTCCAACGCCCTGGGCTCGATGGGAGGCAGCTGATGCGGTTTCTCGGTGCTTGTCTGCTGCTGATACTGATAGCGGGTTGCACCAGCTCGCCGCCGCGCCCGGACCTGGCGGAACCGGCGCAGTTGCTCCAGGAGGCCCGCGGCGAGGACGAGAATCGCCGGCTTTATACCGACCTGATTCGCGAGCTGATGGGCAAGGATCGGCTCTACGCCGCCATGGCGCATCTCGAGGCGCAGCAGAAGCAATTCGGCGACACGGCGGAACTGCGGTTGTTGCGCGCCGATCTGCTGCGCAAGCTGGAAGAGCCGGTGGCGGCCGAACAGATCTACCGCCAGTTGCTCGACGAGGGCCGGTATCGCGGTGAGGCCCGGCATGGTCTGGGTCTGATCTATGCCCCCCAGGACCTCACGCTGGCGGTGCGGCACCTGCAATCCGCGGTGACGCTGCTGCCCACCGACGCCCGCATTCGCAACGACCTGGGTTATGCGCTGCTGCGGCAGGGTGAAGTCCGAGCGGCGGTCCGTGAACTGGCCACCGCCTATCAGCTGAGCCCCGGTGAGCGCCTGCCGCGAAACAACTACATTGTGGCCCTGCTGATCGACGGCGAGGAACGGCGGGCCGCGCGCATCGCGGCGGAACACGAGGTTGGCGGGGACGAGATCAAGCGATTGCGCCAGCGCGCCGCCTCGCTGCAGCAGCTGGCCCGTCAGTCCGTATCGCCGCTGCCCGGCGCGGAAACCGAGCCGCGGCCGGCGCCCGAACCGACGTCGGGCCGGGCCACCAATGACGATCGCCGCAACGCCGCGACCGCTATCGGCGGCGGCGGCGGATGAATGCCCGGCCGGTCGGCGCCACTCGACGCCGGCCCGATTTCAACGAGGATGGGTCATGAAAAAACCGATTGTAATCAGCTTGATGCTGCTACCGCTTTATGCCTGGGCGGGTGAGGTCACCGATGTGGGCGATACCACACGCAACGCGCTGGACAAGCAGCGTCGCGGCGTCGGGGCGGTGGAGAACCGCCCCATGCTCAAGGACGTGGCCGACCGCACCTACGAACGCTATCTGGAAAGCTTTACCTACCCGATTCCCGAGCGCTTCGAGTCCACCGATAGCTTTTCGGCCGGGGATTGAGAGGTGGCCGTTGGGCCGCCTTGCGTGACCGGCTGATGGCGCGGACATGGCGGAATCATCTCGGGGGCGTTTGCGGGGATTGACGCAGCCACTGGCCGTTGCGGCGGCGTTGTTGTGGGTGTTGCTGGCGCCTGTTCTTCTGTTCCTCAGCCTGTCGACCCAGGCCGACCGCCTGGCCGACCGGCTGGCGGCGGCGGCGCAGACGGAACTGGCGCCGAAGCTACGCCAGGATCGGGTGCCCGCCGACCTGGTAGCGGCTGCCGAATCGCTGCTCGCCGAGCCGCGATACGCGGTCAACTACCTCACCCTGCGCAACGCCGATGGCGTGGTGCTGGCCTCCGTCGGCGCGCTGGAATCGGTGGGTGATGCACTGCCGGCGGCGCAGGCCCGCCAGCTGCGCGGTCTGCTCTACCGGGCGACCAGCAGCGATCGCCGCCTTGGTCTCAGCCGGGACGGCAACCGCATCGGATTCGTGGATGCCGGCATCGCCTGGCGCCGTGCGCTGGCCGCGGCATTGCCGATGATTGCGGTGCTGCTGGTGTCCTGGCTGATGACCCTGGTCCTGATATGGCGGTGGCTGCCGGGCGTGATCGCTGCGTGGCGGGAGCCGGATGACCATGCGGTGGTATCGCGACCGGCGCCGGCTGCCGCGCTGGCGCCCGCCCCCACCGCCGCCCCGGCACGGGCCCGGGATGCGGATAGCGACGCCATTGCCCGTTACCTCGATCGTGCGGGCATCGGGTGGGTGGCGCTGGACCACCAGCAGCGGATCGCCCGGGTCAATCAGACCATGCAGTCGCTGCTGCACCGGGATGCCAGCGCGTTGAAGGCCACGCGCCATGATCAGACGCTGATATTTCTCGATGACGACATCCAGCGGGTCGAAGGCCCTGTCGCCGTGGCCCTCAACAGCCAGGCCGAATCGGTCGTGGAAACGGCGGCATTGCTGCAGTGCCAGGGCCGGCCGCCGGTGGCGGTGTCGGTGCGGGTCGTGCCGGAACCCGTGGGGTCGCCGCATGCGCTGACCGCGACCTTCGAGCCGCGCGAACCGGCATCGCCGGCCGCCATTGATGACCCCGCGGGGCTGCTGATTGAATCCGCGCCGGGCGTGCTGGCGCTGGTGGACTCGGCCGGCCGCATCCGCCGGACCGGCACGGGCTGGCACGGGCTGTTCGGACAGGAGGCGGTCCCGGGCAGTGCCGTCACCACGCTTCTTCCCGAGGAACCGGCCAATCTGATCGGCCGCGCCGTGCCGCTGGATCTGGCAGCGGGGCCGGGCTCGGCGATCGTGTCTCGGTTGACCGCCGATGACTATTTGGTGAGCGTTGCTCCGGCCGATAGACCGCGAAAAGCGCCGGTGCCGATCACGGCATCCCGCACGGCCGGCCTGCTGGCGGCGATGCAGGCGCATGTGGACGACCATGAGGCCACGGGCGGGTTGCTGGTGGTGGCCGATGTGATTGACTGCGACCGCCTGAATCGTCGGTATGGGCGGGTGGCGGTGGATCAGATGCTCGATCAGCTGGTCGAGCAGTGGCAACGGCAATCTGACGAGCCGGATGCCTGCATTGCCCGGATTGGTGGTGACGAAATCGCGCTGTTCCGGACCTCGGACGCGCCGCCGGCCGAGGCCCTGTCGGAAACCAGCCGACGACTGGAGGCCGCAATCCGGCAATCGTCCGCACCGGCCTCGGCGCCCTGGCCGGCCCTGCGTTGGGGTGGCGCCGCCGCTACCGATGGCATGACGCCGGCGCAGCTTCTGGACCGCGCGCTGATCGCGGTACAGGCCATTCGCATGGGCGACGACACGCAGCCGATCCTGTACGCGCCACACCTGGATCAGCTGGTCGACCAGCAGTCGGACGAGGCCGGGCACCGTTTGGCCGCGGCCATGGCCGGCGATGAACTCGATCTGCAATTCTGGCCGGTGCTGGACGAGCAGGGCGGGGTGGTGGCCGCCTCGGCACACGTGATCGGACCGGGTTCGGGTGAGGATGCGCGGCCACTGGCGCAGGACCAGGGCATGGCCGCGGCGCTGGATGCCTGGACCCTGGGCCGGCTCGGCCGCGTGATCGGCAACTGGCGGGACATCGGCCTGCCCCCGGTGCCCCTGCTGTGGGCGCCGGCTCAGGATACCGGCGAAGCGGTGGATGGGGTCTGGCGGGGTGAATCCGTTTCGCACCGCTTGTCGCCGGATGCACTGAGGGTGGTCGGCGTGCCATCCACCATCCTGTATCGCGCCGTGGTCGACAGCGACGACGAGGCACCTTCGGCGCAGTTGCGTCTGGTCCCGGAGACCCTACTCGCCGGGCTGGCGGAAGATCAGGCCGCGGTGGCGGGAATCAAGGCGATCGTGGGCCGGGCGCGCCGCCAGCAGCAGCCGCTGGTGGCAGGCCCGGTGGCCGATGAGGAGACTGCCGGTCTGCTGGTGGCACTGGGGTGCGGTTTGCGTTTCGGGCCGGCCGTGGCGCCCCCGCTATCGGCGCGGGCATTCGGGCGTTTCCTGGCGCGGCACCGCGTGGCCCCGCTCGTGCAGGAAAAGGGCACCGGCACCGGCTGATTCAGGCGGTTTCCCCGGTGAACCGGTTGGCCAGCGCCGCGAATTCGGCCGGCGTCAGCTGTTCCGGGCGCTGACCCGGGTCGACGCCCGCATCGATGATCGCCGATCGATCCAGCAGCCCTTTCAAACCGTTCCGGATGGTCTTGCGGCGGGCCGAGAACGCGGCCTGCAGAACCCGGTCGAAGTCCCGCTGGCAGTCAATGGCGAAGTCCGGGGCCCGGGGACGAACGCGCACGATGGCGGATTCCACCTTCGGTGGTGGCTGGAAGGCCCCGGGCCCGATGGTCATCAGGCGTTCCGCCCGGGCTCGTGATGCCACCGCCACCGACAGCCGGCCGTAATCTGCCTCGCCCGGTCCCGCGACCATGCGGTCCACCACTTCCTTCTGCAGCATGAAATGCATGTCGCCGATCGGCGCGGGACTGGCGAGCAGTGCGAATAGCAGTGGCGACGAGATGTTGTAGGGCAGATTGCCGACCAGCCGCAGGGGCGGATCGCCGCCAAGGCTGGTGTAGTCGAAGCGCAGGGCGTCGGCCTCGTGCAGGGTGAAACCGGATTGGCCGCCGAACCGCTGTTGCAGCGCCGGCGCCAGGTCCCGGTCGATCTCGATCACGTCCAGACGGGGGCAGCGGTCCAGCAACGGCTCGGTGAGCGCACCGCGTCCGGGGCCGATCTCCACCAGGTGATCGGTGTCAGCCGGGGCGATGTGATCGATTATGCGGCCGATGATGCCCGGGTCGTGCAAAAAGTGCTGGCCGAAGCGTTTACGCGCGGGCATGACTGGCCAGTTCATCGGCCATCGCCACGGCGGCGTCCATGCTGCCGGTATCCACGGCATGGGTCCCTGCCAGATCCAGCGCGGTACCGTGGTCGACCGAGGTGCGGATGATGGGCAGGCCCAACGTGACATTGACCGTGCGGCCGAAGCCCAGATGCTTGATCACCGGCAGACCCTGGTCGTGGTACATGGCCAGCACCGCATCGGCGCGCGCCAGCTTGTCGGGGGTGAACAGCGTATCCGCGGGCAGGGGGCCTTCGATGTCCAGCCCCGCCTCACGGGCCTCGCCCAGCACCGGCTCTATCACGTCGATTTCCTCCCGGCCCAGGTAGCCGCTTTCGCCGGCATGGGGATTCAGGCCGGCCACCAGGATGCGCGGCCGGACGATGCCGAAATGGCGGCGAAGATCGCTATCCAGAACCCTCAGTGTACGAGCCAGCGAGGACCGGGTGAGTTGCGCGGGTACATCGGCCAGCGGAATGTGCACCGTCGCCAGCGCCACCCGCAGGCCCGGCGTCGCCAGCATCATCACCACGTGCGCCGCCCCGGTTCGCTCGGCGATGAAGTCGGTGTGGCCGGAAAAGGCGTGGCCGGCCCGGTTGATCACCGCCTTGTGGACCGGGCCGGTCACCATGGCGTCGGCCTGCCGGTTGTGGCACTGGTCGACGGCCTGTTCCAGCGTGGCCAGGACGTAGCCGGCGTTGGCCGGATCGATCACGCCGGGACGGCAGGGGGCGGCCAGGGGAACCGGCAACACCCGGATATGCCCCGGTCGGGTGGCGACGGGTGGTGTGGTGGTGTCGGTTCCGTTATCCACCGTCAGCGGGAGTCCAAGCAGGCGTGCCCGGTCGGCCAGCAGATCGGGATCGCAAACGGCGATGATCTCGCAGTCATGATGCTGCTGAGCCAGCCGCACGACCAGATCGGGACCGATGCCGGCCGGCTCGCCCGGCGTGAGCACCAGTCGGTTCATGGGCATCGGAGTCGTCTCGTGGTGACGCGGCGCGGCCGGTGAGACCGGCTCAGCTGTCCTGGTAGCCTTCCAGCCGGATGTCCACGAAGGCTTCGTCGCGAATCTTGCGCAGCCAGATTTCGGATTCCTCCTGCATTTTCTGGCGTCCGAGTGCCTGACGCGCCCGCTGGCGCCGGCGTTCCTGGCTCAGATCGCGCTGACGCGTGTCCTGCACCTCCAGTACGTGCCAGCCGCTGTCCGTACGAAACGGCTGGCTGGTTTCGCCGGGCTTGAGCGACCGGAGTTGTTCGGCGAACGGGGGCGACATGCTCTCTGCCTGCAGCCAGCCGAGTTCGCCACCCTGGTTGGCGCTGCTGGTGTCGTCGGAATTCTCGCGCGCCAGCTGGGTGAAGTCGTCGCCGGCCAGTATCCGCTTGCGCAGGCGTTCGGCCTCGGCTTCGGCGCGTTCGTCATTTCGGATTTCGTTGAGTTCGAGCAGAATATGACGGGCCTGATACTCCTTTACCACGGCTTGCTCGGCGGCAGTCTGCTGGCCGTCGGTGCGTCGCACATCGGCCAGCTGAATCAGGTGAAATCCGCTGGGGCCGCGGAACGGCTCGCTGATTTCGCCCGGTTGCAGACGCGGGACCACGTCGGAAAACAGCGTGGGCAGAAAGCCGCCGGCCAGCCAGCCCAGATCACCGCCCTCGAGGGCATTCTGGCCGTCCGAATGGGCCACCGCCAGTTCACTGAAGCTGTCGTTTTCCTGCGCCCGTTCGCGCAGTTCGTTGATCCGGTCGCGCGCCGCATCGATGGTGCTCTGGCCGGCGTTTTCGCTGACCGACACCAGGATATGACGGATGCGGTACTCGCGGTTTTCCTGCACCCGAAGCGACTCGCTTTCCAGATATCGATCGACGTCCTCGTCGGTGACCACCACGCGGCCGGCGATCTCCCGCTGCTTGAGCTTGTCGATCAGAATCTGTTCGCGTAGCCGAGCCCGCATGGCGGTGACCGACAGTCCCTCGGCCCGCACCGAGTTCATGAACTGATCGGCGGTCATTCCGTTCTGAGCCGCCATGCGTTCGATGGCCTGGTTGAGTTCGGAATCGCTCACGCTGAGTCCGGCCCGGTTGGCGCGCTGCATCTGCAGCTCGCGCAGGATCAGCTGCTCGAGGACCTGAGATTGCACCACCTCGTCCGGCACGTTGTTGATCTGGGCACCGGCGCGTTGCCGCACCTGCGCGACGGCGCCTTCCATCTCGCTTTCCAGAATCAGGCCGTCGTTGACGACAGCCACGATCTCGTCGAGCTCGGAATCCTGCGCCACGCCCGCGGCGGGTGACAGGGACAGGCCGGTGGCGGCCATCAGCAAGGCAAAGCGAATCAGTCTCATCGATACCGCAGATTGGTGAATTGTGAGCCGGCCGGAACGATATCACGATCAAGCAGGCCCCAGATTTCGTCGCCGAAGCGTCCCAGCCCGGTGAGTTCCACCTGTAACAGCAGGGCGGAGCCCCGCTCTCCGCTGGCATTGCGCACGAAACGCCGGAATGCCACGCGGGTGGCCCAGCAGCAACTGGGCCGATAACCGATGCCGGTCAGCACCTCCACGCTTTGACGGCTTTCCAGTGAATAGTTCCAGCGGTTGATCACCTGCCATTGCTCGTCGATCCGCCAGGCCAGGCGCAGATCGACCTGCTCCAGCGTCTCGGTCGTGCCGCCCGGCAGCTGGCGCAGATCGCGGAAGTAGCGATAGCCCAGGCTGGCATGCCGGTCGGGCCCGTCGTCGTAACCGATCCGGACGCTGGCCCGGTTGATCCGGTCGTCGCCGGGGCTGGCCTGCAGGGCCAGCCGGCTCCCCCAGTGGCGGGTAGGTTTGTACGCGGCGGTGGCCACCACATCCGAATCCTGGTCGTCGTAGCCGATGACCCCGGTCACCGGGGCGTTGACCGCCAGGTCGCGGAACCCGAACACCCGCCCGAGCCCCAGGCTGAGGACATCACGGCCGCTTTCCGGCTCGATGAAGCGGGTTGTCACCCCTGCCGTGAGCTGGTTGGCGTCGCCGACGCGATCGACCCCGACGAACCGGTTGCGGGCAAACAGCCGGTGGAAATGCAGATCGGCCACGGCGGTGTCGAACAGCGGCAGGGCGCTCTGGTCCTCGTAGCCGGTGTAGAGATAGAACAGGCGCGGTTCCAGGGTCTGGAGCCAGCCGTTATCCATCCGCCGCCGCAGCCGCAGTCCGACGTCGAGCGAGCCGGAACCGATATCGCGCTCCAGCGTCGGCCCGGTATCCGGGCGATAGCGGGTATGCCGGTAGGCTGCTTCGCCCCGCGCGAACCAGCCCAGCGCGTCGTGCTGCCAGAGCAGCCGGGGTCGCAGATCGGTGCGGCGGGTGGGGATGGCGTTGTCGCGATCGAAGTGCACGACCTCCGCGTCCAGTCCCAGCTGCGGTCCGCGGTTGGGGGTGAGCAGGCTGATCTGCGCCGCCGGCAGGCGCTCGAACGGCTCGGGGCGGTTGTTCAGGGTGTCCGCCAGTACCGGCTGGTAATCCTGGGCCAGCACTGCCGCCCGCACGCCAGGCGCCGCGAGGGTCAGGCGCAGCAGCCGCTGGAGCTGAGACTGACTGTTGCCGGACAGTGTGGTACCCAGGTCCTCGAAATAGGCCTCGTCACTGACCCGGGTGGCGTCCACCTGCAGGCCGATATAACGCCCGAAGCGGCCTTCGTGGTTGGCGCGCATCAAACTGCGGTCATCGCCGAAGCGTCGGTCGGAGGGCAGATATTCCCCGGCCACCTCGCCCCGATGATGCGCGTGCAGGTAACGGAACTCCCCGCCCAGCTGCAGGCCCCGGCGGGACAGCAGGCGCGGGGTGATGGTGGCGTCGTAGTTGGGGGCGATATTGATGTAGTAGGGCAGCGCCAGTTCCGCGCCGTCATCCGACGAGTAGCCGAGGGTCGGCGTGAGCAGCCCAGTGTGGCGCTCGTCGTCGATCGGGAAATTCAGATAGGGGGTGTAGAACAGCGGAATGCCGCCGACCCGCAGAACCGTGTCGAAGGCTTCGCCGCGGCCACGATTGCGGTCCAGCTCGATGCGGTCGGCGGCCAGCTGCCAGGCGGGTTCGTCGCCGGCACAGGTAGTGTAGGTGGTATCCGTCAGCCGATAGCTCTCGCCGCCCAGCGCCGCCACGCTGGCGGCCTGGCCGCGCCCGCCATTGGTGGTCAGGGCGTAGTCGGTGCCGATGAATTCCCCCATACCGGAGCCCAGCCGCACATCCGCCTGTTCGGCCGACAACTGGATGCCGCGGCCGCGGTAGCGCAGGCCGTCGTTGGCAATCACACGCTGTGCGCTGCCGTCATATTCCAGGGCCGGGGCGGTCAGGGCCTGGCCTGCCTGTTCCAGACGGACGTTGCCGGTCACCGTGGCCAGCGGGCCGTCGAGAATGGCCTGATCGGCCGTGACTTCGGCATTGGCACCCGGTTCGGCGGCCGTGATGCCCGCGGGCAGCGGGCAGATGCCGGCCGACGCGACGCTGGCGGGCAGCGTGGCGATGAGGATAAAGTGCCGCCAGCGACGTATGTTTTCCACTCCAGTCACGCGGACGCTTCGCCTTGGTCGATAAGTCGGGCCGGCCTGGGTCCGGCGAGACGCCGCGCGCCCCCACCGGCGATTATGCGTGGCGTCAGAAGGGCCCGCAAACAGCAGCTTATCGCATGACCCAGACCCTGACAGAGGACGCCCGCCTGGCCGAGTTGCGTGGCTGGCTCGCGGATGCCGCCGGCCTGCGCAACGTGGCGCTGACCCCGGCGTCGAGCGATGCCAGCTTTCGCCGCTACTTCCGCGTGACGGCGCACGACCGTCGCTGGATCGCGATGGATGCCCCGCCCGACCGGGAGGATTGCCATGCGTTCGCGGACGTGGCTGCGCTCATGGCCGCCGCCGGACTGCATGTGCCCACCATCCATGAGCAGGATCTCGATCGCGGTTTCATGCTGCTCGAGGACCTGGGGGATACCGGCTATCTGGGCGCCCTGAATGCCCGCAGCGCGGACGTACTGTTTGCCGATGCCCTGGAGGCGTTGATCGAATGGCAGGTGGCCAGCCGGCCCGGAGTCCTGCCCGAGTACGACGACGACACGTTGCGCCGGGAAATGGCCCTGTTCCCAGAGTGGTATCTGCAACGCCATCTCGGCGTCACCCTGGATGTGGCGGAATCCCGCGTGCTGGATCAGGCGTTCGACAGCATCATCGACCAGGTCCGTGGCCAGCCCCGGGTGTTCGTGCATCGTGACTACATGCCCCGCAACCTGATGGTCTGCCAGCGCAATCCCGGTGTGATCGACTTCCAGGACGCCCGCTTCGGCCCCTATAGCTACGATCTCATCTCCCTGTTCAAGGATGCGTTCATCAGCTGGCCGCAGGAACGGGTGGATATCTGGCTTTCCGATTACTGGCGCCGGGCCCGGGCCGCCGGCCTCGCGGTGCCGGCGGAATTCGCCGATCTGCGGCGTGATTGCGACTGGATGGGGTTGCAGCGCCACCTCAAGGTGCTGGGCATCTTCGCCCGCATTTGCTATCGCGACGGCAAGCCGAAGTACCTGGCGGATGCGCCGCGCTTCCTGGCCTATCTGCGGCCGGTGGTGAAGGCCTACCCGGCGCTGGCCGGTCTGCGCGAACTGCTGGAACGCCACGTGTTCGCCGATGATGATGCCGGCTGACACACCGACCCGGGGCGCCATGATCCTGGCCGCCGGGCGCGGCGAGCGCCTGCGCCCGCTGACCGACCGCCTGCCCAAGCCGCTGGTGCCGGTGGCGGGCCGGCCACTGATCGAACACCATTTGCACGCCCTAGCCGCGGCCGGCTTCGACCAGGTAGTGATCAACGTCGCCTGGCTGGCGGATGCCATCATGGCCGCGCTGGGCGAGGGCGACCGCTTCGGCCTGCGCATTATCTACTCGGTTGAAACGCCGGGGGCGCTGGATACCGGCGGCGGCATCCGGCAAGCCCTGCCGCTGCTGCCGGATGCGCCCTTCCTGGTGGCCAACGGCGACGTGTTCACGGATTTCGATTTCCGCCGGCTCGCGACGCCGATGGGCGCGGATGATCTGGCGCGGCTGGTGCTCGTGCCCAATCCGGCGCATCACCCCGACGGGGATTTCGCGCTGGTCGGTGATCGGGTGCGGCGGGGCGCGTCGGGAGATTCGCGCCGGACATTCGCGGGGATCGGTGTCTATCGGCCGGGCCTGTTCGGTGGCGAGCGACCGGTCCGCTTCGGGCTGGGCGAGGCCCTGCAACCGGCCATCGAGGCCGGCCGGGTCGCAGGCCTGCCCTTCGACGGGCGCTGGCACGACGTCGGCCGTCCGGCCACCCTGGCGGCGCTTGGCGGCCCCCCTGTGCCATCGGCCGAATGAATCGACGGGAACGGCCGCCCCGGGCGCGCTGTTAGACTACTATCCTCATTCCACGTCCGCGCGAGTCGCGATCAGGAGAACCGTCCATGCGGCGAATGCCGATCGTCCTGCTGCTGACCTGCCTCGGCCTGGTGGCCGGCTGCGCCAGCAACCCCGAACCCATGGTAGCGCCGCAGGCGCCTGACGAGTCGCGGCTGGCGTCCGCCCGGGCCGCGATCGAGGAAGCAGCGGCCGCTGGCGCCGAGCGGCTGGCGCCGGGCCCGCTTCGCGATGCCCGTCAACGCCTGACCGCGGCCCGCGCCCTGCTGTATCAGGTCGCCGGTAGCGGGCAATCCCTGAGCGATGACCAGCAGGCCCGGCTCGAGGGCCTGGTACAGGCTGCGACGCTGGATGCGCGTTATGCCCTGTCGCAGACGCAGGCGCGGGCGGTGCAGACCAAGCTCGACCAGTTGCAGGCGGAACTCGATGCGCAGCCGGCCGCGCAGGCCGAGGAGGCGCCGCGATGAACCGCACCTATCCCGTACTCGGCCTCGTGATCAGTGCTGCATGGCTCGGCGGCTGTGCCGTCTGGCAGACCGATCCGGTGCCGCCACCTCCGCCACCGCCGGCGGCGGCACAACTCGGGGAGGGTGACGTGCCGCAGACCGTGCAGGACAAGCTGCGCCGCAACGATCAGGGCGAGCCAGTGGGCTTCGCTGCGCTGGATGCCGCCGAACAGGCGGTCAATGCCGCGCAGCGCACGACCGGTGTTGACGAGTATGCCCCGGAGCCGCTGAAGCAGGCGGTGCAGACTCTGGATGCCGCGCGGGCCACCTGGTCCGGCATCGCCGATGACCCGCTGTCCTCGCCGGCGGGCCTGGCCGAGGTCGGCCGGCAGGCGCACGCCGCCCGGCGCTGGGCGCAGATCGCCCGGGCCGATGCCCGGCGCGAGACCGGGCTGCGCCAGCTCGCCATCGTCAGCAACAAGCTGGATGCCCGGGACGCGGTCGACCAGCGCTGGGCCGGCACCATGGTGGCCCCGGGCGAGTTCGGCGAGCTGGTATTCGCCACCGGCACCGACCGCCTGACCGGCGATTCCATGGCGGTGGTCGATCGGGTCGCGACCTTCCTGGAGGAGCATCCGCGTTACCGGGTGCAGGTGGTGGGACATACCGACAACACGCCGCCCTCGGCAGGCAATCTGGCCGCGTTTCTGGACGACAACCCCGACCTGCGGGATTTGGACCGGGGCGAACAGGCGGCCGCCTACAACCGGGCGGTATCGCAGCGCCGGGCCGACGCCGTGCGCGCGGCGCTACTCGAACAGGGCGTCGCGGACAGCCGCATCGATGCCGAGGGCCGGGGTGCGGCGGACCCACGTGCCAGCAACGACTCGGCCGGCGGCCGACGCGCCAATCGGCGTGTGGAAATAACGCTGGTACTGCCGCCACGGAATACTGATAGCTAACGCGATCTAATCGGCGTCGGGTTCGGCCGACGCCTCCAGCGCCGCCGCGATCGCGGCATGGCTCTGCTCGGCCAGCGCGCGCCGGTCGCGGCCGGTTACCGGGATCGGCGGGCAGAACGTCACCCGGGCGCGCATCCCGTGCCTGCCGAACAGCGTCATGAAATGCGGCGCCAGGCTGGCGGCCCCGACCCAGGGCGCGTCGGGGTGGTGGCCGGGACGGGCGTCGCCGCGCGGATAGTGCAGGGCGGCGGGCTGCAGTGTGTGGCCGCCGTCGATGGCAGCCGCGAACAGCCGCGCATGAAAGCGGCTGGGCAGCAGGTCGGCCCGGGTGGTGGCCTCGGGAAACAGCATCACGCAGCGATCCGCAGCAAGTGCGGCGCCGATACGGTTGCTGGCCTCGCGGGTTTCCCCCGCCCCGCGTGGCAGGAAAATGGTGCCGGTAAGTCGGGCAAAGCGGCCGATCACCGGCCAGTCGCCGACCTCCGATTTGGATACGAAGGCCGCATCCAGCAGGCCGCCGAAGACGATGATGTCCAGCCAGGACACGTGGTTGGCCACCACCAGCGTGCCCGGCGCCGGGGTGGGGCCTCGTACCTCGACCGTAATGCCCATGATGCGCAGCAGGCGGCGGTACCACCAGCCGGCCATACGGCCCGCGCGCCGGCGCCGTATGGGCATGGCCGCGAGGATGGCGAAGCCGGCCAGGATGTGGCCGGCCAGCCGCAGACTCTTAAGCCATAGCCGCCATGCGCGGGGCGGGCTGCGGCTGTCGGTGCAGGAAGTGGCGGGCATAACGCGGGCAGAGATTAGCCACATCCAGGTGCATGAACAAATCCGCCACCCCGAAATCCGGGTCCCAGCAGGGAGGGCCGCCGACCCGGGCGCCCAGACTGATGTAGGCCTTCAGCAGCGGCGGCAGGCGCCCCGGCGAGGCGGCGGCGTCCGCCGCCGGCAACGCCAGACGCGGTACCACCCGCTGTGATCCCGGGCCCATGTGGTTATCCGCCAGATAGCGGTAGATGGCGTGGGCGCGGCCCAGGCCCTGGTCCAGTTCGATGCTGGCGCAGCCGATCAGGTGCTGGTAACCCTCGCGCCGGATCAGATCGGAGACCCCCGACCAGAGAACCGCGATCACGCCGCCGCGCCGGTAGTCGGGATGCACGCAGGTGCGGCCGATCTCCATGAACCGGCCGGGCAGGCCCAGAACGGCGTCCAGATCGAATTCGCCGGCGGAATAGAAACCACCGGTGGCCTCGAGCCGGTCGTCGGTAAGAATGCGGGTGGAGGCCACCACCGTGCCGGTCCAGGTGTCGCGTACCAGCAGATGGCGGCAGTGGGTATCGAACGCATCTCGCTCCAGACCGGAATCCGCATTCTCAACCCGCGCGCCCATTTCCCGCACGAACACGCGGTGACGCAGGGCCAGGCTCTCGGTGACTTCGTCGGGCTGCTGTGCAAGTGCCGTGACCAGTCGGGGTGTCCGGGTCAGGCGGGTGACATCGCGGGCGGCGGTTGCCATGGCATTGTCCTCGTGCCGTAACGTGCGACACAAGGCTAGGTAACGACGATGCCACTTCAATGACAGTGCAGTGACGGCGAGATGACAGGCGCCGGCCGCGCATCACCAAGTGCGCCAATTCTATGGTTCCGGCCGCGCTGGGTGACCGGCGGCCGCTCAGGCGGTGTCGCGATCCGGGGCTGTCATGTGAACGAAGCGGCGCTGGTGGGCGAAGGGAATGCCCTCGGCGTCGAAGCGTTTCTTGATCGCTTCCACCGTGTCCCAGTAGGCATCCCAGAATTCCGGCCGTTGCAGCCAGGGCCGGAACAGTATGTCCACCGAGGACTCGGTGATCGCGTTCACGCGGATGGCCGGCGGCGGGTCGGCCAGTACCCGGGCGTCGGTGTCCACGATTTCCTGCAACACCGTCTTGGCGCGGTCGACATCCCCGTCCAGGCTGATCGATACGGTCAGGTCCATGCGGCGGGTATCGCGGGCGGAGTAATTGGTGATCGGGCTGGCCCAGACCTGGTTGTTGGGGATGGTGACTTCCTGGTTGTTGGTGGTCACCAGCAGCGTGTTGACGATGCGGACCGCCTCCACCGTGCCGAACTGGCCGGCGGCTTCCACGAAATCGCCCTTGCGGAAGGGCTTGAACAGAATCAGCATCACCCCGGCCGCCAGCGCCGAGAGCTGCCCCTGCAGCGACAGTCCCACGGCCAGGGCGCCGCCGCCGACAATCGCCGCGGCCGCCGTGGTCTTGACACCGAGCTGGCTCATTGCGGCGATTACCACGAACACCATCAGAACGACATTGGCCACGGTGCCGACGAACTCGACGATGGTTTCATCAGCCTGGGCGCGGATCATCGACCGCCGCAGAGCCGCCACCAGCAGGCGCGCCAGCAGCCGACCGATTAAGAAGATGAAGATGGCGCCGGCGACCTGCACCAGATAGGGCAGGGCCAGCTGCAGCAGCGTTGCCGGGTCGGCGAGTTGGGCGATGGTGGTTTCCACGGTGGTTCCCCCGGTGATCAGGCGCCGACGGCGGCCTCGAAATTGTCGCGGAAGCGGTTGACGATGGCGCAGAACAGCGCCGCCGTCTGCTCCGTATCATAACGGGCCGAGTGGGCCGCGCTGCTGTCCCAGCCCAGGCCGGCGGCCTCGGCGGCTCGCCGCAGCACGGTCTGCCCGTAGGCCACCCCCGCCAGGGTGGCGGTATCGAATACCGAGAAGGGATGAAACGGGTTGCGCTTGATGCCGGCGCGTTCCACCGCGGCGTTGACGAAGCCGAGATCGAAATGGGCGTTGTGCCCGACCAGAACCGCCCGCTTGCATTCGGCATCGCGGATCGCACGGCGCACCTCGCGGAACATCCGGCCGAGCGCCTCGCGCTCGGGCAGGGCGGGGCGCAGGGGATGATGCGGGTCGATGCCGTTGACCTCGAGCGAGGCCGGGTCGATACGCGCGCCCTCGAAGGGCTGAACATGGAACGCGTGCGATTCATCGATGCCCAGCCAGCCATCCTCGTCGAAGCGCAGGGTTACCGCGGCGATTTCCAGCAGGGCATCGGTGGCGGCGTGAAATCCCCCGGTTTCGACATCCACCACTACCGGCAGGAAGCCGCGAAACCGCTTGACCATCGGAATCGGGGGGGCGTGCCCGGCCATACCATCATCGGAACCGCTCATCAGTGCATGGTAGCACCTGTATAATCGCGCCCCCTGACGCAGCAACCGCGGAAAACGATTCCATGGCAGAGGTGAAAAAGGCCGTCCTGGCGTATTCGGGCGGGCTCGATACGTCGGTGATTCTGAAGTGGTTGGGGGATACCTACGGCTGCGAGGTGGTGACCTTTACCGCCGACATCGGCCAGGGCGAGGAACTGGACAGCGTCCGTCCCAAGGCCCAGGCCCTGGGGGTCGAGGAAATCTTTGTTGACGACCTGCGCGAGGAGTTCGTGCGGGATTTCGTCTATCCGATGTTCCGGGCCAATGCCATCTATGAAGGCGAGTACCTGCTGGGCACGTCGATCGCGCGGCCGCTGATCGCCAAGCGCCAGGTCGAGATCGCCGCCCAGACCGGCGCCGACGCCATCGCCCACGGGGCCACCGGCAAGGGCAACGACCAGGTGCGCTTCGAGCTGTCGGCCTACGCACTGAATCCGGACATCCGCGTGATCGCGCCCTGGCGAGAATGGGACCTCAACTCGCGCGAGAAGCTGCTGGCCTATGCCGAGCGGCACGGCATCGAGATCGAGAAGAAGAAGGGCGGTGGCTCGCCCTATTCGATGGATGCCAATGCGTTGCATATTTCCTATGAAGGCGGCGTGCTCGAGGATCCCTGGACCCCGGCCGAGGACGACATGTGGCGGTGGACCGTGCCGCCGGAAGCCGCGCCGGATCAGGCGCAGGAAGTCGATCTCACCTTCGAGCGCGGTGACATCGTTGCCGTCGACGGTGAGCGCCTGACGCCATACGAGGTGCTCGCGCGGCTGAATCGTATTGCCGGGGCCCACGGCATCGGCCGCATCGATATCGTCGAGAACCGCTATGTGGGAATGAAGTCACGCGGCTGCTACGAAACCCCGGGTGGCACGCTGATGCTCAAGGCGCATCGGGCAATCGAATCCATTACGCTCGATCGCGAAGCTTGCCACCTCAAGGACGAGTTGATGCCGCGCTACGCCAAGCTGATCTACAACGGCTACTGGTTCGCGCCGGAGCGCGAGATGCTCCAGGCCGCGATCGACGCCTCGCAGACCCATGTCAACGGCGTGGTGCGCCTGCGGCTGTACAAGGGGTCGGTATCGGTGGTGGGCCGGGACTCGGCCAACGACAGCCTGTTCGATGCCGCCGTGGCCACTTTCGAGGACGACGCCGGGGCCTACGACCAGAAGGACGCGGAAGGCTTCATTCGTCTGAATGCGTTGCGGCTCAGGCTGGGACGCCGGCGCCGCTGACCCGTTGTTCGCGGCGATCTCGGTCGTGTTAACAGGCCCTGATCCGGGCTGACCATGCGCCAGATCATCATTTCCCTCACGGCGATGTTTGCCAGCCTGGCGCTGCTGATCGCCGGGAGTTCGCTGCTGGGCACGCTGCTGTCGGTGCAGCTGGCCGAGACCGGCTTTTCCCCGATGGCGATCGGCGTGGTGCTGGTCTTCCACTCGGTAGGGTTCGTGCTGGGTACGCGGGTGGCCACCCGGTTGATCCGGCGCGTTGGCCAGATCCGCTCGTTTGCCGCCTTCGCCGCGATCGGCTGCGCGGCGGCGCTGATCCATCCGCTGTACGTTAGCGGCTGGCTCTGGGCCCTGCTGCGGCTGTTCGTGGGGTTCTGCCACGCCGGGCTGATCATGGTGCTGGAGAGCTGGATTTCCGGTCGCGCCAGCGCGGCCACCCGCGGGGCCCTGCTGGGCATCTACCAGATCGTCTTCTTCTCGGCGGCCGCCGGGGGGCAGTATCTGGTGGGGTTCACCCCGGATGAGGTCTATCCCATGTTCAGCTTCGTGGCCATTCTGATGGTGCTGTCGCTGGTGCCGCTGGCGCTGACCCGTTCCGAGGCGCCGGTGATGGGCTCGGTCGACCGCCTGGGCTTCGTCGAACTCTGGCAGCTATCGCCGAGCGGCTGGCTGGGGGCAGTGGTGGCCGGGTTGCTGTCCAGCGCGTTCCTGACCCTGGGGCCGCTGTATGCCTCGGCCATCGGTATGGACGTGGCGGGCGTGGCCCGCTACATGATGTTCGCGGTGGTGGCTACCATGCTGTTGCAGTGGCCGCTGGGGCATCTGTCCGATCTGATGGACCGCCGCTTCGTCCTCGGGTTTCTGGCCGCGGCCGCGGGCATCGCGGCGGTGGCCGGCATGCTGTTCGGACAGGACTACGGCTGGGCGCTCTACACCACCACCGCCATCGTGTTCGGCGTGGCCGGCTGTCTGTATCCGATCAGCCTGGCGATGATTACCGACAACATGACCGAGGGCAATCCGGTGGCTGCCAGCGCCGGGTTACTGTTCACGTTCGGACTGGGTACCTGTCTCGGGCCATTGCTCGGGGCCGGCTTGATGGAAGTGCTGGGGCCGGCCGGGCTGTTCGCGTTCCTGGCCGCCGGCCTGCTGCTGCTGGCTGGATTCGTGGCGGTGCGCATGCGTTACACGCCGGCCCTGCCGATGGCGCAGCAGGGGCGCTTCGTCAACGTAGTGGCGTCCCAGACGGCGCCGCCGATCCTCGAACTGGACCCGCGGACCGATGACTTCCGCGACACCAGCGAGACCGCCGGAACCTACCAGGGGCCCTAGATCATCTGCCCCTGATCCGCCGGCGGTGCCACCGGCATTACGCCGCCGGTCATCCAGCATTGCTCGCAATCGGCGGTCGAGCTGCGCACGAGCACGAATACATACGCCGACCGACCCCCGCCGGGCAGGTCGAGCACCACTCTGACCAATGCCTCGTCGCCGTCGGTCTCGGCATCCAGTATGCGGGCCTTCCGGTGGCGCAGCATGTCCTGATAGCCCTCATGAATCATGCGCGTGAATGCGCTCAGGCCGCCGATACTGGCCCGATTGTCCGGGGAGGCGAAGCGGTAGGCCCGCGCGATGCCGCTGTCGTCATCGCCGTTGTCCCGCAGTGCGGCAAGCTGGCTTTCCACCACCTCGGTGGGTGTCAGATTGGGTGCCGGTTTTCCGGCCGGGGCGGCGATCGCGGCCGCGCTGGCTGCGAACAGGACGATTCCGATGAGTTGTCGAGCGTGCATGCGTTTCCCCGTCACGATGATTGCTTCCTGCCCGTGGTACGCGCCGGGCCTTTTTTGCGACGCCGCATTGGCGTAGGCTTGCCGCCCGTATGTTTACGCAAAACAGGATATCCGGATGACCAGATTCTTGACGCTGATTGTTTTCGGCCTGGCGCTGACCGCCTGTGGCCAGGATTCGGGTGGCGATGCGGCCCCGGCCGGCGACGCCGAACCGCAGGCTGCCGAAAGCGCCACCGGTGAGTCTGACACGCTGTCGCTGGATTCCGAGCAGCAGAAGCGCAGCTATGCCCTGGGCATGGATATCGGCAAGTCGCTGTCCGACATGCCGGCCGAGCTCGAACTGGATTATCTGACGGCCGGTCTGCGCGATCGGCTGCAGGACGGCGAGACGCAGCTGACCGAGCAGGAATCGCGCGAAACGCTGCAGGCCTTCATGCAGGAGTTGCAGGCAGCCCAGCAGCAGGAAAAGGCCGCCGAGGCCGAGGAAAACCAGGCCGCGGGCGAGGCCTTCCTGGCCGATAACAAGGGCAAGGATGGCGTCACGGTCACCGACAGTGGCCTGCAGTACGAGGTGATCGAGGCCGGCGACGGCCCGTCGCCCGGGCCGGAGGACAGCGTACGCGTCCACTACGAGGGCACGCTGATCGACGGCACCGTCTTCGACAGCTCGCGCGAGCGCGGTGAACCGGTTACCTTCCCCGTGAACGCGGTGATTCCGGGCTGGACCGAGGCGCTGCAGCTGATGAGCGAGGGCGCACGTTACCGTCTGTTCATCCCGGCCGATCTGGCCTATGGCCAGCAGGGAGCGGGCGCCAACATCGGGCCCAACGAGGCGCTGATCTTCGACGTCGAGCTGCTTGAAGTGCAGCCGGCCGAAAGCGACGAGTAACCGCGCTTCGATGCGTCTTCTCGAGCCCGTCAACAGCCCCGACGCTGCTGGCGGGCTTTTTTGTATCCGCATCCCGTGTTCAGTCGATCGTCTTTACCGGGCCGGGGCCATTGGCGACAATGCCGGCCTGGTCGGCCGGGGTGACGGATCAGCAGCAATCGGAAACGAGTCATGAATCTGCATGAATACCAGGCGAAGGCGCTGTTCCAGCGTTTCGAGATTCCCGCCGGCCAGGGCAGTGTGGCCCGCAGTGTCGGCGACGCCGAGCGGGTCGCCCGCGAACTCGGCGGCGATCGCTGGGTGGTTAAGGCCCAGGTTCATGCCGGCGGCCGCGGCAAGGCCGGCGGCGTGAAGATCTGCGATGGCATGGATGAACTGCGTGCGGCCGTCGAGGGCATGCTGGGCGAGACGCTGGTCACCAAACAGACCGGCGGCGACGGATTGCCGATCAATTCCGTCTACATCGAGGCCCCGGCGGCCATCGAACGGGAGCTGTACCTGTCGGTGCTGGTCGATCGCGCCAGCCGCCGGGTGGTGTTCATGGGCTCGGCCGCTGGCGGCATGGACATCGAGGAAGTGGCCGAGGCCACGCCCGAGCAGATCATGCATGTGGCGGTGGAGCCGGCCGCCGGCCTTCAGGCCTATCAGGGCCGGCGGCTGGGATTCTTTCTGGGGCTGGACAAGAAGCAGGTGGGCGAATTCTGCAAGCTGCTGGATCGCCTCTACCGGTTGTTCGTGGACCTCGATGCCAGTCTGGTCGAGATTAACCCCCTGATCATCACCCGCGACGGTGATCTGGTGGCGCTGGATGCCAAGCTGAACCTGGACGACAACGCCCTCTACCGCCATCCGGAACTGGCCGAGATGCGCGACGTCAGCCAGGAAGACGCCCGCGAGGCCGAGGCTGCCGAGCATGATCTGTCCTACATCACCCTGGACGGCGACATCGGCTGTATGGTCAACGGCGCCGGTCTGGCCATGGGCACCATGGACCTGGTCAAGCTGCACGGTGGTGACCCGGCTAACTTCCTGGACGTGGGCGGCGCCGCCACCGCCGAGCGGGTGACCGAGGCGTTCAAGCTGATCCTGTCCGGCGACAGCGTCCGCGCGATTCTGGTCAACATCTTCGGCGGCATCGTGCGCTGCGACCTGATCGCCGAGGGCATCATCAAGGCGGTCAACGAGGTTGGCGTTTCGGTGCCGGTGGTGGTCCGCCTGGAGGGCACCAACGCGGAGGAGGGCCGCCGGATGCTCCAGGACGCCGACATGGACCTCACCGCGGCAGACAATCTCACCGACGCGGCCCAGAAAGTGGTCGGCGCCGCCCGGGCCGCCTGACACGGCTCGGCCGCAAGCGCTTCTCCACCGGACGGCCGCCCGCGGGCTGAGTCGTCCTCCACGCCACCTACTTTTCGGACAACATCCATGAGCATCCTCGTCGACAAGCAAACCCGCGTGATCTGCCAGGGCTTTACCGGCAAGCAGGGTAGTTTCCACTCCGAGCAGTGCCTGGCCTACGGGACCCGGCTGGTGGGCGGCGTCACCCCCGGACGGGGCGGCGAAAGTCATCTGGGGTTGCCGGTGTTCAACACCTGCCATGACGCGGTGGCCGAGACCGGCGCCGAGGCCACCATGATCTACGTGCCGGCCGCCTTCGCCGCCGATGCGGTGCTGGAGGCCGCGGATGCCGGGGTGAAGGTGATCGTGTGCATTACCGAACACATTCCGGTACTAGACATGCTGCGGGTACGCGCCGCGCTGGCCGACAGCGATGCCGTGCTGATCGGCCCCAACTGCCCGGGGATCATCACGCCCGACGAATGCAAGATCGGCATCATGCCGGGCCAGATCCACCAGAAGGGCCGCATCGGCATCGTGTCCCGGTCCGGCACGCTGACCTACGAGGCCGTACACCAGACCACGCTGGCGGGCCTGGGGCAGTCCACCTGCGTGGGCATTGGTGGTGACCCGATCCAGGGCCTTGGTTTCATCGACTGCCTGGAACGCTTCGAGGCCGATCCGGACACCCACGGCATGGTGATGGTGGGCGAGATCGGCGGCACGGCCGAGGAGGAGGCCGCCGAGTTCATCAAGGCCCATGTCACCAAGCCGGTGGTGGCCTACATCGCCGGCGTGACCGCTCCGCCGGGCAAGCGCATGGGTCATGCCGGCGCCATCATCAGCGGCGGCAAGGGCACCGCCGACGACAAGTTCGCGGCGCTGGACGCGGCCGGCGTGGCCACCGTGCGGTCGCCGGCCGAGATCGGCGAGCGCATGGCGGAACTGCTGGACTGAGCCGGCTGCCGCCACGTCCATCCAGCGCGAATCGCGCGTTGTCCTCCGGTCGCCTCCGCCCATGACCCAGCCCTGCCGGATTGCAATGGCCCAGCTCAACCTGTGGGTTGGGGACATCGAAGGCAACGTGGACAAGATGGTGGCGGCGGTGGCCGAAGCCCGGGATCACCACCGCGCCGATCTGGTGGTGTTTCCGGAGATGGCGGTACTGGGCTATCCGCCGGATGACCTGCTGCTGCGCCAGGGACTGCCGGATGCCGTGGCCCGCGGGTTGGACCGGATTACCCGGGAAGTGCATGGCATTACCGCGGTGGTGGGGTATCCCGAATTCACCGGCGATGCCATCTACAACGCCGCTCTGGTGATCACCGACGGGGTTCGCCGCGCCAACTATCGCAAGCAGTGCCTGCCCAACTATGGCGTGTTCGACGAGCGCCGCCATTACCAGCCCGGCGACGCCCCCTGTGTGGTCGAGGTGGCCGGGATGCCGGTGGGCGTGACCATCTGCGAGGACATCTGGCAGCCCGAACCGGCGGCCGCGGCCCAGGCGGCGGGGGCCCGCGTGCTGGTCAATCTGAACGCGTCGCCGTTTTCAATGGGCAAGCAGGCCGAGCGGGAACGGGTGGTGGCCCGCCGTGCCCGCGACAACGCCCTGCCTATCGTCTACGTCAACTGTGTCGGCGGTCAGGATGAGCTGGTGTTCGACGGGCGCTCGATGGCGCTGGATGCCACCGGCCGGCTGCGGGCAAGCGCCCCGGCCTTCATCGAGGGCGTGTTCGCGCTGGAGGTCGACGGCGATGAGCCCCGTGGCGAGATCGCGCCGGCGGATTCCGATGAAGTATCGGTGGCATACGATGCAGTGGTTCAGGCCACCCGCGACTACGTCGAGCGAAACGGGTTCGCCGGCGTGCTGGTGGGTCTGTCCGGCGGCATCGATTCGGCGCTGACCCTGGCGGTGGCGGGCGACGCCATCGGCGGCGACCGCGTGTGGGCGGTGGGCATGCCGTCGCGCTATACCGCCGAGATCAGCAATACCTACGCTGCGCGCCAGGCGGCAGCCCAGGGTGCCCGCTACGATGAGGTGCCCATCGAACCGATGTTCGCCAGCTATCTGGAGACCCTAACGCCGTTCTTTGCGGAACGTGAGGCGGACACCACGGAAGAGAACCTGCAGTCGCGCATCCGCGGCGGGCTACTGATGGCGCTGTCCAACAAGTTCAACTATCTGGTTCTGGCCACCGGCAACAAGAGCGAAATGGCAGTGGGCTATGCCACGCTCTACGGTGACATGTGCGGGGGGTTCGCACCGCTCAAGGACGTCTACAAGACCGACGTCTACCGCATGTCCCGGCTGCGCAATGCCCGCGGCGAGATCATCCCGACCGAGGTAATCGACCGACCGCCCTCGGCCGAACTGCGCCCCGACCAGGCGGATACCGATTCATTGCCGCCCTACGATCTGCTGGACCCGATCATCGAGGCGTACGTCGAGCGGGGTCGGTCGGTCGCCGATATCGTCGCCCAGGGTTACGACGAAGCCGATGTACGCCGGGTGGCGCAACTGGTGCGGCGGGCGGAGTACAAGCGCCGCCAGGCGGCACCGGGCCCGAAGGTGACCGACCGCGCCTTCGGACGTGATCGGCGCTATCCGATTACCGCGGTCTACGGGGACTTGTAGGCGGTACGGTCGCCCGCGGACGGTGGCGCGGCCACTGACGACGGGGTATCCGGCTGCTCGCCGGCCGTCGTGGGAGGCTGATCCATCGGCGGCAGGTCGTAACGGGGCTCCAGGCCCTCCTGCTGCCGATAGAACTCCCGGCGATGCACCAGAAAGCCCGGGTAGGACGCGGTCAGCACCGCCTGGGCGTTGAGTGCCAGTTCCTCGAGCCCCGCCTTGCGGTAAGCGTGCTCCATGATTTCCAGCGCCCGAGGGATGGAATCGGTGCCCTGATAGCGCTCAACCACGAACTCGGCCCGGCGGCTGGCGGCGACATAGGCCCGCCGCTTAAGGTAGTACTCCGCAATCGACAGGCTGTGCGCGGCCAGCCGGTGACGGATGTTGATCATCCGCAGCTGGGCGTCCTTACGGTAGACGCTGTCGGGATAGTTGCGGATCAGCAGGTTGAAATCGGTGAACGCCTGCCGGAGCTGGGTCGGGTCGCGCTTGTCCGGGTCCGCGCCGAGAATGGTTTCCGCCTCCACGCGATCAAAGTTGGTTGCACCGCGCAGGTAGTAGACATAGTCGATTGCCGGGTGCCGCGGATGCTGCTTGATGAAGCGGTCGGCGGCGGCCAGGGCCGCGTCCGGCTGCTTCGCGGACTTGTTTGCGTAGATGCTCTCCAGCTGCGCCTGGATCGCGAATTCGGTGAACGGGAAGCGGGCCTGGATTTCCTCGTAGAGCTCCAGCGCCTTCTGTGGATCGTTGGAGTCCAGGAACCCGCGGGCCGTGTTGTACAGCGTTTCCGCCGTAGCGCGGGCGACCGCCCGGCCCTCGCCGCCGCCCACGATATCGCGCGCCACCTGCAATTCATCAGCCCGGTCGGAACTGGCGCAGCCGCCGAGGGTTGCCATGACGGCGGTCAACAGGACGAGGACGATGGAAGTTCGCATGCTAATCTGACTTCGATCGCAGGCCGGCGACCGCGCTGGGAAGTAACCGCCCGAGTATACCGAATGATGTCCGACGCGAGTAATAGCGAGTGCCGCGAGTTCACCATTCCGGTGGAGCTGGCCGGTCAGCGCCTCGACAAGGTACTGGCGCAGCTGCTGAACGATTACTCGCGCAGCCGTCTGCAGGCCTGGCTGCGGACCGGCGCCATCCGCGTGAACGGGGAAACCGCGGTACCGCGTTCGGCAGTGCAGGGCGGCGAGCGCATCCAGGCCCGACTGGAACCGGGCGAGCACGACACGGCGGTCGCACCGGAAGCGATACCCCTCGACATCCGGCACGAGGACGACAGCCTGCTAGTGGTCAACAAGCCCGCCGGCCTGGTGGTGCATCCCGGCGCCGGCAATCACGACGGCACCCTGCAGAATGCACTGCTCCATCATGATCCGCGCCTCGCCGAACTGCCCCGGGCCGGCATCGTCCATCGTCTGGACAAGGACACCAGTGGGTTGATGGTGGTGGCCCGGACGCTGCCCGCTCACAAGCATCTGGTGGATGCCCTGGGGGCACGCGAGATCAAGCGCGAGTACGAAGCTGTGGTGCAGGGCGTGCTGACCGCGGGAGGCTCGGTGGATGCACCGATCGGCCGGCACCCGGTGGACCGCAAGCGTATGGACGTGCGCCCGGGCGCGCGGCCGTCGGTGACCCACTATCGGTTGCTGCAGCGCTTTCACGCCCACACCCATCTGCGGCTGCAGCTCGAATCCGGGCGCACGCATCAGATTCGCGTGCACATGCAGCACCTGCGACACCCGATCGTGGGCGATCCGGTCTACGGTGGCCGCCCGGCGCCGCCCGCCGGGGCCACTGCGGCGCTGCGCGAGGTATTGACCGGCTTTCGTCGACAGGCCCTGCATGCCCGC
This sequence comes from Salinisphaeraceae bacterium, assembly GCA_040222795.1. Taxonomy (GTDB): domain Bacteria; phylum Pseudomonadota; class Gammaproteobacteria; order Nevskiales; family Salinisphaeraceae; genus Spectribacter. Next base: position 41,842 of record JAVKCJ010000005.1, read on the forward strand.
CGTCTGGGGCTGACGCATCCGTCGAGTGGCGAGTTCCTGACCTGGCGGGCCGATCCCCCGGACGACCTGCATCGCCTGTTGGTCGAGCTCGAAGCCGACCGGCTGGCGCGCGAGGCGCCATGATCGAGGACGATTTCCTGCCGGCCGACTGGCCGGCCCCGGCCCGTGTGCGCGCCGGCACCAGCCTGCGCAGCGGCGGGTTGAGTCAGGGCCCCTGGCGCAGCCTCAATCTCGGCGGGCATACCGACGACGATCCCGCGGCGGTGTTGGAAAACCGGATCCGGCTCCGGGGCTACCTGGAATTGCCCGCCGAACCCGCCTGGCTGCAGCAGGTGCACGGTATCGGCGTGGCCGATGCCGCGGCGGGTCCGGGTCAGACGGCGGATGCCGCGGTGGCTCGGGGCCCGGGCGCGGTCTGCGCGGTGCTTACCGCGGACTGCCTGCCGGTGCTGTTCTGCGATCGGGATGGCGAGCGGGTCGCGGCGGCCCACGCCGGCTGGCGGGGGCTGGCCGACGGGGTACTGGCGGCGACCGTGGCGGCGCTGGATGTGGACCCGGCATCGCTCCTGGCCTGGCTGGGGCCGGCCATCGGCCCGGGTGCCTTCGAAGTGGGGCCCGAAGTGCGCGACGCCTTCCTGCAACGCGAGCCGACCCACGAGCTGGCGTTCCGTCCCGGCGCGACGGCCGGCAAGTACCTGGGAGATCTGTACGCACTGGCCCGGGGTGAACTGGCCGCCGCCGGGGTGACGGCGGTGTTCGGGGGCGGGCTGTGCACCGTCTCCGATCCGGCGCGCTTCTATTCCTACCGACGGGACGGGGTGACCGGGCGGATGGCCAGTCTGGTCTGGCTGACCGAGTAGCTGCCGTTACCCCGCCTTGCGCCGCTTGGCTCCCGGCAGGATGTCGGCCAGGAAGCGGCCGGTGTGCGAGGCTTCGACCGCGGCCACGTCCTCCGGCGTGCCGGTGGCGATGACGGTACCGCCGCCGTCGCCGCCCTCCGGACCGAGATCGATGACCCAGTCGCCGGTCTTGATCACGTCCAGGTTGTGCTCGATCACCACCACCGCGTTGCCGTGGTCGCGCAGCCGGCCGAGGACCCGCAAAAGCTGGGCGATGTCGTGGAAGTGCAGGCCGGTGGTCGGCTCATCCAGAATGTAGAGCGTCTTGCCGGTATCCCGCTTGGAGAGTTCGCGGGCCAGCTTGATGCGCTGCGCCTCGCCGCCGGACAGGGTGGTGGCATTCTGCCCCAGCTTGACGTAGGACAGGCCCACATCCATGAGCGTTTCCAGCTTGCGCCGCAGGGCCGGCACCGGCTGGAAGAAGTCCAGGGCCGCCTCCACCGTCATTTCCAGCACCTCGTGGATGGTCTTGCCCTTGTAGTGCACTTCCAGGGTTTCGCGGTTGTAGCGGGCGCCCTGGCAGACGTCGCAGGTGACATAGACGTCCGGCAGGAAATGCATTTCCACCTTGATCACGCCGTCGCCCTGGCAGGCCTCGCAGCGTCCGCCCTTGACGTTGAACGAGAACCGGCCGGCCTTGTAGCCGCGGGCCCGTGCCTCGGGGGTGGCCGCGAACAGATCGCGGATGGGGCTGAACAGGCCGGTATAGGTGGCGGGATTGGAGCGCGGCGTGCGGCCGATCGGGGACTGATCGATGTCGATCACCTTGTCCAGGTGATGCAGGCCCTCGATGCTGGTGACCGGTGCGGAGCGGGCCACGGTCCGATTGACCTGGCGGGCCACCGCCGGCAGCAGGGTTTCGTTGATCAGGGTGGACTTGCCCGACCCGGATACGCCGGTGATGCAGGTCAGCTGCCCCAGGCTGATGTCCACATCCACGTTCTTGAGATTGTTGCCGCGGGCGCCCCGCACCGACAGCATGCGTTTGCGGTCGAACGGGAGGCGTTCGGCGGGGATGTCGATCTGCCGGGTGCCGGCCAGGTACTGGCCGGTCAGCGATTGCGGTTCCGCGGCGATCTGCTCGGCCGTGCCGCTGGCCACCACGTGGCCGCCGTGGTCGCCGGCGCCCGGGCCCATGTCGAGCACGAAGTCGGCTTCGCGGATGGCCTCCTCGTCGTGTTCCACCACGATCACGGTGTTGCCCAGATCGCGCAGCCGTTCCAGCGTGTTGAGCAGGCGCCGGTTGTCGCGTTGATGCAGGCCGATGGAGGGCTCGTCGAGCACATACATTACCCCCACCAGGCCGGCGCCGATCTGGCTGGCCAGGCGAATGCGCTGGGCTTCGCCGCCGGACAGCGTCTCGGCGCTGCGCGACAGCGTCAGATAGTCCAGCCCCACGTTGACCAGGAATTCCAGCCGCTGGCGGATTTCCTTGATAATGGGCGCCGCGATGTCCGCGCGGTGGCCCTCGATCTGCAACGCGCCAACCGCTTCGAACGCGTTGCCGATGCTCATGCTCGCCAGCATCGGCAGGGTGGCGTCGGCCACCCTCACATGCCGCGCCGCCCGGTTGAGCCGCGCCCCACGACAAACCGGGCAGGGCTTGTTGGACAGATACTTGGCCAGTTCCTCGCGCACCGCCATGGAGTCGGTTTCGGCGTAGCGCCGCTCCATGTTGCGGATCACGCCCTCGAACGCGTGGCGGCGGACCTTGCGCCGGCCGCGGGCGCTCACATAACGGAACTCGATCTTCTCGCCGCCCGACCCGTTCAGGATCACGTCGCGGGCCTGTTCGGGCAAGTCCGCCCAGGGTGACTCCAGATCGAAGCCGTAGCGCTCGGCCAGGGATTCGATGATGCCGAAGAAGTAGGGGTTACGGCGGTCCCAGCCGCGCACCGCGCCGCCGGCCAGCGACAGAGCCGGATCGGTGATCACCCGATCGGGATCGAACACCGACATCGAACCCAGACCGTCACACGAGGAACAGGCCCCGTGCGGGCTGTTAAAGGAAAACAGCCGCGGTTCCATGTCGTTGATGGAATAGCCGCAGGTGGGGCAGGCAAAGCGCGCCGAGAACACTTCGGGTTCGCCGTCGCCGCGCCAGGGCAGGATCCATGCGATGCCCTCGGCCAGCCGCAGGGCAGTTTCGAACGACTCGGCCAGGCGCTGCTGAATGCCGTCGCGGACCTTGAAGCGATCTACCACGATCTCGATGTCGTGCTTCTTCTTCGGGTCGAGATCGGGTACCTCGTCGATCTCGATTACCTCGCCGTCCACCCGCGCGCGGATGAAGCCGGCTCCCCGCATCTGCTCGAACACGTCGCGGTGCTCGCCCTTGCGCGAGCGGATTACCGGTGCCAGCAGCATCCAGGCGGAATCCGTCTCCTGGGTCAGCGTGGTGTCCACCATCTGCGACACCGTCTGGATGGTCAGCGGCTCATCGTGATCCGGGCAGTAGGGAATGCCGGTGCGCGCGAACAGCAGGCGCAGGTAGTCGTGGATCTCGGTGACCGTGCCCACCGTGGAGCGCGGATTGTGGGAGGTGGACTTCTGCTCGATGGAAATTGCCGGCGACAGCCCCTCGATGCTGTCGATGTCCGGCTTTTCCATCATCGACAGGAACTGGCGGGCGTAGGCGGACAGCGATTCCACATAGCGCCGCTGGCCCTCGGCATAGATGGTGTCGAAGGCCAGGCTGGACTTGCCGGAGCCCGAGAGCCCGGTGATCACGATCAGATTGTCGCGCGGCAGGACCACATCCACGTTCTTGAGGTTGTGGGTGCGGGCGCCACGTATGGTGATTGAATCCATCGGGGAAGCAGCGGGTCGGGGAACGGATCAACCGTGTACTATACTGCGCCGCGCAAAATGCGCGCAAAAACACTGCCGCGACGCGGTTTTCACGGCATCCCGTCAATCGTTTCCGGAGGATCGACGATCATTTTCCCGCTGCTCGAACAACCCGACTGCCGGTCCCGGATTCACCCGTGAACGCCCTGGAATGGCGTGCCACCGGCGGGCTGGCGGCGATCTACGCCGCGCGCATGCTGGGTCTGTTCATGATCCTGCCGGTATTCGCGCTCTACGCCCAGGATCTGCCCACGGCGACTCCGTTCCAGGTGGGTCTGGCGCTGGGCATCTACGGGCTGACCCAGGCGCTGCTGCAGATTCCGTTCGGCATGGCCTCGGACCGCGTCGGGCGCAAGCCCATGATCGTGTTCGGATTGCTGGTATTCGCGGCCGGCAGTGCGCTGGCGGCGGTGGCCGACAATATCCACTGGATCATCGCCGGGCGGGCGCTGCAGGGCGCCGGGGCAATTGCGGCGGTCACCAATGCGTTGCTGGCCGACCTCACCCGCGAACGCCAACGCACCACCGCCATGCTGGTGCTCGGCATCGGCATCGGGGCCTCGTTCACCCTGGCGCTGATGCTGGGGCCGGTGCTCGATCGCTGGATCGGCGTGCCGGGCATCTTCGGTCTGACGGTGATACTGGCGCTGGTCTGCATCCCGCTGGTGATCTGGGTGGTGCCGCCGGCACCCGCCATGCGAGCTGCCCACGCCGGCATCCTGCGGGACATCCGCCGGGTGGTGGCCGATGGCCAGCTGCTGCGCCTGGATGCCGGCATCTTCATTCTGCATGCCATTCTGACCGCGCTGTTCGTGGTGGTACCGGTCACCCTGGCCGATGATCTCGGCGTGGCCAAGGGCCATCACTGGATGATCTACCTCCCCGTGATGCTGGGCTCGCTGGCGCTGACCATGCCGCTGATGCGGCTGGCCGAAGGCCGCGGTCACACCCGGGCGGTGTTCCTGGGCGCGGTCGCGTTACTGGCCATGGCGGCCGCGGCGCTGATCTGGGGGCAGGGCAGCGTGGCCGGGATGGTGGCCGCGCTGCTGGCATTCTTCGGGGCCTTCAACCTGCTGGAAGCCACACTGCCGTCGCTGGTGTCCCGGGTCTGCGATACCAGCGTGCGTGGCGCCGGGCTGGGGGTGTATTCCGCCAGCCAGTTCTTCGGGGCTTTCGTTGGCGGGGCCGCGGGCGGCCTGACCTTCCAGCACCTTGGCGCCACCGGCGTGTTCGGCGGCAGCGCCCTGCTGGCCGTGATCTGGCTGATCGTGGCCTGGGGCCTGCGGCCGCCCGTTGCGCAGCAACTGCCGGCAGGGGCAGACTAGCCGGCAGATCGGACGCTTGAGCGTTCCTCGAAACAGACAGCAGGAGACAAGGCATGGCACGCGGTATCAACAAGGCGATTCTGATCGGCAATCTCGGCGCCGACCCGGAGGTTCGCTATACCGCCGGCGGCACGGCGGTGGCCAACGTGAATCTGGCCACGTCCGATCAGTGGAAGGACAAGCAGTCCGGCGAGATGCAGGATCGCACCGAATGGCATCGGCTGGTGTTCTTCGGCCGCATGGCGGAAATCGCCGGCGAATATCTGAAGAAGGGCAGCAAGATCTATGTCGAGGGCCGCATCCAGACCCGCAAGTGGCAGGGTCAGGACGGCCAGGACCGGTTCACCACCGAGATCGTGGCCAACGACATGCAGATGCTCGACGGGCGCGGTGGCGGCGGCAGTGCCAGCTATGACGGCGGCGGCCAGGGTGGTGGCCAGTACCAGGGCGGCGGGCAGCAGCGCCAGCCGCAGTCAAAACCCCAGCCGGCCCCCGCCGAGCAGGGGTTCGACGAGGACCTGGACGACGATATTCCGTTCTGATCAGACCCGTGCGCCGTGAGCGCGGGTGTGTCCGCCGCTCCCCGACGCGGTTGCCCCGGTGTTCGCCCGCCAATCCATTTTCGATAGTCATGCCGGTGTGCTCATGAAAGCCATTCTCTGTACCCAGCACGGTCCGCCGGAGTCGCTGGAATACGCCGATGCCGATGATCCGATTCCGGGCAAGGGCGAGGTGCTCATCGGCGTGAAGGCGGCCGGAGTGAATTTCCCGGATACGCTCATCATCCAGGGCAAGTACCAGTTCAAGCCGGACATGCCGTTCTCCCCCGGGGGGGAGGTGGCCGGCGAGGTGCTGGAAGTGGGCGAGGGTGTGTCCCACGTCAAGCCGGGTGACCGGGCCATGGCCCTGATGACCTGGGGCGGCTATGCCGAAAAGGCGGTGGTGCCGGGCATGGGCGTGGTGCCGATGCCGCCGGACATGCCGTTCAGCGAGGCCGCCGGTTTCCCGCTGGTGTACGGCACGGTGATCCACGCGCTGAAGCAGCGTGGACGGCTGGCCGAGGGCGAGACCCTGCTGGTGCTGGGCGCCGCCGGCGGGGTGGGGCTGGCCGCGGTGCAGCTGGGCAAGCTGATGGGCGCGCGGGTGATCGCGGCGGCCAGCAGCCAGGCCAAGCTGGACCTGTGTGCGGAGCACGGCGCGGACGATCTGATCAACTACGCTGAAGGCGAGCCGCTCAAGGAGCAGGTCAAGGCCCTGACCGACGGCAAGGGCGCGGACGTGATCTTCGACCCGGTCGGGGGCGATGCCTTCGATCAGTGCCTGTCCTGCATCAACTGGGACGGCCGGCTGCTGGTGGTGGGGTTCGCCTCCGGCCGGATTCCGGAAGCCGCGGCCAATCGCCTGCTGCTGAAGGGCTGTTCGGTGATTGGCGTGTTCTGGGGCAAGTTCGTGCAGGTGGACGCCCAGGCCAACATGGCCAACTTCATGCAGCTGATCCAGTGGTACAACCAGGGTCGCTTCCGGCCGGTGGTCAGCCGCACCTATCCGCTGGCGCGGGCCGCCGATGCGCTCAACGACATGCTGGCGCGCAAGGCCACCGGCAAGCTGGTGCTCGAGATCGAATGAGGTCCGGTTGCCCCGCGGATTGGTGAAGACAATCCTGACGGCAGGCTCGCAACCGTAAAGCACTGGAGGTTATCAAGGCGTGTCATGGGCCGTTTGTGCTGTTCCCGGGCGTGCTTTGCGATTCGCGTGCGATATCGATCAGGCACTAGAATGGAGACCGACTTGGAGCTTCTGAAGAATCGATGACCCGCAAAGTGTACGTCCAGACCTGGGGCTGCCAGATGAACGAGTACGACTCCATCAAGATGGTGGATGTGCTGCGTGAATACGGCGGCGCCGAGCGCGTGGACACGCCCGAGGCCGCCGATATCATTCTGCTGAACACCTGTTCGGTGCGCGAGAAGGCACAGGAGAAGGTGTTCTCGCAGCTCGGCCGCTGGCGTCCGCTCAAGGATGCCAATCCGTCGCTGGTGATCGGCGTGGGCGGCTGCGTGGCCTCGCAGGAGGGCCATGCCATCCGCGAGCGAGCGCCCTATGTGGACCTGGTGTTCGGGCCGCAGACGCTGCATCGGCTGCCGGAGATGGTCGACAACGTGATCGACAATCGCGCGTCGGTGATCGATATCGCGTTTCCCGAAATCGAGAAGTTCGATCGGCTGCCGGAGCCGCGGGCCGAGGGCCCGGCGGCGTTCGTGTCGATCATGGAAGGCTGCTCCAAGTACTGCAGCTTCTGCGTGGTGCCCTACACCCGCGGCGAGGAAATCAGCCGTCCGTTCGACGATGTCATTCTCGAAGTGGCCGAGCTTGCCGCCCAGGGCGTGCGCGAGATCACCCTGCTGGGGCAGAACGTCAATGGCTACCGCGGACCGATGGTCGACGACCAGGGGCGTGATGCCGGCATCTGCGACCTGGCGCTGCTGGTCAACTACGTGGCCGACATCGATGGCATCGAGCGGATTCGCTACACCACCTCGCACCCGCTGGAATTCTCGGATTCCCTGATCGCCGCCTATGGCGAAGTGCCCAAGCTGGCCAACTATCTGCATCTGCCGGTGCAGGCGGGATCGGATCGCGTCCTGCGGTCAATGAAGCGCGGTTACACGGTGGCGGAGTTCCGTGACAAGATCGCTCGTCTGCGCGCGCTGCGTCCGGATATCAGCCTGTCCACCGACATTATCGTGGGCTACCCCGGCGAGACCGACGAGGACTTCGAGGCCACCATGGCCTTGGTGGAGGAAATCGGTTTCGACCAGGCTTTCTCCTTCATCTACAGCAAACGCCCGGGTACGCCGGCCGCGGACCTGGACGACGGCACCCCGCGCGAGGTAAAGCGCGAGCGCCTGCAGCGCCTGCAGCGGCGCATCGACGCCTTCAATGCCGATTACATGGGCGCGATGGTGGGCACCCGGCAGCGGGTGCTGGTGGAACGGGCATCCCGGCGCGGCGGCAATCAGCTGGCCGGGCGCACCGACTCCAACCGCTGGATCAACTTCGACGGCCATCCCGGTCTGATCGGGCGCATGGTCGACGTGGTGGTCACCGAGGCCCTGAACAATTCCCTGCGCGGCCGTCTCGCAGACCACGAGGAGGCCCTGGCGATATCCGCCTGACGGCGGAGTCGTGGTGCAATCTTGGCCGTCGCCAGCCAATCACTTCTGCTCGAACCGGCCGAGCCGGAGCGGCTCGCCCACCTGTGCGGCCCGGAGGATGCCAACCTCCGTCAGATCGAGCAGGGACTCGGGGTGGCGATTCACAATCGGGGCAACCGGTTCCAGCTGCATGGCCCGGACGCGGCCGTGTCCGCCGCGTTCACGGTACTCCGTGAGCTGTACGACGCCTCCCGCAGCGGGCCGGTCACCCCTGAACGGGTGCACATCGGGGTGCGCTCGGCGGCCCGCGACGTGAGCGTGGACGACGACGACCCCGATGCCCCGTCCGCCGATGAGCCCGTGATCAAGACGCGCCGCGGCCTGATCCGCGGCCGCGGCCCCAACCAGCGGCGCTATCTCAAGAGCCTGGCCGAGTTCGATCTGAACTTCGGCGTCGGCCCGGCCGGTACCGGCAAGACCTATCTGGCGGTGGCCAGCGCGGTGGCAGCGCTGGAGGCCGACCGCGTGCGCCGGCTGTTGCTGGTGCGGCCGGCGGTCGAGGCGGGCGAACGGCTGGGTTTTCTGCCCGGGGATCTGGCGCAGAAGATCGACCCCTATCTGCGCCCGCTCTATGATGCGCTCTATGAAATGCTCGGCTTCGAGCGGGTGGCGCGGCTGATCGAGCGCAACGTGATCGAGATCGCGCCGCTGGCCTACATGCGCGGGCGTACGCTCAACGAGTCGTTCATCATTCTCGACGAGGCACAGAACACCACCGTCGAGCAGATGAAGATGTTCCTGACCCGCTTCGGGTACGGCTCCACGGTAGTGGTCAACGGCGATACCAGTCAGATCGATCTGCCGCGGCACCAGAAATCGGGTCTGCGCCACGCGCTGGAGGTGCTGGATGGCGTCGGCGAGATCAGCATCACCCGATTCACCAGCCAGGACGTGATCCGCCACCCGCTGGTCCAGCGCATCGTGGAGGCCTATCAGCGCCACGAGGACGCGGCCGAATCATGACCTTGGTGGTGGACATCCAGCGCGAATCTGCCGAGCCCGCGCCCGACGACGAGGACTTATCCCGCGCCGCCGCGGCCGCGCTGGCCGGGCGGCGGGATCAGGCCGAGCTGTGCCTGCGCCTGGTGGACGAGGCGGAAAGCGCGGCGCTCAACCATCGCTACCGAGGGCGCAGTGGGCCCACCAATGTGCTTTCCTTCCCCTGTGACGCGGCCTTGCCCGATTGCCATCTGCTGGGTGATCTGGTCATCTGCGCACCGCTGGTGGCACGCGAGGCCCGGGCACAGGGCAAGACCGCGGCCGACCACTGGGCGCATCTGACCGTCCACGGGGTGCTCCATCTTCTGGGGTACGATCACGTCGAGGATGCCGACGCCGACATCATGGAAAACGAAGAACGCGCGGTGCTGGCAGAGCTGGGCATTGCCGATCCCTACGCGCTACCCGCCGACACCGACACGATGAGCCAATGAATCAGGAATCCGACGCCCCCGATCAACGCGGCAACGGCTGGCTGCGCCAGCTGGGCCAGAGCCTGGCCGGACCGCCGCGCGACCGCGAGGAGCTGATCGAGGTCCTGCGCGAGGCCCAGGCTAACGATCTGCTCGACAGCGATGCCCTGTGGATGATGCAGGGGGTTCTCAGCGTGTCCGAGATCCAGGTCCGCGACATCATGATCCCGCGGTCCCAGATGGTCGTGGTCGAGCGTGATGCCGAAGTGGCCCACATCCTGCCCGTGGTGCTGGAGTCGGGCCATTCGCGGTTCCCGGTGATCGGCGAATCCCGCGACGAAGTGGTGGGCATTCTGCTGGCCAAGGACATGCTGCGCGTGGCCATGGATGGTTCCGAGCGCGGCTTTGACCTGGATGACGTGCTGCGGCCGGCGGTGTTCGTGCCCGAGGCCAAGCGGGTCAACGTGCTGCTCAAGGAATTCCGTGCCTCGCGCAATCACATGGCGGTGGTGGTGGACGAGTACGGCGGCGTGGCGGGGCTGGTCACCATCGAAGACGCGCTGGAACAGATCGTCGGCGACATCGACGACGAGTACGACCAGACCGAGGGCGCCTCGATCCTGCGCCAGGAAGCCAATCGCTACTTGGTACGCAGCCTCACACCGGTGGAGGTGTTCAACGACTACTTCGGTACCGAGTTCTCGGACGAGGAGTTCGACACCATCGGTGGCCTGGTCATGCACGAGTTCGGCCACATGCCGCGGCGCGGGGAGACCGTCGTCATCGATCGCTTCCAGTTCAACGTGCAACGGGCCGACTCGCGCCGCATCCACCTGTTTTCACTGACCGTGTTGCCCGAGGCCGACGCGTGACGCGAGGCGGGTTCCGGCTCGCGACCTGGTTTCAGGATGTGCTGCTGCCCCCGTTGCTGGGGGTGCTGGTAACCGTCGGCTTCGCGCCTTACGGTTATTATGGGCTCACCCTTCTCGGGCTGATCGGCCTGCTCGCTCTCTGGTGGCAGGCGCCGACGCCCCGGCGCGGGGCCTGGCGCGGCTGGTGGTTCGGCGTGGGGTATTTCGCCACCGGCATCTACTGGGTGATTGTCAGTACGCATGTTTATGGTGGCGCCCCTCTGGCACTGGGCGTGTTCCTGGTGGCCCTGCTGGTGGCGGTGCTGGCGCTGTTTCCCGCGGTGATCGGCGGGCTGGCCGTGGCGATGCGCGGTCTTCCACGGTGGGTTTGGGCGCTTCTCGCGGTGCCGGCCGCCTGGTTGCTGATGGAACTGGCCCGTGCCACCGTCGGCACCGGCTTTCCCTGGTTGTCGCTGGGCTACACACTGATCGATGCCCCGGTGCGCGGGCTGGCGCCGATTGTCGGCGTCTACGGCCTGGGTGCGTTGCTGGTGGCGGCGGCCGGCACCCTCTGGCTGCTGTTCGCCGGTGGGTTGTTCGACCGGGTGCTGGCCGCGGCGCTGGTGGTGATGCTCCCGATCGGGCTCTGGGCGCTGCCCGCCCCGTTGTCCTGGACCACGCCGGCCGGAACACCGCTGTCGGTGGCCATTCTGCAGGGCAATGTCGATCAGGCCGAGAAATGGCGGCCGGAGAATCTGGAACCCACCAAGCGGCTCTACCGGCAGTTGTCGGACGAGGTCGATGTCCGGCTGGTGATCTGGCCGGAGGCCGCGATCCCCTCCCTGCGGGTTCTACAGGAGGATTATCTGGACGATATCGACCAGCGGGCGGCACAGACCGGTCGCACCGAGCTGATTGGTTTTCTGGTCTACGACCGGGTGGCGGAGCAGTTCTTCAATGTCGTGGAGGCCATGGGTATCGATCAGGGCCGCTACCGCAAGCGTCATCTGGTGCCGTTCGGCGAATATTTCCCGGTACCCGACTTCATCAAGCCGCTGGTCGACGGGGTGAACATGCGCTACAGCTTCACCCACGGGCCGGTCGACCAGCCGCTGATCAAGGTGGACGGCATCGGCCTGGGCATTTCCATCTGTTTCGAGGATGCCTTTCCGCGGGAAATCCGCCGGGCCCTGCCGGCCGCGGGCATCCTGGTGAATGTCACCAACGATGCGTGGTTCGCCGATACCAGCGCTCCGCATCAGCATCTGGAAATCGCGCGGATGCGCGCGCTGGAGGCCGGGCGCCCGCTGTTGCGCGCGGCCAATACCGGCATCAGCGCGGTGATCGGCCCCACCGGCCGGGTGCGTCAGCGCACGCCGCAGTTCGAGGTGGCCACGCTCGAGGCCGAGGTGACGCCCCGTCAGGGCGCAACGCCGATCGTCACCTATGGCAACGCCCCCGCCTGGTCGCTTGCGGTGGTGCTGGTAGTGGCCGGAGTCGGGGCCTCCCGCTGGCGCGGGAAGGCGGTCTGATTCCGCGCGTCGTCGTGGTCGCGCCTGGTGCCGGTTAGGCCGTCCGTCGGCCCCTGCGATATCCTTGCGCGCCTTGTCCCGCCAACCAGAAAGCCAGCAGCACCGGATGGAATCCGAATACAAGCCACGGGAGATCGAGCCCGTTGTCCAGGAACGCTGGACGCGTGAGCAGAGTTTCGCCGCCGTCGAGGACGACAGCCGCGAAAAATTCTACTGCCTGTCGATGTTTCCCTACCCCAGCGGCAAGCTCCACATGGGGCATGTGCGCAACTACACCATCGGCGACGTCATCAGCCGCTATCAGCGCATGTGCGGCCGCAACGTGTTGCAGCCCATGGGCTGGGATGCGTTCGGGCTGCCGGCCGAGAACGCGGCCATCGCCAACGGCGTGCCGCCGGCCGAATGGACGCGTGCCAACATCGACACCATGCGCGGCCAGCTTCAGCGGCTGGGCTTCGCCTACGACTGGAATCGCGAACTCGCCACGTGCGACCCGGACTACTACCGCTGGGAGCAATGGCTGTTCATCCGCCTGCTGAAGAAGGGGCTGGTCTACCGCGCCAAATCGGTGGTCAACTGGGACCCGGTTGACCAGACCGTGCTGGCGAACGAACAGGTGGTGGAAGGCCGCGGCTGGCGGTCGGGTGCGGTGGTCGAGCAGCGCGAGATCCCGCAGTGGTTCCTGCGGATCACCGATTACGCCGACGAACTACTGGCCGATCTTGACCGCCTGGACGGCTGGCCGGATGCCGTGCGCACCATGCAGGCCAACTGGATCGGCCGCTCGGAAGGCGTGGAGATCGACTTCGCGATCCGCGGACAGGAGGCGCCGGTCACGGTCTTCACCACGCGTCCGGACACCCTGATGGGCGCCACCTACATGGCGCTGGCCGCCGACCATCCGCTGGTGATCGCACGCGAGGCCGCCGATCCCGAACTGGCGGCATTCTGCCGCGAGTGCCGCAGCGGTGGGACGGCCGCGGCCGACCTGGAAACCCGTGACAAGCGCGGTTTCCGGCTCGACCTGGAGGCGGTGCACCCGCTGTCGGGCGAGGCACTACCGGTCTATGTCGCCAACTTCGTGCTGATGGGATACGGCACCGGCGCGATCATGTCGGTGCCGGCGCACGATCAGCGCGACTGGGATTTCGCCCGTGCCTACGGCCTGCCGATCAAGCCGGTGATTGCCACCGCCGAAGGCGTGGCGCCGGATGTCAGCGAGGAAGCCTTTACCGAACACGGCAGCCTGGTCGATTCGGGCGAATTCACCGGCTTGGGCTTCGACGAGGCCTTCGCCGCGATCGCCGACCGACTAGCGGCGGACGGCCGCGGCCGGCGCCGTGTTCAGTACCGCCTGCGTGACTGGGGCATCTCCCGCCAGCGCTACTGGGGCTGCCCGATTCCGGTGATCCACTGCGAGGCCTGCGGCGCCGTGCCGGTACCCGAAGCCGATCTGCCGGTGCGGCTGCCGGAGGATGTCACGCCCGAGGGCGCCGGATCGCCGCTGCCCGGACGGGCCGATTTCGTCGAGGTCGCCTGTCCCGATTGCGGGCAGCCGGCGCGGCGCGAAACCGATACCTTCGACACGTTCGTGGAATCCTCCTGGTATTTCGCCCGCTACACCGGCCCGGACAACGACACGGCCATGCTGGACCAGCGGGCCAACTACTGGCTGCCGGTGGATCAGTACATCGGCGGGGTGGAGCACGCCATCCTGCATCTGCTCTACGCCCGTTTCTTCCAGAAGCTGCTGCGCGACGAGGGCCTGTCGGCCCCGGACGAACCCTTCGCCCGGCTGCTGACCCAGGGCATGGTGCTCAAGGACGGGGCCAAGATGTCCAAGTCCAAGGGCAACACGGTTGATCCCCAGGCGATGATCGATCACTACGGCGCCGATACCGTGCGCCTGTTCATGATGTTCGCGGCGCCGCCGGAGCAGTCGCTGGAATGGTCGGATGCGGGCGTCGAGGGCGCGTTCCGTTTCCTCAAGCGGTTGTGGCGGCTGGTGGCCGACCATGCCGCCACCGGCCCGGCGCCGCTGGCGGATCCGGATGCTCTGGACGGGGGGCAGATGACGATGCGGCGCAAGCTGCACGAAACCATCGCCAAGGTGGGCGATGACATCGGCCGGCGTTACACCTTCAATACCGCCATCGCTGCGGTGATGGAACTGTGCAACGCCCTGGCGAGGTTCGACGATGACTCGCCCGGTGGCCGGGCCGTGCGCCAGGAAGCTCTGGATGCCGTTGTTCGCATGCTCACCCCGATCGTGCCGCACGTGGCCGAGGTTCTCTGGCAGGGCCTTGGCCACAGTGATGACCTGCTGGACGCCGAGTGGCCGATCCATGATCCGGCAGCCCTGGCGCGGGACGAAGTGGAACTCGTGGTGCAGATCAACGGCAAGGTGCGCGGCCGCATTCGCGTGGCCGCGGATCTGGACGACGACGCGATCGAGGCCGCGGCTCGCGAGGAGCCAAATGTCGCCCGTCATCTGGCCGATCAGGCGGTGCGCAAGCGCATCGTGGTACCCGGCAAGCTGCTCAATCTGGTGGTCTAGTGCGCGCCGCCGCACTCCTTCTGTTTAGCCTGTGGCTGCCGGCCTGCGGCTTCCACATGGCCGGCAGCGTCGCCGGCCCCGGACTGGCGAACCTGCGGGTCGAGTACCAGCAGCCATATAGCGTGCTGCCGCCGCCGTTGATCGACGTGCTGCGCGAGCGAACCGACGACGGTGACGGCCCGGCATCGGCACGATTGGTGATCCGCGGTATCGATGACACCCGGCGGGTGCTGTCCGTGAGCCCGCAGGATGGTCGCGCCAATGCGTTCGAGCTGACCAGCGAGGCCAGCTTCGACCTGGTTCGGGACGGGGAAACCCTGCTGCGCGATCAGCAGGTCAGCACCCAGCGCGACGTGGGCTTCGACGACAGCCGGCGGCTGGCGGCGGATGCCGAGAGCCGGGACCTGCGGGCGGCGATGCATGCCGAGCTGGCGGACCTGATCCTTTTGCGGGTCGAGACCGCACTGGCGCCATGAGTGACGACGACCGCCTCGGCCCCGAGCCGCCCCCGATTGATCAGTCGCAACTGGCGGCACTGGTGCGCGGACGGCGCACCATCGCCCGGTTTCTGCCGGAACGGCCGGCCGACGAGGTCGTAATGCGGGCCCTCGAGGTCGCCCGCTGGGTACCCAACCACAAGCTCACCCAGCCCTGGCGCTTTCACCTGCTCGGGCGCGAGACGGCGACGAAGATCGTCGATCTCAACGCCCGCCGAGTGGCGGCGGCCCGCGGTGGGGCCGCCGGCGAGGCCAAGCGCCAGCGCTGGGGCGCGATCCCCGGCTGGCTGGCGGTGACCCAGGTGCTGGACCCGGATGCGCTGCGCGCTCGCGAGGACTATGCCGCCTGCGCCTGCGCCGTGCACAACCTAACGTTGTCGCTCTGGTGCGAGGGCGTGGCCAGCAAATGGACCACCGGCGAGGTCACCCGGGATCCCGAATTTCATGCCCTGCTGGAAATCGATCCCACGGTCGAGGACGTGATTGCGTTACTCTGGTACGGCTATCCGGACGAGGCCCCGAAAATGCGGCGGCGTCCGGTCGACGAACTGCTCAGCCGCAAGCCCTGAATCCCGCGGCGTTCATTGCAATGTCCCACCGCCTCGGGTAATATCGCGCGCCTTTCGGGGTGGCAGGCCCCGGCGCATTCCGCTATCTGCGAGACACCGACATGAAGACGTATTCCGCGAAACCCGGCGAGGTTGCTGCCGACTGGTATCTGGTTGATGCCGATGGCAAGACGCTGGGCCGGCTGGCCACCGAGATTGCCACGCGTCTGCGCGGCAAGCACAAGCCTGAATACACGCCCCACGTGGACACCGGCGATCACATCGTGGTGATCAACGCAGAAAAGGTGCACGTGACCGGCAAGAAGCGCGAGCAGAAGCGCTACTACCGCCACAGCGGCCACCCCGGCCATCTCAAGGAGACGACGCTGGAAGATCAACTCGAGCGTCATCCCGAGCGCGTGATCGAACTGGCCGTGAAGGGCATGCTGCCCAAGAATCCGCTGGGCCGTGCCATGTACCGCAAGCTGCGGGTCTACCCGGGTGGTGAACACCCCCATACCGCGCAGCAGCCCAAGGCGTTGGAGATTTAATCGATGGCAACCGAACAGAGCTACGGCACGGGCCGGCGCAAGACCGCTACCGCCCGTGTTTTCCTCCGGCCCGGCAAGGGCGAGATCACTGTCAACAAGAAGTCGCTGGACGACTACTTCGGGCGGCCGACCTCGCGAATGATCGTGCGGCAGGCGCTTGAAGTGACCGATTCCACCGAGCGCTTCGATATCTATGTCACCGTCGAAGGTGGTGGACCGAACGGCCAGGCCGGCGCCATTCGTCACGGCCTCGCCCGCGCGCTGATCCAGTACGACGAAGGCATGCGCGGCGTTCTGCGCAGCGCCGGCTACGTCACGCGCGATGCCCGCAAGGTCGAGCGCAAGAAGGTCGGGCTGCGCAAGGCCCGCAAGGCGCCGCAGTACAGCAAGCGCTAAACGCGGCGACGATCAACTGGGGGATCGTCTAACGGTAGGACTGCGGACTCTGACTCCGCCAGTGGGGGTTCGAATCCCTCTCCCCCAGCCAAACCAAAGAACCCGCCCTCGTGGCGGGTTCTTTGGTTTGGATAGGTGACTCATTCGAACCCCCACAAATAGAAAATTGGTTCGATCACGATTGCCGTAAGGCGATCGGGACGCGAGTGTAACGAGCCCGAAGGGTCGCGCCGCAGGTACGACAATCCCTCTCCCGTGGCGGGTTTTTTGGTTTCATGCGCAGGGCCGGCTTGCGCCGAACTGTTTATCGCCGCGGTTCGTTAAAGTATGGAAATGTAAATAAAAAACCGGGACAACTCCGACTGAGTTGCCCCGGCACCCGGCGTCGAGTCGGCGTGTATTACGCGATCAATCCTCGCGTTCGCTGCGCAGCACCTCGGCGTTCTGCAGATCGACCTCCAGTTCAACCCGGACGCCGTTGGCGTCGGTCGCGGTCACGTCGTAGTGGTTGTGCTCACGGTCGATGTCCTCGAATGCGCTATAACCCTCGGCTTCCAGGCTCTGGAGCACCTCGATCATGCTCTTGTCGTTGCCGGCGTCACCGGTCTGGGCCATTGCCATCCCGGCGGTGGCGAGCAGGCTGGCGGCGGAAAGCGTATCGATCAGTCGCATCGTCGTTACCTCAATCGGTGGAAAGAGCGGGCATCCTGACGCCGTGCCATTGAACCGCCCATGAACCGGTTGTTAATCCGCTGTTAATCCCCGGGAGTGCTATAAAGCGCCTATGACGCGATTGATCCCTGCATTGACTTGCGTACTGCTTGCCGGCATGCCGGCGGCTGCCGACGACCAGCGGGAAGCCCGCGCGGCACTCGAAGCGGGCAAGATTCGTCCCCTCACCGAGCTTCTGGCGCGCGTGGAGACGGACTGCCGCGGTGACATGCTGGAAGTGGAGCTGGAGGAGGATGACGACCGCTGGTCCTACGAGATCACGCTGGTTGGGCCGCATGGTGACGTCGCCGAGCTGGAATACGACGCCAGCAACCTGGTATTGCTCGAAGCCGAGGGGCGGGACCTGGCGGCACTGCAATGCGTACCGCCCGGTACGCCCGACTAGGACCATGCGGATTCTGGTGGTGGAGGACGAGGCGCGACTGCGCGACCAGTTGCAAGCCGCGCTAGAGGAAGCCGGTTACGTGGTGGATACGGCGGCTGACGGTCAGCAGGCGCATTTCGTCGGCAGTACCGAGGCATGCGATGCGGTGGTGCTCGACCTTGGGCTACCACAGCTGGATGGCTTGAGCGTGTTGCGCCGCTGGCGGGCCGAGGGGGTCGCCACGCCGGTGCTGATTCTCACCGCCCGCGATGCCTGGCATGAAAAAGTGGAGGGCATGGACGCCGGCGCCGACGATTATCTGGCCAAACCGTTCCGGATGGAGGAACTGCTGGCGCGACTGCGGGCGCTTCTGCGCCGCGCCAGTGGCGCCGCCAGCGCCGTGCTCGAGATTGGCGGTGTGAGTCTGGATACGCGAACCGCACGGGTCAGCCTTGACGGCGCCCCGGTCAAACTAACCGGTCATGAGTACCGTGTGCTGTCCTACTTGATGCATCACGCGGGCGCGGTGGTATCGCGCACCGAGCTGATCGAGCATATCTACGCGCAGGATTACGATCGCGACTCCAATACGGTGGAAGTATTCATCCGCCGGCTGCGCACCAAGCTCGGCGACGCATTCATTGTCACCGAGCGGGGTCTGGGTTACCGCGTCGGCGAGTCGTGCGCCTGACGCCCCGATCGCTGCAGGGAAGGCTTCTGCTCGGAGCCGCCATCTGGGGGTTGCTGGCGCTGGCACTGACCGAGCTGCTGTTGCTCTACACCGCCCGCGGTCAGATGGAAGCCCAGCTGCGCCAGCGATTGAGTGCCGATCTCGACCAGTTGCTTGCGGCGTCGGCAGCGCGGCCCGACGGGGGCCTCGCGATCGAGCGGGAGCTCAGCGACCCGCTTTACCAACGGGTGTTTTCCGGCCACTACTGGCAGGTGGCGCGCGATGACGCCGTGGTGGCCCGGTCCCGATCCTTATGGGATCAGGCACTGCCGTCACACGCGTCGGTTGGTGCCCACGCCCGGCCGGCCTATCTTTCCGGTCCCCGCGGCCAGTCGTTGCTGGCTCTCACGCGGCAGGTGACCCTGCCGCGGCTCGAGGGCACCGTACGTCTGACTGTTGCCAGCGACCTGAATGATGTCGAAGCCTCCATGCAGCGATTCGGGCTGGTCCTGACCGCGGGCTTCGGGGCATTGGCGCTCGGTCTGGTGCTGGCGGCGGTGCTGCAGGTCCGTCTGGGGCTTCGGCCACTGCGCCGGCTGCGCGACGAACTGATCGCCATCCGTCGGGCGGACACGAAAGTGCTTGCCGGCGAGTACCCCAGCGAGGTGGCGCCGCTGGTGGCCGACATGAACGCGGTGCTGCGCGACAACCAGACGCTGATAGAGCGGGCCCGCAGCCGGGCCGGCAACCTCGCGCATGCGTTGAAGACGCCGTTGTCGGTGCTGGGCAACGAGGCACACCAGCAGCGTCGGCATGGTCAGACGGCACTGGCCGAGCGCCTGCAGCAGGTCACCGACGAGATGCAGCGTGACATCGACTGGCACCTGGCCCACGCTCGCATTGCTGCCGTCAATCGTCCCGACGCCCGGACCCTGCTGTCGCCGGTGCTGGCGCGTCTGCAACGAACCCTGTCACGGTTGTTTCACGAGCAACGGATTGAGGTGTCGCCGATGCCGGAACTGGCGTTCCGGGGGGAGGCTCAGGATCTGGAGCAGATGCTGGGGAATCTGATGGAAAATGCCTGCAAATGGGCATCGCGGCAGGTGACCGTGACCGCCCACGGCCAGGGCGAACAACTGGAAATCGTGATCGAGGATGACGGGCCCGGGTTGGCGGTCGAGGCGCGGGACAACGTCCTGCATCGGGGGCGGCGGCTGGACGAGTCCATGCCGGGCTCGGGCCTTGGGCTGTCGATCGTGCTGGAGCTGACCGACCTGTACGGCGGATCACTGGCGCTCGGGTCCTCGTCAGCGGGCGGCTTGTCGGCCCGGCTGCGCCTGCCCGCCGCGGGCTGATCAATCCTCGGCGAGGTGCCCCGGAAACTGGCGCGCCAGCTTGTCCAGCTTGGGCTGGGCCACCATGCAGACATAGGGTTGGCTGGGATTGTTGATCGCGAAATCCTGGTGGTAGGCCTCGGCCTCGTGGAAAGCCTTGAGTGGCTCCAGCTTGGTGGCGATGGGGGCGCCGAACACGCCGCTCCGGTCCAGTTGTTCGATGTAGGCCTGCGCCACCCGCCTCTGCTCATCATCGGCAACGAATACGGCAGAGCGGTACTGCGGGCCGAGGTCGTTGCCCTGACGGTTCAGCTGAGTGGGATCGTGGGCCACGGCGAAGAATACCTTCAGCAGGGTGCCGAAACTGACTACTGCCGGGTCGTAGCGCACGCGGATGACTTCGGCATGGCCGGTGCGGCCGGTACAGACGGCCTGGTAGTTGGCGGTCTCGGCGTCGCCCCCGGCATAGCCCGAGGTGACGTCCTCGATCCCGGCCATGGCCTGGAACACGGCTTCGACGCACCAGAAGCAGCCAGCGGCCAGCACGACTTCACCCCGGTCCTGTTCGGGCGGCAGGTTGATTTCCGGATCGGGAATATTGTTCATCGGGTTCGCGTCTCCACGCCGCCTGCAGCGGCCACGATCAGGGTATCCGCCGGGCGCCTGGCGAACAATCCTGCGGTCACAACGCCTGGGATGGCGTTGATGCGGTCCTCCATCTCGATCGGGTTGAGAATCTCGAGGTTGTGAACGTCCAGAATCGGGTTACCGTTATCGGTGGTGCAATTCTCGCGCAGCTCCGGCTCGCCGCCCATCTTCACCAGTTGGCGGGCCACGAAGCTGCGGGCCATCGGGATGACCTCCACCGGCAGCGGAAAACGCCCCAGCAGTTCCACCTGCTTGGACTCGTCCACCATACAGACGAAGTGGCGGCTGGCGCCGGCAATGATCTTTTCCCGCGTCAGGGCGCCACCGCCGCCCTTGATCAGTTCCAGATGCCCGTTGGCCTCGTCAGCGCCGTCGACATACAGGGGCAGATCGCCAGCGGCATTGAGTTCGACCACCTCGAAACCGGCCGCTTTGAGCCGCTGGGTGGTGGCATCCGAACTGGACACGCAACCCTGTAGCGACGGCTGGCGTTCCGCCAATACATCGATGAAGTGGTTGACGGTGGAACCGGTGCCCACGCCCAGCCATTCGCCCTCGCGGACGTGCTGGTAAGCGGTTTCCGCCGCCTGTCGTTTGAGTGCGTCCTGATTCATCAGTGCGTTTCCTCTGTCTTGCCCGGTCGCGGTCCGAAGATCGCAGTGCCCACGCGCACCATGGTACTGCCTTCGGTCACCGCGGCGTCCAGATCGCCGGACATCCCCATCGACAACGTGTCCACCGCGAGGCCGTGCTCACGACAATCCTCGGCCAGCCGGCGCAGCGCGGCGAATGGTGCCGTCTGTCGGGCGGCATTCTCGGCGGGGGCCGGAATCGCCATCAGGCCGCGCAGCGTCAGGCGGGGTAGGGCAGCGATTTCGCGAGCCAGCTCGAGGGTTTCTTCCGGTGCAACTCCCGCCTTGCTGTCCTCACCGTCGATGTTCACCTGCAGGCAGACGTTGAGCGGCGGGGCGTCGTCGGGCCGCTGGGCGGACAGCCGCCGTGCGATCTTTAGCCGCGACACCGAATGCACCCAGTCGAAACGGGTGGCAATGTCACGGGTCTTGTTCGACTGGATCGGGCCGATAAAGTGCCAGACGAGGAGGCGGTCGCGCAGTGCCTCGATCTTGGGCAGGGCTTCCTGCAGGTAGTTCTCGCCGAAGTCGCGCTGGCCGGCGTCGGCCGCCGCGGCAATCTCGTCGGCGGTGCGGGTCTTGCTGACCGCCACCAGACGAATGGCCGCGGGGTCGCGCTGCGCATGCCGGGCGGCGTCATCGATGGCGGCCCGGACGGCGCCGAGGCGTTGTATAAGTTTCTGCATATTGCCGCGTCGGACTTTACCGGCTAGGTTAGCGATCAAAATCCACGGAATTATAAGGGTTTAGCGACAAACCGCATGGATATTTCCCAGCTACTGGCGTTTTCGGTCAAGCAGAACGCGTCGGACCTGCACCTGTCGGCGGGTCTGCCGCCGATGATTCGTGTCGACGGCGACATGCGCCGGATCAATCTGCCGGCGATGGAACACAAGGAAGTGTTCGATCTCGTCTACGACATCATGAACGATAAGCAGCGCAAGGCGTTCGAGGAGTTCCTGGAAACCGATTTCTCGTTCGAGATTCCGGGCCTGGCGCGCTTCCGTGTCAACGCATTCAACCAGAACCGCGGTGCCGGCGCGGTATTCCGGACCATCCCCTCGGAGGTTCTCACCCTCGAGGATCTGCGGGCGCCCAAGATATTCCAGGACATTGCCGACTTCCCGCGCGGCATCGTGCTGGTGACCGGGCCGACGGGCTCGGGCAAGTCGACCACGCTGGCGGCCATGGTCAACCACAAGAACGAGAACGAGCTGGCGCATATTCTCACCGTGGAAGACCCGATCGAGTTCGTGCACGAGTCCAAAAAGTGCCTGATCAACCAGCGCGAAGTGCACCGCGACACGCTGGGGTTCAACGAAGCGCTGCGATCCGCCCTGCGCGAGGATCCGGACTGCATCCTGGTGGGCGAGCTGCGGGATCTCGAGACCATCCGCCTGGCACTGACCGCCGCCGAGACCGGTCATCTGGTGCTCGGCACCCTGCACACCAGTTCGGCGGCCAAGACCGTGGACCGCATCATCGATGTGTTTCCCGCGGCGGAGAAGGACATGATCCGGGCCATGCTGTCCGAATCGCTGCGGGCGGTGATTTCCCAGAGCCTGCTCAAGAAGCGCGGCGGTGGACGGGTGGCCGCCCACGAGATCATGCTCGGCACACCGGCCATCCGGAACCTGATCCGGGAAAACAAGGTGGCGCAGATGTATTCGTCCATCCAGACCGGGCAGGGGCAGGGCATGCAGACGCTGGATCAGTGCCTGCTGGATCTGGTGCGCAAGGGCGAGGTGACGCGCGAGGAGGCGCGTCGGCGGGCCCAGAACAAGGACCAGTTCTAGTTAGGAGGTCCTGATAATGGATCGCGAACAGGCACTCAAGATGGTCATGGAACTGCTGCGGCTGCTGAGCAGCCGCGGGGGCTCCGATCTGTTTCTCACCGCCGGGTTTCCGCCGGCGATCAAGGTGGATGGCGAACTTACGCCGGTGATGGGCCAGCCGTTGTCGCACGAGAATGCGGCGCTGGTGGTGCGGGCGATCATGAATGATCGTCAGGCCAAGGAATTCGACGCCACCAAGGAATGCCAGTTCGCGATTAGCCCCAAGGTCGGGCGCTTCCGTGTCTCGGCCTTCGTGCAGCAGGGCCGGGTCGGGGCGGTGCTGCGCACCATCAATACCGAAATTCCAACCTTCGAGGAACTCGACCTGCCGGCGACGCTCAAGGATGTCGTGATGTCCAAGCGGGGCCTCGCCCTGTTCGTGGGCGCCACCGGCTCGGGCAAATCCACGTCGCTGGCCGCGATGATCGGCCACCGCAATGCCAACAGCGCCGGTCACATCATCAGCATCGAGGACCCGATCGAGTACGTGCACCCGCACGGCCGCTGCCTGGTCACCCAGCGCGAAGTAGGCGTGGATACCGACAACTGGGACAACGCGCTGAAGAACACCCTGCGCCAGGCGCCGGACGTGATCCTGATTGGCGAAATCCGTACCCGCGAGACCATGGAATACGCCATCCAGTTCGCCGAGACCGGGCATCTGGTGCTTTCGACCCTGCACGCCAACAGCGCCAATCAGGCGCTCGACCGCATCATCAACTTCTTCCCGGAGGAAAAGCGCGAGCAGG
Source organism: Salinisphaeraceae bacterium (assembly GCA_040222795.1). GTDB lineage: Bacteria > Pseudomonadota > Gammaproteobacteria > Nevskiales > Salinisphaeraceae > Spectribacter. The sequence continues at coordinate 65,439 of JAVKCJ010000005.1, forward strand.
TGCTCATGGACCTGTCGCTGAACCTGCGGTCGATCGTTTCGCAACGGCTGGTCCGACGGGAGAACGGCGGCCGGATCGCGGCAATGGAGATCATGCTCAACACGCCGCTGATCGCCGATCTGATCTTCAAGGGCGAAGTCAACGAGATCAAGGAGATCATGCACCGGTCTACCGAGCAGGGCATGATCACCTTCGACCAGTTCCTGTTCGACCTGTTCGAAAGCGGCGTGATCAGTTATGCCGAGGCGCTGCGCAACGCCGATTCCCAGAACGAACTGCGCCTGAACATCAAGCTCAACAGCACCCGCGGTCGTGAGGATCTGTCCGCGGATGAAGCCGTCAACAACATGAGCGTGGCCGAGGACGAACCCGAGCAGACAGGGCTGTTCCGGCGCTAGAGGCAGACATGACTTCGGAATCGCAGCAGGCCGCCGGTCGTCCGACCGACGATATCGCCCCGTATCTGGCCCTGGCCATTGATCGCGGGGCCTCGGACATCTACTTCACCAGCAATGCGCCGATCATGCTGCGCATCGAGGGGCAGACGCATCCGGTCACCGGCGGTGCCGGACAGGCACTGGCCCCGGAGCGTATCGAGGCGTTTGCCAACGCCATCATGACCCCCGAGCAGCAGGCGCTGTTCCGGTCACTGCGGGAGGTGGATTTCGCCATCCGCTATCGCAACGTCGGGCGCTTCCGGGTCAACGTGTTCCGCCAGCGCGGTTCGGTGGCCATGGTGCTGCGAAATGTGGGCAAGGTACCAGAACTGTCCGAACTGGATATGCCACCCATTCTGGCTGACCTGGCCATGATGCGCCGCGGCCTGGTGCTGTGCGTGGGGGCTACTGGATCGGGCAAGTCGACCACGCTGGCGGCCATGATCAACCATCGCAATGCCAACCGGTCAGGTCACATCCTCACCATCGAGGATCCCGTGGAATTCCACCATCCGCACCGCAAGGCGATCGTCAATCAGCGCGAGATCGGGCCAGATACCCGCTCCTACGCCAACGCCCTGCGTTCGGCCATGCGCGAGGCGCCGGACGTCGTGCTGATCGGCGAGGTTCGCGACCGCGATACCGTCGAAGCCTGCATCCAGCTGGCCGGCACCGGCCATCTGGCGCTGTCCACCTTGCATGCCAACAATGCCTATCAGACGCTGCAGCGTCTGATCAGCCTGTTCGCCGAAGAGCAGCGCGAGCAGCTGTTCATGGACCTGTCACTTAACCTGCGGGCCATCGTGTCGCAGCGCCTGGTACGCGGGCGTGACGGCAAGCGGATCGCGGCGATGGAGATTCTGGTCAACACCCCCTACGTGGCGGACCTGATCCTTAAGGGCCGGATCGACGCGGTGCGCGAGGCCATGACCGACACCGCCCAGGGCAAGGGCATGCGGACCTTCGACGATTCGTTGTTCGAGCTGTACCAGAGCGGCCGCATCGATCGGGAGGTGGCGCTGGACCATGCCGATTCCCGGGACAACCTGGAGAACCGGATTGCCTTCGATGCCGGTTGAGCCGGCGGCTTGCGCGCCTGTGTTAGCCTCTCGCGCCTTTGGATCATGACGGAGTCACGCATTCGCGCGCCCGAGCGCTGTGTCGTCGGTTGGCGCGAATGGGTCGCGCTGCCGGAACTGGGTATCGAGACGATCAAGGCGAAGGTCGATACCGGCGCGCGCACGTCCGCCCTGCATGCGTTCTCGGTGGCGCCCTATCCCGATCGGGGCGGCCGGCGCGTTCGTTTCGGTGTTCACCCGCTGCAGCGCGATGATCGCACGGAAACCTGGTGCGACGCGGAAGTGGTGGACGAGCGGCGGGTGGCCGACTCCGGCGGGCATCGCGAATGGCGGCTGGTCATCGTCACGCCAATCACGGTCGCGGAACGGACCTGGCCGATCGAACTGACGCTCACCGCGCGTGACACGATGCTTTTTCGTATGCTGTTGGGACGGACGGCGATGCGGCACCTGACCGTTGATCCCAACGCCTCGTTTCTGACTGGTAACCGGTAATCGGCATGCAAATCACGATTCTGTCGCGAAATCGTCGGCTCTATTCCACCCGGCGTCTGGTGGAGGCCTGTGAAGCGCGCGATCATGAGGTGTTCGTGATCGACCCGCTGCGTTGCTACATGAACATCGTCCCGCATGCCCCGGAAATCCATTACAAGGGGCGTAAGCTGGAGGGTGGCGACGCCATCATCCCGCGTATCGGTGCGTCGGTGACCTTCTATGGCACGGCGGTCCTGCGCCAGTTCGAAATGGTCGGTGTCTATCCGCTCAACGAGTCGGTGGCGATCTCCCGCTCCCGCGACAAGCTGCGCTCGATGCAGCTGTTGTCCCGCAAGGGCATCGGCGTGCCGGTGACCGGCTTTGCCCACTCGCCGGACGATACCGACGATCTGCTCGACCTCGTCGGCCGGCCGCCGTTCGTGATCAAGCTCACCGAGGGCACCCAGGGCAAGGGCGTGGTACTGGCCGAGACCCGCAAGGCGGCGGAATCGGTGATCGACGCCTTTCGCGGCCTGGATGCCCACTTTCTGCTGCAGGAATTCATCAAGGAAGCCAGGGGCGCCGATATCCGCTGTTTCGTGATCGGCGACAAGGTCGTGGCGGCCATGAAGCGCCAGGCCAAGGACGGCGAGTTCCGCTCCAATATCCACCGTGGCGGCGTGGCCACGCCCATTCGCATCACGCCTGAAGAGCGCTCCACCGCTGTGCGGGCGGCGCGCATCATGGGCCTGAATGTGTCGGGCGTGGATCTGCTGCGTTCCAACCACGGGCCGGTGGTGATGGAAGTGAATTCCTCCCCCGGGCTGGAAGGTATCGAGGCCGCCACCGGCAAGGACGTGGCCGGCCAGATCATCAGCTTTATCGAGAAGAATGCGCGCCTGGGCAAGACGCGGACGCGTGGTGGGGGCTAGTGCGGCGCTTTGGCCGACGAAGTTCCAAGTGTCGAGTTTCAAGAGGGAGACCGCCGACTCGTCCACTAGAAACTCGAAACTGAGAACTCGAACCTGAATGGCTAATACACCAGCTCGAAATGACGCCGATGTGGTGATCGGCGGCACCCGCGTACCGCCAGCCTCCCGTACCACCATCGATCTGCCGGTGGCGGATCTTTACACCCACGCCACCCTGACCATGCCCGTGCACGTGATCCGCGGCCGCCGGGCCGGGCCCACGGTGTGCATCTCCGCGGCGATTCACGGCGACGAACTCAACGGCGTGGAAATCATCCGCCGGCTGCTGCGGTTGCCAGCGATGCGCAATCTGGCCGGCACGCTGATCGCGGTACCCATCGTCAACGTGCACGGCTTCCTGCGGCATTCCCGCTATCTGCCGGACCGGCGCGATCTCAACCGTTGCTTCCCCGGTTCCGAACACGGCTCGGTGGCCGCCCGGCTGGCGCATGTGTTCGTCACCGAAATCCTGGCCCAGGCTGATTACGCCATCGACCTGCACACCGGTGCGGTGCATCGCCCCAATCTGCCGCAGATCCGCGCCAACCTGGACGATGACCAGACCCGGCTGCTGTCGGAGGCATTTGGCTGTCCCCTGATGGTCAACGCCGGACTGCGCGAAGGTTCGCTGCGTGAATATGCCGCCAGCCAGGGCGTGCCGATGCTGCTCTACGAGGCGGGCGAGGCGCTGCGTTTCGACGAGTTCTGCATCCGCGCCGGCGTGCGCGGGATCACCGGCGTGCTCCGGCAACTGGGCATGCTCGCCCGCCGGGGCCGCCGCAAGCCGCCGGCGCCGCCGGTGATTGCGCTGGACTCCAACTGGGTCCGAGCCCCCGAGTCTGGCATTCTGCGGTCGCTGGTGGATCTGGGCGCCCGGGTCACCAAGGGCCAGCCGCTGGCGCTGGTCGCCGACCCGTTCGGCGAGCAGGAAGTCGAGGTCGAGGCCGACCACGCCGGCATCGTCATCGGCCGCTCCAATCTGCCGCTGGCCCATGCCGGCGATGCGCTCTACCACGTGGCCCGGGTGCAGGGTGCCCGCGCCGTGGCCGATCGGGTCGAGGCCTTCCAGAGCGCGCATGACCCCGACGCCGAAACGGCCGGCGATGCGGATGAACCGCCGATCGTCTAGATGTTCGCCCGGATAGACCCGTAGGGCGCCTTTCAAGGCGCCGCGCCATCATCGGTGTCAGGCTTAAAAGAACCGCGTCAACCGAACCTGAAGGTAATCATCCCGCCGGAACCCGAAGGCCGGGTCGGTGACGGGCAGATTGGCGAACACCCGGATGGTGGCCGATAGCCGCATCCGGCTGCCCAGTCGGCGGCTGGCCTCCAGGCTGCCCAGCATGGCACCGCTTTCCGCATCCACGATCGCGCCGGCCAGCAGGGTGGTGGATGGCAGATCGTTCACCGACAGTCGGGTGCCGACGAAGATGTCGTTGTTGAAGGGGGCGGCTCGCTGGGTGCCGAGTGAATCGCGAAACGCCTGCGCCCGGTCGATATCCGCGAATGCCAGACGTTCGCGCCGGCCCAGCGCCGCGGCTGCGCGGGCGAGGTCGGAGTCGATCCGGCCGCGGCTGTCGTACAGGTATTCGGCGATCATGCCCAGGTCCATGCCGGAACCGCCGAGGTCGTAGAAGCTGTACTCGAGCCCGCCAACCAGCGCGTGAAAATCCCCGGCCCGGGACCACTCGTGGATGGCTTCCAGTTTCCACAGCGTGCGGCCGCGCTGGCCCTGGATATCCACGCCGACGCGGTCGATCTGATCGTAGACCGGCACGAAAACGGGGTTGTCCACGGTAACCGCCACCTCCCCGAGTAGCAGATCATCGGCCGGTGGCGCGGGAATGTCGGCCTGCGCGCAATCCACCGTCAGCGGTGGCAGCAAGCCGCCGGTGGTCGGCAGCAGCGCGACCTCGGCGGTGCAGTCATCGAAGCCGATGTCGAAACGGGGATCGCGCGCGGTGCCGCGGAAATAGGAGACGCCGACATCCCAGCCGCGAAGATTGCGCCGGTAGCGCAGCGCCAGGTCCACGTGATCGTCGCCGGCGCTGCTTTCGAAGCGGGCGGCATCGTCGTCGATCGGCAGCAGCGGCCGCGGGCGGCCGTCGGTGTCCGGAAACGTGCGCTCGCGAAATCCCGGCAACAGGTAGAAATCGAGTGTCCCGGCCCCGAGGAACAGGCTCAGGTTGACCATCGGCTGTCCCAGGCGGGCGCTACCGCCCGGATCCTCCACGAAGTCCCGCTGATTGACGATATCTACGATGTTGGCCGATTCCGTCGCGCCCCAGAACACCCGGCCCCAGCCGATCCGCCACTCGTGGCTGCGTGCGGTATAGCGATACAGGGCTTCGCGGACATCGGCGTGGGTGCGGGCCGAGTCATGCTGGTCGACCCGTCCGAACAGTTCCACGCTAATGCGCTGGTCGCGCTCGTCCCAGTCGAGCACCATCGACGGGTTGAGCGAAGCTGACAGGTTGGCCCCGTCGAACTGACGGTCGTCGGCCGATTCATCCGGGAAATAGCGGGCCTCGAGGCCGACTTTCGCCGACCAGACCGGGCGCCGCCACCAGGGCGTCGGGGTTGCCGCGGCGACGGGTTCCGCCCGCTGCGTGTCCAGGCTGTCCGCCGGGGACGGTGGCGCCCAGCCCACGAGCAACAGCTGGCCCAGTAACAGCGCCGGCGCCAGCCCGCGTCGATGGCGCTCCGGGCCGTGAGGGGCGCTCACTGCGAGGGCTGCATGCCCTTCATCATGTCCTGGAGGTTCATGGGTTTGGCGGGCAGTTCGAACGTGTCCGCGGATGGCGTTTCATCGGAAATCTCGGCCAGCCGGAACTGATTCTCGAAACGCAGGACACCCAGGCCCTCCGCGGCGAGCTTCTCGTTGATGGCATCGCCGGCCCGCTTGTTGTTGCCGATTGCGGCCATGGCCTCGATAAAGCCGCCGAAGGCCTGGCTCATTTCCACCACCGTGGCATCGTCGCTGAGCACGGCCTCGCCGCTATGGCTGCTGCCGTCGGCGTCGGTCCAGGTGACGGTGTAAATCTCGCCTTCGATGCCGGCCACGGTCTCGCGCTGGCCGGTGGCATCGATGTCGCTGACCGCCGTGGCCCGGCTGATGGCCGAGGTGCCACCGATGTCGGGGCTGCCCATGCCGCCGGGGCCGCCGCCCGGCATGTTCGAAATCGACGCCAGGTCCATCACCATGGTCCGGCCGCCGGTGGACATCACGGTGTAGGCCTTGCCGCCGCGCAACAGCATGTAGGCCGGCTGGTTCGGCGGATCGATACGGACGTTTTCCGCGTCCTGCCAGTGCATTGTCACGTTGCCACCGGCGGCGTTGTCGCCGGTGACTTCGATCGTTGCCGTGCCGCCGGCGGCCGCGACCGAGGAGAAGGCGAGCAGAATCAGGGCGCTGAATCGGGGCATGGTGCCTCCCAGGGTAGGTCGGGCCGCGGCCCGATTAATCGAAGAGACCGTCGAGCAGGCCGTCCACGGCCCCGTCGGTCTCGCGGTTGAGTCGGTCGTTGACCCGGCGTTCCTGACGCTGCGTCTGTTCGCCGACAACGCCGTCGGATCGTCGGCCGCGCTCGGTGCGTTCGACATCCGCGACGGATGACCGGCGGTCGTTGGCTTCCCGGAAGATCGGATCCTTCGCCGCGGCAAGCGTGGTGGTACCGGCAATCGCGATGCCGGCCAGGGAAGTCAGAAGCGGTTTCATGGCGTTCTCCGTCTCCGGCCCGTGTTCATATTGCCTTGACCGCGGTATGCGGCGAAAGAGGCGACCGTCGGAGCGGCTCAGGTGCCGGAACGGGCCCCGACAATCATCGCCATCACCGCCATGCGCACGGCGATGCCATTGCGGACCTGTTCCAGCACCACGGACTGTGGGCCGTAGGCGATGTCCGGGTCGATCTCCACCCCGCGGTTGATCGGGCCCGGGTGCAGGATCAGGGCATCGGGCTTCAGGCCGGTCAGGTTATCTGCGGTCAGGCCGAAGTCGCGCCGGTAATCGGCGGGGGAAATATCGAGCGCCTGCTGCATGCGTTCGTGCTGAATGCGCAGGGCGATGACCACGTCGGCATCGTCGAGCCCGTCGGCCAGTGTGGCGCAGGGCTGTACGCCGAGCGTGGCGGCGTTATCGGGCAGCAGCGGTGCCGGGGCCACCACGCGAATGTCGGTGACCCCCAGGGTGCGCAGGGCTGCAATGTCGGAGTGCGCCACGCGCGAGTGGCGGATGTCGCCGACGATGGCCACCCGCAGCCCGGTGAAATCCGGTTTGTGACGGCGGATGGTGAACATGTCCAGCAGCGCCTGGGTGGGATGGGCATGGCTGCCGTCCCCGGCGTTGAGCACGGCGACATCGGGCGCGGCATTGTCGGCGAAATAGGCGGCGGCGCCATTGTCCGGATGGCGGATCACGAAAATGTTGGCGCCCATGGCCTGCATGGTGAACAGGGTGTCCAGATCGTGCTCGCCCTTGGTCTTGGATGAATGTTCCATCTGCAGGGTGAGCACGTCCGCCGACAGCCGCTTGGCTGCCAGTTCGAACGTGGTTCGGGTGCGCGTGGAGGGTTCGAAGAACAGGTTGACCACGGTAGCGCCGCGCAGCAGCGGCACCTTGCGGGGCGGCGCGCCGGGATCGGGCAGGAACGTGGCGGTGCGGTCGAGAATCTCCCGGATCAGCTCCGCGGGCAGGCCGTCTACCGTCAGCAGGTGTCGCAAGCGGCCCTGTGCATCCATCTGGGGTGCCGTCGGGGTGGTCATCGCAGAACCAGAGTCAATGGATCCGGCCCTTCCAGCTTGATCTGCTGCTCGCCGGGCACATCGCGTTCCATTCCGACGTAATCGGCGGCTACGGGCAGTTCGCGGCCGCCGCGGTCGACCAGTACCGCCAGCCGGATGGCGGCCGGCCGGCCGAAGTCGAAAAGTTCGTTCATCGCCGCGCGCACGGTGCGGCCCGTGTGCAGCACGTCGTCCACCAGCAGCAGGGTGCGCCCCTCGACATCCTCTTTCATATCTGATGCGCCGACCTGGGGGTGCAGGCCGATACGCGCGAAGTCATCGCGGTGAAAGCTGATGTTGAGCCGCGACAGCGGCGCCTGCGGCCACAGCCGGTCACGCAGGGCCTGCGCCAGCCAGACCCCGCCGGTGTGAATGCCCACCAGCACCGGCGGTGCGGGCAGGTCGGTCGAGATCGCCCGGCATAGCCGGTCGATGCCCTCGGTGACCTGGGGATCGGCAACGCTCATGCAGTGTTATCGGCCAGCCAGGTTTCCAGAATCACCTGTGCCGCCATGGCGTCGGAATCCCCCTTGCGCAGCCGCCTGCGGCGGGCGCCGGTGGACCTCGCGGTACGCAGCCGGGCCTCGGCCTCGGTGGAGGAAAAACGTTCGTCGGTGGCGTGAACCGGCAGGTCGAAATGCTTGCCCAGCGACGCCATGAAGTCGCGGGCGTGACCGGTAATTGGTTGTTCGCGGCCGTCTTCCATCAGCGGCAGGCCCACCACCAGTGCGTTCGGCCGCCATTCGGCTACCAGCCGCGTGATCGCCTGCCAGTCCGGGCCGTCCTGATGGTGCAGGGTGGTCAGCGCCTGGGCCTGACCGGAAAACGAACTACCGACGGCCACGCCGATGCGACGGGTGCCGAAATCAAAACCGAGGACCACATCGCCGCTACCCTCAGGCATGCCCGGAATGGCCCGACAAAAGCGCCGGGTCCACCCCGAGCAGGCGCGCGGCGGCCGACCAGCGGTCGGTGGCCGGGGTGCCGAAGATAATGGCGGTGTCGGCCGGTGTGTTGAGCCAGCTGTTATGCAGGATTTCCTGCTCCAGCTGGCCGCCGCCCCAGCCGGCATAACCCACCGTGACCAGATATTCGTCCGGGCCCCGTCCCTGCCCGATGGCCTCCAGGATGTCCTTGGAGGTGGTCACGGAAATCACGTTGTCGATGGTGAGCGTGGCTTCCCAGTCGCCGCCCGGCGGGTGCAGCACGAACCCGCGCTCCGGCTGGACCGGGCCACCCCAGAAGACCGGACCGGGGTCGGTCAGGCCCTCGTGATCGATGCCCATGTGGCCGAGCATGTCGCCCAGGTCCAGATCGGTCGGGCGGTTGATGACCAGGCCCATGGCGCCGTCGTCGTTGTGCTCGCACAGGAAGGTCACGGTGTGATCGAAGTCACCCCCGACCACGTTGGGCATGGCCACCAAGAACTGACTGTTGAGGTAGCTGCTGCTCATGCCGGCATTATCGGTAACCGGCGAGCCTCACCGCAACAGCGAGGGCGGTCATTCGGCGTCCGCCGGGGCGAGAAACCGCCAGACGTAGGCGAAGCGCAGACCTTCCTGTTGCTGACCGGCAGTGGCGGCGGGGGGTGGTTCGAACGGGGCGGCGGCCTCCAGTATCTGCAGTGCCGCGGCGTCCAGGGCCGAATCTCCGGAGCTCTGCCGGATGCGTGCGTCGCGCAACCGGCCGTCGGGCGCCAGCCAGACCTCCATGGTTAGCGCGGCGTCCCGGCGGCGGCGCGCCTCAGGCGGAAAACGGGCGCTGCCGCGGGCCTCGATGCGCTGCTTCCATGTCGCGAGGTAGCTGGCGCGGGCGTCCGCCCGGGCGGTACGCACCTGCGGGTCCGGCGATCGGCTCGGTTCGTTCCGGCCGGCGCGGGCGGTGCCGCCCTGCTGCAGCTGGCCGGCGGTCGCGGCGTTGCCGGCGCCGGATACGGAGCGCGTCAGCACCGGGGTGGCGCGTTCCCGTTCGCGGCCGGCCGTGCGGTCCGATCCCTCGCGGTCGCCCCGGTCATGACCGGCCGACTGTGCCGCGGGCTGACGGGATTGCCGGTCACGCCCGCTCTGGTCGGTTTCGGCGCGGGTGTCGGCGGGTAATGCCGCGGTGGTGGGGGCAACGCTCAGGGTTACCGTCAACGTCCGGGTGCGCCGATCCGGTTCCGGCAGGCCGACCGCGAACAGGATCAGCCCGTGCACCATCACGGCGAGGCCCAGCGCTGACAGCAGGCCCGAGCGCGCGCGGGCGGGGACGTCAGGTGATGCGGTCGGCCACCGCATCCAGCAATTGCCCGGCAATATTGATGTTATAGAGGCCCTGCAGTTCACGCATGCAGGTGGGGCTGGTGACGTTGATTTCGGTGAGCCGGTCGCCGATCACGTCGAGACCGGCGAACAGCAGGCCCCGCTCGCGCAGCATTGGCGCCACCGCGGCGCAGATCGCGCGTTCCCCGTCGGTCAGGGGCATGCCTTCACCGCGCCCGCCGGCGGCGAGGTTGCCGCGGGATTCCCCGGCGGCGGGAATGCGGGCCAGGCTGTAGGGGACTGGTTCGCCGTCGATCACCAGAATGCGCTTGTCGCCGGCACTGATCGCGGGCAGGTAGGCCTGGGCCATGGCGAAGCGGGTGCCATGTTCGGTGAGTACCTCGAGAATCACGCTCAGATTGGGGTCACCGCGCCCGACCCGGAAGATGCGCGAACCGCCCATGCCGTCCAGCGGTTTGAGCACGATCTCCCCCTGCGCCTCCAGGAACTGGCGCACGGCGGCGGCCGATCGCGTGACGATGGTCGGCGCGCATAGCTCCGGGAAGGCGGTGATCGCCATCTTCTCGTTGACATCGCGCAGGGCCGAGGGCCGGTTCACGATCAGGCAGCCGGCGGCCTGCGCCCGCTCGAGAATATAGGTGGCGTAGACGTATTCGGTGTCGAAGGGCGGGTCCTTGCGCATCAGGATGGCGTCGAGCTCGCCCAGCGGCAGGGTGGTTGCCTCGCCCAGATGGTGCCAGTCGTGATTGTCATCACGTACGGTCAGGGCGTGCCCGTGGCCGTAGGCCACACCCTCCTGAATGAACAGATCCGCCAGCGTCATGTAGTGGATCGGCCAGCCACGGGACTGCGCCTCCAGCAGCAGCGCCAGTGTGGTGTCCTTGTACGGGGTGATCGAGTCGATCGGGTCCATCACCACACCCAGTCGCAACGTCATTGTCCTGTCCCTCGCGCCGGCCGTTATCGCCACCGATAACGGCAGTTCCGGTTATCGGCCGTCATGGTAGCGCAACCACCCCGTGCGCCATGCGGCCAGCATCGGGCGGGCCGGGTTGCTAGGCCCCCGGTCCGGGAATGTGCTACTAATTCATGCGTGTTCGGGTGTCGCGCGACGGTGCCTGGAAGTCCGGTGTCCATACGAGGTAGCGACCGGTGGTAGCAGTGCAGGGGGCAACCAGGGACATGGCCGGGATCAAGGTCATGGTCATCGACGACAGCAAGACCATCCGCCGGACCGCCGAGACGCTATTGTCCCGGCGCGGATGTGAGGTGATTACCGCGGTGGACGGCTTCGAGGCCCTGGCAAAGATTGCCGACCACCAGCCCCAGGTAATCTTCGTCGACGTGATGATGCCGCGGCTGGACGGCTACCAGGCCTGCGCCCTGATCAAGAACAATCCGCGCTTTCGCGACACCCCTGTAGTGATGCTGACCAGCAAGGACGGCCTGTTCGATCGGGCACGCGGCCGTATCGTCGGCTCCGACCGCTACCTCACCAAACCCTTCACCCGCGACGAACTGTTCGAGGCCATCGAGGCCTTGATCTGATACCCCATGGCACCGAGGGAGCCCGCCGTATGGCGCATGTATTGATTGTTGACGACTCGCCCACCGACATCCATGCGATGCGGTCGGCGCTGGAAGAGGAGGGCCACGAGGTGTCGGTGTCCGACTCCGCCAGCGACAGCCTGGACGTGGCACGCGAGACGCAGCCCGACGTGATTCTCATGGATGTGGTGTTCCAGGGCATGAGCGGGTTCCAGGGAACGCGAAAGCTGGCCCGCGACCCCGCCACCTCGCATATTCCGATCGTGATCATCAGCGGCAAGGACCAGGAAACCGACCGTATCTGGGGGCTGCGCCAGGGAGCGTCCGAATATCTGGTCAAGCCGGTACATGCCGCGCAGCTCAACCGCGTGGTGGCCGGCCTGCTGGGTACCTCCGCCTCCGGGGCCTGAACACCATGACCGCATCGCTGGCCCATCTGCGGGATCAACCATTCGAGCTGCTGGCCGCACTTGAAGATCGCATCGAGGCCGGCGGTGAGCGGCACGGGCTGACGGCGGCCCAGGCCGAATGGACCGGGCTCGGCTTCACGCTGGACGGCGACCGGTTCCTGGCACCGCAGACCGACGTCCGCGAGGTGCTGGACGTGCCGCTGCTGGCCCGGGTGCCCGGTGCCCGGGCCTGGCTGCTGGGGCTGGCCAATGTGCGCGGTGATCTGGTGCCGGTGGTCGATCTGGGGGCGTTGCTGGGCCGGGGTCAGACGCCGCGTCGGCCGACCAACCGGATGATACTGCTCAACGATGAACAACTGACCGCCGGATTTCTGGTGGAGTCGGTGGCGGGCTTCCGCCGTTTCGCCCCCGCCGATCAGCGCCATGAACTGGCCGACCACGCCCGTGATCAGGATGCCCGGCCGTTCCTGCTCGGCGCCTTCGTGCGCGAGGGCATGGCCTGGCTGGTCTTGTCGCTGCGGGCGGTGGCTGCCGACCCGTCGTTCCGCGACGCGGGCATGTGAACGAACCGGCGGCCGGATCAACAAACAACTGGGGGGAATACGGGTGCCGAATCTGAATGCATTGTTCGCCAGCCGCCAGGGTCGCACCCTGCTATGGATATGTGTGGGGGTTGCCGCCTTCTGCGTGGCCGGGCTGACGCTGGCGCTGCTCAACCAGCAGGCGGTGGTTGCCGGGCGGCCGGAGCCGCTGCCGGGGCTGATCCTGTCCACCGGCCTGGTGTGGCTGATCGGCGGCCTGGCCCTGCTGGCCCTGATCGGCGTGGGGCTGGGGCTGTCGGCCGGGGAGACCCACGACGCCGAGGACAGCGCCCAGCGCGAGCAGCGCTACAAGCGCGATCAGGAAGCCATTCTCCGCCTGCTGGATGAAATGAGCGCGCTGGCCGAGGGCGACCTCACCCTGGAAGCTACCGTGACCGAGGACGTCACCGGCGCGATTGCCGACTCGGTCAACTACACCATCGAGGCGCTGCGCGAACTGGTCAGCACCATCAACGACACCGCCGAGCAGATGGCCGACGCCTCGGAGGACTCCCTGGCCACCGCCAAGCACCTGACCAGCGCCAGCCAGACCCAGACCCGGCAGATCCTGTCCGCCACCGAGACCATCCAGAAGATGGTGACCTCGATCCAGACAGTGTCGCGTGATGCCCGCAGCGCCGCGGACGTGACCGAGCGGTCGGTCACGGTGGCCCACAACGGGGGCGAGGCGGTGCGCCGCACCATCGACGGCATGGGCAGCATCCGCGATCAGATCCAGGAGACCGCCAAGCGGATCAAGCGGCTGGGCGAGTCGTCGCAGGAGATCGGCGACATCGTGGAACTGATCAACGACATTGCCGAACAGACCAATACCCTGGCCCTGAACGCGTCGATCCAGGCGGCGATGGCCGGCGAAGCCGGGCGCGGGTTCGCGGTGGTGGCCGACGAGGTCCAGCGCCTGGCCGAACGTTCCGCCGGCGCCACCCGCCAGATCGAGGCGCTGGTGCGCACCATTCAGGCGGATACCAACGAGGCGGTGATCTCGATGGAGAAATCCACCTCCGGCGTGGTCAGCGGGGCCCAGCTGGCCGAGAACGCGGGCGGGGCGCTGGAAGAAATCGAACGCGTGTCGCGTCAGACCAACGAGCTGGTGCGCGGTATCACCAGCCAGACCGAGCGCCAGACACAGGAGGCCGCCGAGGTGTCCGAGACCATGACCTCGATCCGCGAGATCACCGAACAGACCGCCTCCGGCACCCAGGCAACCGGCCGGGCCATCGCCCGACTGGCCGAGCTCGGCGCCAAGTTGCGGGCGTCGGTAAGCGGCTTTACGCTTCCCGGTCGGGCGGAATAGCGAGCGTCACACTTGGCGCAGGTCAAACAAATCACTGCCGGGGGGCTCCACTGGGTCCACGCCGAACTCGAGTACAGCCTCGAACGCGTGCGCTCGTTCGTCGAAACCTTCCTCGATACCCCGGACAACCCGCTGCCGCTGCAGCGGGCGCTGGTCGAACTGCATCAGATCCGCGGCACGCTGCGCATGATCCTGTGCGAGGGCGGCGCGGTGTTTGCCGAGGAAATGCGGGTGGCCGTGCATGATCTGCTCGGCGATCTGGAGGCGGCGCCGGAGCGGGCCTTCGAGGCGCTGCTGGGCGCCACGGTCCAGCTCACCGATTACCTGGACGCCCTGCATAACGGTGAAACCGACAACGCGCTGGTCTTTCTGCCGCTGATCAACGAACTGCGGGTCGCCCGCGGTGCCGGGGTGATTGCCGAAAGCGCGTTGTTCGCCCATTACGCCCAGCTCTGCGAGCCGCTGGACAGCCGGTCGGGCCCGATCGAAGGGCGTCCCGACAATGCCGGCCAGCCCCGGGCCCGCCAGCATCTGGCGCCGTTCCAGGCGGCGTTGCTTGGTCTGTTGCGGGATGATGCCACCGCGGAAACGCTCGGGCGCCTGGAACAGGTCGCCGCCGACTTGGCGCAGACCGTGGCCGACCGGCGTGGCCAGCGGCTGTTCGAGGCCGCGGCGGCGGTGATCGAGGCCATCGCCGCCGACGGATTGGCCTGCGAACTCGAGATCAAGCGGCTGCTCGGCCGGGTGGGCCAGCAGCTAAAGGCCGCCGCGGCGAACGGCGATCGCGCGCTGGGCGATGCCCCTGACGCGCTGCTCTACGGACTGGTCTATTTTGTCGGCCGCGCCCGTACCGACGGCCCGAGAGTGGCGGCGCTGCGCGAGGCCTACGGGCTGGAAACCCTGCTGCCAGACCCCGAGCGCCTGTCCCGAATGCGGGCCCGCTTGCGGGGGCCGAATACCGGGCTGGTCAACAAGCTGGCGGCGGAAATCCGCGAGGACATCGACAGCGTCAAGAATGCCATTGATCTGGTGCTGCGCGCCGGTGATCGGGCCAACGTAGACATGCAGGCCACCGTGGCCACCATCCGGCGGGTTGCCGACACGCTGGCCATGCTGGGTCTGGACATGCTCATGCGCGTGGTCCGCAACCAGGCGGATGCGGTCACCGACCTGCACGAGCGCGGCGAACGCGAGTACGCGGCCTGGATGGACGTGGCCCTGGCTCTGCTCAACGTCGAGCAGAGTCTGGACAGTGCGCTGTTCCAGCACCTCTACCGCGGCCAGGAACCGTCACCGGCAGCCCAGCCGGCACCGCAGCAGGATGTCAGCCGCGGCATGTCCGCGATTCATCGGGAAGCCCGGGTCAACATCGCCCGCATCCGTGACCTGGTCCCGGTGTTCGTGGAAAGCGGCGATGTCGAACTGGCCGCCGAGGCGGCGCGGCTGCTGCGGGAAATCGAGGCCGGTCTGCACATCCTGTCGGAGGAAGACGGGGTCGACTTGGCCGGCCGTCTGAACGCCTTCATGGGCAGCCAGGCCATGCTTGGCGTGCGCGACGATCCGGCCCGGGTACGCTCGCTGGCCGATGCCATCGTAGCCCTCGAATACTATCTGGAAGGCCTCGCCGGACAGCCCGGGCGCCTGCCGCAGCTCTACGAACAGGCGCGGGGCTATCTGTCGCAGTTGACCGTCCCGCCCGACCAGGCCGAGGCCCTGGTCAGCGACACGTCCGGTTTCGAGGATGCCGAACCCGTCGAGCCGGATGTCGTCGACCCGGAAATCCGCGATATCTTTCTGGAAGAGGCCGGCGAAGTGCTGGCGAACCTGCAGCGGGATGTGCCGGTGTGGGCGGGCGATCTCGGCGACAGCGAACGGCTGGCGGAAATCCGGCGAGCGTTTCATACCCTCAAGGGCAGCGGTCGCATGGTGCAGGCCGACGAAATCGGCGAGTTCGGCTGGGCGGTCGAACATCTGCTGAATCGTTGCCTGGAGGGCGCGGTGCCGGTGGACGCCCGGGTGCGCCGGGTGGTGGACGATGCGGTGGCCGCGCTGCCCGCCCTGATCGAGGATTTCAAGGCTGGCCGCCCGCCGACCGCGGCGGCACCGGTCATCGGTGCGGCGCAGGCCATTACCGGCGGTGGCGATACGGCGGACGGCGAAGCCGGCGGCGAATCCGAGCTGTTGCGCATCTTCCGGGCGGATGCGAAGCGGCATCTGCAGACCCTGAACGGGGTTGCCGCAACCGTACCGCCGGTGCGAGTGCCCGATAAACTGATCCGGTCCCTGCATACCCTCAAGGGCAGCGCCGAGGCGGTGGGCGAGATTTCCATCGTGCGCATCGCGGCGCCGCTGGAACAATTCGCGGATGCCGCCCGTGCCGCCGAGTTCTCGCTGGACGCGCCGGCGCTGGCGGTGCTGGGTGATGCGGTGACGCTGGTTGAATCATTCGTGGTCGGAGATCGGCACGAGATCGCCGACACTGATATCGATGGCTGGCTGGCGCGGCTCGATCAGCAACGCCGGGCGTTGCCGGCCGAGGCGGTGGACGCCTCGGACTGGCGCGAGCTGATGATCGTGTTCACCGACGAGGCCTGCGATCTGGTCGATGCCATCGAGGCCGACCTCCGCGACTGGCGCGAGTCCCCGGGCGATCTGCATTACCCGAGGAGTCTGCGCGGGCGCGCCCATACCCTGAAGGGCAGTGCGCGGACCGCCGATGCCGGGAGCATGGGGCAGGTGGCCCAGGAATTCGAGCAGCTCATGCAGCGTTATGCGCGCGGCGAGCTGCCGGCGCCGGACGCCCCGGCGCTGGATGTGCTCGACAGCGTGGCCGACGGGCTCTACGCCATGCTGGACCGCTTCCGCCACGGGGATCGTTCCGCCGATCCGCAACCCCTGCTGGCGGCCCTGGCCTCACTGGTGCCTGAATCCGGAAGCGCGACTGACGCCGCGAGTACCGATGATGCCGAGAACATGGCTGCGCCGGCCGGATTCGAGTCGGACACACCGCATCCGGATTCGACTGGCGCCAGCGGCGAAGACGACCGAACCGAACAGGCACCCGAGCGGGTTCTCGCGGCCCTGACCGACAGCGGGCCGGCCGGGGAAGACCCGGCGGCACCGGACGACACCCCGGTGGCGGAGCCGGCCGAGCCGGAACCGCTGGAACAGCTGTCCGAATCCGAGCTGACGGGCATCTTCCTCGGCGAGGCTGACGAACTGCTGGAGGGTCTGGCCTACCAGTTGGACCGTTGGCAGATGCAGCCGGACAGCCATCGCGCGCCGGCGGAGATCATGCGCCTGCTGCACACGCTCAAGGGCAGTGCCCGGATGGCGCATATCACCGCGGTCGGCGATATCAGCCACGAACTGGAAGACCGGCTGGGTCGTACCCGTCAGGCGCCGTCGGCCATCCCGCCGCTGCAGACCGCGCTGGAATCGCTGCGGCAGATACTGGACAGCGTCCGGCGCGGCGAACCGGCGCCGCCGGCCGAGCCGGTGCTGGCAAGGCTGCGTGAAACCGGCGAATCCGAGACGACACCGGACCCGGCGCCGATCGAGTCGGCCGAATCGGCAGTGCCGGCACCCGCCACCGACTTCGAGGAACGGCTGTTCTGGGCGCCCGAAACGGCGCCGGCCGAGGACAGCAGCCTGCCGGACACCGCGCGCATTCCGGTGGTCGATCTCGACGGCATGCTCAACCAGGCCGGCGAGATCAGCATCTATCGTGCGCGTCTCGAGCAGCGCAATACCGAACTCCAGGCCCAGTTGCGGGAAATGGCCCAGACCACCCGCCGGTTGCGGGATCAACTGCGCAAACTTGATCTGGAAACCGAATCCCAGATCGTGGCGCGTCATGCCGAGGACGGCGATCGCTACGACGCCGAGTTCGATCCGCTGGAAATGGATCGATACTCGGCCCTGCACGAATACTCCCGGAGCCTGGCCGAGAGCACGGCCGACCTGATGAGTCTGCATGGGTCGCTGACCGACCTGGCCGAGCAGGACGAGGTTCTGCTGGGGCAGCAGGCGCGGGTGAATACCAGCCTGCAGCAGGGCCTGATGCGCACCTTGATGGTGCCGTTCGCACGTCAGGAACAGCGTCTGCAGCGGTTGGTCCGCCAGGTGGCCGGCGAGACCGAGCGGCCGGTGGAGCTGTTCATCCGCGGCGGTGACGAGGAACTCGACCGCAGCGTGCTCGAGCGCATGACCGCCCCCATCGAACATCTGCTGCGCAATGCCGTGGTACACGGCATCGAACCGGCGGACCAGCGTCGATTGGCAGGCAAACCAGCGGCCGGGCGCATC
The DNA here is from genome assembly GCA_040222795.1 of Salinisphaeraceae bacterium. Classification (GTDB taxonomy): domain Bacteria; phylum Pseudomonadota; class Gammaproteobacteria; order Nevskiales; family Salinisphaeraceae; genus Spectribacter. Next base: position 83,605 of record JAVKCJ010000005.1, read on the forward strand.
GAGATCACCCTGTTTCGCGAGGGCACTCAGCTGGTGATCGAGGTCGGCGACGACGGGCGTGGCCTGGACCTGGACACCATCGTGGCCCGGGCCCGCAGTCTCGGCCTGGTGGCCGAAGATGCCGATGTGTCCGAAGACGCAGCCGCACGGTTGATCTTCCAGCCGGGTGTTTCCACCGCCGATACCCTGACCCAATCGGCCGGCCGCGGCGTGGGGCTGGATGTGGTGGCCGCCGAAATCCGCGAGCTTGGTGGCGGTCTGACGGTGGCGGCGGGCGCAACGGCCGGCACCCGATTCGCCATTCGCCTGCCCCTGAGTCTGGCGATCAGCCAGGCTCTGTTCGTCGGGGTCGGCGAGGAGCGCTACGCGGTACCCATGGGCAGCATCGAGGGCGTCACCCGCCTGTCCCGCGACGAACTGAAAACGGCTGCCGCGGCCGAAGGCGAGCCCACCCTCGACTATGCCGGGCAGCGTTATCGACTGGTGGAACTGGCCGAGGTGCTGGGCGTGCCCGACTCGGCGCCGGGCGAGGACGCCCCGGTCAACCTGCCGGTGATACTCGCCCGGGCGGGTGAGCAGCGCGCCGCCTTCGTGGCACACAGCATGATTGGCAGCCGCGAAATCGTGGTCAAGCCGGTGGGGCCCCAGGTGGCGACGGTGCCGGGCATTGCCGGCGCCACCGTGCTGGCCGATGGTGCCGTGATGGTGATCCTGGATCTGGCTGCCCTGGTGCAGACGCGGATGCGAGCCGTGCCCCGGCCGCCGGCGGCGGCGACACCCGCCGCCGATGCCCGGCCGCTGGTACTGGTGGTGGATGATTCCATTACCATCCGCCGGGTATCCGAGCGCTTCCTCACCCGCCAGGGCTTTCGGGTGGGGCTGGCCAAGGATGGCATGGACGCGCTGGCGCAGTTGCAGGCGAACCCGCCCGACGCGGTGCTGCTGGATATCGAGATGCCCCGCATCGACGGCTTCGAACTGGCCACCTACATGCGCAACAGCCAGGCGCTGCGGCATACGCCGATCGTGATGATCACCTCGCGCAGTGGCGACAAGCACCGCCGCCGGGCCGAGCAGATCGGCGTGGACCGGTTCCTGACCAAGCCCTACCAGGAGGAACAGCTGTTGGCCGAGATTCGTTCCGTATTGGGCCGGGAGGTCGAGGCGGATGACCATGGCTGAGTCCGATCGCGTGCTCTACGGCCAGCTGATGCCGCTGGCATCGGGATGGCTGCTGCTGCCGAAGGCCGGGCTGGCCGAGGTCCTGGGCATGGAATCGGTGGCGCTGGAAACCGAGGGACCGGCCTGGCTGCTCGGTTTCGGCGAGTGGCGGGATCAGCGGTTGCCGGTGCTGTCGCTGGAAGCCCTGTGGGGCGAGCCGATGCCCACGCGCACCCGCCGGACGCGGGTGGCGGTGATCAACAGCCTGGGCACGCATCTGGATGCCGGACTGTTCATGATCGTGCTGCAGGGCAAGCCGCAGTTGACGTTGCTCAATCCCGCGGCGCTGCGGCCGGCGCCGGCGCGTGAGGACGATAGCGAGGTGATTCTCTCCCGCACCCGGCTGGCCAACACCGACGCCGTGATTCCTGATCTGGAGGCGATCGAACGGCGGCTGGCCGACGCCGTGGCCGGCGTCGAGGATCGGCAGCTCGCGGCCGCCGACTGGGAGCCGGGCGGCGTATCCTAGACGCGTAGGCGCGCCTAACGAAAGTCCCCCCAAAGGGTCTGCAATGCCGCCAGCGCCGCCGGCCCGGCGGTCTCCGTGCGCAGAATGCGCGGCCCCAGACGGATCCCTTCAAAGCCGTTCGCCTTGGCCGCCGCCAGTTCCCGATCGGAAAACCCGGATTCCGGACCGATCAGGAGGCTGACCGAGGTCGGGGTGGTGGCACCCTCGACCGGTCCGCCCGGTGCGCGGGGGTCGAGCATCAGGCGTCTTTCGCCGGCGGCGTTGGCCAGCCAGTCATCCAGCCGGCAGGGGGCATGCACCACCGGCAGTATTTCCCGTCCGGACTGCTCCGCGGCCGATCGTGCCACCGCCTGCCAGTGACGGTGCTTGCGGTCGAGGCGTTCGCCGGTCAATTTTACCTGGCCGCGCTCGGTAAACAGCGGCTGGATGGCGGCCACGCCCAGTTCCACCGCCTTGGCCACGGCAAAATCCATGCGGTCGCCGCGTGCCACCGCCTGGGCCAGCGTCACCGCCAGCGGTGATTCGCGCTGTGGCTGACGGTGTTCCAGGACCAGGGCCTGCGCGGACTTGCGGTCCAGTGTCGACAGTCGCGCCGTGTACTCGCCGCCGTGACCGTTGAAAAGCACCAGATCCGCGCCGCTGCGCAGGCGCAGTACCGCGCCCAGGTGATGCGCCTGTTCGGCGGCCAGGGCCACGGTGTCACCAATGGTCAGCGTCCGGTCCACATGGAGCCGGGGCACGTGCTTGCGGCGGGCGGCGGTCACCGTCGGGGTCGCGTTACAGCGTCTTGATCAGGACGGTGGAGTTGCGCTGGTAGTTGTAGAGCTGCTGCCGGGTCAGCGGCAGATCGGCAATATCGGCCTTGCGGAAACCGCGCTCCACGAACCAGTGCGGCGTGCGGGTGGTCAGCACGAACAGCCGCGACAGGTCCATCGTGCGGGCGCGCCGTTCCACCGCCTGCAACAGGCGCTCGGCGCGGCCCTGCTTGCGATAGTCCGCGTGCACCGCCACCGAGGCCAGTTCGCCGATCCGTTCCTCGGTATAGGGGACCAGCGCGCAGCAGGCCGTGATCAGGCCGTCGCGCACCATCACGCTGTAACTGTCGATTTCCAGCTCGAGCTGCTCGCGCGAGCGGGGCACGAGAATGCCCGCGGCCTCCAGCGGGGCGATCAGGTTGAGCAGGCCGCCCGCGTCCTCCACCGTGGCCTGGCGAATGATGTCGTAGGTGTCGGCGGCCACCAGCGTGCCCGCGCCGTCGCGGCTGTAGAGCTCGCGCAGCAGCGCCCCGTCGGCCTCGAAGCGCACCAGATGGGCCCGAGTCACCCCCTGGCGGCAGGCCTGCACCGCGCACTGCAGGCGGGCCTTCTCCTCCTCGTTCAGGCCATCCCCGGACTCCAGCAGCGTCTGGGCCTCGGTGGGTGAAAGCTGGGCCGGCGGGTGGGCCGCGTGCTCGTGCATTTCCGGGCCGGCATGCAGCATGACCAGCTTGTCAGCCTGCAACGCCGCGGCGGTGGCGGTGGCAATTTCCTCCGCCCACAGATTGAAGGTTTCCCCGGTGGGGGAATAGCCGATGGGCGAGAGCAGCACGATATGGTCGCGGTCGAGATGGGCCCGGATCGCGTCCACATCCACCCGCCGCACCTCGCCGGTGTGGCGGTGATCCACGCCGTTGACCACGCCCAGGGGCTTGGCGGTCACCAGATTGCCGCCGGCCACCCGCAGGCGCGCGCCGCCCATCGGGGTGCTGGCCAGGCCTGTGGACAGGAGCGCCTCGATGTCCATGCGCAGGGTGCCTACCGCCTGCTTGACGCAGGCCAGGGCCGGTGAGTCGGTGACCCGCACGCCGCCGGACAGCACGCTTTCCACCCCGGCCACCGCCAGGGCGGCGTCGATCTGCGGCCGGGCGCCGTGAACCAGCACGACGCGCACGCCCAGGCTCTTGAGCAGGGCAATGTCGTAGATCAGGTCGGCGAAGCCGGGGTCGGCGGCGGCTTCGCCGCCGAACATGATCACGAAGGTGCGGCCGTGATGCGCATGGATATAGGGGGCGCTGGCGCGCAGCGCCGCCACCATCTCCTGGCCTGATTGGGTTGTGCCGTTGTCCGGATTCATGCCGCTGCCCGCCGCGAAACCGTGTATTAGATCAGATCAGGGCCCGTTGACGTTACCGGAGACAGAACTGACGAATCAGCCCGTGCAGGATGTCGCGCATCGGGTCGATGCGCTCCATGCCCAGAAACTCGTTGGGCTGATGGGCCTGATCGATGTCGCCGGGGCCCAGAATCACCGTCTCCATACCCAGCGCGTTATAAAACGAGCCTTCGGTGCCGAAGTCCACCGCCGCCGCCGCCCGACCGGTGAGTTGTTCGGCCGCGCGCACGATTTCGGCCTCGGCCGCGGTTTCCATCGCCGGGGTGCCGGTGAACAGTTCCTCGAACTCGATGCCGCAGTCGCTGCCGGTCAGAGAGTCCCGCGCCACCGTCCGCAGTTCGTCGCGCAGCGGGGCAATGTCGAAGCCCGGCGGAAAGCGCAGATCCACCTGCAGTTCACAGCGCGCGGGAATGCGGTTGGGGCTGTCGCCGCCGCGGATCACGCCCGGGTTGAGGGTGGCGTGGTCCACCGGAAAGCCCGGGGCCGGGGCGCGGGTGCCCAGGTCATCGCGAAACCGGCAGACCGCGGTCAGTACCCGGCGCATGCCGTCGATGGCATTGATGCCGAAGGCGGGGTTGCTGGAATGGCCCGCATGCCCGGTGATCCGGATGGCCTCCATCAGAATGCCCTTGTGCCGGCGGATCGGCACCAGCCCGGTGGGTTCGCCGATCACCGCGTGCCGGGCCGGCCGATGCCCGGCATCGCGTAGCGCCCGGGCGCCGTCCATGCCGCATTCCTCGTCGGCGCTGGCCAGAATCACCAGCGGCCGCGCGAGCTGACCCGCGCGATAGTACCGGGCCACATCCGCGGCCAGGGCGAGAAAGCCCTTCATGTCGGACGTGCCGAGTCCGTAGTAGCGGCCATCGCGTATATCCAGGGTAAAGGGGTCGCTGTCCCAGCCGTTATCGTCGTAGGGCACGGTATCCAGATGCCCGGCGAGGGCCAGCCCGTCGCCGGCCTCCGGGTCGCCCAGCGTGGCAATCAGGTTGACCTTGTCGTCGCGCTGGCCCACTGGCAGGCAGCGGCAGTCGAAGCCGAGGTCTTCCAGCCAGCCGCCCAGGCACTCGGCGGCGGCCCGGTTGCCCATGTCGATGGCCGGGTCGGCGCAGCTGATCGAGGGTGTGCCGACCAGCGAGGCCAGCAGCTCGGGAAAATCGGGGATACGTCCAGCCATGTCGGGGCGACTCCGGTTGCCGGTTGAGCACGGGTAATGCCCGCGCGATGGACAGTTTAACGGTTGGCGCGCTAGCGTTGCCCGACAATCGAGGAGCCCGCCCCTTCATGACCGCAATCACACGATTCCTGACCTGGCTGCCGCTGGCGATGCTGGCGTTCCTCCCGGGGCAGCCGGTCTCCTCCGGCACGGCCGAGCCGGCCGCCCGCCGCGCCTTCATCGGTCCGGCCGAACCGCAGGTTTTTGCGGCGCAGCGGGCCAGTGCCCCGGCGGCGGAAACGCCGGAAGTCACCGTGCGGGACGGCATGACCATCGTCACGGTGCCCGAATCCCGCCGTGCCTGGCTGCAGGCCCGGCGTGACGCCGAGGGCGAGATTCACGTTGGTCACGGGGTGGGCGATGATCATTGAGTCCCTGCGGCGCGGCTGCGCGGTCGCGTGTCTGGTGCTGACCGTGACCGCCGCCCAGGCGGTGGAAATCCGCATCGCTGACGGCGACAACCCGGGCGAGGGCCTGAACGACCCCACGCCGCGGGCCCCGGTCGGCGGTAACCCGGGCGTTACGGTGGGCGAGCAGCGTCGCAACGCTCTGCAGTTTGTGGCCAATCTTCTAGGCAACCGCATCGCCAGCGATGTGCCGATTGTGGTCGAGGTCAAATTCAGCAACCTGAACTGTGAGCCGAACAACGCCGATCTAGCCGCAGCCGGGCCTCGGCGCCTGGTGTCAGATGTGCCGGGTGGGCAGCCGGGGGTGTTCTACGCGCTGGCCCTTGCCAATGCCATCAATGGCTCGCGTATCCAAGACGAACCGCCTCCGGACATCTTGGCGGAGTTCAACGCGGCCCTCGATGCGCCGGATGATTGCCTGGGCGGCGCCGACTGGTACTACGGCCTGGACAATGACCCTCCGGATGGCGACCTCAACTTCGTGACCACCGCTGCCCACGAGTTGATCCATGGCCTGGGTTTCGCGAGTTTTGCCGATCTCGGTTCCGGTGAATTCTTCATGGGCCTGCCGAGCGTGTACGAGACCTGTATCGCCGATCGGAGCTTTGACACGACCTGGCCCGGATTGACCAATAACGAGCGGATGGCCTCCGCGGAAAACGATGGCAATGTCATATGGGTTGGGCCCAGTATTTCCTCCCGAATTGCCAATGGGTTTTCCAGTGGCGTTAGTAACGGTCGACTGTTGCTGTACGCCCCTAATCCATTCGAAGGGGGATCTTCCATTTCCCACTGGGACGATAACCTGACGCCCAACGCGCTCATGGAACCCTTCGTCGACAGCCGGGGGGATGTCGATATCCGGCAGGGCATCGGCGTTGCGGCCTGCGTGTTGGCGGATTTGGGATGGACTATGCAGAACACATCGCTGTGTTCGTCGCCGTCACCGGATGGCCTCGCGGGATGCCCGGTTCAGAGCAACGCCGGTATCTCCCCGCCGGATAGCACGGGTGGTGACGGCGGAGGCGGCGGCTGCAGCCTGGCCCGTGGGGCGCTCGACCCGATCTGGCTATTGCTGTTGCTGGCGGCGGCCTGGCGATTGCGGCGATCGGCCGCCTGAACGTCTTCCGCGACCCGCGCCTGTGGCTGGCCCTGGCGGCCGGACCCCTGGCCTGCCTGGGTCTGGTCTGGACTGGGTTCTCCCGCTGGTCGGTCGGCGGCAGCGCCGAACCGCTGTGGTTGGTCATGGCGATTCTGGTGTACCCGGTGGTCGAGGAGTGGCTGTTCCGCGGTGAGCTGCAGCCCCGGATCGGACGGAAGCTGATCCGGCGTTTCGGACCGCTCAGCGCCGCCAACCTGGTCACCAGCGCGCTGTTCACCGCGCTGCACCTGCTGTTTCACCCGCCCGGCTGGGCGCTGGCAGTGTTTCTGCCATCGCTGGTGTTCGGCTATTTTCGCGATGCCACCGGCGGCTTGGCGGCCCCGATGCTGCTGCACGGGTTCTACAACGCCTGCTTCTTTGTCCTGTTGCTGCCGGTCTGACGCATGGCAGAGGCGCAGTTTTGTTAGCCTTGACGCATGAACGAGACATCCGAAAGCCGCTATGACGGCCTTGCCCGGCGCCTGAACGAGGCCGGCGCCACCCAGGATCCGGCGGAAGTGCACGGGTCGCTGTGCGGCGCCCTGTGTCTGCACGATCAGCTGCCGACCGTGGATCTGGTCGAGGGGGCCGACGGCGAGGCGTTGCAGCCGCTGCTGCAGGCGTTGCGGGAATTCAGCCTGGAAGGGCTGTATGACTCGGACTCGGGGTTCCAGCCGCTGCTGCCGGATGATCAGGCGCCGTTGCCACGGCGGGTCAAGGCACTGGCGAACTGGTGCAGCGGGTTCGTTTTCGGCATTGCCAGCCACGGCGAATTCGAGCTCACCCATTGCACGGACGAAGTGCAGGAAGTGGTTCGCGATCTCACCGAGCTCTCGCGGGCCAGCCTCACCGACGAGGAGTCGGGTGAAGAGCAGGGCGAGGCCGACTACGCCGAACTGGTGGAGTATGTCCGTGTCGGCGTTCAGCTGATCTTTCTGGAAATGCGCACCGCCGAGCGGCAGAACGAGCCCGACGCACGGCTTCACTAGACGACGAATCGATCCATGACCCAGCCCATTGATCACGCCCGACGCCGGGCGCGTCTGGCCGAGCGCATCGGCGAACGAGCGGTGGCAATGCTGGCCGCCACCCCGGAACGCACTCGCAACCGCGATGTGCACTATCCCTACCGGGCGGACAGCGACATGCGCTACCTGACCGGTTTCACCGAACCGGAAGCGGTGGCGGTGCTGGCGCCCGGTCGGCCCGACGGTGAATTCATCCTGTTCTGCCGCGACCGGGATCCGGATCGGGAGGTATGGGACGGCCGTCGTGCCGGGCCCGAGGGCGCCTGCCGGGATTTCGGCGCCGATCAGGCCTTCCCCATCCAGGAACTGGGCCAGCGTCTGCCGGAACTGCTCGCCGACCGGGACACTGTCCATCACAGCCTGGGCGCCGACGACTGGGCCGATCGTCAGCTGACCGCCGCGCTCGACCGCATCCGTGAGATGGGGCGCCGGGGCTGGCAGGCGCCCACCCAGGTGGGCCTGCTGCCGGCGGTGCTGCACGACATGCGCCTGCGCAAGGAGCCCGCGGAACTCGACCGCATGCACCACGCCGCGGCGGTCTCGGCCGCCGCCCACTGCCGGGCCATGCGCGCCTGCCGGCCGGGGATGACCGAGTACGCCCTGGCTGCCGAACTGCATCACGAGTTCGAGGCCAGCGGCATGCACTGGGCCTATCCCTCCATCGTTGGCGGCGGTGCAAATGCCTGCATCCTGCACTACATCGAGAACAGCGCGACGCTGGCCGATGGCGACCTGGTGCTGATCGACGCCGGCGCGGAAAACGCGGGCTACGCCGCGGACATCACCCGCACATTTCCGGTCAATGGTCGTTTTTCCGGGCCCCAGCGGGACCTCTACGCGGTGGTGCTCGCCGCCCAGGAAGCCGCGGTCGACGCGGTGCGGGCCGGCAATGATTACGACGCCTTCAACCGCGCCGCGGTGCGCGAACTCTGCCGGGGCATGCTCGATCTGGGGCTGCTCTCGGGTGACCTGGAAACGGTGGTCGAACAACAGGACTACAAACGCTTCTACATGCATGGCACCGGCCACTGGCTGGGCATGGACGTGCACGACGTGGGTGATTACAAGGTCGACGGCCAGTGGCGTCTTCTCGAACCGGACATGGTGGTCACGGTGGAGCCGGGCCTGTACGTGCCCGCCGGCAGCGAGGGCGTGGACGAACATTTCTGGAATACCGGCATCCGCATCGAGGACGACGTGCGGGTGACCGACGGCTCCCCGGAAGTGCTGACGGCCGGCGTGCCCAAGCGGGCCGACGAGATCGAGGCCCTGATGGCCGATGGCTGACCATTTCGACGTCCTGGTCATCGGCGGGGGACTGGTCGGGGCCAGTTTCGCCTGCGCCATGGCCGGGTCCGGCCGCCGTATCGGGCTGGTGGAAGCGGTATTGCCGAGCACCGAACCGTCGCCGGGTGAGGTCGAGCGCACCACCGCGCTGGCCTGGGGCAGCCGGGCGTTGTTCGAGCGTTGGGGCCTGTGGTCGGCCATCGCCGGGGAGGCGGCGCCGATCCGACATCTGCACGTGTCGCAACAGGGCCGTTTCGGGGTAACCCGGGTCGATCATGCCGACTACGGGGTCGAGGCCCTGGGCTACGTGCTACCCAACCACGCGCTCGCGGGTACGCTGTACCAGCGTCTGGGCAAGGACGAGGCAGTGTCGGTAATCGCCCCGGCCCGTTTCGAGCGGCTGGAAACGGGTGGGGACCAGGTCACGCTCACCATCAATGAGGATGGCCACCCGAGAGCCCTGACCACCCGGCTGGTGGTTGGGGCCGATGGGGCCGGCTCGGCGGTGCGCTCGGCCCTGGGCATTGGCGCGGATATCCGGGACTACGGCCAGCAGGCGGTGGTGGCCTCGGTCCGCGCCAGCCGCCCGCCGGGGGATACGGCCTACGAGCGGTTCGCGCCGGACGGGCCGATCGCGATTCTGCCGCGGTCACCGGAAACGGCGGCGCTGGTCTGGACCCTGCCCACGGACGAGGCGGCGCCGCGCTGCGCCGACGATGAGGGAGCCGTTCTGGGCGCCCTGCAGGCTGCATTCGGCCAGCGTCTGGGGCATTTCGACCAGCTGGGGCCGCGCGGCGCCTATCCCCTGAAGCGGGTGATCTGCCCGCGGCCGATCGCCGAGCGCGCGTTGCTGGTGGGTAGCGCCGGGCATCATCTGCACCCCGCCGCTGCCCAGGGCTTCAACCTGGCGTTGCGTGACGTCACGGTGCTTGCCGGCCTGCTGCAATCGGCTGACGATCCCGGCGATGCCGCCCTGCTGGAAACCTGGCGCGAGGCGCGTCGGGCGGATCAGCAGCGGGTCAGCGGCTTCACCGACGGCATCGTGCGGCTGTTTTCCAACCGGCTGCCGGGGCTGGGGCTGGCGCGCGGGCTGGGCCTGACCGGACTGGAGCTGCTGCCCGGCATCAAGCACGATATGGCCCGGCGCAGCATGGGCCTGGCGTTCGCCGCCGATGGCTGACGTGTTCGACATCGCCGTGGTCGGCGGCGGCATGGTCGGGGCGGTGCTGGCCGTGGCGCTGGAACGGGCCGGCTTCCGGGTAGCCCTGATCGAGGCGCGCGAGCCGGTGCCGCTGACCGCGGCTGACGAATACGATCTGCGGGTGTCGGCGGTTTCCCCGGCCTCGCGCCGACTGCTGGAAAATCTCGATCTCTGGCCGGACCTCGATCACGACCGGGTCGCCGTCTATCACGGCATGCGGGTGTGGGAAGGTGGCGGGCGCGCACAGCTGGAATTCGAACACACCGCCCTGGGTTTGCCGGAACTCGGCCACATCATCGAGAACCGGTTGATCGTCGATGCCGCCTGGCGGGCACTGCGCGACGTCACCCGCTTCTGCCCGGCCGAGCTGAAAGACCTTTCCGTGGCGGTGGACGCGGCCACCCTCACCCTGGCCGATGGCCGTGAGCTGCAGGCCCGGCTGGTGGTGGGGGCGGAAGGCGCCGGCTCGCCGGTGCGGCAGTTTGCCGGCATCGACACGGTGGGCTGGCCCTATCGCCAGCGCTGCACAGTGGGCACGGTGGCCACCGAACGATCGCACCAGTCGATTGCCTGGCAGCGCTACACGCCCACCGGGCCGGTCGCCTTCCTGCCGATGGCGGATGGCCGCTGTTCGCTGGCCTGGCATGCCGACGACCGGCTGGCCGATGAACTGCGCGAGCTTGACGACGTCACCTTTGCCGAACGCCTGACTGAGGCGTCCGGGGGGGTACTCGGCCGCGTCACCCGCATCGACAGCCGGGCGGCCTTTCCGCTGCGCCTGATGCATGCCACCGATTACGTCCGGCCCCGGATCGTGCTGGCCGGCGACGCCGCGCACGTGCTGCATCCGATGGCGGGGCAGGGCGCCAATCTCGGCTTCATGGATGTGGCTACGCTGGTCGAGGTGCTCGAACAGGCCCGCGCGGCCGGCCGCGATCCGGGGGACGATCGCCGGCTGAGGCGCTACCAGCGGCGCCGCAAGGTGGACAACCTGGCCATGATGGCGGTTACCGACGGCATCAAGCGGATGTTCGGGGTCGAGGACCCGGCGCTGTCCCGCCTGCGTGACCGCGGCATTGCGGCGGTCCAGGACCTGGCCCCGCTCAAGCAGCTGATGATGCGCCAGGCCGTGGGTCTGGGCGGCGATCTGCCGCCATTGCTCAGATAGCCTACCGGACAGGCTCCTGATCCCAGTCGATCCGCTCGCCCAAGAGTGGCTGCGGACGGCGCACGAAGCGGGGGCGCAGCAGGTTCACCAGCAGCGGCAGAACGATCAGCGACATGGCCATGTTGATGCCCATGATCACCATGATCAGCAGGCCCATGTCTGCTACGAACTTCAATCCGGAAAGCAGATAGAGCGGCAGGATGCCCACCGCCATGATGGTGGCGGTGAACAGGATGGCCTTGCCGGTGGTTACCAGCGCGGCGCGGATGGCTGCTTCCCACTCGTCCTCAAGTCGCTGGAATTCCTCGCAGATGCGCGACAACAGGTAGATGCCGTAGTCGATGCCCACGCCCAGGCCGATAGCGGCCACGATCATGGAGTTCACGTCCAGCCCCACGCCCATCAGGTGCATGGCCGCCACCATGGTGAAATGCGACAGGTTGACCGGAATCAGCAGCAGAACGCCGGCCACCACAGAGCGGTAGGCCAGCGAGAACATCAGGAATATGAACAGGTTGAGCAGCAGTACAATCAGGTGGTGATAGCGCTCGACCACCCGGTTGATGGCCTCCTGCAGGGCGATGATGCCGGTCCCCAGGCGCACGGTGAAGCCTTCGTGGTCCACGCCGACGTGTTCCACCGCGGCGCGCGCCGAGGCCAGCGCCCGATCCACCGTGTTCTGCTTGTTGTCCGGGTACCACAGCGACACGGTCGAGTGCTGGGCATCGAAGGAAATCACGTGATTGAAGGCCTTGGCGCTGGAGCCGAGCATGGCGGCGGTGGCCGCGGCGCTGATGGCCCGCTGGCGTTCGTCCAGCGGCATCCAGCGCGGATCGCCGCCGTTGTACAGACGGTTGCCCTCGCGCAGGTAATCGGCGAATGACAGGGTGGCGGCCGGCGGGAAATCGCTGGTCTCCAGATAATCCTGCAATTGCAGCATGGTGCGGACGGTGTCGAGTTGCTGGGCGGTCCAGCTCGGGTCCTTCGGATCCTTCGCCTCGAGCACGATCTCCAGCGTGTTGGTGCCGGGGAAATGATCGTTGATCTGGCGCACCGCGGTATTGAATTCGGAGTCGTGCCAGAACAAGTGGCTGCCCTCCACCGGGTTGCCGATGCGGATCTGCAGGGCGGTAAACACCGCGATTGCCCCGCCCAGAGCGACGATCGTCGCGGTCACTGCCGCGCGCTGGCCCGTGGTCAGACCGGCAAGACCGCTCAGCAGGCGTGCAAGCCCACTCGTGTTTCTTTCTCCGGCTTTGGTACCGATTGCCGCCGACGGGCATTGCGGTGCCGGCAGGGTCGCCAGCAGCAGGGAAATAAGCACCACGCCGGTGGGAATCAGCCATACCGCCCACATGCCGCAGAAGATGGCGTGCTTGACCATCGCCGGAATCGGGGCGGCAATCACCACTGCGATGCCCAGCACATCGGTGAGAATGCTCAGCACCGAGGGGGCGGCCATCACCCGCATGGTGCGTCGTGCGGCTTCCAGCCGGTCGCCCACCTCGGCGTGGATCTCGTGGAAGCGTTCGGTGAACTGAACGCTGTGAGAAAACGAGCGGGCCGTGAGCAGCAGTGGGACTACCATCAGCAGCGGCTCCACCGAGATGTTCAGCCAGCCCACGAAACCGAAGGCCCAGATGGCGGCGGTGGCGCTGGTGATCAGCGGCGTGACCACGCCCACCAGGTTGCGCATGTAGAACACCAGGGCCCCGAACAGGGCCAGCAGAGTCAGCGCGAAGATGCCGGCCATCTGCCATTCGTAGCGGTATACCCAGCCGATCAGCGCGGGCTGGCCGGTCAGATAGACATCGTGATTGGCGTCGCGCGCATTCTCGACCAGACCCTGGACGTACTCGAAGGTTTCGCCGTAGTCGATTCGCTGTTCGATGAAGGTGGCCATGATCAGGGTGGCCGAATCGTCCTCCGAGACCAGGAAATTGCGGATGTTGGGGGAGCGATCCACGCGGTTGCGGAAATTGGCGATGGCCTTCGGGCTGACCGGCGGGGCATCGCCCATCAGCGGCTGCATGTCGATGCCGTAGGGCGTGGCTTCGGCGTAGCGGGCCTTGGTGGTGGTGATCGACAGCACCTGGTCGTGGTCTACCGCGGGGGCCAGGTCGATGTCGCGGGTCAGGTCCCAGACCTTCTGCAGGGTGTCCGCGTGATACAGCGTGCCGTCCTTGCGCTGCACCATGATCACCATGGTCAGCGGATTGCCGAAGTTGGGATGGTCCTTGAACACCTGGACGAACGGGTCGTCCGTGGGCAGCAGGTCCGAGAACACGGTCTCGATCTGCACCCGCGGCAGCCCCGCGGCGAAGAACAGCGTGATCAGCGCGAACGCGACCAGGGCGGCCTTTCGGTGACGCAGAACCCAGTCGGCAAGACGTTGTCGGAGCGAGTACAAGCAGCAGTCCCGTATGGTCAACAGCGGCGAAGATTATCGCACCCGGCTTGGATCGAACGGGATGCATTGGTACAATCTATGACTCGATTGACAAACGCGTGGGAGAGTCTCCGCACCGGCACCGTCCGGCCGGAGACGCCGAAGGCGCAAATCCGCCCGGAAACGCTCAGGCCCATGGACCACGCGACGCGAAGCCGATTCGGCTTCCGATCG
>JAVKCJ010000006.1:0-3121 GCA_040222795.1 Salinisphaeraceae bacterium
ATCTGATGCCCCTGCGTGCCGTACTTCCTATCGCTCATGGTTTTTCTCCGATGATGGCCTATGCCGAGTATATGCCGCCGGTGCAGCCCGTCAAGGCGCTCCGTGTTCGCAGGCGAGCCCACACTCTATTCCGGATACCCAAAAAAACCCGCTTTCAACCGCGCCGCCCGACAGGCATAACGCGCGATCATGATCAGAACCCGTCCACCTGAGACGCACTCATGCTCATTCGGATCCTATTTTTCCTCACTGCGACATTCGCCGCCGGCGTCGCGACAGCCACCCAGGGCACGATCACCCACGTCCTCGCCCTTCCTGACGCAGCTCAGATCACCCGCAGTGTTGATCTGTCGCTTTCCAAAGGCGCTAACCCCCTGCGCCTGGGCCCCTTCCCGGCCGCCATGGATCCCGACTCGATCCAGATCGAACTGCCAGGCACGGGCCTGTCTCTGGGGTCAATCACAGCGCGACGATTGCATCAGGCTGATTTCAGTGACGACCGAACCCAGGCGTTAAAAACCGAGCTCGAGCAGGTTCAGTCCGCCATCCAGGCTCTGCAGGATCGCGCCCTAGCTCTTGAGCGTCGTGAGGCATTTATCACGCAGATGGCCACGGCGATCGCCGCACCCGCGGAAGGTCAGCCACTGTTGCCGCCCAGCAACTGGGATGACGCCGCCAACCGGCTTCAGGCCCAACTCGAAGAGGTGTACGTTCGCCGGCGCGAGCTCCAACAGAACCAGCAGGATCTCGAGGAGGATAAGGCCAGGATCCAGGCCGAGCTTTCGTCCTATCAGAACCGCGCGCGTAGCGTTCAGATGCTCGACATCACACTGGAGTCTGATACGGACAGTTCAGCCGAGATTGTTCTTCGTTATCGCGTCAACGCCGCCAGCTGGCAGCCCCGCTACCGGGCTCATCTCGACAGTCAAAGCCACGAGCTCCGCCTCGAGCTGATGGCTGAACTCTCCCAATCCACCGGTGAGGATTGGTCTGGTGTTTCCCTGCGCGTGGCAACCCAGCGCAGCGACCTGGGAACCCGACCTCCGAGGCTTTCCCCCTGGCTGGTGACTGCCGCACCACCCATTACCACTCAACAGGCCCTACGTGAGACCCGTGCCTTTGCCTCGTCGGACGTCGCCGGCAGCCAGCCTGAAACCGCGGCGGCCACCCCGAGGCTGCACGGCTTCAGTCTGTCCTATGAGGTCGCTGGCCCTGCCGACGTGCGCTCCGACAATGATCCGGTCCGCGTCTCGCTTGCCACTTGGAAACTTGATGCCACGGTGACTCACCAGGCAACGCCCAAACGCCTACCCGCAGCCTTTGTTCACGCCCAAACGGCTATGCCGGACATGTCGGCGCTGCTACCTGGCGCCGTTGACCTATACCGAGATCAAAGCTTTGTCGGCCGAACCCGCATCGATCAGGTGCGCGATGCTGAGGGCCTTTCGATCTCCTTCGGTGTTGATGACAGCGTCAACGTGACCTACGAGGCTGGGCCGGCCAAAGCCGAAGAGGTCGGCATGCTCATCACCAAGCGCCAGTCATCGCGCACCCGCCTGACGCGAATCACCAACCACCATGATCGATCGATCCGCCTGGTCCTGCTCGACCAGGTTCCAGTGGCCCGTGATGACACCGTCACCATCGCCAACCAGTACCTGCCCCGCCCACCGGTGTCCTATAACGAAAAGCTTGAAGACGGCCTGATTGTCTGGCGCGAAACGATACCCCCTGGCGCCTCCTTCGAAGCCAGGGTCGACACAACCCTGACCCACGAGCCGGAATCCAGACTCCACGGGTGGCCTGATTAGAGCAGCGCCAACGCCTCCTGGCCCTCGCCGTTGTAGCAATGCCAGTCGTCGTCCGGGTCAAACGAGGCCGCGCCGCCCATTTCATGTTCGGCGAGAAGCCCCATCAGCATCTCGCCAAGCATGTCGTCGAGCTTGGACTGGGCCTCCTCGTGAACCTCCGTCAGGAATTGAACACAGCTCTCCCGGTCCCAGCCGGGCCGCAACCGCTGAATCTCATCAATGCCAGCTTTCGCAAAAATCGTAGTCACGCTATCTCCTTTGTGTTGGCCGCGCACGACAAACGCCGCGGTCTTTGACTCCACGCTAGAGCAACGTCAAGGAATGCAAGCCCCTCCCGAGAGGGAGGAGGTTTAACTCCGGCGGCCGTCCTCGACGCCTTCCTGGCGTTCAGGCATCGCCCCCGCATCGGCCAGCAACTGGATCTTTGCGATGTTGCTGGCGCCGACCAGTCCAGCCATGACCAGGGCCACCCCGAACATTGCCGATCGCAGGTGTTTCGGCGCGAGCCGGGACAGGAACGCCAGAATGAGGAATACAGCGCCGCCATGGGCCAGGCTTATTAGCAGGGAAGTGGGGGTCATGGTTACCCGCTGAGCGACGACGCAGGCCTAGAGGCCGCGTCGGGCCGTCAACCAAGCCTTCATGCGTCGCAGCCAGCCCATCTCCGAGCTGGTGAGCACCTCGAACCGGCGCCAGCCGGATTCCATCGAGTACACGCCCATGATGTGTCGTTTGCCCTCGATAAACCCTTCCAGGTAGACCGGAAAAATCACGTTGCACGACGCACACCCGCCAGCGATGCGGGCCTGCATACGATCGTCGAGCTTGGCAATGCGCCCCTTGATCAGCGCCGGGTCCACACGCTCACCGCAGCTCACGCAGTTCAGCTCGGGGATCATCATCCGCAACGCACCGCGGTCTTCTACCAACCCGGCAGTGACCACCGGCGAGGCCTCCCAGAACTCCTTGAGCTTCTGAGATCCCCAGTGGAACGGGTTGCCGTGATAAGTCGTGTCACACATGTTCATGAGGTCCTTGTCGTCGCCAGGCCAGCCTGACTCGAAGCGGGCAACCAGGCCATCAGGCCGGCGCCAACTTCTGAGATGATCCTCGCATGGCCACCATAAACTGCAAGGCCTGAAAAACACCCCGTTTCACGCGCTTTAATATGGGTATCCGGAATAGAGTGTGGGCTCGCCTGCGAACACGGAGCGCCTTGACGGGCTGCACCGGCGGCATATACTCGGCATAGGCCATCATCGGAGAAAAACCATGAGCGATAGGAAGTACGGCACGCAGGGGCATCAGAT
>JAVKCJ010000007.1:0-12521 GCA_040222795.1 Salinisphaeraceae bacterium
CCAGCTTCGGCGGAAGGCTCCGACTCGAGGGTCAGGGCCTCCTCTTCCACCGCGGCCACCGGTGCAGCGTCGGGAAAGCCGAGCAGTCCGGCGCGGTCACGCCGACGCTGCTCGTGGTAGGCCAGACCGGTACCAGCCGGAATCAGACGGCCGACGATAACGTTCTCCTTCAGGCCGCGCAGGTCGTCACGTGCGCCCCGCACCGAGGCTTCGGTGAGTACGCGGGTGGTCTCCTGGAAGGACGCTGCCGAGATGAAGGATTCGGTCGACAGGCTTGCCTTGGTAATACCCAGCAGCAGCCGCTCGCAGGTTGCGGGTTGCTCCTCGCGGGCCTGAATGCGCCGGTTTTCCTCCAGGAACGTCTGGTACTCGATCTGCTCGCCCTGCAGGAAGCGGGTATCGCCCGGGTCCAGGATTTCCACCCGTCGAAGCATCTGGCGAATGATCGCCTCGATATGCTTGTCGTTGATGCGCACACCCTGCAGGCGATACACATCCTGGATTTCCTTGACCAGGTACTCGGCCAGCTTGGGAATGCCCTGCAGCCGCAGAATGTCATGCGGCATGGGCTCGCCATCGGAGATGATTTCGCCCTTGTCCACGTGCTCGCCCTCGAACACGTTGATCTGCCGCCACTTGGGCACCAGCAGTTCGGTCTCGCTGCCATCCGCGTCGACGATCTTGATGCGCTGCTTGCCCTTGGTCCCCTCGCCGAAGCGGATGGTACCGCCGGCCTCGGCCAGAATGGCCGGCACCTTGGGCTTGCGCGCCTCGAACAGATCGGCCACGCGCGGCAGACCACCGGTGATGTCACGCGTCTTGGACGATTCCTGCGGAATGCGGGCGCAGATATCGCCCACCACCACGGTCTGACCATCTTCGACCGTCACGATCGCCTTCGGCGGCAGGCTGTAGGCCGCCGGGATGGAGGTGCCCGGGAAATTGAGCTCCTTGCCCTTGCCATCCAGCAGCTTGATCACCGGCCGCAGATCCTTGCCGCCTGAGCCGCGCGATTTCGCCTCGGTGACAACCAGGGTGGAGACGCCGGTAATCTCGTCGACCTCTCGCTGCACGGTGACGCCGTCGACGAAGTCCTCGAACTTCACCTTGCCGGCCACCTCGGTGACGATCGGGTGGGTATGCGGATCCCAATCGGCCAGCCGCTGCTGGGCCTCGACCGCGTCGCCGTCGGCCACGTGGATGGTGGCACCATAGGGAATCTTGTAGCGCTCCTTCTCCCGATGGTTCTCGTCGAGCACGCCCACTTCACCGGAGCGCGACACCGCAACCAGATGCCCACCTTCCGCATGCTGCACGGTCTTGATGTTGTGCAGCTTGGCGGTACCGCCGGACTTGGCGGCCACGCCATCGGCGGACACCGCACGGGAGGCGGCGCCACCCACGTGGAAGGTACGCATGGTGAGCTGGGTGCCCGGCTCGCCGATACTCTGAGCGGCAATCACGCCCACGGACTCACCGATGTTGACCAGCTGACCGCGCGCCAGATCGCGGCCGTAGCACTGGGCGCAGACGCCGAACGAGGTTTCACAAGTGATCGGACTGCGCACGAACAGCTCGTCGACCGAGTTATCCTCGATGTAACTGACCAGCTTCTCGTCCAGCAGCGTGCCGGACTCGACCAGCACGTCGTCGCTGCCCGGCTTGAGCACGTCCTTGGCCAGCACCCGACCCAGCACCCGCTCGCGCAGGGGTTCGACCACGTCGCCGCCCTCCACGATCGGATACATCCACACACCTTCCTCGGTATCGCAATCCGGCTCGGTCACGACCACGTCCTGGGCCACGTCGACCAGGCGGCGGGTCAGGTAACCCGAGTTGGCGGTCTTGAGCGCGGTATCAGCCAGACCCTTGCGGGCGCCGTGGGTGGAGATGAAGTACTGCAGGACGTTCAGACCCTCGCGGAAGTTCGCGGTGATCGGCGTCTCGATGATGGAGCCGTCCGGCTTGGCCATCAGGCCGCGCATGCCGGCGAGCTGACGAATCTGGGCGGCACTGCCTCGGGCGCCCGAGTCGGCCATCATGAAGATCGAGTTGAACGAGTCCTGGTCGACAGCATTGCCGTCGGCATCGGTCACGGTGTCGGTACCGAGCTGGTTCATCATCGCCGCGGCGATCTGCTCGTTGGCACGCGACCAGATATCGATGACCTTGTTGTAACGCTCGCCCTGGGTCACCAGGCCCGAGGTGTACTGCTGCTCGATTTCCTTGACCTCGTCCTCGGCGTGGGCCAGGAACTTCGCCTTCTCCGGCGGCACCACCATGTCGTCCAGACCGATGGAGATACCCGCCTTGGTGGACAGACGGAAACCGGTGTACATGAGCTGGTCGGCGAACACCACGGTGTCCTTGAGGCCGGCCTCGCGGTAGGCCACGTTGATCACGTCGCCGACCGACTTCTTGTCGAGTTCACGGTTGATCAGCGAGAACGGCAGGGAATCCGGCAGGATTTCCGACAGCAGCGCCCGGCCCACAGTGGTATCCACGATGTGGGTCTTGCGGTGCAGTTCCCCGGCCTCGTCGCGTTCGACGTCATCGATACGCACCCGCACCTTGGCCTGGAGATCGACCGCGTCGGAGTCGTAGGCCCGCCGCAGTTCCGGCACGTCGGCGAAGATCATGCCTTCGCCCGGCGCGTTAACCCGTTCGCGGGTCATCCAGTAAAGTCCCAGCACCACGTCCTGGGTGGGCACGATAATCGGTGCACCGGACGCCGGCGACAGGATGTTGTTGGAGGCCATCATCAGCACGCGGGCTTCCAGCTGGGCTTCCAGCGACAGCGGCACGTGCACGGCCATCTGGTCACCGTCGAAGTCCGCGTTGAAGGCAGTGCAGACCAGCGGATGCAGCTGGATGGCCTTGCCCTCGATCAGCACCGGCTCGAAGGCCTGGATGCCCAGGCGATGCAGAGTCGGGGCGCGGTTGAGCATGACCGGGTGCTCGCGAATGACTTCCTCGAGCATGTCCCAGACTTCCGGCTCCTCGCGCTCGACCATCTTCTTGGCAGCCTTGATGGTCGAGGCCAGACCCAGCCGCTGCAGGCGGCTGAAGATGAACGGCTTGAACAGTTCCAGCGCCATCTTCTTGGGCAGGCCGCACTGGTGCAGTTTCAGCGTGGGCCCAACCACGATCACCGAGCGGCCGGAGTAGTCGACGCGCTTGCCCAGCAGGTTCTGGCGGAAGCGGCCCTGCTTTCCCTTGATCATGTCGGCCAGCGACTTGAGCGGGCGCTTGTTGGAGCCGGTGATCGCGCGGCCGCGACGGCCGTTGTCGATCAGCGCGTCCACCGATTCCTGCAGCATGCGCTTTTCGTTGCGCACGATGATGTCCGGCGCGTTCAGCTCCAGCAGGCGGCGCAGGCGGTTGTTGCGGTTGATGACGCGGCGGTAGAGATCGTTGAGATCCGAAGTGGCGAAGCGACCGCCGTCCAGCGGCACCAGCGGCCGCAGATCCGGCGGCAGCACCGGCAACACGTCCATGATCATCCATTCGGGCTTGTTGCCGGAATGCATGAAGTTCTCGATCAGCTTGAGGCGCTTGCCCAGTCGCTTGATCTTGGTTTCCGACCCGGTGGCGTTCATCTCCTCGCGGAGCTTGGCGGCCTCGGTCGGCATGTCGATCTGCTTGAGCAGCTCGAGCACAGCTTCCGCGCCCATGCGGGCGTCGAACTCATCCCCGTATTGCTCGACCGTGTCGAGGTATTCCTCTTCAGTAAGCAGCGTGCCGATTTCCATCGGCGTCATGCCGCCGTCCACGACCACGAACGCCTCGAAATAGAGGATGCGCTCGATCGCCCGCAGCGGCATGTCGATCAACAGACCAATGCGCGACGGCAGGCTCTTCAGGAACCAGATGTGCGCAACCGGCGAGGCCAGGTCGATGTGGCCCATGCGCTCGCGGCGTACCTTGGTCTGCGTGACCTCGACGCCGCACTTCTCGCAGATCACGCCGCGGTGCTTCATGCGCTTGTACTTGCCGCACAGGCACTCGTAGTCCTTCACCGGCCCGAAGATGCGGGCACAGAACAGCCCGTCGCGCTCCGGCTTGAAGGTGCGGTAGTTAATCGTTTCCGGCTTCTTGACCTCGCCGAAGGACCAGGAGCGGATCGTGTCCGGCGCCGCGAGGCTGATACGGAGCGCGTCGAATTCCTCGACGTGATCCTCGGTCTTGAACAGGTTAAGCAGATCTCTCATTTCTTGCTCCGCAAGCGTAAGGCGTGAAGGTGGCGGGGCGAGACCCGGCCGCTGCCGGCCGGGCTCAACGAACCCGCATCAGCGGGTAGCGCGCCCCCTCACGTGTCGTCCTCTTCCAGCTCGATGTTCAGACCCAGCGAGCGGATCTCCTTGGTCAGTACGTTGAACGACTCAGGCATGCCCGCCTCCATCTGGTGGTTGCCGTCCACGATGTTCTTGTACATGCGCGTGCGCCCGGTGACGTCATCGGACTTCACCGTGAGCATCTCCTGCAGGGTGTAGGCGGCGCCATAGGCCTCCAGCGCCCAGACCTCCATCTCGCCGAAGCGCTGACCGCCGAACTGCGCCTTGCCCCCCAGCGGCTGCTGGGTAACCAGGCTGTACGGCCCGGTCGAGCGGGCGTGCATCTTGTCGTCGATCAGATGATTGAGCTTGAGCATGTACATGTACCCTACGGTCACCGGCCGGCTGAAGGCCTCGCCGGTACGACCGTCGATCAGCGTGGCCTGACCGGATTCCGGCAGACCCGCCAGCTTGAGCAGCTCGCGGATTTCGTCCTCGTGCGCGCCGTCGAACACCGGAGTCGCGGTCGGCAGACCGCCAACCAGATTGCCGGCCAGCGTGAGCACCTCATCATCGCTGAGGCTGCCGATGTCCTCCGGATGCGATCCGGTGGTGGCATATACCTTCTCCAGAAAGCCGCGGATATCGGCAACAGCCTTCTGCTGCTCCAGCATCTCGTCGATGCGATGGCCGATGCCGCGGGCTGCCCAGCCCAGGTGGATCTCCAGCACCTGGCCGATGTTCATGCGCGAGGGCACGCCCAGCGGGTTCAGGGCAATGTCGACCGGGGTGCCGTCCTCGAGATGCGGCATGTCTTCCACCGGCACGATCTGCGAGACCACACCCTTGTTGCCGTGACGGCCGGCCATCTTGTCGCCCGGCTGGAAGCGACGCTTCACCGCCAGATAGACCTTGACCATCTTGAGCACGCCCGGGGCCAGCTCGTCGCCCTGGGTAATCTTTTCCTTCTTGTTGGCGAAGCGCCGGTCGAATTCGGCCTTCTGATCCTTCAGCCGCTTGGCCATGGCCTCGAGCTGGGCCTGGGATTCCTCGTTGCGCAGCCGGATGTCGAACCACTTGTTTCGGTCCAGTTCATCCAGGTAAGCCGCCGAAATCTTGGCGCCGGCCTTGAGCTTGGCTGGGCCGCCGTCCGCCACCTTGCCCATGAGCATGGTGCGCAGGCGATCGAAGATGTCGTCCTCGAAGATGCGCAGCTGATCATTCAGATCCTTGCGCACGTCCTTGATCTCGTCTTCCTCGATCGACAGGGCCCGGGCGTCCTTCTCGACGCCGTCGCGGGTGAACACCCGCACGTCGATCACGGTACCGTCCATCCCCGGCGGCACGCGCTGGGACGTGTCCTTCACGTCCGAGGCCTTCTCGCCGAAGATCGCCCGCAGGAGCTTTTCCTCAGGGGTCAGCTGCGACTCGCCCTTGGGCGTGACCTTGCCAACCAGGATGTCGCCGGACTTGACCTCGGCGCCGATGAAGGCGATGCCGGACTCGTCCAGCTTCTGCAGCGCCGACTCGTTGACGTTGGGGATGTCCGCGGTGATCTCTTCCGGCCCCAGCTTGGTTTCGCGGGCCACACAGGTCATTTCCTCGATGTGCACCGAGGTGAAACGATCCTGCTCGACCACCCGCTCCGAGATCAGGATGGAATCCTCGAAGTTGTAGCCATTCCAGGGCATGAATGCGCAGAGCATGTTCTGGCCCAGGGCCAGTTCACCCATGTCTGTGCTGGGCCCGTCGGCCAGCACGTCGCCGCGGGCGACCACGTCACCGGGCTTGACCAGGGGCTTCTGGTTCATGCACGTGTTCTGGTTGGAACGCGTGTACTTGACCATGTTGTAGATGTCGACGCCGGCCTCCTCGGCGGAGGTCTCGTCGTCGTTGACCCGCACCACGATACGGGCCGCGTCGACCTTGTCCACCAGCCCGCCGCGACGCGCGGTCACGGCATTGCCGGAGTCGATCGCCACCTTGCGCTCGATACCGGTACCCACCAGCGGCTTGTCGGCGCGCAGGCAGGGCACGGCCTGACGCTGCATGTTCGCCCCCATGAGGGCGCGGTTGGCGTCATCATGCTCCAGGAACGGCACCAGGGCCGCGGCCACCGACATGATCTGCTTCGGCGACACATCCATGAACTGGACGCGATCCGGCGAAGCCAGGGTGAACTCGTTGGCGTGCCGGCAGGACACCAGCTCGTTGACCAGGCGACCCTTCTCGTCGGTCTTGGCATTGGCCTGGGCGATCACGTAACGGCCTTCCTCGATCGCCGACAGGTATTCCACCTCGTCGGTAACCTGTCCATCGGCCACTCGGCGGTACGGAGTCTCCAGGAAACCGTAGTCGTTGGTCCGGGCATAGACCGACAGGGAGTTGATCAGCCCGATGTTCGGGCCTTCCGGCGTCTCGATCGGGCAGATGCGGCCGTAATGGGTCGGGTGCACGTCGCGCACCTCGAAACCGGCGCGCTCACGCGTCAGACCACCCGGGCCCAGCGCCGACACGCGGCGCTTGTGCGTCACCTCGGACAGCGGATTGTTCTGATCCATGAACTGCGACAGCTGCGAGGAGCCGAAGAACTCCTTGACCGCCGCCGCCACCGGCTTGGCGTTGATCAGATCCTGGGGCATCAGGCCTTCGCTCTCGGCCATGCTCAGGCGCTCGCGCACGGCGCGTTCGACCCGCACCAGGCCGGTGCGGAAGGCGTTCTCGGCCATCTCGCCCACCGACCGCACGCGGCGGTTGCCGAGATGGTCGATGTCATCCGTGGTGCCGATGCCGTTGCGGATGCTGATCAGTTCGCGCATCACCGCGGCGATGTCGTCATTGGACAGCACCGATTCCCCGGTGACCTCGTCGCGACCCAGGCGGCGGTTGAACTTCATCCTACCGACGGCCGACAGGTCATAGCGCTCGGCGTTGAAGAACAGATTGCCGAACAGGCTCTCCGCGGCGTCCTTGGTCGGCGGCTCGCCGGGGCGCATCATGCGGTAGATTTCCACCAGCGCTTCCAGCGGCGTGGTGGTGGTATCCACCTGCAGCGTGTTGGAAATGTACGGACCGTGATCCAGGTCGTTGATGTAGAGCGTCGGAATATCCTTGATCCCCGCCGCCCGGAACGACTCGACCGTTTCCTCGGTGATTTCCTCGTTGGCAGCCGCCAGCACTTCGCCGCTATCGGTATCGACGATGTTGCGCGCCAGCACCTTGCCCACCAGGTAGGCCTCGGGAACATCCAGCTTGTTGACACCCGCCTCTTCCAGCTGGCGGATGTGGCGCACGGTAATGCGACGACCTTCCTCGACCACCACCTTGCGGCCGGCCTTGATGTCGAAGGTGGCCGTTTCACCGCGCAGGCGCTCGGGCACCAGTTCCATTTCCACCTTCTTGTCCGTGAGGTGGAACATGTTGGTGTCGTGGAACATCTCGAGCATCTGCTCGGTGTCATAGCCCAACGCCCGCAGCAGCACCGTCGCCGGCAGCTTGCGGCGGCGGTCGATGCGCACGTAGAGGTTGTCCTTGGCATCGAACTCGAAGTCCAGCCAGGACCCGCGGTACGGAATCACCCGGGCGGAGTACAAGAACTTGCCCGACGAGTGCGACTTGCCCCGGTCGTGATCGAAGAACACGCCCGGCGAGCGGTGCAGCTGGTTGACGATCACCCGCTCGGTGCCATTGATGATGAAGGTACCGGTATCGGTCATGAGCGGCAGTTCGCCCATGTAGACTTCCTGCTCGCGGATGTCTTTGACCGGCTTCGGGTTGGCCTTGCTTTCCTTGTCGTAGATGACCAGGCGCACGGTCACCCGCAGCGGCGCCGAAAAGGTCAGCCCGCGGATGCGGCATTCCTTCTCGTCGAAGGCCGGCTCACCGAGGCGGTAGCTGACATACTCCAGCGCGGCGCTACCCGAATAGCTGACCATCGGGAAGACCGAGCTGAAGGCGCTGTGCAGGCCGATGTCGTTTCGGTGGGCGGGATCGAGATCAACCTGCAGGAACTGCCGGTACGAGCCCAGCTGGGTGGCCAGCAGGAACGGCAGCTCCAGCACGGAATGCTGCTTGGCAAAATCCTTGCGGATGCGCTTTTTCTCGGTGAAAGAGTAGGCCATGTCTATTGCAAACCTCATCGAGATGCGCCATCGAAATGGCGGCGGCACGGGGCCGCTATTGGCGCGGCCAGAGTCGGACAACGGCAAAAGGCCGGCAGCCTCAAGGCTACCAGCCGAATCCTGTCAGCGTTGTCGAAATATGGTCGTGAGCAACTGTCGCGCGATTATAGCTCAATCTGAACGCCGCACGCGAGCCGGGGAATCCCCCGACCCGCGCACGGCGGCCACGTAAACGGATGTCGGCAACGAACCGACGCCGATCACTTGAGCTCGACGGACGCGCCAGCTTCTTCCAGCTGCTTCTTCATTTCCTCTGCATCTTCCTTGGCGACGCCTTCCTTGATGGTGGACGGCGCACCCTCGACCAGCTCCTTGGCCTCCTTGAGACCCAGGCCGGTGATGGCACGGACGGCCTTAATGGCGCCGACCTTGTTGTCGCCGAAGCTGGACATTACGACGTCGAACTCTGTCTGCTCCTCGGCAGCCTCGCCACCGGCGTCACCGCCAGCAGCACCACCAGCGGCAACCGCCACCGGCGCCGCGGCAGACACGCCGAACTTCTCTTCCATCATCTCGACCAGCTCGACCACGTCCATCACGGACATCTCGCTGATCGCTTCGAGTACTTCTTCCTTGCTAGCAGCCATCTTCATTTGCTCCTGTTCAGTATCAGCGGCCGGGGCCGCCTTCGGTTATCGTTAAAACCATGGTGATCCGGTTGTGCCGGACCCGCGGTATCAGGCGGCCTGCTTCTGATCTCGCACCGCCGCCGTGGCACGGGCAACCTGCGCCACCGGTTCGCGCGTGGTGCGGACCAGCTTGGTGATCGGCGCGGTCATCACGCCCATCAGCTGGGCCAGCGCCTCGTCACGGGTCGGCAGCTTGGCAAGGCGGTCGAGCTGTTCGCCCGGCAGCACCTGCCCCGAAAATGCGATCGCGGTAACCTTCAGGGTCTGGTTACCCTTCATGAAACCACTGATCACCCGCGCGGCCGAGCCCGGATCCTCCAGCGAGAACCCCAGGATCACCGGTCCCACGAATGCATCACTCATGCATTCATAGTCGGTGCCCTTGAGCGCGATCCTGGCCAGATTGTTCTTGACCACCTTCAGGTAGGCGCCGCCTTCGCGTGCCTTGACCCGAAGATCATCCATCTGGCCCGCGGTCAATCCGCGGTATTCCGCCAGCACGGCGGAATGGGCACGGCCAGCCACATCACTGACTTCCGCAACCATGGCCTTCTTGGCTTCAAAACTCATGGCCATAGCCATCACTCCTTGTCGTTCGACGTCGCAACACGCGACGCCGATTCCCTTGATGACCCCGGTCGCAAGACCGGTGCCGTTCAACGGCGAATCGCGACAAAAACGACACGCCATCTGCGCAGGCCGGCGTTGATTCGCCTTTAATGCCGACCGTGAGGCCGGCCACCGGCGGTCTTTGACGACGCAGCCTTGTTCGATGGGCTACGCAGCAAAGATTCCTCTGCCGCACCGATCAGCCGAGGCCGACCGGTGCGGTTAATCGGGTGTCGCCTCAGGCGGCGACGCCGGAATGATCGATGGTTATCCCCGGACCCATGGTCGTGGACAGCGTCATCTTCCGGAGATAAACGCCCTTGGCGTTGGCGGGCTTCGCCTTCTTGAGATCGGCGACCAGCGCATTGAGGTTCTGGCTCAATGCCTCGGCATCGAAATCCAGTTTGCCGATGCCACAATGGATGATGCCGCCCTTGTCAGTGCGGTACTGCACCTGACCCGCCTTGGCGTTGGTCACGGCAGTTGCCACATCGGCGGTGACGGTGCCGGTCTTGGGATTCGGCATCAGGCCCTTGGGCCCCAGAATCTGGCCCAGCTTACCCACCACCGGCATCGCATCCGGGGAGGCGATCACCACGTCGAAGTTGATTTCGCCGCCCTGGATCTGCTCGGCCAGGTCGTCGAAGCCCACGATATCGGCACCGGCCTCGCGGGCGGCGTCGGCCTTGTCACCCTGGGCGAAGACCGCGACGCGCACACTCTTGCCGGTACCGTTAGGCATGACGGTGGAGCCACGCACATTCTGGTCGGACTTGCGTGGGTCAACACCGAGATTGACCGCGACCTCTACCGACTCATTGAAGCGGGCGTTCGAAAGTTCCTTG
The DNA here is from genome assembly GCA_040222795.1 of Salinisphaeraceae bacterium. GTDB lineage: Bacteria > Pseudomonadota > Gammaproteobacteria > Nevskiales > Salinisphaeraceae > Spectribacter. The sequence goes on from JAVKCJ010000007.1 coordinate 10,539, forward strand.
AGCAGCGTGATCGCCTCGTCCAGCGAGTAGGCACGCTCGGCGTCAACCTTCTCCTGGAACAGCCGCTGACGCTTGGAGAGTTTCGCCATGACTTCAGCCCTCCACCTTGATGCCCATGCTCCGGGCACTACCTGCAATAATCGCCACCGCGGCGTCCATATCGGCTGCGTTGAGATCCGGCCACTTGGTTTCGGCGATCTCCTCGAGCTGCGCGCGCGTGACCTGACCCACCTTTTCCTTGAGCGGATCGGCGGCGCCCTTGTCGATCTTGGCGGCCTTCTTGAGCAGAATCGATGCCGGCGGCGTCTTCTTGACGAAGGAGAAGCTGCGATCGGCGTAGACCGTGATCACCACCGGAATCGGCAGGCCGGCCTCGGTATCCTGTGTTTCGGCATTGAACGCCTTGCAAAATTCCATGATGTTCACGCCGTGCTGACCCAGCGCCGGGCCCACGGGGGGGCTCGGGTTGGCCTTGCCGGCCGGAATCTGCAGCTTGATGTACGAGCTGATCTTCTTAGCCATGATTACCTCTTTCTGGTGCCAGCGCCGGGGTCGGACGAACCGCCCGCGGCTCCCAGATCAGTGAAATGTCTCGCGCGTCGGCATCGCGGGAAGGGCGTTACTCGAACACCCTTCGGCACGAAACCGGCAACACGAAACGCGAACTGCGTTATCCCTTCTCGACCTGCGAGAAATCCAGATCCACCGGCGTAGAACGCCCGAAGATCATCACCGCCACCCGCAGGCGGTTCTTGTCGTAATTGACCTCCTCGACCACGCCATTGAAGTCGGCAAACGGGCCGTCGGTAACACGCACCTCCTGGCCCGGTTCGAACAGGGTCTTGGGCCGGGGCTTCTCCACGGATTCCTCGACCCGGTTGAGTATCTGCGCGGCTTCCTTGTCGGAAATCGGTGCCGGCCGGTCCGCGGTGCCACCTATGAAGCCCAGCACCTTGGGCACGTTCTTAACCAGATGCCAAGTGTCGTCGTTCATTTCCATGTTGACGAGCACATAGCCAGGAAAGAACTTGCGTTCCGTGGTGCGGCGCTGACCTTCCTTGATCTCCACCACTTCCTCGGTGGGCACGAGAATGTCGCCGAAATGCTCTTCCATTTCGTGACGTTTGACATGCTCGATCAACGCCTTCTTGACCTGATTCTCGTACTGGGAATAGGCATGCACGACGTACCAACGCTTGGCCATCACCACAACCCCTATCGACCCGTCAACATCTGCACGCCCCATCCGAGCATCACGTCCAGCGCCCAGATGAAAACGGCAAGAATCATGACCACGACAATCACCATCAGCGTGGTCTGAATGGTTTCCTGACGACCCGGCCAGACCACCCGGCGCAATTCGGTGCGCGACCCCTGTATATAGGACCAGGCCGTCTTGCCGGTCGCGCTCTGCAGACCGATGAACACCGCTACCGCCGCGCCCGCCAGCATGCCGAGGACCCGGACGAGGTCACTGTACTGCGGCTCGAACCAGTAATAGGCAAACATGCTGCCGCCGAGGACAAACACCGCCAGCCAGAGCAGCGCGGTGTCCTTCACGGAACTGCCGTGTTCTTCCTGAGTTGCCATGGAATCTACAATCCTGAACCGGGTCAGCACACTGAGATGGCAGGCCAGGAGGGACTCGAACCCCCAACCTGCGGTTTTGGAGACCGCTGCTCTGCCAATTGAGCTACTGGCCTGTCGATGCGCCGCCGAAAAAGGAGGCGGATGTTACCACAACTGCGGACACCGACAAGCGTCGCTCGCAATCGGGCAATACGGCCTGCCGGAAAGGCCGCCCCGGGGGCGCACTGGGTGCCCCGGGGCGGCGGCCTTTCAGCCTACTCCGTAATCTTGGTCACCACCCCGGCGCCCACGGTCCGACCGCCTTCGCGAATCGCGAAGCGCAGGCCTTCTTCCATGGCGATCGGGGCAATCAGTTCCACGTTCATCGTGACGTTGTCACCCGGCATCACCATC
>JAVKCJ010000008.1:0-10867 GCA_040222795.1 Salinisphaeraceae bacterium
CCCGATAGCCCGACCACGACCCCAGCTTCGATACCGTCGCCCGATCCACCATGCCCGTCTCCTCGCCCAAAACAGATCAGGCAACGAGCATAGAGTCACCAATCAGGTAGACCAATACTCCACGGTTTTCTGCGAAGAACCAAAAAAAATGGGCCGCAATGGGCCCATAAGTGAATGCTGGTTCTCGTCATCACGTTCACATGTATCTGGCTGCGATAACGCCTCCGAAGCGACATACACCCAGCATACCGATACCGATACTCATGTATTCCAACCCGTGGACCCGGACACTCATCGACTCCATCCCCACGTACCCGATCACCACCGCCGCGCCAAACCCGATGATCGCCAAGGCGACACCAACTGCGCTCAAGAGAAACCGCATGCCAAGGGAAGCTTCCGATCGCTTGGGCAGCCTCGAATCAATCCTTGCGTCCGGCTCTCCTTTTTTCGCCGGTATGTGCTGCGGCATTGAAGAGAACGGGCTTCGTGAGACCCCATCCATTACCTCAACCCCATGGCTGCCATAGCTGTACTCACCGGTGTCACCCTGGAAGGTCGCTGCCTTTCTGTCAGCACCCCGTACTCCTATCACCACCGACGCCACCTGCATCACTAACGGAGAGGTAAACATCAGGAACAAGCCAGGCACTGCCACTAGCATTACCGGCTTTTCGGACCCGGTCATGTAGGGGATCATCCCGCCGGCGTACGCCAATGCCACGCCCCCGCAGACCCACCACAGATACCACATCGACAGCATCTTCACCGGCCATCGCGTTCTTGTTAATAGGGCATAAATGAGTATCACCAGCCCGTACGAACCAATAAGCAACGGCCCAACTTCCTCGGCATAGCGTAGAAGGCTCGCGGCAGGGTGCTCTTCCCTGATCCAAAACCGCCCGCCAATCGCCCACAACAGCACAAAGGGCGTCACCACAAAAGCCACAGACCCGGTCCAGAAGTGATCGCGAGCCTCGATAGTTGTCGTGCTGGTATCCCAGCTTTTCTTCGCAGTGGTCTTCATCGGCATCTCCTTAACTTGATCCGATAATACCTAAACCCTGCGATATGCAACCCCTTTTTGCGCCCACTCCCCCTTGGATTCGCGCGACTCTGGAAGCCTATCTGCGGCAATGCCGCGATAACGCCCGATCGAGCGCATCGATCAGCACTTAATCCGGCCGGTTAAGTGCATCTACCCAACCGCCCTCACGGGCAATCCAATTGGAGCATTATCATGCAGACGTTTCGCGCGCTTGTTTTGTTCTTCGCCTGGGCTGGCTTCAGCCTGGTTGCTATTTCGATGGCCGTTGACCGCGCCATTATCATTGAGGACTACGCCAGCTTGCTGGTTACGATCCTCTTCAGTCTGTTCTTCGGACTACTTCTTCGCTGGGTCCACGCTTTATCCATCAAGAATAAGGCCGGCCTGGATTCGAAGAAGCAAGAGGCACAGCTCACCACTGCAGTTGAGCAAGCCCCCCAGGCCACTGAGCCTGAACCCGCCGAAGACGAGGGGCCAGCACAGGAAACGGCACTGCCGTCCCCTGCTTTCTGCCCCCAAGCTGCCGAGCTGAAAGTGGGAACCCCTAAGGGCCCCATTTACGCTTTTGGCGGGGCTCTCTGGCTCATCCCCCTTAACAAGGGGGAGCTGGACACCGCCAACGCGCAGCGGCTGGACTACCAGAACCTGGACGAGGCCATCGCGGCACTTATCCGGTAAACAAACGAGAGAGGGCTTCGGCCCTCTCTCAACCCTTAGTCCTCTCTCGCTGGCGCCTAACCCAGCTTCCCTTGCCCATTGCAGTTTTCCGGGCCCGTGTTATTACCTCTTCTATGAGAGGTACTTATATGCACGCTCGCACCACGATGCACCCGGACCGAGCCACGGATTTCTACTTGCGCGCGCTGGGGTTTACCCGTCGCCATGCTCTGACCCTCGTGGCTCATGACGATCGTTCGTTTCAGGACACGCCCCTGGTTGGCGTGCCTGACTGGGTGATCCACGACGGCGAGCACAATCGGTTGTTCGTCATCGATTACAAGACCCGCCTTGCCGGCAAGGGCCCCACCCCTTACGAGGGCTACCAGGTGATGGTCTACGGCATGTTGGTCAGCAAGGTCCTTCGTCAGCAGACCGGCCGCCACTACCCGGCCGAGACCGGGATCCTCTACGGGGACGGACAGAAGTTCGACATCGAAGCCGATGCCAACGACGTCGAGTATGTCGAGCATTCCATCCGGCCGGCCTTCAAGGCGCTCCAGCAGCGTGGCCGCATCCGCGGCGGCTTGATGAAGGTCTCTGCCTTCGCGGAGTACCTCGCGGATCCTTCCCTATCGGCCAAGCCGGATGACACTGGTCGCCGTCAGGCGGCAGCGCGCGGCACCGCGGCGCACGCCCGCCTCAAGAGCTTGTCGAACCTCGCGCCGGGCACCGCCTGAGCAATCACCGCCGGCGACTCACCAGCCACGAATCCTGTTTCAACGCTGAAGACGTGGCCTCGCCTGCTGCAGGCGTCCGCTTATCGCCATACGAAAACGGCGCCCGAAGGCGCCGCGTCGTAGGTCTGCTTTTATAAGCCGTTCCGCTCAGGCGTCCTCGATGGGACCGACACCGGCGAGCAGGCCGGAGAACTGCTCACGCCTTTGCTCCCATCCGTCTTCGGTCTCTTCTCTCGAGCCCTCGTCTCCATCATCGCCACTGTCAATCTCGAGCCCCCGCACGCCCCCATTCTCGATTTCCCCGACGATGGGGATATTGACGGCGCCACGCCCCGGCCCACCCACACTGGCACTGATGTCCACACGGTCCACCCGGCCAGACTCGACCAGCAGCCCAAGCCAGGCCAGCCGCCTAAGTCGTTCCGCCCGGGCCGCGGCCGGAAGCCGTTTCACGTCCCCGTACAGAAGCCCTTCAATATCGTCCCGAAGGCGCAGGCTGATCCTGACTTCTGCGCTCACGCCGCCACCCCCTTGGTCGCCGCACTCTTCGGCGTGGCCAGCTCACCGAGCAGCTGGAACCCCCGGACGTTGGCCATCACCGGCTCGATTACGCTCACCACCTCATGCCGCGGGAACCGCGCCCGGATCGCCGACGTGTAGAGCTCGGCCCCGCCACCGCACAGAAAGATGTTGTCGATATCGTCGGTCGCCCCGACCTTCGCCTGCAGCGTGTTGAGCCCTTCCTCGATCGCGCTCGAGGCTTCCTCGACAAACGGCCCCATGGGGTAGGTCTTGCCGAACAGCCGGATCTCGCCTTTTCGCAGGCCCTGGTCCAGCCGGTTCATACTGATGTCGTCGCAGTCCAGATCCTTTCGGATGGCCGCGTTCACTCGGCTGAGCACTTCCGACACGCCAGCGTCGTAGGCGCCGCAGCGAGTCCCTACCGGCTGCGACCCTTTGGCCACCACCCAGTCCAGGGTGAAAAAGCCGACGTCGATCAGCAGATTCACCTCATCGTTGATCGCTTGCAGGATGCCCTTCTGCCAGGCGTAGTCGGCAAACCCCCCGATGGGCTGAGCTACCACCATCACATTCTTTACGTTCACCTGCCGGGTGCCATCCAGATCATGCACCCCGGTCATGCGCGCCTTCAGATCCTTGTATCGCGACTCGCCGGCATTGACCGGCAGCCCCAGTACGAGCAGGTCGATCTCCGGCACGTTCATGTAGTACAGCGCGCCGCGGGTCAGCGCCATGTACTCGTTGGTCTTGGCGTAGTCCCGATGCAGCGACCGGGCATCCCGATGGCCCATCAGCTGCTCCACGTCCGGGCCGACCTCATACACCTGCCCGTCGACCTGCACCTGAACCGTGTTGCGTTTTCCGCCAATGACCTCGGCGCCGGCCGCACCCTTTCCCGGCTCCGAGACCAGGCTCGGAAAGGTGTGGCAGACCAGTCCACCGGGGTTGCGGGTGCCGCACATGCTGAACTTCGTGTTGCCGAAGCCCGTGTCAATCGCTCGAATCGTCGTCATGAATACCTCCATCAGATTGGTACCCATGACGCTAACCCGGAACCCGAAAAACGCCAGCCCCCTTTTGCCGGCCCATTTCGTCCGCTTTTACCTCACAGACGTCCCACGGAGCGCCTGTGGGACGTGCGATGTCACGCCCTTGGCCTTCCCATCACGCGAAGCCCACTCGAAATGCCTCAGAGGCGTTCTGTGGGTCGTCTGTGAGGCATCTGTCCCGTGATCACCCGCGTGACTATCTCTCAAATGCCTCATAGACGTTCCACAGAGCGTCAATGAGGCATAAGCACCTGGTCCGCCTCGCCTAACGCACTCTCGGTTTGCCTCACTGACGTCTCATGGAGCGTCTCTGAGGCATCCACCGCTCCGAGAGTCGCCGATCCAGGCGACGCCCCAGCATCCCTTCCGCAACCAACGCCATCACCCAGGCCAAATACGAAGAAAAAGCCATCCCAAATAACGGACTTTCCGCCGACACTCCCATTGCCCCACCCGCAATACTGCACGCCATGAGCAACCTGAAAAGGCCGCACGAATGGTCTCGTTGACAGGAACCGGGGAACGTAGCGTTTTTTTCTGTCCATATAAGGATTCAGCCAAGCCCAACCCCCCAAACGAGGCATGTTTTCGTCCCGTTGACAGGAACCGATCAACGAGAGCCGTTCCTGTTGGCTAATGGAGGATTAGCCAAGTGATCATTCCGCAGGTCGGCTCGATCCGATCAATGCCGCCCATTATCGGCTGGCAAATCGCGTTTTCGAATCACGTTGACAGGAACCGGGTAACGAAGTCTCGCGTTGTTGGCTTATGCGAAATGAGCTTACGGAGCCTGAGAAACATTGGCTTACGAATCCTCGTTGACAGGAACCGGGTAACGGACAGTCAACATGATGACTAATGCACAAAAGGCTATGCGGAAAATCCCGTGTTCACCACCGTCGGCTCGAGAATCGTCTGCAGCCCCGGAAATACAAGGTTTCGATCATACGTTGACAGGAACCGGGTAACGAGAGCCCATTTCTATCCCTAATGCAAACAAATAAATGCCTCATCGTAGAAAAACCTTCCAACCAATGTACGTTGACAGGAACCGGGTAACGGGAGGGTAAATCGTTGGCTAATGGGACATACATCCCTTGCTTCGTGATTCCTGCAGCGCTGCTGCAGAAATACTTTTACGCCACGTTGACAGGAACCGGTCAACGTAGGCCGATTGTTTTGGAATGGGAAAGTACGACGAACCGTTTACAAGCAGAATACTGGGAAAACATGAATCCGGAGATACCATGACCGACACGCCGAATAACACCCTCGATAACGACGCCCTCCACGAGGTCATCCAGACCATCGATAAATCGCTCGATGATTGCTTCGACAAAGCCAAGCAACTCGCCCAGGAATTCACGGACTTTCGATTGCTCAGCCTGAACGACCGCCCAACCATGGACATGCTCTGGTTGATGCTCTACGTGAACCGTCGACCCGATGGCACCATCTACATCTACTGGCGCCGGGCTCGTAACAGCTATGTCCGCGATGGTGCCAAGCGCGTCATCTCCGACCACCTCCCCAAACCACGCTCGGGACCCTATCGGCCCTCGACCCTGAAATCCCACTCCCCGCCCTGGTCTCATGAGACCGTTCTCGACACCGAAGTCCGGGCCCAACACATCCGCGAGTCCGCCGCGGCACTCAACACCGCGCGCCGGGCTCTGCTGGCGGTAACGCCCGACCTCAGTGACCAAGAGTCGGAGGACTGACCATGCACATCATCCCCGCCCTCCAGTCCGATTCCGACGCTGACCCCATCCGATCCCTCGCCTTCGAGGAACGCCGGACCCTGATCGCGGCCATGCGAGACGACACCCTCTCGACCCACCCGCTTCTGCCCGAGTTGCATCGACAGGGCCAGTGGCTGGTCTGTGACTGCCGGACCGACACGCCACCCCTGCTACACACTCGACGCACCGCCCAGGGCACGCTCACCCTCGTCCGCATGCACGGCCGTGCTCACCATGCCCCTGGCTGCCCCGTCGGCGAGGGTCTGACCGATCACTACGACGCCGATCCCGAACACACTGCCGCCCTCGAGCGTCTGCTCATCGACGCGATCATTGACAGCGGAATCCGTGACCTCTGGACTCTGGGCCCGCCTGACGACGGCGAGTGGCCCACGCTCAAAGCCGGTGTGCATCGCCTGAAGCGTTCTCTCGAGTCGGCCTCGATCGGCCGTCACCCCCTGAAGTCCCGTGTCATCACCACGGCGCGTGACCTCCCCCGCCTAGCCGTGTCACTCCGTCGTGACTGCACCGACAGTTCTCACCCGCCGTCCGGCCTGCTTCTTGAGATCACCAAGGACCTGACCCGCTCCGGCCCGCGCCCACTTGGCGCCCTCGATCAAGGTCAGATCACCACGGTGAGGGGCCCAATCGTGCGCCTGGGCGCCTCGACGCCTGACGCCCTCTCCCTGGTAGCCCTGCACGTCCATCGCGGCACAGACGGCCGCTATGAGCCCGCTTACGCCCTATCGGTCCCCATCTCATCGAGGGGTTATCCCACCCCGCTGCCGACATCGGGCTGCCGCACCGCGGCCGGGTTGCTTCGCAGCCTGGCATCCGAGCTGCGTTCAGAGTCCGATCTCTCGGTCGGCATTCGAGCGGCGTATCCTGCCGGCCTCAATGCCCCCTGCGATCTCCAGGTCATCTCGACTGGGAAAGCCATGCCGCTTCTCACCGTGACAGCCACTTCGGATCCGGCTGCCCTCGAACGAGCCAAGACCGACACCTCCCTCGCGGTCTATCTGACCGACCGGGATGCAGAGGCATGCAGTTCGGCGTCAAGCACCGCGCGTCAATACCGCGATCGCTTCCTCGCCCTCTGTCGAAAGCGCATCCATGCCGCTCTCGGTCGACCCTGACGCGAGACCATCTGAAGCATCAGTTGAAGTCCTTCCTGGCGGCCATCGTGAAACGACCGCCTTTTTCAAGGGCACCCTGGCGCTTTCCCGGACACACCATTCCCGTCGGGCATGGGCAGGCGCGTGCCGCAACCCACTGTGGACATCTCTTGCCTTTCCTTTTTCGTCAATTCATACTTGACCCGTGGATGCGGACATTATCCGCCCACCCCCCTAAATCCCAATTACACCGAACTGCCCTATCTCTCCCGAGAGTCGGCTCTGTTTGGGGGGTTCGCTTGAGCCCCTCAACCAGAGCAGTCCCCGCGTCTGGGATCACGGTTTCTCAGCCCTCGTGGCTAGAAAGGCCGGACCGCCTCAAGGTCAGCCATCGTCACCGCGACGCTGGCGTTATCCCAACCGACCCAACCTACCCAAGGGGACTGCTATGGTTATTCGCACTTCGACTGGCCGTAAGACTTTCCGCGGCAATTTCGCCGATGCCTACCGTGTCGCCAAGCACTGGTTCCGGGCTTTACCCCGAACCGAAGCGGTCTACCTCATTGAGGAAGGCCGCACCCCGCTTCGTTTCGAAGCGGACCAGTTGGTGCCGGTCCCCTCGTTGGGGATTGGCTAGGCACAAACGCGATGGTGGTATCACACCACCATCGCAGCCTTGCCTTCCTGGTTAGTTCTTCGTCAGGCGATCCCGCTTTCCCCCTGACATGCGTCTGCCAGATCTACTGCCTTATCGCCGCCGGCGCCGTCGGTTCTCCGCCAGCATTCTCCTCGCATCTTTGTCCATCGGTCGCGCCCAGCCGGGCATCCCTGATCCGGTCATCTCTCGACCGTCGAGTATGCGGTAGCTACTCACGCCCTTACCCCCGTAGCTGTTGCCGCTGGCAGCGATTACCACGGTATCGAGGACCTTGCGCACTGTCTTCTCGTAGAATCGTTCGTACTGTCCCTGGATGCGACGGACCAGCAGGACATCGCCTGGCGCCACGTCGGACAGCACTGCGGCTTGTTCAGTCGTTGAGCGCCTTTCATCCATTCTGGACTCCCTGTCCTTTCCTGTTGCTCAGGTCGGGCCCTCGCCCACGCGCGATGGTGGCCGCGGCTCGGAACAGCACCGATCGCATGCCGGCATGGATCACGCCGGTGGCATCGGCCAGGTGTTCCAACTCTCCGCTCGGTCGAGCCTTGCCCGTGGCGGTGGCTGCCCACCAGGCACTGGGGTAGCTCTGTCTGGCCCAGGCGATCATGTCCTGTTTGGACCCGAGGTAGCCCAGCGCGCTCATCTTCACCTCGTTAGGCGGCACCGGGATCACGGTGGCTGGCAGCAGCCCCAGTATCCCCAGGATCACGCCCTGGCTTCGAGCGCTCACCGCCGACTTCGAGCCAGCCGGCAGCTCGGTCATGATCATGTCGTGGCCGACAGCCCAGGCGTGGATCTCGGTGCCCAGTTCCCGGGCTCGCCGCAGTTCGTCCTGCATCACGCGCCCGGTTCGGTTCTGACCGACCTTGGCGCCGACCACCCCCATCGACTCGATCTCGACCGCCATCGTATGTGGATCAATGCAGGCTGACACGAGCCCCCATCGCACGATGCTGGGATCCATCCCCAGCACCCGCAGGCAGCTGGGGTCTCGATTTTCTGGCATTCGTCGCTCCTGTGTGGATCGCGGCCGCCGTCACAGCGACCGTTCGTTCCAGCCTATCCAGAAGCACGGAAATGCAAGGCCGGCCACCGCCTGGCGGCATCACCCCCTTTTTCACAGGCACCCGGGTTCGGCCCGGACACCCCCATACCGGTCGGGCATATCACCGGGCGTACCGCGGCCCGGTCGGACGCCTTTTCCTGGCTTGCTTCCCACACGCATCGGGGATAATGGGCTCTCCACATCGAGCGCACCTCTATGTCCAACCACAATCCCCGCTTCGCCTTCTATTGCCACGCAATAGACATTACCGAGGACTCGCATCAGCCCTATGCGGATGTGTCGGTGGGTTACCCCCTGGACGACCCCTACATGGAGCGCCGAAACGATTGCTGGCTTCGCCTTCGCGTATTCGGCAAGGAACCCCTGCTGGGCCCGCTCGCGCTTCGTCGTGGATCCGGCTTCGACCGTGAGCGTCTTGCCTCCGTGTATTGCCAGGGGTTCGATCTCGACAATCCGAGCGTTTGCCTGACCAACAACACCAATCTTTTTCAGATCTGGCTTGCACCCAAGGACTATTTCGGTCTTGACCGCCTGGAGGGTGTCTGGATTGTCTCTGAACCGAGAGATTCCAGGCCCCCTCGAGGGCGGGTCGTCACATCAGGCTCATCCGTTGAATGGCCTTCCCACTCCGGATGGTTCGCGCTGTGAGTCTCGGCCCTTGCGTTCTGGCCAGTCGCGGGATACTGGAGTGACCCAATCGGAGCGCCCCATGCACTATCCCAAGATCCTCATCCAGCTCGACCGCGTGATCGACAAATGGCCGCCCCGGGCCCACATGCGCCTGAGCGGGGCTTGCCTGGATCGCGAGATCAGGTTCGTGGCGCAGGCAGGCCACTTGGCCTTCAATAAGACGTTGATGTCCGCGCTACCCAAGTCATTGCAGCCCTACGTGGCGGCCATCAGCATTGCGTCGATCAGCCCATCGCATCAGCTTAATCGCCAGCGGGTTTGTCTGACCCGCGCCCGCAGCGCGCCGCCCAGCTCCGGCCCATCGCATATCGATCTGGAGCTGTTCGGTGGCACCTTCTGGCACTCCGCCAACCTCCACAACATCAGCGGCCATGCGGTCGATGTCTCGCTCAAACCTCGACGGCCAGTAAAGTGCCGCGTGGCCACGCGAAAATGGTCCTCGCAGGCCTCAGACGTCGGCTGGTTTGCCCTCTAAAGGCTTGCGTTATGCCATCGCCCGGCATAATGGAACCCATGGACTATCCCCGCTTTCTCATCCAGCTCGACAAGGCCAGCGTTATCCGCGAGCCCGGCGGCGGATTTACGAACCTCGCCCACCTTCGCTTGGGCGGCACGTTCCTGTCCCGCGAGATCCGATTCACCACCGGCACCGGGCGTCTGGGCGATCACCGCGTCATTCAAGAAGACGTCTCGTACTACTACCGGTCTTACTTTCATGGTATCGAGATCGCCTTGATCTCCACCTTCAAGCCGCACCGCGTGGTCTTTCGTCTCGCCCGCGGCAAGGTCGAGGGCATGACCCCCGACCTCTGTGATCTCACCCTGACCCCCGGCACCTTCTGGGCGGGCGATTCGCTCTCGCGTATCGACTCGCGCATTTTCCCGGTTAGCGACAAGCCGTCCCGGCGCCGGGCACGTCGCACCAATACCGCGACTGCTCGGCGGGGCTGGAGTGATCAGGCGCCATCAAGCGGCTGGTTCACCCTATGAGTGGCCCCATGCCTCGGTACATTCTCGAATACCTGGGTCGTGTCTCGGCCAACCCAACGACCTCTCCCCTGCGGCTGCGTCTGTCGGGTTCGGCCGTGGCGGCACCGCTGACCTTCTGCGCCCTTCGCGGGCCCTTCTCGAATCAACCGGTCTTTGATCGCGTTCTGACCGATGTCGACCGACGCCGCCTGCGCTTTATCGAGGTCGACAGCGCGTGCTTCGACCCCGCCTTTACCCGCAAGAACGGTCAGCTCATCCAGCTGTTTAATGCCAGCACCGGCGCTCTCATCCCGATGACGCCCGATACCTTCATCGCTGCCGATACCATCCCGGAACTCATCGGCCCCGCCCGACTCAGTTTCGATCTCCCCCACAGTCGCAAGCGCTCGCCCATTGACTGGGATCAGTCAGGCAGCCTCGGCTGGTTTGCCCTCTGACCCCCTTTTTTTGGTTCATCGCGGAATACCGGGGAAGGCGGCTTTGATTTTGAGGAAGAAGTAGTCGGTATCGCGATAGCCGTAGGCGCGTCGCTTGATTACCTTGATGGTGTTGTTGATGCCCTCGAGCACGCTGGTGTGCAGCGGATGCTG
>JAVKCJ010000009.1:0-127240 GCA_040222795.1 Salinisphaeraceae bacterium
AACGGGCCACGGATGGCCCGTTTAGTGCCGTTCAGGACACGACGTCCTGTCGGCACGGCCCGATTCATGCCCCGGCGGTCGGGCGGGAATCCCCCGGTCAGCGCCACCGCGCTGACCGGGGGACAAGCGGTCCGGGTCGCCTTTCTTTTCGTCTCTTTTCTTTGGCGACGCAAAGAAAAGAGACTCGCCCTTCAGGGCGAAATTCTTCTACGCCATCAATCAGTCGGAGGCACTGATAATTCGGGGCCGCATTCATGCGGCCCGACAAATCCACCGATTGCAGGGCGCCATCGATAGCGCCATTCGGAGAGAACGCCGCCTACTGCCGCTTCATCGACTCGAAGAACTCGGCATTGGTCTTGGTCTGCTTCATCCGATCAATGAGCAGCTCCATGCCGGCCAGGTCGTCCATGCCGTGGAGCAGCTTGCGCAGCACCCAGATCTTCTGCAGTTCCACCGGGTCGACCATGAGTTCCTCGCGGCGGGTGCCGGAACGGCCGAGGTTGATCGCCGGGTAGACGCGCTTCTCCGCGATACGGCGCTCGAGGTGCACTTCCAGGTTGCCGGTGCCCTTGAACTCCTCGTAGATCACTTCGTCCATCTTGGAGCCGGTTTCCACCAGGGCGGTCGCGATGATGGTGAGACTACCGCCCTCTTCCACGTTGCGCGCGGCGCCGAAGAAGCGCTTGGGCTTCTGCAGCGCATTGGCATCCACGCCACCGGTGAGCACCTTGCCGGACGACGGGGCCACGGTATTGTAGGCCCTGGCCAGACGGGTAATGGAGTCCAGCAGGATCACCACGTCCACCTTGTGTTCAACCAGCCGCTTGGCCTTCTCGATCACCATGTCGGCCACCTGGACGTGGCGGGCGGCGGGTTCGTCGAAGGTGGAAGACACCACCTCCCCGCGCACCGAGCGTTCCATCTCGGTGACTTCCTCGGGCCGCTCGTCGATCAGCAGCACGATCAGGTAGCAGTCGGGATGATTGTGGGCAATGGACTGGGCCACGTTCTGCAGGATCATGGTCTTGCCGGCCTTGGGCGGTGACACGATCAGGCCGCGCTGGCCCTTGCCAACCGGCGCCACCAGGTCGATGGTCCGGGCGGTGATGTCCTCGGTGGAGCCGTTGCCGATTTCCAGACCCAGCCGATCCTGCGGGAACAGCGGCGTCAGATTCTCGAACAGCACCTTGCCCTTGGATTTCTCCGGCGGCTCGTAGTTGATCTGATCGACCTTGAGCAGCGCGAAGTAGCGCTCGGAATCCTTGGGCGGGCGCACCCGGCCGGTGACGGTATCACCGGTGCGCAGGTTGAAGCGCCGGATCTGCGAGGGCGAAACGTAGATGTCGTCCGGACCGGCCATGTAGGAGGCGTCGGCGCTGCGCAGGAAGCCGAAGCCGTCGGACAGGATTTCCAGCACGCCGTCGCCGTGGATGCGTTCACCCAGCTTGGCGCGGGCCTTGAGGATGGTGAAGATCAGGTCCTGCTTGCGGGTGCGCGAGATGTTCTCGATGCCCAGGTCCTGGGCCATGGTCATCAACTCGGCGCCCGTGCTGCGCTTGAGCTCGGTGAGGTTGATCACCGGGCGATCATCGTTGTCGTCCTCTTCCTCGTAGGCGGCCAGCTCTTCCTCGTCGAAATCGAAATCGCCGCCCTGATTGGGATCGCGATTGGGATTGCGGTTGCCGTTGTTGTTCCCGTTGTTGTTATTGCCCCCTCGACGATTGCCGTTGCCGCGGTTGCCGCCGCCACCACCGCCGCCGCGCTTGTCGCCGCGGCGCCGCCGTGGCTTGCGCGGGCCGCCATCGCCGCCACCGCCGTTGTTGTTCTTGCCGCGGGCGGGGCCGCCGGAAGCCTCGACGCTATCGTCAAAGCCGGGACGTTCTTCGATCTTCTGGTCGGACACTTGGCAGTTCCGTCTAGTGGTGGAAACGGCCGCGGGGCCGGTTTCGGGATATGTCAGGCGCGGGGGAGAGAGCATGGTGGCCGCCGGCAGAGCCGGCGGCCGGAAAATCGATTCAGCCGATGTGGCCGTCGAGGAACTCGGTCAGCTGGGTCTTGGACAACGAGCCAACCTTGGTGCCCTCGACTTCGCCACCCTTGAACAGCATCAGCGTGGGGATACCACGAATGCCATAGCGGGGCGGCGTGTTCGGGTTTTCATCAATATTGAGCTTGGCGATGCGCAGCTTGCCTTCGTACTCGTCGGCAATCTCGTCGAGCACCGGCGCAATCATCTTGCACGGGCCACACCATTCTGCCCAGTAGTCGACCAGCACGGGCGTATCGGCACCCAGCACATCCTGATCGAAACTGTCATCGGTGACCTTAACTATGTTTTCACTCATTCGCTTGCGTCCTCATGGCTTGCAGGACAATGGGAATCGGTATCGCGCCGGGGGTACGGGTAATGGCGCCACAACCGAAGGTGGGGGCACAACCCCGAATGATCAAACTGTTATGATGTCGGGCGAATCGGCGGGAACAGTTCCCGTCCAGGGCCGAATACGCGACTTTATGGCGGAAGCGGCCCGCCGGCGCGGCGGGCGTTATTCGTATTGGAGCCCATTATTCGGCGTATTTCAACCCCGAGCGACGACACCCGCCTCGGCATGCGGGCGCGTACCGGTGACGAGAAGCCCCCACATGACTGATTCCCGGCTGCTGACCGACGTTTCCATTAACACCCTCGGCCTCGATCCTTCGCTGTCCCGAGCGGCCGGGGAACTCGGCTTCACGCATTGTACGCCGATCCAGGCCGACACCATTCCGCGAGCCCTGAAGGGCGAGGACGTGGCCGGTCAGGCCCAGACCGGCACCGGTAAATCGGCGGCGTTCCTTCTCGCCACCATGCATCGGCTGCTGGCAAATGCGCCGGACCCGTCTGATCGCGCCCCGCAGACCGCCAGCCAGCCGCGCGCGCTGATTCTCGCCCCCACCCGGGAACTTGCGATCCAGATCCACAAGGATGCCGAGGGCCTGGGCAAGCACAGCGGGCTGAAGCTGGTGGTGTGCTACGGCGGGACCGGCTACGACACCCAGCGGCAGGCTATCGCCGACGGGGTGGATATCCTCATCGGCACGCCGGGGCGGCTGATCGATTACTGGAAGCAGAAGATCTACACCCTGAAGGCGATCGAAGTGGCGGTGCTCGACGAGGCCGACCGCATGTTCGACCTGGGCTTCATCGACGACATCCGCTTCATGTTCCGGCGCATGCCGCCGCCTGCCAATCGCCTGAACATGCTGTTCTCGGCCACCCTCTCGCACCGGGTGATGGAACTGGCCTACGAGCACATGAACAGCCCGCAGTTGATCAAGACCGATACCGATACGGTCAACGTCAAGGCGATTCGCCAGAAGCTCTACCATGTCAGCCGCGAGGAAAAGCTGCCGTTGTTCCTGGGCCTACTGCGGCGCATCGATCCGACCCGCACGCTGGTGTTCATCAACACCAAGCGCGAGGCCGAGAGAGTCGAGGACACCCTCAATGCCAACGGCATCAAGGCCGCCACCCTGTCCGGCGACGTCCCTCAAAAGAAACGCGAGCGCCTGCTCGACGATTTCAAGGATGGCAAGCTGCCGGTGCTGGTGGCCACCGATGTCGCGGCTCGCGGGCTGCACATCCCGGCGGTATCGCACGTGTTCAATTATGACCTGCCCCAGGACGCCGAGGATTACGTCCACCGCATCGGTCGTACCGCCCGGGCCGGCGCCGAGGGCGACGCCATCTCGCTGGCCTGCGAGACCTACGTGTACTCGCTGCCCGACATCGAGAAGTACATGGGTCACAAGATCGACTCGGAAGTGGCCCCCTCGGACTACTACGCCCACGACATCGAGCGTCCCGCGCCGCGGCCGCGCAAACCCCGCGGCGGACCGCGGCGACGCAGCGGCGGCAACGGCGGGCGTGGCGGCGATCGCCGCCGCAGCGGGGGCGGCCGCCGCTGAATCGCGCCGATCAGGCCGGCCGGATGTCGGCCACGCTGTCCACCACCCGGTGATGGGCGTGCTCGCGTACCGCGCCGCGGGTATCCGGCCGGGCAATCGCCACCACCTGCCCGATGCCGTAGGCCTGGGCGGCGGCCACCACCGCCGGGCTGTCATCCACGAACAGCGCTCGCTCGGGCCGGAAATGGATGCGCTCGGCCAGGCCGGTCCAGAAGTCCGGATGCTCCTTGGCGTAGCCGATGTCGTGTGACGTGACGATGCCGGCAAACCGCGGCGCCAGACCGGTGCACGCCATCTTCATGGCAACCACGTCGGGATGCGCGTTGGTGACAATCCAGGCCGGCCGGCCCGCGGCCGCCACGGCATCCAGGAATGCCAGCGTGCCGGGCAACGGCTGAATCAGGTCTCGCAGATCCTGCTTGAGCGCCATGATGTCGAGCGCGGTGGTGCGGCTCCAGAAATCGGTGCAGTACCAGTTGAGCTGCCCGGCGTGCTGCGCGAACACCGGCATCAGTTCCGCGCGGGCCGCCTCCTCGTCCAGCCCGCGGGCCTGCGCGTAGCAGCGTGGCAGGTGCTCGTTCCAGAAACGGTTATCGAAATGCAGGTCCAGCAGGGTACCGTCCATGTCCAGCAGGACGGTGTCCACCTGCATCCAGTCCACGATGCGATCACTCATGGCCCGGAGGATAGCGCTGACCGGGGTCGGTATCATGTCGCACCCACTTCACCAGCAATACCGACATGTCCCAGGCCGACTCCCTGCTGCCCGACGTCATCGCCATCGCCGAGCGCGCCGGGCGCGCCATTCTCGACGTTTACCACGGCGACTTCGAAGTCGAGCACAAGGCCGATGACAGCCCGCTGACGGCGGCCGATCTCGCCGCCCATCGGGTGATTGCGGCGGGATTGCGCGAACTCACGCCCGACTGGCCGCAGCTATCCGAGGAAGGCGCGGACATCGACGCTGCCACGCGTCATGCCTGGTCGCGCTACTGGCTGATCGACCCACTCGACGGCACCAAGGAGTTCGTCAAGCGCAATGGCCAGTTCACGGTGAACATTGCGTTGATCGAGGACGGCGTGCCGGTGCTGGGCGTGGTGCACGCGCCGGAACTGGACTGCACCTGGTCGGCTGCCCCGCGGGCCGGTGCCGCCAAGCGCGAGGCCGGTGGCTCGCAGCGAACCCTGTCGGTGGCAACGGTGGACCCGGCCCGGCCCCGGGTGCTGGTATCGAGTTCGCATCGCACGCCGGACGTGGATGCCCTGCTCACCCGAATGCCGGATTTCGAGCCGGTGGCGATGGGTTCGTCACTGAAGTTCTGCCTGATCGCCGAGGGCGAGGCGGATTTCTATCCTCGCCTGGGACCGACCTCGGAATGGGATACCGGCGCCGCGCATGCGGTACTCGCCGCGGCCGGCGGCGAGGTTGTGGAACTCACCGGCACGCCGCTGCGCTACAACCAGCGTGACGGTCTTCTGAATCCGCACTTCCTGGCCTTCGGCGATACCGGACACGATTGGCGCCAGTACCTGGACTGACGTCGCATCAGCAGCAATACCGCGTCAGACCGTGAACGAACGCCCCGTGCGCTTTTGCACCGCCACGTTCTGCAACCGGGTGTATTGCGGCAGCCCGTGCACGAACGGCGGGTAATCTTCACCGGCAATCAGCGGCGCCAGATAACGCCGGCAGGCCTCGGTGATGTGAAAGCCGTCCGCGCTGATGTACTCGGCCGGCATCTTGCGCTCGACATTGGCTACCTGATCCAGCGGCGCTTCGCCCAGCGACCAGCGGTAAGGGTCGTCGGATTCCCGCTCGATGGTGACCATGACGCCCGACTTGCCGGCCACGGCGTATTCCACCGCCCCGCGTCCCACGGCATAGGCCTGCTCGATATCGGTGGCCGAGGCGATGTGACGCGCTGCCCGCATCAGGTAGTCGGCGATCGCATAGTGATACTTGTGGCCGAGCCGGTCCTTGATCAGGTTGGCCAGCGTCGGGGCCACGCCGCCCAGCTGAGTATGGCCGAAGGCATCGGTGCTGCCGGCGTCGGCCAGGAACTGCCCGTCGGCGTTGCGCACCCCTTCCGAGGCGACGATGGTGCAGTAGCCGTCCCGCTTGACGCACTCGTCCACCCGGGCCAGGAACGCGGCCTCGTCGAAGGTAACTTCCGGGAACAGGAGGATGTGCGGATCACGCCCGTCCTCGTCCGAGGCCAGCCCGCCGGCGGCAGCGGTCCAGCCCGCATGACGACCCATGACTTCCAGAATGAATACCTTGGTGGATGTCTTGCACATGCTGGCCAGATCGAAACTGGCCTCGCGGATGGACACCGCGGTGTACTTGGCCACCGAGCCGAAACCGGGGCAGCAGTCGGTCAGCGGCAGGTCGTTGTCCATGGTTTTGGGAATGTGGATCGCCTGGATGGGATAACCCATCTGCTCACCCAGCTGGCTGACCTTGAGACAGGTGTCGGCGGAGTCGCCGCCGCCGTTGTAGAAGAAGTAGCCGATGTCGTGAGCCTTGAACACTTCGATCAGCCGTTCGTACTCGGCCTGATTCTGGTCGAACCCCTTGAGCTTGTAGCGGGCCGACCCGAAGGCCCCGGCCGGCGTGTGCTTGAGGGCAGCAACCGCCGCGGGGGATTCGCAGCTGGTGTCGATCAGGTCTTCGGTCAGCGCGCCGACAATACCGTCGCGTCCCGCATACACCTTGCCGATGGCGTCCGGATGTTCGCGGGCGGCCTCGATCACGCCGCTGGCGCTGGCATTGATCGCGGCGGTGACGCCGCCACTCTGGGCATAGAAGGCATTGCGGGCAGTCATCGGGGTTCTCTCGCAGTCAAGTTTCAGGGATTGGCGGTTGCAAGAATACCCGCTGTTTCCCGGCACGGAAAATTGACTTACCCCCGAGCACTGTTTAGCCTGCGCGGCTTCCAGAAGGCGCGCGCAAGACGGCGGAACCATTGTTCCGGCGCCACAAACAGGGCATGCGTCGATTCCGAGGAGAACCAACATGCGAATCGTGTTGTTCGGGGCACCCGGCTCCGGCAAGGGCACCCAGGCACAGAAACTGGTCGAGGATTTCGGCGTTCCGCAGATTTCCACCGGCGACCTGCTGCGCGCCGCCGTGGCCAACGGCACCGAACTCGGTAAGAAGGCCAAGGCCGCCATGGACGCCGGCGAGCTGGTGGCCGACGAGGTGGTGATCGGGATGATCCGCGACCGGCTCAACGAGCCGGACACGGCGAACGGCTTTATCCTAGACGGCTTTCCGCGCAGCCTGGCCCAGGCCGAGGCGCTGGACAGCATGCTGGAGAATCTCGGCCGACCGCTGCAGGGCGTCATCCACCTGGAAGTGGACAACGAGGAAATCGTCCAGCGCCTGCTGGAGCGCGGCCGCGCGGACGACAACGAGGACACCATTCGCAACCGGCTGGATGTCTTCGATAACCAGACCCAGCCGCTGATCGAGTACTACCAGAACCAGGGCAAGTTCGAGGCGGTGGACGGCATGGGCGACCTGGATGCCATCCAGGCCCGCATCCGGTCCGCGCTGCCGAACTGAACCGGCTACCCGGCCGGGACTTCTTCCAGCGCCACCGAATTACCATCGGCGCGCAGCAGAGCGCGCCCTTCCAGCAGGGCCAGCAATCGCTCTCCGGCCGCGGCCCGCCGCCATCCCCGCAGGATCGGCAGGTCGCGTTCACCGCTGACCAGTGATTCCAGATCCTTGCGCGTGGCCAGGGCGCCGGCGCTGATCTCGGCCTCGGCCGCCCGCGCCTTGAGGCCGCAGGTCAGCAAATCCACCAGCGCCTGACCACCGGCATCCAGCGGCTGGCCGGGCCCGATCAGCGCCTCCGACGGCTCGTCCGCCGCAGCGGCGATGCAAGCCAGGATCGCCGCCTCCTGCTTGCGCCGGGTGGCGTCGGCCAGCCCGCGCACCCGGGCCAGTTCGCCGGCATCACGCGGGCGGCGTCGGGCCAGGTCCACCAGCACGTCATCCTTGATGATCCAGCCACGCGGCCGGTCGCTATCGACCGCGGTACGCTCCCGCCAGGCCGCCAGTTGCGCCAGCGCCCGCTGCTGGCCGGCGCGCAGCTTGCGCACGCCCTTGACCCGACGCCAGGCATTGTACGGGTCCGGCGTGTAGTGCGCCGGATCGGTCATCGCCTCGAACTCGGGCGCCAGCCAGTCAAGCCGTCCGCGCGCCGCCAGTTCATCCCGCAGCGCGGTATAGGCGCCGGTCAGGTAGCGCACGTCATCGGCGGCATAATCAATCTCATCGGCGCTCAGCGGCCGCCGGCTCCAGTCGGTACGGGAATGGGCCTTTTCCAGCCGCACGCCGAGCACATCCTCGACCAGCCGGGCATAGCCGATCTGGTCGGCATGACCGAGCAGCGCCGCCGCCACCTGGGTATCGAATATCGGCCGCGGCATTTCGCCGACCGCCTGGAGCAGCACTTCCAGGTCCTGGCTGGCGGCATGGAATACCTTGATCACCGAGGTGTCCGCCAGCAGCCGTGCCAGCGGGGTCAGATCCTCGCAGGCCAGAGGATCGATGCAGGCCAGTTCGTCGGCGGTGGCCACCTGGATCAGGCACAGCTGCGGAAAGTAGGTGCGCTCGCGCATGAACTCGGTGTCCAGCGCTACCCAGTCCGCCTGTCGCAGCCGATCGACCAGCGCGGCCAGACCAGCGGTGTCACTCACCACGGCGACCTTGTCGAATGCCTCCGGTATCATGCGGCCCACTTATACGGTTGTTGTGCCATGTTCGTCCAAACCTTACGCGTCACGCTGGATATCCTGTTGCTGCGACGGGGGCCGCAGGATCTGCCTGCGGACTGGAATCTGTTGTCGCTGGTGGCGGGCGCCTATCTTACCGTGACCTTCGCCCAGGTCAGTGTGGCCGCCTCGGTGGGCCCGGCACTGGCCCAGGCCCTGCTAGCCACGGGGCTGCTGGCCCTCTACGTGCACGGCGTGCTCAAGTTCCGCGATCTGAGCCCGCGGTTCCTGCAGACGCTGATCGCGTTCTTCGCCACCGGCACCGCACTGACCATTCTCATGCTCGGCCCCACCAGCGCGCTTGCGCCGATGCTCACGGCCCTGGCCGAAGGGGCCTCGCCGGAGGATGTCCCGCAACCCTCGGCGCTGGTGCTGCTGGTGTACATGATCGTGGGCATCTGGGGGCTGATTGCCTTCGGCCACATCTACCGCCATGCGCTGGACCTGTCGCTGGGATTCGGGGTGCTGGTGGCACTGGGTTTCGAAATGCTGTTGTTCATGGCGTTCGCCCTGATCGGTCCCGCATTGCGGTGACGATCCCGGCCGGACGCGACTGGACGGTCCGCTGATGCGGGTCCACATCAGCGGTATCGGCGGTACCTTCATGGCCGGCGTGGCACTGCTGGCCCGGGCGGCCGGCCACCGTGTGACCGGCTCCGATCAGGGTCTCTACCCGCCCATGAGCACGCAACTCGCCGAGGCCGGCATCGACGTGTTCGACGGCTATACCGCGGACAACCTCGCGCACCGGCCGGACCAGGTGGTGCTGGGGAATGCCCTGTCGCGCGGCAATGCCGAGGTCGAGGCGGTGCTGGACAGCGGCCTGCCCTATACCTCGGGGCCGCAGTGGCTGGCCGAAAACGTGCTGACGGGCCGGCACGTCCTGGCCGTGGCCGGCACCCACGGCAAGACCACTACCGCCAGCATGCTGGCCTGGATTCTCGAACGTGCCGGGCTGAAACCGGGGTTCCTGATCGGCGGCATTCCGGGCAACTTCGGCATCTCCGCCCGGCTGGGCGAGGGTGAATGCTTCGTGGTGGAGGCCGACGAATACGACACCGCCTTCTTCGACAAGCGTTCCAAGTTCGTCCACTACCGGCCGCGCACCCTGGTGCTGAACAATCTGGAATTCGATCACGCGGATATCTTCGACGACCTGGCCGCCATCCAGCGCCAGTGCCATCACCTGGTGCGCACCGTGCCGGGACGCGGCCACATCATCCACAACGCCACCGAGTCGGCCATCGACAAGGTGCTAGCGATGGGCTGCTGGACCCCCTGCGAGCCCTTCGGCAACGATGCCGGCTGGCAGGCCGTGCCACACCGCGGTGCCGCTACCGATTTCGATGTCCACCATGCCGGTCAACCGGTGGGCAGGGTCCGCTGGGACCAGACCGGCGCACACAACCGCATGAACGCGCTGGCCGCGGTGGCGGCGGCCGTCCATGCCGGCGTATCGCCCGCCGCGGCCTGCGCGGCGCTGTCCGAGTTCACCGGCGTCAAGCGGCGCATGGAAAAACGCGGCGCGGTCGGCGGCGTGACCGTCTACGACGATTTCGCCCACCACCCCACCGCCATCGCCACCACCCTGGAAGGTCTGCGCGACAGCTCGCCGGACAGCCGCATCCTGGCGGTACTGGAACCCCGCTCCAACACCATGCGCCTGGGCATCCACCGCGACCGGCTGACCGCGTCGCTGGCGGCGGCGGACGCCGTGTTCGTCTACACCGCCGATCTGGCCTGGGATGCGGCCGAGGTGTTCGCCGGCCTGGGGGATCATGCCGTGCTGGCCGACGACATGACTACGCTGATCGCCGCCATCGTGGCGGCCGCACGCCCCGGCGACCGGGTGGTGGTGATGAGCAACGGCGGCTTCGGTGGTATCCACGAGCGGCTGCTGAACGCCCTAGCAGACCGCTGATCGCCCTCGCCCGGCCCGACGACAGCATTTTCTTACAGCAACCACGGCATTTCGCCGATAGGCAGACCCGCCGGCAGCCCTGATCCTCCCACTGACCACGCCCGGTGCCTGGTGGTATCGGACAATCTCAGAGGGAGGAAGACACCATGAAGACAAACAAATACTGGGTGGCCGGCGCCGCCCTGCTGGCCGTGTCGGGCGTCAGCCATGCGCAGGATCCGGTGGCCAATCTCACCGGGGGGCTAAATAGCCTGGCCATCAACCTCAACGGCACCGTGAACACGCTGCTGATGGGCGATGCCAGCGCCACGACCCAGAATCTCGGCATGACCGTATCGACGCTGATCGGCGATCTGTCGGCCGGTACCCCGCTGGCCGGCCTGGCCGACTCGGGCATTGCGCTGAGCGACTCGCTGACCAACGCCGCGCTGGGCATCACCCCGACGCTCGACGGCATCACCATCCCGGCCGCCCAACTCGGCGAACCGCTGACCCTGCCGCTGATCCAGGTCACCGATGACCTGCTGGGCGAGGGCCTGCCGCTGCTGGGCGGCGGTGAACTCGGTGGTCTGCCCCTGCTCGGTGGCGATCTCCCGGGCGGCGACCTCCTCGGTGGTGACGGTCTGCCGCTGATCGGCGGTCTGCTGGGCGGTGACGACGGTGGCCTGCCACTCGTCGGCGGGCTGCTTGGCGACCAGGAGGGTATTCCGGTCATCGGTGGCCTGCTGGGCGGCGAAGGCGGTATTCCCATCATCGGCGGGCTACTCGAAAGCGAGGACGGCCTGCCCCTGATTGGTGGCCTGCTCGGCGGCCAGGGCGGACTGCCGATCATTGGCGGCTTGCTGGGTGGCGGCATGGTGGCCGGCAACGGTCAGGGCATGCTGCTGGCGGAACTGCCGTTGCCCCTCGAATCGCTCGACCCGAACACAGCCGGCGCGCTGGTCAACGGGGTCACGCTGGCGGGCCTCTAAGCGGCTGCTTTCAATACCTTCGTGCCACTGGCCCGGCGATGCATCGCCGGGCCTTTTTCATGGCTGGCGAACATTCAGCCCATCGACGCGTGCGTCAATTTTCTGACACCCCCACGCGCAATTTGCCGATGGACCGGCATCCGATCAGCCGCGATCATCGGCGACGATGACACCCATCCGCGCCGGACAAACCCGGCGTCATTCGCGTTTCAGGGAGGAAATGCATCATGACAACCAAGCATTGCTTGAAATCCGCCGGGCTCGGCCTGGTACTGCTCGCCGTATCCAGCGGCAGCTGGGCCCAGGACGGTGGCAATATCGTGGCCGCACTGGATCACGCGGTGGCCAATCTGGATTCGACGCTCAAGAACGTCCTGACCGGCAACGCCGTTGCCGCGACCGATGATCTGCAGATCCTGGTCAACACGCTGGCGATGGACCTGACCGACGGCAGTCCGCTGGCCGACCTCGCCGCTGAAGACGGCACCCTCCAGGGCCTCACCGACCCGTTGTTCGGCATCGCCCGGAGCAACGTGGCCCCGCTGCTTGGCGACCTGTCGGCTCCAGTGGTCGAGATCGGTGCACCGATCAGCTCGCTCTACGTGAATGGCGGCTTGCTGGCCAACGGCATCCCGCTGGTCAACGGTGAGGACATCATCCTGCTGAGCGATGCATCCCTGCCGTCGCTGGGTGGTCTGGGCCTGCCCACCGGTTTGCTGGTGGTGGTCCGGGATCTGGCCGAAGTGGACCTGATCGGACCCGGCGACGGGGACATGGGCGGCGTGCTGCTGCCGATTGCCGGCGGTGACGGCAGTCTGCCGTTGCTGGGCGGTACCGACGGCCTGCCGCTGATCGGCGGCCTGCTGGGTGGCGAAGGCGGTATCCCGATCGTGGGCGGCCTGCTCGGTGGGGAGGGTGGTCTGCCACTGATTGGCGGCCTGCTCGGCGGCGACAGTGCGGGCGGCCTGCCAATCGTGGGTGGCCTGCTTGGTGGCGAGGGCGGCATTCCCATCGTCGGCGCCCTGCTGGGCGGTGACGGCGATCTGTTGCTGATCGGTGATCTGCTCGGCGGCGACGATGGCGGTCTGCCGCTGATCGGCGGCCTGCTGGGTGGCCAGGGCGGCCTGCCCATTGTCGGCGGTCTGCTGGGCGGTGGCATGGTGATGGCTGGCGGGTCTAACGGCCTCCTGCCGGAAGAAGTGCCGCTGCCGCTGAATCAGGTCGACGGTGGCACGCTCACCGCACTGGCCCGGGACGTCACCCTGCAGGGTTTGTAAACCCGTGCATCGCCGCCCGCAAGAGGCGCGGCGGCGATGTCGTGACAATGTCCCGTTTTCCGCCCGCCCGGTGTTTTCGCGCCGGGCGGGTTTTCATTGCTGTCGATTTTTCCTGTAGTCTTTCTCCTACGAGGCCATGGCGGCGGGACGACGAGTCGCTGCCAGGACACGAGATTTTTCGTCATTCATAAAAATCGAGCGTAGGAGAGTTCCCATGAAACGCATTGCACTTTCAATCGTGCTGTCAGCCGGCTTTGTTGGCACGGCTGCCGCGCAGGGACCGCAAAACCTGCAGGTTCTGCTCAACAATGTCGACAACACCGTCAACGGCCTGGTTGAAGGCCCCGCTGCTGATCGTGGCCTGGATTCAAGCCTGATCGCCAGCTTCAACGGCGAGCTGGTCAACGACGACGGCACTATCATCGCGCCGGACTACGTCGAGAACACCCTGACCGACGTCCCGGCCAACCTGTTCACCGGTACGCTTGTCGGCACGCCGCTGGAAGGCATGGAACTCGAGTTCATCGCCGCCGGCCGTGATCTGGGCCAGCAGCTGGTCGAGGCCGGCCGCCCGCTGTTCGAAGCGCTGGACGGCCCTGCCGGCCAGTTCGCCGAAGCAGCTGCCCCGCTGGCCGATCCGGGTGAAGATTTCCTGCGTGAACTGGAATTCAACCTCGTTCTGGATACGGTCCTGCCGGAAGCGCCCAGTGGCCTGGGTGGCGCCGGCCTGCCGGACCTGCCCGGCCTGGGCGATGCCGGCCTGCCGGAATTGCCGGGTCTGGGCGACGCCGGGCTGCCGGAACTGCCGGGCCTGGGCGACGCCGGTCTGCCGGACCTGCCCGGCCTGGGCAGCCTGACCGACCTGCTGATGCTGCCGAACCTGCCGTCCTAACCCGCCTCGGGTAACGGCATTCGCGCAACAAGCCCCCGGCCCTCGGCCGGGGGCTTTTTCGTTGCGGCTCGAATAATCCGCGGGGCGTTGTACATTGGCCGTTAGCTGTATATATTTACACGCAAACGGCAACCGGATCGCCCCATGCTCGACCTCACCGACCGCCAGGCCGCCATCCTGGGCTTCATTCGCGACACCCTCGCCGAACGCGGCATTCCGCCCACCCGGGCGGAGATCATGGACCACTTCGGCTTCGCGTCGCCCAACGCCGCCCAGGCCCATCTGCGGGCGCTGGCCCGGCGCGGCGCGATCGAACTCAGCGCCGGCCACAGCCGCGGCATCCGGCTGTCGCCCCAGGTGGCCGACCCCGATACCCTGCCGCTGATCGGCCGGGTGGCCGCCGGCGCCCCGATCCTGGCGGTGGAGAACATCGAAACCCATCACCGGATTGCCCCCGCGCTGTTCAGGCCGCGGGCCGATTACCTGTTGCGGGTGCGCGGCGACAGCATGATCGACGCCGGCATCCGCGACGACGATCTGCTGGCCGTGCACGCCACCCGTGAAGCCGCCAACGGCCAGGTGGTGGTGGCCCGGGTGGATGACGAGGTCACCGTCAAGCGCTTCCGGCGCCGGGGCAACATCGTCGAGTTGCTGCCGGCCAACCCCGCCTACGAGTCCATCGTGGTGGACGGCAGCAGCCAGTCGCTGGCGATCGAGGGCCGGGCCGTGGGCGTGATCCGCCGCGACGATTTCAGCGATCGGCCATGACCGGATCGGTTGCCGATCTGCTGCGCCATCCCGACATCTGGCGCGGCGGGGCGGCCGCCGATACCCCGGGCCTGCCCAGCGGCTTTGCCGCACTCGATCAGCGCCTGCCGGGCGGCGGCTTTCCCGCCAACGGGCTTACCGAAATCATCCCGGAGTCAGCCGGTGCGGGGGAACTCGGCCTGCTGCTGCCGGCTCTGATCGCGGCCATCGAACAGGGCCGGCATCTGCTCTGGGTGGCGCCGCCCCATCTGCCCTACGCGCCGGCGCTGGCCACGGCCGGCCTGGATCTGACGCGGCTGGCGACGGTCACCACCGAGGCGGCACCGGACGCCCTGTGGGCCGCCGAACAGGGTCTGCGGGCCGGAGCGATCGTGGTGTTGTGGGCCGCCGACTTCACCGCCCCGGCCGCCCGCCGCCTGCAGCTTGCGGCCGAAGCCGGCAACCGACCCGGTTTCATTCAGCGACCGCCCGGCATGCCTGCCGATCCACGCCTGCCCGCCGCGCTGCGGCTGCGTCTGGCCCCGGGGCCGGTTGTGCACGTGCGCAAGTGCCGTGGCCGCGCCGGTTTCCAAGTCGACCTGTCCCGATCCGTACAGGCCCGGATGCGGGCCGCGGGGAACCAATCGGACACTCGTGATGCTCTGGCTCTGCCTGTGGCTGCCGGCACTGGCGCTGGACGCCCGCTGCCGGCACGGCACGCCTGACACCCCGGTTGCGATCACCGATTTCGACCGCCGGCGTCACCTGCTCGCGGCCAACCCGGCCGCGCGGCGGGCCGGCGTGCAGGCGGGTCAGCCCGCCGCCACGGCCCGGGCAGTCCTGCCGGACCTGCACCTGCTGACACGGGACACGGCCGCCGAGGGCCGCTGCCTACGACAGCTGGCCGGCTGGGCGCAGCAGTTCACCGACCGCGTGGTGCTGCAGCCACCACAGTCGCTATTGCTGGAGGTCGCCGGCAGTCTCACCCTGTTCGGCGGCGCCGAAACCCTGCGGCACCGCGCCGCGCGGGAACTGAGTGATCTGGGCTTTGCAGTGACGGCCGCCATCGCCCCCACCCCGGCGGCCGCCACCGCGCTTGCGCGAATCGGGCGCGGTGAATGCCTGACCCGGCGCGCTGATCTGGCCGAGTCCCTGGCGGACCTGCCGCTATCGGCACTCACCATCGAGGCGCAGGCACTGGATGACCTCCAGGCGAGCGGCCTGCACCGGCTGGGCGACATCCTGGCCCTGCCCGCGGCGGCCCTGGCACGGCGTTTCGGCCCGGATTTCATCACCTATCGCGATCGCCTGCTGGGCCGCCGGCCGGATCCCCGTCAGCCCTACCAGCCACCGCGCCGCTACGAGGGCGAACTGGAACTGCCGGCCCCGGCCGATACCGCCGCCGCCCTGGGCTTTGCCGCCCGGCGCCTGCTGCGGGAGCTATGCGGTCAGCTGCGCGCGATGGATGCCGGTGTCACCCGCTGCGAACTGATGCTGACCCACCGCGATGCCGATCCCACCCGCGTGACACTGGGCCTGCGGGCGCCGGGGCGCGATCCCGATCATCTCGGACGCCTGCTCGACGACCGGCTGGATCGCACGCCGCTGCCCGCCCCGGTGGATGGCCTGCGATTGCGGGCCACGGGTTTCGTGCCGCTGGAACAGCCCCAGCAGAGCCTGCTGCCCACCACGGACGACAGCCAGTGGCAGCGTCTGCACGAAACCCTGGCCGCCCGGCTGGGCCCCGGCGCTATCCGCGGCCTGGCCGTGGTGGCCGACCACCGACCGGAACGGGCCAGCCGGGCCGTCGACCCCGGCACCCCCAGCCAGGCCAGCGACAATCGCCCCCGCCCCCTGTGGCTGCTGCATGCGCCCGAAACCCTGCCGGCCGGACTGGTGCCGGACCGGACGTCCGCCGGCCTCACCCTGCTGGCCGGCCCCGAGCGCATCGAAAGCGGCTGGTGGGACAGCCGGGACATGCGCCGCGACTATTACGTGGCCGCCACCGCCGACGGCGCCCGCTGGTGGATATTCCGGGACCGCGACGGGTGGTTCCTGCACGGGTTGTTCGCATGACCGCCACCACCGAAGACAACGCCCCCGCCTACGCCGAGCTGCACTGCATGTCCAACTTCAGCTTCCTGCACGGGGCCTCGCACCCCGAGGAGCTGGTCGAGCGGGCCGCCGAACTCGGCTACACCGCCCTGGCGATCACCGACGAAGCCTCCATGGCCGGCATGGCCCGCGCCCACGCTGCCGCCCGGCAACATGACCTGCACCTGATCGTGGGCAGCGAGATCGCCCTGACCGACGGCCCGCGGCTGGTCCTGCTGGCCACCGGCCATGACGGCTACTCCCGGCTATGCGGGCTGATCACCCGCGGGCGCCGACGCGCAGCCAAGGGCGAGTACCGGCTCAACCGGGACGATCTGGCCGACGGTTTACCCGGCTGCCTGGCCCTGCTGCTGCCCGACACCGAGACGACGACCGAAACCGCCGACTGGCTGGCCGCGCGTTTCGGTCACCGCGCCTGGATCGCCGCCGAACTGCACCGTGGGCCCGACGACAATGCCCGCCTGCACGACCTCCGGGCGCTGTCGCATGCAGCCGGTCTGCCGCTGGTGGCTGCCGGCGGCGTTCACATGCACGTACGTGGCCGGCGGGCCCTGCAGGACACCCTCACCGCCATCCGCCACGGCGTGACCCTGAAAGAAGCCGGCCACCGCCTGCTGCCCAACGGCGAACGCCACCTGCGGGCCCGCAACGCCCTGGCCCGGCATTACCCCGCCGACCTGCTGGCGGAGACGCTGAACGTCGCCAGCCGCTGCCGGTTTTCCATGGCGGCGCTGCGTTATGAATATCCCGCGGAACTGGTGCCACCCGATCGCACGCCGGCGGCACACCTGCGCGGGCTGGTCGAGATCGGGGCCGAGCAGCGCTGGCCGGGCGGGATGGCACCCGCCATCGCCACGCGCATTGATGACGAACTCGCGCTGATCGCCGAGATGCGCTACGAGCACTACTTTCTCACCGTGCACGATCTGGTGGCCTTCGCCCGCAGCCGGGACATTCTCTGCCAGGGCCGCGGCTCGGCGGCCAATTCGGTGGTCTGTTTCTGTCTGGGCATCACCGAAGTCGATCCGGTCAAGCGCCAGATGCTGTTCGCCCGCTTCATCTCGAAGGACCGTAACGAGCCGCCGGACATCGACGTGGACTTCGAACACGAGCGCCGCGAGGAAGTAATCCAGTACATCTATGCCAAGTACGGCCGCGACCGCGCCGCCCTGGCCGCCACCCTCATCACCTACCGCCCGCGCAGTGCGGTGCGCGACGTGGGCAGGGTGCTGGGACTGGGTGCGGATCAGGTGGATAGCCTGGCGAAGAATCTCGCCTGGTGGGACGGCCAGGAGGCGTTCGAAACCCGTATCCGCGAAGTGGGCCTGGGCCCTGCCTCGCCCGTGGTCACCCGGCTGCGGCGGCTGGTGGCCGAGCTGATCGGCTTTCCCCGCCATCTGTCGCAGCATGTGGGCGGATTCGTGATCAGCCACCGGCCGCTGCATGAACTGGTGCCGGTGGAAAACGCCGCCATGCGTGACCGCACGGTGATCCAGTGGGACAAGGACGACCTGGAATCGCTGGGACTGATGAAGGTCGATGTGCTTGGTCTGGGCATGCTCTCCTGCCTGCGGCGGGCCTTCGACCTGGTGGCCGACGTACGCGGCGTGCGGCATACGCTGGCCTCCCTACCCGCCGGCGACGGCCCCACCTACGCCATGATCCGGCGGGCCGACACCGTGGGCGTGTTCCAGATCGAGTCCCGCGCCCAGATGAGCATGCTGCCGCGGCTGCGGCCGGAAAGATTCTTCGACCTGGTGATCGAGGTGGCCATCGTCCGGCCCGGCCCGATCCAGGGCGGCATGGTGCATCCCTACCTGAAGCGCCGGCAGGGGCTGGAGCCGGTCACCTATCCCGACGAGCGCCTGCAGGGCGTGCTGGAACGCACCCTGGGCGTGCCCATCTTCCAGGAGCAGGTGATGCAGATCGCCATGGTCGCCGCCGACTTCACCCCCGGCGAGGCCGACGCCCTGCGCCGGGCGATGGCCGCCTGGAAGAAACGCGGCGGGCTGGAGCCGTTCGAGGCCCGGCTCAAGGCCGGCATGCGCGCCAACGGCTACGACGCCGCGTTTGCCGACCGCATCTTCGAGCAGATCAAGGGCTTCGGGGCCTACGGGTTTCCCGAATCCCACGCCATCAGTTTCGCCCTGCTGGTCTACGCCTCGGCCTACCTGAAATGCCACGAGCCGGCGGCGTTCGCCTGCGCCCTGCTCAACAGCCAGCCCATGGGCTTCTACGCGCCCGCCCAGATTGTCCGCGACGCCCGCGAGCACGGCGTGACGGTGCGCGGGGTGGACGTTGGCACCTCGCGCTGGGACTGCAGCCTGGAAACCGTCGATGGCGGCGAGCCGGCACTGCGGCTGGGTCTGCGCCAGATCAAGGGGCTGGGCCGGGGCACGGCCGATCGCATACTGGCCGCACGTGACAGAGCCGGGTTCACCGACATCGCCGATCTGGTGCGGCGAGCGAACCTGGACCGGCGCGATCGCCGTGCGCTGACCCGAGCCGGGGCGCTAGCCGGTCTGGCGGAACACCGCCATGCCGCCTACTGGGCGGCCCAGGGCGTGGCACCGCTACCCGGTCTGTTCGCCGACCACCCGGCCAGCGACGACACACCCGAGCTGCCCGCACCCGCCGAGGGTGAGGATATCGTGGCCGACTACGCCAGCCTCGGCCTCACCCTGGGCCGGCATCCGCTGGCGCTGATCCGCGACCGGCTGGCGCGGCTGCAGGCGGGCACGGCAGCCGATTTCGCTGGGCTGGACCACGACCAGCCCGCGCGGGTGGCCGGCATTGTCACCATGCGCCAGCGCCCCGGTACCGCGAAGGGGGTGATGTTTCTCACCCTGGAAGACGAGACCGGGCAGGTGAATGTCATCGTCTGGCCGCAGCTGGTCACCCGTTTTCGCCGTCAGGCGCTGGCCGCGCGGCTGCTGCTGGTCAGCGGGGTGATGCAGCGCAGCGGCGAGGTCCGTCACCTGCGCGCCGATCGCCTGGAGGATCACAGCCCTCTGCTCGGGCGGCTGACCACCCGATCCCGCGATTTTCATTGACCGCTGGAAACGGCGCGGCTACAGCAGCTGGAACGCCATCACCCCGATGCCGGTCAGCCCGCCGAGCCAGGCCACGGTGCGCAGCGTGTGCACGCCGAAGAAATACAGTGGCACGAAAACAACCCGGGACCAGAAATACACCCAGGCGCCCAGCGCGGTGGTGGCGTTGGCATCGCCGGTGACCTGTACCAGCACCAGCAACGGCAGGGCCCAGATCGCGGTTTCCTTGAAATTGTCGTTGGCCCGCCAGGCCCGGTTGAGAAAGACGTTGTCGGATGTCGGCAGATTGTCCCGCGCGCCCAGCAGCGGCATCAGGCCATGGACCGGAATGTTGCAGCCCGCCATCAGCAGGATATGGAAAAAGCCCAGCCCGAGGGTGAGCACGAATACGGTGGTTTCGGCGGTCATGGCGGTTCCCTCCCTTGTTGCCGCCTCGAGTATAGCCAGCATTCAGAGACGTTCGAAGACGTAGATGCAGGGCCACACACCGCTCATCTGAATCAGCCGCCGGCGCCGCAGCCGGAAACCACCGGCCGCACGCAGCCCGCGGTTGACCGCCCCGCCGCGGTCCGCAAGAAACACCAGTCGGTGTCCCGGCGCCAGTCGATCGGCCGCCAGCTCGAACAGGCGCCGATAGAAGTCCGGAAATTTCATGCCGCGGCCCAGCTTGCGACCAAAAGGCGGATTGGTGACGACCGCCTCGAAGGCGCCGAGATCGTCCAACCCGGCCAGGCTGTCGCGGCAGTCGACCCGGCCCCGATCGGCCAGACCGGCGACCGCCAGATTCGCACTGGCCCCGGTAACGGCCCGCTCGTTCCAGTCGCAGCCAATCACTTCGATCCCGGGGGCCAGGTCACCGGCTTCCAGCAGGATGGTGCCGGAACCGCAGAAGGGGTCGAGTACCCGGCCGCTGCTGTCTTCCTGGATGCCGGCCATGCGCAGGGCGGCGTAGGCGATGTTGGCGCGCAGGCCGGTGGGATGGGTCTCGACACGCGGGTGCCGGTTGGACAGCGCCCGGTGCGGCAACACGACATCCACGATGCAGCGCGAGTCGATCACGTCCGCATGCACCGCCACCTCGTAGCCGGTCAGGTCAACCGGTACCTGCCAGACGCGGTTGATCGCCGCGCCCACGGCACGCATCACATCCTCGCTGGTGAACGGCTGGTTTCCGCGCCGGATGCAACTTGCCCGGAAGCTGGCGGCGGTGGCCAGTTCGGGCAGATCCAGTTGCGCAACCCGGGCGGCAATCGCAGCCAGCGGGTCGGGCCCGTCCGGCAGGTCGAACCGGTCAACCGGCCGGCGAACGTGATGGATGCTGCGCATGCGCGGGGCCACCGCCGCCATGACGTCGCCATCGGTGCCGGCCAGCACCCGGCCGCGCACGCCGCTCCGGCGGGCATCGAAGCCACCGGCCGGAGCGCCGGCGGCATAGCAGCGCTGGCGGAATTCGGCGATAACCACCTTCTCCAGACCCGGATTGGTGGTAAACACGCGCTGGCAGCCGGTTACCTTGAGGGTGTCGGTCATGCCGCCAGCTTAACCGCTGGCCAACCGGCCGGGGCCGCGTCAGGATAAGGGAACCTCTGATTTATTCCGCGCGGCCTGCGCCGGTGTCCTTTGCGCGAGGCTGGCAAGGAATGAGGAGTGCGGTTTGCTGAATGCAAATAAGCGACGAATGACGCCGTCCAGACGCGCGCAAAGGCCCGGCCGCGGGCCGCCCGAGGCGAGGAGCAGGCTTCCAGTGGCGCAGCCACTGGATGCGACCGCCGGCGGGCGGCCCTTCGCCGCCTGGCACTCGGGCGGTTCGCCCCGCCGAGGGTCGCACCCCACCGCTGCGCGGCGGGGCCCCGCTCCGCCTCTCGCGGCGAAGGTTTGGCCCAAGCCACGCCACAACTGCGTTCCCCGGCTTGGCCGTGGGCCTGCCACGGCCGGCGCCGGGCGCCTTGTTGTGACGCGGCTTGGGACGCAAACGCAGGTCGCGGGGAATAAATCAGAGGTTCCCCAGGTTATGGCCGAGTCCAATTGCTGCCAGCTCTGCGAACGCCGGGAGGTGCGGCTGACGCGCCACCACCTGATCCCGCGCCGTGCCCATCGGCTCAAGCGCATTCGCCGGCGCTTCTCGCGCGACGAACGCCAGCAGCGCATTCTTCTCCTGTGCCGCCCCTGCCACAAACAGGTCCATGCCGTGCTCGACGAAAAGACGCTGGCCGAGCGCTATCATGACCGGGACGCCCTGCTCGGCCATCCGGACATCGCCCGCTTCGTGGCCTGGATCGCCGACAAGCCGGGCGGCTTTGTGCCTAAGACCCATCGCCCGCGGAGATAACCATGGCTGATGATGCGCCTTCCATTGAATCCCAGGGCCTGTTCGTGGGCGACCTGCGTCAATTGCCCGGCGTGGGCTCGCTTACCGGCATGTTCAAGCAGCGCGCCGACGCGCCCGTCGCCCTGGCGGCCGAAGGCCTGGCCGGCGACCGCCAGGCCGACCGCACTCACCACGGCGGCCCCGAGCGCGCGCTCAATCACTATCCCGCCGAGCACTATGACCACTGGCGCCGGGGATACCCGGATCTGGCCGAGCAGTTCGAGCCCGGCCTGCTGGGCGAAAACCTGAGCACCCGCGGCCTGACCGAGGCCGATGTGCATCCGGGCGACATCTTCCGGCTGGGTAGCGCCCGTATCACCATCACCCAGCCGCGCTATCCCTGTTTCAAGATCGCCCGGCGCACCGGCATCCGCAACTTCGCCCAGCTGGTCGCTCAGACCGGTCGTTCCGGCTGGTTGTACAGGGTGGTCGAGCCCGGCGAGGTCTCCCCGGATGATGTGCCGACGCGGATCGAGGCGGCCGATCACGGGTTCACACTCGCCCGGTTGTGGTCAGTGCGAAACGACCCGGCGCCCGATCTCGACGAGATGGCCGCGCTCGCCGAACTGCCGCCGCTGGCGGAAAGCTGGCGGCAGGCCTACCGCAGCCGGCGGGAATACCTGCTTCAGCGGGCCGCGGACTAGATCCGGGAATTCAAAAAGGGGAAGTCTGCCTTATTGATTTCGGGCCGGCGGCAGGTCTTCATAGGCCGCAGCATTCAGGACCGATCCCCATCCCATCCGAGCCCGATACGCCCACCTGCGCGCCAGTAGCCATCCCTGGCCGGTCCGCGGCCTGAACGCCCTGCTGATCACCACGCTGGCCATTACCGGCATCGCGCTTGCCTGCGGCGCCGCTGCGACCGCGATCGGTTGGCAGCAGGCGCAGTTCCTGTTGCAGCGGGGCAGCCACGCCCATGAGCAGCTGGAACTGCTGGCCCGGGTGGCCGGCGGCATCGACCGTTACATGGCCGCGCTGGCTGCCCCCGGGGTCGACGAGGAAGCCCGGCGCGACGCGATGAGCCTGCTGACCGCCTGGCGTCAGTCGGTGAGCGCTGAACTGGCTCTGCTCGACCCCGCGGCCCGCGATGCCGAACGCGATGAACTCGAGCAGATTGCCGCGATCAAGGCGCTCATTGTGCGTGCCGAGGAAGTGCTGCTGGCCCGGCGCGAACCGCTCTGGGTCACCCGCGAGCGCATCGAACGGCTGCTGGACCAGGCGATCCGCGACGAACGCGAGGAAGTACAGGCCAACGCCCGCCACATGGCTGACACGGCGCGGGAGGCCACGCTGCTGGCAGTAGGTCTGCCGCTGCTGGTGCTCGCGCTGGCGGCCGCGGTGAATCTGGGCCTGGTCGGGGCGATGCGCTCACGCCTGCGTCAGCTGATGCGCGGCGCGGCGCTGGTCGGCGGCGGCCGG
Organism: Salinisphaeraceae bacterium; assembly: GCA_040222795.1. Taxonomy (GTDB): domain Bacteria; phylum Pseudomonadota; class Gammaproteobacteria; order Nevskiales; family Salinisphaeraceae; genus Spectribacter. The sequence goes on from JAVKCJ010000009.1 coordinate 23,500, forward strand.
CTCGACTATCGCCTGCAGGACCGCACTCGCGACGACATCGGCCTGCTCGCCGCCATGTTCGACCGCATGGCCGCCCGCCTTCAGCGCGACCGGCACCGGCTGGACAGCCTGCGCGCCGACCTTGCCAACCAGGTCGCGGCGCGCACCGCCGAACTGGAACAGCGCAACCGTCGGCTGCAGGCGATCGACAGCCGGCGCGAACAGTTTTTTAGTGAGATTTCCCATGAACTGCGCACGCCGCTGACCGCGCTGCGCGGCGAGGCGGACATGGCGCTGCGCCAGCCAGCGCCGGATACCGGACAGCTACGGGCCGCCCTGCAGCAGATCGTGGGGCTGGCCGACAGCCTGTCCCATGCTATCGAGGATCTCGTGGCCCTGGCCCGCTCGCGCAGCCGCGAACTGGCCTTCGTGCGCGAGGATCTGCAACTGGGTCGGATCGTCGGCCGTGCCGCGGCCGCAGCCGGCGCGCTCGGCCGGCCACGCGGCATCCGCGTGATCTGCCTGGCGCCCGGTCACGCCGTGACCCTGCGCGGCGACAGCCAGCGCCTGCTGCAGGCACTGCTGACCCTGCTCGACAATGCCATAAAGCACTCGCCGGACGAGGGCTGCGTCCACATCGAACTGGATCACGACCTGCCGACCGGTGGCGGCGTCATCACCATCACCGACCAGGGGCCGGGCATGGCACCGGCCGAGCGCGAGCGGGCTTTCGATGGCTTCGCCCGTGGTGGCGACACCGGCGGTCTCGGGCTGGGGCTGACCATCGCCCGGCGCATCGCTCAGGACCACGGGGGCACCATCGAACTTGGCGCCGGCCCCGGCGGGCGCGGGACCCGGGCTGTACTGGTGCTGCCGCTCGCCGCAGCCGCGGTAGCCGCGCGATGAATCTGCTAATCGTCGAGGATGACCCACGGCTGGCGGACATGCTGCGGCGCGGGTTGGCCGCAGAGGGGTTCACGCCCGACACCGCTGAAAACGGGGCCGCCGCCCTGGCGCGCCTGGGCATTGTGGACTATGACCTGATCATCCTGGACCTGCGCTTGCCCGATCTGGACGGCGTGCGGCTGTGCCAGCAGATTCGCGATGACGGCAACGCCACGCCGATTCTCATGCTAACCGCCCGCGACCGGGTGGAGGACCGCGTGGCCGGACTGCGAGCGGGCGCGGACGACTACCTGACCAAGCCCTTCGCATTCGAGGAGCTGCTGGCCCGCGTGGAGGCGATCAGCCGACGCCGACACGAGCATCCGGCCCACCAGTGTCTGCGGGTGGGCCAGCTAAGCCTGTCACCGGAGATGCACGAAGTTCGCTGCGGCGATCAGATCATCGCACTGAGCGCCCGCGAGTTCGCGCTGCTGCACTGCCTGATGGCCGAAGCCCCGCGGGTACTGTCACGCACCCGCTTGCTGGAGCGGGTCTGGGGGCCGGACGCCGACGTTACCTTCAATACGGTCGACGTCTATATCGGTTACCTGCGGCGCAAGCTCCGTCAGTGCGACGCCCCGGCCCGGCTGGAGACCGTGCGCGGCGTGGGGTATCGGCTGACGGACTGACCCGCGGCTCCGGCCTCATACGACTCCCATCATTCTCTCAAGTCTTTCTCAGGGTTGCTGCTCCAGTGTGGGTGGCAAGGCGTTCAAAAAAACCATAGCCACAAGCGCCGCGCGGGAGTCCATTAACGCGTTCACGAGGAGACCGATTCATGCGACAGCAATCCACGACGCCAAGGCGTCGCAATACGGCCCTGGCCCTGGTGGCCGGCATGGCCGTCAGTACCGCGCCGGCCCTGGCCGCCGACGTCAGCTGGGAGGACATCGTCAACGATGCCCGGACCCCGGACAACATCCTGATGTACGGGTTCGGGCCGGACGCTCAACGCTACAGCCCGCTGACCGACATCAACACCAAGAACGTCGAGCGACTGCGTCCGGCCTGGCAGTTTTCCTTCGGCGACGAGAAGCAGCGCGGGCAAGAAACCCAGCCGCTGATTCACGACGGCGTGGCCTATGTCACCGCCTCCTACTCACGGGTGTTCGCACTGGACGTGGAAACCGGCGAGAAGCTGTGGGAATACGCTCATCGACTGCCCGAAAATATCCGCCCCTGCTGCGACGTGGTCAACCGCGGCGCCGCCATCTACGGCGACAAGGTGTTCTTCGGCACCCTGGATGCGGCCATTGTTGCGCTTAACAAGGATACCGGCGAGGTCGTCTGGCAGGAGAAATTCGCCGATCACGAAGCCGGCTACACCATGACCGGCGCGCCCACCATCATCAAGGATCGGGAAACCGGCAAGGTGATGCTGATCCACGGCAGCTCCGGTGACGAATTCGGGGTATTGGGCAAGCTCTACGCCCGCAACCCCGACACCGGCGAGGAACTCTGGATGCGGCCGCTGGTGGAAGGCCACATGGGCCGCCTGAACGGCGAGAAAAGTACGCCAACCGGTGACCCGGCCGCCCCCTCCTGGCCGGACGGCGACTACAAGGGCACCGGCAAGGCGGAGTCCTGGAGCCACGGCGGTGGCGCCCCCTGGCAGAGCGCGTCGTTCGACGTGGCCACCAACACCATCATCATCGGAGCCGGCAATCCGGCGCCGTGGAACACCTGGAAGCGCACCGGCGAGTCCGGCAACCCGCAGGACTACGACAGCCTGTACACCTCGGGTCAGGCCTACGTGAACCCGACCAACGGCGAACTCGTGGGCTTCTACCAGCACACGCCCAATGACGCCTGGGACTTCTCCGGCAACAACGAAATCATCCTGTTCGACATGAAGAAGGACGGCAAGACCGTTCGCGCCGGGGCCCATGCCGACCGCAACGGGTTCTTCTACGTCACCGACATCAACGATCTGGCGGACCGGGATGACGACATCATCAATGACGGCACTGCCGTGATCGCCGGTTATCCGTTCGTCGACAAGATCACCTGGGCCGAGGGTATTGACGAGAAAACCGGCCGCCCGATTGAAGTGGCCGGCCAGCGTCCGCCCAAGCCCGCCGAAGGCAAGGATCGCGGCGAGACCATCCAGGTGACGCCGCCGTTCCTGGGTGGCAAGAACTGGAACCCGATGTCCTACAGCCCGGATACCGGCCTGTTCTACATCCCCGCCAACAACTGGACCGAGGATTACTGGACCGAAAACGTCACCTACAAGAAGGGTGCCGCCTACCTTGGCCAGGGCTTCCGCATCAAGAAGCTCTACGACGATCACGTGGGGACCCTGCGGGCGATGGACCCGACCAGCGGCGAGATCGTGTGGGAACACAACGAGAAGTTGCCGCTGTGGGCCGGCACCATGGCCACCGCGGGCAACCTGGTATTCACCGGCACCAGCGACGGCTTCTTCAAGGCCTTCAACGCCACGACGGGCAAGGAGCTATGGAAATTCCAGACCGGCTCCGGCGTGGTCGGCTGCCCCATCACCTGGACGCATGACGGCGACCAGTACGTGGGTATCGCCACCGGTTACGGCGGCGCCGTGCCGCTGTGGGGTGGTGACCTGGCGGACCTGACGCAGCCGGTATCGCAGGGCGGATCATTCATCGCCTTCAAGATTCCGGACTTCGCCGCCCAGAACTAGAGCTCAACCGGAAAATCGTGACTTAAAAACAACCTGACGCTTTCTTTTAGAGTGCCGGGTCGAATCCGTGGCGTCTTAGTCTCCAAATCTCCACTAAGTCGCTCCGCCACGGATTCGGCCCTCTTTTTTGTTTCAGGATCCCCTCATGCGAATACCCGTAATTCTCCTTATGGCGCTATCCCTGGCGATCGCCGCGCAGAAACCGGCCGCCGGCGAGCCCGCCGGTGACGCACCGACCAGAACCGTTGGCGCCTGCCGTATCGAAGCCAACGCCGATTGCCGAAACGCAGATCTGCGACACGCCGATCTAAACAATGCCGACCTCTCCGGCGCCAATCTCGCCGGCGCCAACCTGGCGCGGGCCGATCTCGAGCACGCGAACCTGCGCGGCGCCAACCTTCGCGGCGCCAATCTGGAAGCCGCTGTTCTGGTCACCGCCTTCCTGCAGGGAGCCGATCTCACCGATGCCAACCTCCATGGCGCCAACCTGAACTTCGCGCGGCTATCCGGTGCCAGCCTGTCGGGCGCCAACCTCACAGCTGCCAATCTCGAAATGGCCTGGCTGCCCAAGGCCCAACTCGACGGGGCCCGACTGGTCAACGCCAACCTGCAGGAAGCCAAGCTGTCGCTGGCCAATCTGGCCGGTGCCGACATGACCGGCGCGCGCTACCCCTACGCCATCTTCCAGGGCACCCACATGCAAGACTGCACCGCCTGTCCGTTCGACTGGTGACCGTCCGTCGGCGCCTCGCCGGCCTGCTTGTCGCGCTCGCCGCCCCGGGCGCGCTCGCGGCTGATCCCGCCCTCGGCGACGACGCCGCCGCCGCGCTTCGCGCCTGCCGGGCGGAAGCCGGGGACAACGCCCGGCTGACCTGCTACGACCGCGCAGTTGACCGGCACCTGTCATTCGATTTCGCCGGCCGCGGTCGCGAAAGCACCGCCGTCTTTACCAGTCCGGGACCCTTCCGGGTGCGTTACCGCAACGAGGACGTGATCTTTGTGATCTACATCTACCGCACCAGCGGTAAGCTGGTGCGGTCCTACGGCACCGGCCCCGGCGAGGGTCATCTCGACGTGGAAACCAGCGGTGAGTTCTATATCGAAGTGAAGGCCACCGGCACCTGGAAACTCTGGGTCACGCCGCTGCCGGCACGCGGCTGAGCCGCGCGGATCAACCGCTGCCAACCAGCACCCGGTGCAGGTACGGATTCAGGAACACCCCATCCGGATCCAGTCGCTCGCGAATCGCCCCGAAGTCTCGCCATGCCGGATAGCGAGATGCCAGACGCCCGGCATCCTCGTCATGCCACTTGCCCCAGTGCGGGCGACCACCGTGATCCCGGAAAATCTCGCCCAGCGCGGTGAAGTAATCGGTGAACGGCATGCGGGCGTGCACATGGGCGGCAATATAGGCCGAGTCCCGACCGTAAGCCGGTGATAGCGGAATATCATCAGCGGCGGCATCGCGAATCTCGAGCGGAAAATTGGTGGCAAATCCCGCTTGCTCGATCACCTTGCGAACGGCCCGCAGCACCTCGGGCAATGCCGCCCGCGGCAGGCTGTATTCGGTTTCGTTGAAGTGCACAAGCCGGGAGGTCGCATAAGCCGAATGGGCCGGCGCGACCTGATCATGGCGGGGCACCGCGGCGACGGCGATGCGATTCAGGCGCGGGCAACTCGCCGGCCTTGTACGGGCGATCCGCGAAAGCGCCCACAGGCCGCCATTCTCCACCAGCAGGTCCTGCCAGCGTCGCCAGCGGCCACCGCCGCGTGCTGGCTCGACCGTTTCGTCCATGGTCTTGATCTGCACCCGGTCGGTGTAAGGAAACCAGTAGTACTCGACATTGCGGTGAGCCGCCCGGCGATCCTCGAGACCGGCGAGCATGTCGTCCCAGCCAATCCGGCCGCTGCGGTAATGCAGGCAATAAGCCGGCACACAGGCCAGTTCCACTTCGGTCACGACGCCCAGCGCCCCGAGATGAATGCGCCCGGCGTGGAAAATGTCGGCATGGCTGTCCGCGCTGCACCAGCGGACCTGTCCGTCCGAGCCGATCAGGCGCATGCCGGTGATCTGCGTGGCCAGATTGCCGAATGCCGCGCCGGTGCCATGGGTGCCCGTAGACAGTGCCCCGGCCAGACACTGCACGTCGATGTCGCCGAGATTGGGCATGGCAAGCCCGTGCCCGTGTAGCGCCACACCCAGATCGCCGAGGCGGGTACCGGCCCCGACCCGCACCCGCCCGGTGGCAGTATCCACCGACCGCAATCCGGTAAAGCGCGACAACGAGACCTGTACCCCGTCGGTTGCGCACAGCGGGGTGAACGAATGACCGGCCCCGACCGGCCGCACGCACTCCCCGGCCTCGCGGGCCGCCAGGATGATGGCGCCCAGTTCCGCTTCATCGGCCGGGATCACCAGCCGGCGCGGATGGCAGACAACGCCGCCGGACCAGTTGCGCCAGTGCGGCATGTCAGGGACCCGTTGTCACAGAAAACACTGCCCGGCCCCGCGATAGGTCGGTACGTCGTCCACCACCCGGCCGCCGCGAATCAGCAGCAGGCGATCGAAACGCTCGCACAGTTCGCCGGCCTTGGCATGGCGGAACAGCACTGGCTCGCCGATCGCCGGCACCGCATTCGGCGGGAAGAAGACCGGCGTCTGGACTTCGCCGGCGCCTTCCAGCGGCGACAGCCGCGTGCCGGCCGGCCACCAGGGCCGCGGGGCGAGCCGTTCACCGCCGGAGGCCGGGTACCCGCCACCCAGGCAGGTGGCCACCCCCGGGGCCGGATGACGGACCACCGGCAGCGCGAAACCGGCCGCCGGGCGATGGCGGAATCCCCGGTAACCGTCGAACAGCCACGGGCTGAACAGCCCGGAGCCGGCCGTGACTTCCGTGACCCCATCCGCCACGGACGATGCCTCGAGGCAACCGGTGCCGCCGGCGTTGACCATCGCCGGCAGCAGATTCTCGCGGGCCAGGGCCGCGAGCAGCGCCTCGCGGCGCCGCGTGATGATTGGCTGCGACAGCTGCTTGAGACGACCAATGACTGCATTCCTCGCCCGGCTCCCGGCGGCCGCGTCCGGCACCCCGGCCAGCTGGGCCTCGTAACCCATCAAGCCGGCCAGGTGCAGATGCGGGTGATCGGCAACGGCCCGCGCCAGCGTCACCAGCTCCGTTGGACGGCGCAGCGGCGAGCGCCACACGCCGAAGTTGAGCCCCGGCAGCCGCAGCGAACAATCGAACTCCAGCGAGACCGGCAGCACCACGCCGGCCGCGGCCGCGATCGTCCCCAGCCGGTCCAAATGCACAGGGTCGTCCACCGTCAGGCAGAGCCGCCGGCCCGCGGCAATGTGGTCACAGACGGCCGCGATGGCATCATCGTCCGTGGTTGGGTAGGCCACGAGCAGATCGTCGAAGCCCCGCCCGGCCAGCCAGGCTGCCTCGGCCGCGGTGAAGCACATCAGGCCCCGGTAGCGGGCATCACTGTCCAGGACCCGCCGCAGCAGCGCCTCGCAGCGCACGGACTTGCTGGCCACCCGGATCGGGCGATCCCCGGCACGTGTCAGCAGCGCGGCCGCATTGGCGTCGAACGCGTCGAGATCGACAAAGGCGGCCGGCAGGCGCTGTCCGGTCAGCGCCCGGCGAAGATCGTCGGGCTCACTCGCGCTTGCCATCGATACGGCGCATCAGGTTCTCCTGTGCCACGGAGGCCACCAGATCGCCGTCGCGGCTGAAGATGCGCCCGAAAGTCAGCCCGCGTGCCCCGCTGGCAGCCGGGCTGTCCATATCGTAGAGCAGCCAGTCGTCCACCCGCGGCGTGCGATGGAACCACAGCGCGTGGTCGATGCTGGCCACGACCATGTCCGGCTGCAGAAACGACATGCGGTGCGGCAGCAGCGCGGTGGTCAGCAGATTGTAGTCGGAGGCATAGGCCAGCATGCAGCGGTGCAGCACCGGCTCCGCCGGCAGCGGCCCGGCGGCCTTGAACCAGATCTGCTGCTGCGGTTCGCGCGCGTCCGGATTCAGCCCGTTCCAGGGATTGACCGGCCGGAATTCCAGCGCCAGCGGGCGCGTCAGGGCCCACTGCAGCCGCTCGGGCAGCGGGCCCGCGTCGTCCATCCACTTGCGGCGCAGCTCGGACTGGGGCGCCAGAGATTCCGGCGATGGCACCTCGGGCATGGCGGCCTGGTGCGAGGCCCCCTCCTCCGGCTGCTGGAACGAGGCAATCACGGAACAGATCGGCCGGCCGTGCTGGATTGCCTGCACGCGTCGGGCGGCGAAGCTGCGGCCGTCGCGCACCCGGTCCACCTCGTAGACAATCGGCGCGTCCATGGCGCCGGGGCGCAGGAAATAGGCGTGCAGCGAGTGGGCGACGCCCTCATCCACCGTCCGGGTGGCGGCCACCAGCGCCTGGCCCAGCACCTGCCCGCCGAACACGCTCTTGCCGCCCAGGTCGCGGGATTCGCCGCGGAAGAGATTGACTTCGATGTTCTCCAGATCGAGCAGGTCGACCAGATCCTGGAGAACGCGGCTGGGAGTGTCGCTCATGGAATCGGCGGATGGATGACAGGTGCCGCCAATTGTAAGCGCTAGTCTTCCTGGAGCAGAAAGTCCGCCCGCGCGAAAGCGATCAGCCGCTCGCGCTGATCCTGCCAGACGTCCACCTGCACCTGGGCGATGCGGCTACCCTGGCGCACCACCCGGCCAACGGCAAAGGTGTCGCGGGCCTGACCGGAACGCAGATAGTCCACGGTCATGTCGACCACGCGCGGCACGCGTTGCTGGGCCTGCGAGATCAGCACCTCGAACAGGGCTGCGCTCTCCACGAATCCGGCGATCGCGCCGCCGTGCAGGGCCGGCAGGCGGGCATTGCCGATCAGGTCCTCGCGATAGGGCAGCCGGAAAATGCGGGCGCCGTCGGCGTCCCCCTCGATACGCAGGTCCAGGTAGGCGGCATAGGGCACGGCGGCCACCAGCGCCCGAGGATCGTCGGGCAGGGTGGCAGCATCCGGCGGCGGCGTATTCATTCCTCCGCGGCCTCGGTGGCGACCGCCGACGCCCGGCCGGTACGCATGAACGTGGCCGCGCAGCGGGCGGTTGGACGTGTCGGGTCACCCTGATGCAACCGCACGCCGGCAAACACGATCCGGCGGGTGATGTGCTCGCATTCACCATCGGCGATCAGCGGCTCGTCCGCCACCGCCGGGCGCAGGTAGTCCATGCGCAGGTCCAGGGTCGCGATCGACCCGGGTTCCGGCAGCCCCAGGAACACCGCCAGTCCGGCGGTGGCATCGGCCAGCGAGATCGCCGGGCCGGTATGCCAGAGCCCGGCCGCCACATCGCCGAGAAACTCGGGGCGGTAGTCCAGACAGGTCCGGGCGGTGCCCGGCCCGGTATCGACCACGCGCATGCCCAGCGCCGTATTGTGGGGAATCGCGCGCATGAAGCCATCGGCAATGCGCTGGCGCTGCTGCTCTCGTGGATCGGGATTGCTCACGGGCGCAGACGGTAGCCGCGGCCCGCGCCGCTGTCCAGCCGTGATCGGGGGCGGCCGACCGCCGGGATATGGCACCCTAACGTTTTGCAGACGGCCCTTGACGGGCCGCGATCCCAGAAACACCGGAGATAGCGACATGAGTGACCGCGTGACCACCCACGTGGAAAACGGCATCGCGGAGGTCTGCCTGAACCGGTCCGATCGCCACAATGCCCTGGACATGGACATGTTCGAAGGCGTGCTGGCCGCCGGCAAGGCACTGGTGGACCGCCGAGACCTACGCGCGGTGATCTTGCGCGGCGACGGCAAGAGCTTCTGTTCCGGCATCGACTACCCCAGTTTCATTGCCGCCGGCATCGATATCCAGCAGGCCCTGTTCGGGATCGAGGACGACGGCGCCAACCGCGCGCAGATGGCCGCGCTGATCTGGCGCAGGATTCCGGTGCCGGTGATCTGCGCAATCCAGGGCGTGGCCTTCGGCGGCGGCCTGCAGATTGCGGCGGGTGCGGACATCCGCATCGCCGCCCCGGATGCCCAGCTTTCCATCATGGAAGTGAAATGGGGGCTGGTGCCGGACATGGGCGCCACGCTGACCCTGGCCAATCAGATCGGCATCGACCGGGCCAAGGAACTCACCTTTACCGGCCGCATCGTCGATGGTACCGAGGCGGCGGCCCTGGGCCTGGTGACCCGCACCGACGACGACCCGCTGGCCGCCACCCGGGCACTCGCCGCCGACATCGCCGGCAAGTGTCCGGATGCGGTCCGCGGTGCCAAGCAGCTTTTCGAGCAGGCCTGGCAGATCGACCGCGAACGCGCCCTGACCCTGGAAGCCGGCCTGCAACGGACCATGCTCGCCAGCCGCAATCAGCAGGAGGCGGTGCGCGCCGCGATGGAAAAGCGCGCGCCCGAATTCACCGACCCGCCGGAGTCCGCCGCTTCATGAGCGATATCGACCCGCACGACTTTCCCGATTTCCCGCTGTTCCCCCTGTCCAGCGTGGTGTTCCCGGGCGGCGTGATGCCGTTGCGCATCTTCGAGCCCCGCTATGTGGACATGGTCAGCCTGTGCATGAAGGGCCAGACCGGCTTCGGTGTGTGCGCCGTGGAACCGAGTTCGGAAGGCAACCAGTCCACCGCCCCGCGCTCGGTGGGCACGCTGGTCGAGATCGTGGATTTCGACCGGCTCGAGGACGGCTATCTGGGCATCACCGTGGAGGGCAACCGGCGCTTTGAAGTGCTCGACCGGCGCCAGGCCGAGAACGGCCTTTGGTGGGGTACCGTGCGCTTCCTGCAGGAGCGCCGGGACGTGCCCTGCCCACTGGAATTCGCAGGCCTCAAGCGGGTGGCCGAAGCCCTTTACGACCGGCTGGGCGAACCCTATGCCAGCCGTCCGCGCGAGTACGATTCCGCCGGCTGGCTGTCGTCGCGGCTGACCGAACTGCTGCCCTTCGACGCCGCTACCAAGCACGCGTTGCTGGCCACGCCGGACCCGGTCGACCGCCTCAAGCATATCCACCCGCTGGTGCGGCTGGAAGAAGCCGGTTCGACGGACTAGATTGGCGGCCGATTACTGGCCGGCGACGGTCATTTCTCCAATCAGCAGGCTGGGCGCGCGGATGGCGCCGCGGCAGTCCGGGTCGGCGCCGGCCGCCACGATGCCCGCGAACATGTCCAGCAGATTGCCGGCGATGGTCACGTTCTGCACCGGGTAGGCCAGCCGCCCCTGCTCGACCCAGAAACCGGCCGCGCCGCGGGAGTAGTCGCCGGTCATCAGATTGACCCCCTGCCCCATCAGCTGAGTGACCAGCAGGCCGGTATCCATGCTGCGCAGCAGCCCCTCCTGGTCACCGCTGCCGCCCTCGATGCATAGATTGAACGCGCCGCCGGCGTTGCCGGTGGTCTGCCGGTCCAGCCGCCGCGCGGCATAACTACCCAGTAGATAGTCCACTAGCACGCCGCGGTCGACGATCGGCCGTTCGGTGGTCGCCACCCCCTCCGCATCGAAACTGGCGCTGGCCATCGCCCGAGGCAGATGCGGCCGCTGGATCACCGACAGCCAGTCGGGAAACAGGGTCTCGGCCAGACGGTCCCGGGCGAACGAGGCATCCCGGTAGAGCGTGCCACCGCTGATCGCACCCACCAGATGCGCGAACAGCGACCGGGCCAGTTCCGGCGGAAACAGCACCGGGGCCCGGCGGGTGCTCGGGGTGGTGGCATCCAGACGCGCGGCGGCCCGCTCGCCGGCCCGACGACCGACTTCGGCCACCGGGTCCAGATCATCACGGCAGCGGGCGCTGCTGCTCCAGGCGTCGCGCTGCATCTGCCCGTCGGCTCGGGCGATCACGGTGCAACCCCAGCCGTGGCGGGTGGCTCGCTCGGCGCCGAAGAAACCATGGGTATTGGCATAGGCCGAGATGGTGTCGCTCGTTTCCACCGCCGCCCCATCGGACTGGTGAATGCGCGGATCCGCGGCCAGCGCGGCCGATTCACAGGCCAGTGCCAGATCCCGCGCGTCGGCCACTTCCGGCTCCCAGGGGTGCACCAGATCGAGATCGGGAAACTCGCGCGCCAGCGCGTCCGGGTCGGCCAGACCGGCCCAGGGGTCCTCCCCCGTATGTACCGCCATGGCCGCGGCCCGGGCCGCCACGGCGCGGATGCCCGCGTCGCTGAGATCGGTGGTGGTCGCAGTGGCGCTGCGCCGGCCACGGTAGGCGGTGACGGCCAGATCGCGGTCAGCCTGGAATTCCACCGACTCCAGATCGCGCTGACGCACTTCAACGCTCAGGGCCCGGCCGGCCGCCACGCGAGCCTCGGCGCTGTCGGCACCGGCCGCGCGCAGGGCATCCAGCGCCTGTTCCAGTTGGCGGGCCAGATCGGAGGCGTCGGGCAGGGCCGGTTCGGCCACCGTTTGCGGGGTGTGACTCAAGCGATTCTCCTGGGTCTCGGGACTGGGGACGTAAACGGTTATGCTGACGGCTTATGCCGCGTCGATCCAGCCCCTTGCGCCCCCGTTCCGTGCCCGGCCTGCTGGTGGCCGGCTTCGGCATCGTGGCCCTGCCGCTACTGCTGGCCCTGGGCGTCGGCGCGGTCTACGTCGACCGGCTGGCCGATCAGAGCGAGCGTCTGGTCCGCCAGGGCGTGGCCGTCACCCGCCTCAGCCGTCAGGCGCAGAACCGGATCACCGCTCTGGAGCGCAGCGCGCGGCAGTTCGCAGTGCTGGGGGATCCCGTCCTGGTGGAACGCTTCAACGACCACCACGACGCTTTTTCGGCCGCGCTGGATGAACTGGACCGATTGCCGCTCGAGACCATGCCCGGCTGGAACCTGACGGATCTGCGCCACGAAGCCGAACTGATCCGCCGCGCCCTGCTCGACAGTCAGATCGACGGCGATACCTTCGACGCCGAGATGTCACGCTTCCAAACCATGCGCGATCTGGCCCAGGGCATCACCGACCAGGGCAACGTTTTCATCGACCGCGAAGTCGCGCGTATCGAATCCACCGCCGGCGAGGTGGGCCTGTTCCTGATGTTGTGCACAGTGGCACTGGTGCCGGCAACGGTGGCGCTGGTAATTCTGTTCACCGTGGTCATTTCCCGCCCGATCCGCCAGATTCGCGCCGCCATTCAGCGCCTGGGCGGCGGCCGGTTCGATCAGCCGGTGGTGATCAGCGCGCCCTCGGCGGAACTCGATGACCTGGGCGTGCAACTCGATCGGATGCGCCAGCGCCTGGACGAACTCGAAGGGGAGAAGAACCGCTTTCTGCGCCACATGTCGCACGAACTCAAGACACCGCTTGCCAGCATCCGCGAGGGGGTTTCGCTGCTCGACGACGACAGCCTCGGCGGCCTGGCCCCGCCACAGCGGGAGGTAGTGGCCATTCTCCAGCGCAACAGCCTCGAGCTGACGTCGCTGATCGACAATCTGCTCGATTTCGCCGCCTGGCGGGAGCAACATGCCCAGATCGACGCCACCGAATTCGACTTGCGCGAACTGGTGGAGCAGGTCCTCGACCGGCATCGGCTGACACTGGACAGCCATCGCCTGATCACCAGTCTTCCCGAATCCGGACTCGTCATGAATGCCGACCGCGACCGCTGGCGGCTGATTTTCGATAATCTTCTGACCAATGCGATCAAGTTTTCCCCCGATGGCGGCCGTATCGATATCAGCGGCCAGCGGCTACGACGGGGCATGGTCATCGAAGTCACCGACGACGGCCCGGGCATTCCGGCAGAGGAGCGCGACCAGGTGTTTACCCCGTTCTATCAGGCCCACCCCGACCCCGGCCGCCACGTGCGTGGGACGGGCATCGGACTATCGGTGGTGCGCGAAGCGGTGCAGGCCCATGGCGGCGACATCGAGATTCTCGACCAGGCGGGCCGCGGAGCCAGTCTGCGCATCCGCCTGCCGCGCCGGAGCCTGGCCTGATGCGTGCCGGCGGAGGGCTGACTGCCATCATCCTGGTGGCGACGCTGGCTGGCTGCGCAGCGCTGCAGCCGCAGAGCACCGACCCGGCGCCACCCGATCTGGTGGCCTACGCCGAACAGCTTACCGCCGCGAATGCGGATCGGCGCGAGGCGGCGCTGAACGCGGCACGCGAGCAATGGCGCGAACAGCCCGGCCCGGTTTCGATTGCCCGCCTGGGTCTGGCCGAGGGTCAGTGGGGCCATCCCGGTGCCGACGCCGCGGCGGCCGCCGACCACATCGAGCAGGCACTCAACGACCCGGCGGCGGACTGGGCGCCATCCGTGCGCGGTTTCCTGTCGGTGCGGGCCGCCACGCTGCGGCACATCGCCTCGCTGGAGCAGGCTCAGCGCGACGCACTTGGCGAGCGGAACGAACTCGCCGAGGCGCTGGATGAAGCCCGTCGCAAGCTCGACGCCATCACCAATATCGAGCGCGACCTGGGCGAGGAGCCGTGAGCGGATCGGCCACCGGACGCATCCTGCTGGTCGATGATGATCCCGGCCTGCGCCGGCTGCTGTCCCTGCGGCTGGAAAGCGAGGGCCACGAGGTGGTCACCGCCGAATCGGCCCGCGAGGCACTGTCCCGCCTGACCGGTTTCGCCGCAGACCTGGTCATCACGGACCTGCGCATGGCCGGCATGGACGGCATGGCGCTGCTGGGTGAAATCGGCCGCGAACGGCCGGGCCTGCCGGTGATCGTGCTCACCGCCCACGGCACCATTCCGGAGGCGGTTACCGCCACCCAGCAGGGGGCGCTGGACTTCCTCACCAAACCGGTCGACCGGGCGGCGCTGGCCGAACGCATTCAGCACGCCCTCGGGGCCGGCCGCACGAACCATGATCAGAACGATGACTGGGCCGCCCGCGTGATCACCCGCTCACCCGAGATGCATTCACTGCTGGGCGAGGCCCGGATGGTGGCGGAAAGCGACGCCGCGGTGCTGATCAACGGCGCCTCGGGCACCGGCAAGGAGCTGCTGGCCCGGTCCATCCACGACGCCAGCCCCCGGGCCGGCAAGCCGTTCGTGGCGATCAACTGCGGAGCCATGCCGGAGGCCCTGCTGGAATCCGAGCTGTTCGGGCACGAGAAGGGCGCCTTCACCGATGCCAAGTCGGCCAAGCCCGGGCTGATTCGGGATGCACACGGCGGCAGCCTGCTGCTCGATGAAATCGGCGACATGCCGGCGTCGTTGCAGGTCAAGCTTTTGCGCGCGTTGCAGGAAGGCGAGGTGCGGCCGGTCGGTGGCAGCCAGTCGGTGGCGGTCGACATCCGCGTGATCTCGGCCACCCACCGCAACCTGCGCGACGCGATCGCCGCCGGAGACTTCCGCGAGGACCTCTATTACCGGCTGAACGTGGTCACGCTCACGCTGCCGCCGCTGGCGCAGCGCCGCGAGGATATTCCGCTACTGGTGGATCATTTCCTCAAGCAGCTGACCGAAGACAAGGGCCGCCCCCCCAAGGTCTACGCGCCGGATGCCATGGAGTTGCTCACCGGCGCCGACTGGCCCGGCAACATCCGTCAGCTGCGCAATATGGTGGAACACAATGTGGCCCTGACCCGGGCCCGCGTGATCGGGGCCGACCAGGTACGCCAGGCACTGGTCCGCGACGGCGGCACGGTGCCGGGCGAGGTCATGCCGCCGCTCAAACAGGCGCGGGAAAGCTTCACCCGCCACTACCTGATCCGGCTGTTGCAGATCACCGGCGGCAACGTCTCCCGCAGCGCGCGGCTGGCACGGCGGAACCGCACCGAGTTCTACAAGCTGCTGGGCCGCCACGGTATCGATCCCGCCGAATTCAAGTGACGCCTGTCGCCGTCTGGCGACAATGTTTTCTCTTCATTATCAGAAATCTGAGGCAAATCCCAGGAAAGGCGTCGCCAACAGGCGACAGTTCTGGCGCCGCGACGGCGTCGAATGGCGGCAATTGCGCAGAGACAGCCGCCAGGGAACCTTTATCTTTTTGTTTTGATTAAATTTATATAACCTGGCACGACTGGTGCACTGCCCATTACATCGGCGGCAACCCCGTCGATGAGTCCGCCGGATCGGGTCGGCGTCTCCCGGTCCCCCCTCGTACCTCGGCGTGGTACCGGCTCGATCCGGCGATTTTTCAAGACTCAGCCCATCTCGCGAGTCTCGCGGGACTAACGAATAGCCGCACTAGCGTGCACAAAAAAGCCCCCGCCGAGGCGGGGGCTTTTGCGTTTCAACCCGTCGGGTCGAGGTGCTTCAGGCGCCGTTCATGCCAGGCAGGCTGAGGCCGTCCAGCAGCGCGAGCAGCGCATCCGGACCCAGCGGCAGCATGCCCAGCGGCGAGCCGTCTTCACCCATCGGGATCAGAACCAGCAGGGTGTCGAGGCCGGGCAGGCCGCCCTCAGCGTTGGCACTGCCGTCGGCACTGGCACTACCACCAGCACCCGGGATCAGGCCCAGGAGGATATCGGCACCAGGCAGGCCGCCTTCGGTACCGTCACCGCCGGGAATCGGCAGCAGCGCGAACAACGCGTCGGGACCCAGCCCGGACGCCATGTCTTCACCACCGACCGGCAGGAAGCCGAGCAGGATATCGGCGCCGGGGATGCCCGGGCCCATTTCGCTGTCACCACCCGGGATGGGCAGCAACGCAAGCAGTGCGTCCGGACCCAGCGCCGGCGCCATCGCGTCGTCGCCACCCGGCAGGAAGCCCAGGAGAATATCCGCGCCCGGAGCGCCCGCGCCCATGTCTCCTTCACCGCCCGGCACACCGCCGGCCAGAATCTGCCCCAGCACGGTGGAGAGCTGACCGCCCGGACCGAACACATCCGCAAACGTGGAGATCGGCAGGCCGAAGCTCTCGAGCGAGTTTGCAGCGCCCGGCTCGAAGAAGGTCACGCTTCCGTTGGAACGCACGAAGGGAATGCCCTGCGCCAGCGCGCCAGAATCCAGGTAGAACTGGGCGAACGGAGCCAGCGGCGCGGCACCCGGCACGGTTAGCTGGTCGAGCAGCGGGTACAGGAACTGGTTGCCCGCGGCATTGAGCTGACCACCGACCTCGACGCCCATGGCGGCGAGATCTTCGCCCGCCGTATCCTGGGCCAGCGTGGTGGAGGCATCGCCGACCAGCGCGACCACGCCGTTGGCGGTACCGGTTGAGTTGCCGACCACCAGGGCATCCAGCGTCGTGTCAAGGTTGACGGCGGCACCATCAAGCGCGGCCAGGAAGTTGCCGACCGGGTCGGCATTCTGGGCAGTTGCGCCACCGGCGAACGCCAGCGCGGCGGCACCGGCAAACAATTGCTTCTTCATCATTAGTCTCTCCTCGCAGGGATTCTGATAATTACTGAAAATGGTGATCAATTTTGGGACACGTAAGCTAGCACCACCCTTACCCCAGCGCAATCATCGCACAGAAGGCGTGGGAATTATCCTACAAGCACTGTAACGGCTGCGGCGGTGCAAACTTTAGGGGTGCCTCGACGCAGGGCAGCGTCCTGCGACGATTTGCCGCAGCCGTGTCCGCAATCGGAGCCCCCTGTGCGAGTAACATGGCGAGCCCACGCGAGATCCGCATGACCGACCAAGCCGTTCTCACGCCACCCCAGGTGATTGGCCTGCTGCGCCGCCTCCGCTGGCTGGCGGCGATACTGCAGGCAGCCGGCACGTTGCTGGCCGGCACCCTGCCGGATGTGGCGCTGCCGGTGATGCCGATGCTGGCGATACCCGCCGCGCTGGTCGCATTCAACCTGCTGACCGGGCCCGGCGCCGATCGTCGGGCGGTCACCCAGACCCGGGTCTTCATTCACCTGGGGGCCGACATTTTCGCGCTGACGCTGCTGCTGGCCCTGTCCGGCGGGCCGGCCAATCCGTTCGTGTCGCTTTACCTGGTGCCGGTGGCTATCGCCGCGGCGGCCATGCCGATGGCCAGTGCCTGGGCGGTCTGGGCGGTCTGCGCGGCGGCCTACTCCGGATTATTCGCGGTGTACGCGGCGACGCCGGCCGGCCACCACGGGGGCGGCAATTTCTTCTTCCTGCACGTCGCGGGCATGTGGCTGAACTTCATGATTGCCGCCACGCTCACCACCATTGCCCTGGTCCGGCTGGCCGGGCTTCTGCACCAGCGTGAGCGGGACCTCGGCGAGGCGCGGGAGAGGGCGCTGCGCGACGAACAGATCGTGGCCACCGGGACGCTGGCCGCCAGCACTGCGCACCAGTTGAACACCCCGCTGAGCACCATGACGCTGCTAGTGGACGAGTTGCGCAACGAATCCACGCTGTCATCCAGTGCCCGGACCGATCTCGATACCCTGGCCGACCAGATCGACCAGTGCCGGCAGCGGCTGCGTACCGTGCTCGCGACCAATGCCGACACCACGCCATCATTGCGGCCGGCCCGCGCCGTCCTCGCGGCGCTGCTGGACCAGTGGCGTCTGGCGCATCCGGACACCCCCATCGAGGCGGAGTTCTCCGGACTGCCGAGCCAGCTCTCCATCCACGAGCCGCCCGTACTGCAGCCGGCGCTGGCCAACATGCTGGACAACGCCGCGCGATCGGCCCATGGACTGCCGGTGCGCATTAAAGCCGTGGCGACCGAGGACCAGCTGATCGTGATCATCGAGGATGAAGGACCGGGACTGAGCGCGGCCGACCTGCACCGGGCCGGCCGGCAGGTATTCACCTCGCGTGCGGACGGCCACGGGCTTGGCCTGGTCCTGACCCACTCGAGCATCGAGTACCTGGGCGGTGAAGTCCGTCAGTCCAACCGCCACCCGCGAGGACTGCGAACCGAGGTGCGCCTGCCACTGAGCCGGTTGCGCCCCGCCGTATGAAAGTGCTCGTGATCGAGGATGATGCCGTGCTCGCGGCCACGCTCGCCCGCAGCCTGTCGCGGCGGGGCCTGGATGCGCAGGTAGCGAACAATCCCGAGGATGCTATCAACCTGGCCCGCGCATTCACGCCGGACGCCGCCATCCTCGACCTGCACCTGGGCGAGGATTCGGGACTGGCCCTGATCGAACCCCTGCTGGCCTGCCGTCCCGACCTGCGCATCCTGGTGCTGACCGGCTATGCCACCGTTCAGACGGCCGTCGCCGCCATCAAGCTGGGCGCGGCGAACTATCTGCCCAAACCAGCCACTGCCGCCGAGATTCTCGCGGCCCTGTCGGACGACACGGCACCCACCCGGATCGAACCGCCCTCGCTGCAGCGGCTCGAGCGTGATCACATCGAACGGGTGCTCGACGCTCACGGCGGCAATATCTCCGCCACCGCCCGGTCACTGGGGCTGCATCGCCGCACCCTCCAGCGCAAGCTGGCGAAACGACCCAACAAGCCACGCTGACGCCGGCCGTTCGTTTGCCGCCGCCCGCCGTGCTTTAATGCCGGCGAGGATTTCAGTGGCCGGATGAACCCATGAAGATAAACATCGAAATCGACGTCACCCCCGCGGAACTGCGCCATTTCCTGGGCCTGCCGGACGTAGCCGGCCTGCAGGAAGACATGATCGATTATGTGCGCACGCGCGTGTCGCGCGGCGCCGATAATTTCGATCCCGCGGAATTGCTGCGCGAAACCACCGACTGGGGCAACAAGACGCTACAGCGGATCCTGGGCATGGCGGCCAGCCGCCTGTATACCGACGAAGAGGACGACGCGGACACCGGGAAGAGCCAGGGCAAGGCCGGCAGTTCGGGCACGCGCCGCACCGGGTCGCGACGCAAATCCCGGGGTCAATCCTCCGGCGGCAAGGACTGAAGCCGAAGCTGCCACTGCCGCCGGGCCGCTGCCAGCGCGCCGCGCCAGGCGGCGGCGATCCCGGCACTTTCGGCTAACGGGGTTCGCAGTCGCCGCTGGTCCCGCAACAGCGTGCCGACATCGCCGGCCTGTAGCGCCACACTGGCGCGGGCCTGAAGACGTTGCCACTGCGCCTGCGCATGCAACTGCTCGGCCATGACCAGTTGCTGCAGAGCGGCCAGAACCGCACCGGCGCCGGCGCGTACATAGCGGGACAATGTCTCCATCTTAGGACCCTCTGATTCATTCCCCGCGACCTGCGTTTGTGTCCCAAGCCGCGTCACAACACGGCGCCCGGCGCCGGCCGTGGCAGCCCCCACGGTTAAGCCGGGCAACGCCGATGTGGCGTGGCTTGGGCCAAACCGCGAAGCGGCCGGGCCTTTGCGCGCGTCTGGACGGCGTCGTTCGTCGCTTATTTGCATCCAGCAAACCGCACTACTCATTCCTTGCCAGCCACGCGCAAAGGACGCCGGCGCAGGCCGCGCGGAATGGATCAGAGGGTCCGTGGCCTCCGTGCTGACGTAAAAAAGCCCGGTCAGATCCCAAGGACCTGCCGGGCCGGGGCCGTCGTTGGCCGACAGATCCTAGGAAGCGGAGGTCGCCGCCGAACCATTGCCGGTGGACTTGGCCTTGCTCGCCGTGGTGGTCTTGCGAGCGGTCGACGCCTTGGTGCCGGTGCTGCTGGCACGCTTGGCCGCGGTCTTGCGGGCCGGCTTCTTGGCGGGCGCCTTCTTCTTGGCCGCAGGCTTGCCGTTGAGCGACTTGAGCACCTTCTTGTATCCGTCGGTCATCACGTCGGTGAGTTCGTTACTGGTCTTCACGATCAGGTCGAGCGTGTCCTTGTAGGCGCTGACCAGACGGTCACGACCTTCCGGCAGGTAAGCCTGGGGCTGGTTTGCCACCTGACGCACGCCATCGGTACGGGCCTTGTCGAAGCTCGACCGGGCAGCGGAGAAAACGTCCTTCGCCGCCTGGATCTCGGTGCGGGCCAGCGTGCGGGCGCCGCCGGTAACCACCTTGAACGCTTTCTTCTGCACGTCCACATAAGTGTTGAGCGCGTCCTGATACGGCTTGCGCGCGCGGTCGACGCGTGCTGCAACGTCCTTGATCATGTCCTGAATCGCCATGGTGTCCCTTCCTCCGGTTGCCGTTTTGCGATAATCAACTGTGACATTGCTGCGTTGCAGCAATGTTGCGGTGCATCATATTGCTGTCGTTACCAGGTGTCAAGCCTTCCGTCGGCGGAGCCGTCACTTTTCCTAAGCGGGGTAAAAAGGCCCGATTTTCGGCGTGTGCAATCCCTTGGCATGCGGGCGGCGGGGCGCGACGCGCGCCTCGCGTCACGATTCCCCGCCAGCGCCCCGTGAGGACGGCGTCGGACTAGCGGTTGACAGCGCGGATCAGCGACCAGTAACCGAAGGCATTCACCGGCTCGATCTCCACTTCCTCGAGCTGCGCCATGGCCAGGAAGTCCTGCAGGGGAAACAGTGGACGGAAGCCGACCAGTTCGGACAGGGGCGCCGCAACACGTTCCAGTTTCGCCATCACCCCGCGGTCGCGGCTGAAGTGATTGACGATGTAGAGCTCGCCGCCCGGGCGGCACACCCGCTTCATCTCCCGGATCATCGCGTCCGGGTCGGGCACCACGGAGGCCACGTACATGGCCACAACCTTGTCGAAGCTGTTGTCGTCATATTCAAGCTCCTGCGCATCCATGACCGCGAGGTCGATGCGATCGGCGTGCCCGTTCAACCGGCGGCGGGCGCGCTCGAGCATAGGCTCGGACACGTCGATGCCGGTGACCCGGACACCATCCGGGTATTGCGGCAGGGACAGCCCGGTGCCCACACCCACCTCGAGAATATGCTGGCCTGCCTGGCAACCCATCTTCCGCAGCGCCCGCTGGCGCCCCTGCTCGAAGACGGGTCCGAAAAACCGGTCATAGGTGCTGGCGAGCCGCTTGTACGCGGTGGTTACGGCCTGCTGTTCCATGCCGACAATCCTCATTTCGTGGGGAATACGAGCGCTTGCACCGGGCGCCTGTCCAGCCCGCAATGATACCGATTCGCGCGCACACACTCTACTGACCGGCCGCCCGGCTGGCACACCTCTAGTCAAGCGCCCTCATTTCCGTCATGGTTTGACAGTTGCCGCCGATTATGAAACTAGTACCCCTAGGGGTATAAGGACGGTGTGACGCGATGAGTCCGTTGACCGAGAACGCCAGTGCCATCTGGCCACTGCTTGCCTACACGGTGGCAGTGCTGGGGATGATCGGCCTGATGCTGGGCCTCTCGCACGTCCTGGGCGGCCGTCATCAGGACCGCGTCACCGGCGAGCCCTACGAATCCGGCGTCAAGCCCGTGGGCAATGCCCGCCTGCGCTATTCCGCCAAGTTCTACCTGGTTGCCATTTTCTTCGTACTGTTCGATCTGGAAGTGGTGTTCCTGTTCGCCTGGGGCGTTGCCGCCACCGAGGTCGGCTGGCCCGGCTATGCCGGCGCCATGGTATTCCTGTTCATTCTGACGGTCGCCCTCGTTTACGAGTGGCGGCTGGGCGCGCTCGACTGGGGCGCGCGGCCAGACCGCAAGCGTGCAACCGGGCGGTTGACGCCATAACGCATATTTAGGAGTGTGACTGAGCGGCGGACGTGGGGGTTCGCCCGACCCGGTGATAACAGCCAGACGGTGCGGCCGCGGCCGGCTTCAACTGCGGCAAGGAGGTTAGCCAGATGCGCTGGTCGTGGACCAGGCCGGATCAAACCGCCGAACAGCCGGCGGCGGACGGCGGCTTTGACGACGCCGTTCGCAAGAACGTCGTGATGGCGAAGCTGGATGACCTGGTTGCCTGGGGACGAAAGAACTCCGTCTGGCCTTTCAACTTCGGGCTGTCCTGCTGCTACGTAGAGATGGCCAGCGCCTTCACCACGCCGCACGACCTGGCCCGTTTCGGTTCCGAGGTGATCCGCGCCACCCCGCGGCAGGCCGACGTTATTGTCATCTCCGGCACCGTGTTCATGAAAATGGCGCCGGTAATCCAGCGCCTGTACGAGCAGATGATGGAGCCGCGCTGGGTGATCTCCATGGGCTCCTGCGCCAATTCCGGCGGCATGTACGACATCTACTCCGTGGTGCAGGGCGTGGACAAGTTCCTGCCGGTGGATGTGTACGTGTCGGGCTGCCCGCCGCGGCCCGAAGCCTTTCTCGAGGGGCTGATGCTGTTGCAGGAATCGATCGGCTCGGAGACCCGGCCGTTGTCCTGGGCCATCGGCCCACAGGGGGTGACCAAGGCGCCGAAACTGTCGAACCGCGAGCGCAAACGCAGCGGACGCATCGCGGAATCCAACCTGCGCACGCCGGACGGGGTGTGACGTTGGCGTCACGAGTTGCAGGCTTCATGTTTCGAGCGGCACCGATATCGAGTGCTTCGATCTCATTCTCGAAACCTGAAACCGGACATCTGATACGGCGCAACAGCGCGGCGCCATGCTGACCCCCACCGACATCCGCGCCGAACTGATTACGCGCTTCGGCGACTCGGCGCTCCTGACGCAGGCCACCGCGGACGGCATGCCGACGCTGTGGGTGAGCGCGGACCGATTGCGCGAGGTACTGGCCTATCTCAAGCGCGAAGCCAGCGTGGCCTACCGCATGCTCTACGACATCACCGTGGTCGACGAGCGCGCGCGCGAGCATCGCGAGGGGCTGCCGGCGAGCACGTTCACCGTGGTCTACCACCTGCTGGCGCTGGAACCGGTGCGCGAGATACGTCTCAAGGTGGCACTGACCGGCGACTCCCCCAGTTTGCCGAGCATTGCCGATCTCTGGTCCAACGCCAACTGGTACGAGCGCGAAGCCTGGGACATGTTCGGCGTGCGCTTCGACGGCCATCCCAACCTGCGACGCATCCTGATGCCGCCCACCTGGGAAGGACATCCCCTGCGCAAGAATCACTACGCCCGCGCCACCGAGGTCGATCCCTTCTCGCTGCCGCCGGAACGCATGCGAGTGGAGGAGGACGCCCTGCAGTTCAAGCCCGAGGAATGGGGCATGAAACGCGAGTCCGACGACAGCGAATTCATGTTCCTGAATCTGGGCCCCAACCATCCCAGCGTGCACGGCGTGTTCCGGGTGGTGGCCCAGCTCGACGGCGAGGAAATCCTGGGGGCGGTGCCCGACATCGGCTACCACCACCGCGGCGCAGAGAAGATGGGCGAGCGCCAGACCTGGCACACCTACATCCCCTACACCGACCGGGTGGACTACCTGGGCGGGGTGATGAACGAGCTGCCCTACGTGATGGCGCTGGAGCAGATGCTGGACATCGAGGTGCCGCCGCGGGCGCGGATCTCGCGCGTCATGCTCAGCGAGCTGTTCCGCATCATGTCCCACCTGCTGTTCCTGGGCACTTTCCTGCAGGACATCGGGGGTATGAGCCCGATCTTCTACATGTTCACCGATCGGCAGAAGGTCTACGACATCATCGAGGCCATCTGCGGCTTTCGCATGCACCCGGCCTACTTCCGCATCGGCGGCATGGCGATGGACCTGCCCGCGGGCTGGGACCGCAAGGTGCGCGAGTTCCTCGACTGGTTCCCCGACCGGCTGGATGAATACGAGCGCATGGCCATGCGCAACGACCTGACCATTCGTCGCACCCGCGGCATCGGCGCCATGACCCCGGAGGAAGCCATCGACTGGGGCGCCACCGGCCCCATGCTGCGAGCCACCGGATATCAGTGGGACCTGCGCAAGGAACGCCCCTACGCCGGCTACGACGAATTCGAGTTCGACGTGCCGGTAGGCACGCGCGGCGACTGCTATGACCGCGCGATGGTGCGTCTGGAGGAAATGCGCCAGAGCGTGCGCATCGTGCGGCAGTGCCTGGCCAACATGCCCGATGGCGACTACAAGGCGGACCACCGCATGACCACGCCGCCGCCCAAGGAGCGCACGATGCAGGACATCGAAACGCTCATCGCCCATTTCCTGACCGTGAGTTGGGGCCCGGTCGTCCCGCCGGGAGAATGCGAGGGCATGGTCGAGGGCACCAAGGGGCTCAACAGCTACTACATCACCTCAGATGGCGGCACCACGAGCTACCGCACGCGCATCCGCACGCCCAGCTTTGCCCACCTGCAGATGATCCCGTTCATGAGCCGCGGCCACATGGTGCCCGACCTGATCGCGATCATCGCGTCGATCGATTTCGTGATGGCGGATGTGGATCGATGAGCAATGCCGATTACCCTAGCCGCAAGGGAGGCAACGTGCGCGAAGGCATGAGTACAGCGATTGCGCGACAGCGAGAAACGCCTTGCGCGCGCTGCGACTGCCGCGGCTTTCGCAGGATGGCGACATGACGCTGAGCGACGAGGAAATCGCCGAAATCCGGCACGAAATGGGGCTGTACGAGAACCCCCAGGCCGCCTCCATCGAGGCACTGAAGGTCGTGCAGCATCACCGCGGCTGGGTATCGGACGAGTCGCTGGCCGCTGCCGCCGAGGTTGTCGGGGTGCCGGTAGCGGCGATGGAATCGGTGGCCACTTTCTACAATCTGATCTTCCGCCGCCCGGTGGGCCGGCACGTGATCATGGTGTGCGACTCGGTGTCCTGCTATCTGTGTGGCTACGACGGCGTCAAGGCGCATCTGAGCGAATCGCTGGGTATCGACTACGGCGAGACCACTCCGGATGACCGTTTCACCCTGCTGCCCATCTGCTGTCTGGGCGACTGCGACAACGCCCCCTCGATGCGGGTTGGAGAGGACTACCACGGCAGGCTGACGCCGGCACGCATCGATCAGATTCTGGAGGCTTATAAATGAAATGGTTCAACCGCAAAGGACGCAATAGGCGCAAAGGAATACAGAGGGTTCGCCGGACCGAATCGCGGAGCACACGATAGCGTGGTGATTGCGAGCCATGAACGAGCATGCTCCTGCAAGGCTTTGCGCCTTTTGCCCCCTTGGCGGCTAACGCGGAATGACTGACATGGACAAGCCGCTCACTCGCAACATCCGCCCGGATCGCACGCCGCCTACCCTGGCCGAGTACGAAGCCGCCGGCGGCTATCAGGCGTTGCGCCAGGCCCTGCGGGAGATGACCCCGCAATCGGTCACCGATCTGGTCAAGCAGGCGGGCCTGCGCGGGCGAGGCGGTGCGGGGTTTGCCACCGGCATGAAGTGGGGTTTCATGCCCCGCTTCGAACAGGGTGATCCGGCGCGACCGCCCCACATCTATCTGGTCGCAAATGCCGACGAAATGGAGCCCGGCACTTTCAAGGATCGACTCCTCATGGAGGGCGATCCGCATCAGTTCATCGAGGCGCTGATCGTCAGCAGCTACGCGATCGGCGCGGATATCTGCTACGTCTTCATCCGCGGCGAATACGTGGAATCACAGCGCCGGCTGCAGCGGGCCATCGATGAGGCCACCGAGGCCGGCCTGCTGGGCGACCATATCCTGGATACCGATTTCTCCCTGCGCATCCACCTGCACATGAGCGCCGGCCGCTACATCTGCGGTGAGGAAAGCGCATTGCTGTCGGCCCTGGAAGGCAAGCGGGCCATCCCCCGCTCCAAGCCGCCCTTCCCCGCGGCCAGCGGCCTGTTCGGCCGCCCGACCACGGTCAACAACGTGGAAACCCTGTGCAACGTGCCGCACATCGTCACCAACGGCGCCGACTGGTATCAGAGTCTCGGCCTGCACAAGGACGGCGGCACCAAGCTGTTCGGGGCATCGGGGCAGGTCGAACAGCCCGGTCTGGTCGAATTGCCGATGGGCGTTCCCCTGGGCGAGCTGCTCGACAGACACTTCGGCGGCGTGCGGGGCGGCAAGGCGCTCAAGGGCCTGTTGCCCGGTGGCGGTTCCACCCTGTTTCTGACCAGCGAACACCTCGACGTGCCCATGGACTACGAGGGCGTCGGCGCCGCCGGCAGCCGTCTGGGCACCGGGACCATGATCGTGGTGGACGAGGACACGCCGATCGTGGGGGTACTGCGCAATCTCGAACATTTCTATGCCCAGGAATCCTGCGGCTGGTGCACCCCCTGCCGGGACGGCCTGCCCTGGGTGGAGAAACTGCTGCTCGACCTGGAACAGGGTCATGGTCAACCCGGTGACATCCAGAACCTCGTCATGCACACCAAGCTACTGGGGCCGGGCATGACCTTCTGCGCCCACGCCCCGGGGGCGATGGGACCACTGGAAAGTGCGTTGAAGTACTTCCGGGAGGAATTGGAGTCATTGATCCAGGCGGGCAATGGTCAGGCACTGGAGGAATCGGCGTGAACTTTCGTTTCAAGCTTCAAGTTTCAAGCTCAGGCCAACGGATGCGGGAGCCCTCGCTCTTATCCCGAAACTCGAAACCCGAAACTTGAAACTGTCGTAGCAAACCATGGCCAAGATCCGCATCGACAACCGCGAACACGACGTCGACGAGCGCAAGAACCTGCTCGACGCGGCGCTGTCGCTGGGTTACGACCTGCCCTACTTCTGCTGGCACCCCTGCCTGGATTCGGTGGGTGCCTGTCGCCAGTGCGCGGTCAAGCAGTTCCGCGATGCCGACGACGAACAGGGCAGCATCGTCATGGCCTGCATGACACCGGCTGCCGAGGGGACGCGCATCGCGCTCAACGACGCCGACGCAGTGAATTTTCGTGCTCGCATCATCGAATGGCTGATGATCAATCATCCACACGACTGTCCGGTGTGCGAGGAAGGCGGCGAATGCCACCTGCAGGACATGACCCTGATGACCGGCCACACCCGCCGGCGCTACCGGGGTACCAAGCGCACCCACCGCAACCAGCACCTCGGCCCGTTCATCAGTCACGAGATGAACCGCTGCATCGCCTGTTACCGCTGCGTGCGCTATTACCGCGACTACGCCGGCGGCGAGGACCTGGAAGCCTTTGCCGCGCACGACAACGTCTATTTCGGCCGCCACGAGGACGGCACGCTGGAGAACCCCTTCTCCGGCAATCTGGTGGAGGTCTGCCCCACCGGGGTGTTCACCGATAAGACCCTGGGCGCCAGCTATACCCGCAAGTGGGATCTGCAGGCAGCCCCCGGCATCTGCCAGCACTGTTCGCTGGGCTGCAATATCTCGCCCGGCGCCCGCGACGGCGTGCTCAAGCGCGTGCAGAACCGCTACCACGGCGAGATCAACGGCTACTTCCTGTGCGACCGCGGCCGCTTCGGCGCCGGGTTCGTCAATCGCGATGATCGACCGCGGCAGGCGCAGCTGCGCAGCCCTGGCAATGGCCTGCAACCCGCCGAGACCGACGCCGCCCTGCAAACCATTGCCGAACAGTTGCGTACCGCCAGAGGCATTGTGGGCATCGGTTCCCCCCGGGCATCACTGGAGACCAATCACGCCCTGCGGGAACTGGTGGGGGCGGATCGATTCAGCACCGGCATGGCCGCCGGCGAGCAGGCACTGGTGCGCCGCGCACGTCAGTTGCTGGCGCAACACCCGGGAGAACGCCCCACGCTGCGGCAAACCGAGCAATGTGATGCGGTGCTGATTCTTGGCGAGGACGTCACCAACACCGCCGCACGACTGGCCCTGTCACTGCGTCAGACGGTGCGCGGGGCGGCCCGGGATCATGCGGTGGCCCACGGCATCCCCCGCTGGCACGACCGTGCGGTGCGCGACATCGCTGGCGACCGTCGCCACCCGATGTTCATCGCCAGCACATCCGCGACTGCGCTCGATGACGTGGCGGTCGCAACCTGCCGCATCCGGCCGGCGGACATCGCGGCGCTGGGCCGGGCTGTGGCCCATGCCCTGGACGCCAGGCAACCGGCGCCCGAAAAACTGGACCCGGCGCTGCAGCAGCAGACGGACGCCATCGCGAACGCCCTGGCCGGCGCCGAACGGCCGCTGGTAGTGGCCGGCACCGGGGCCGGCGACGCCGGCATCCTGGATGCTGCCGCGGCGGTGGCCGGCGCGCTGGGCGAGAAGGGCCATCTGTTGCTGACCCTGCCCGAGTGCAACAGCCTGGGGGTGGACCTGCTCGGCGGCATGACCGTCGACAGCGCGCTTGCGCGTCTGGCAGACGGCAGTGCGGACACGCTGTTGGTGGTGGAAAACGACCTCTATCAACGTGCCCCGGCAACCCGGGTGGATGCCGCCCTGGAGGCCGCCACGCACGTCATCGTGATCGATCACAGTCTGCATGCCACCCTCACCCGCGCCCACGCGGCGTTGCCGGCTGGCAGTTTTGCCGAGGCCGACGGTACGCTGATCAATAACGAAGGGCGCGCCCAGCGCTTCTTCCAGGTGTATGCCGCCGAGGAACCGGTACGCGAAAGCTGGCGCTGGTGCGCGGCCCTGCTGCGCCGGCTGGATCGGCCGGTGGCCTGGGAAGGCCTCGACGACGTGATCGCCCATATGACCGCCGCCCGGCCAGGTCTGGCCGGCGTGGCTGACGCCGCCCCCGCCGCGGATTTCCGTATCGCCGGCATGCGCCTGCCCCGCGGCAGCCATCGCTATTCCGGCCGTACCGCCCTGCATGCCAATGTCAGCGTGCACGAACCCACACCGCCGCGGGATCCGGATTCTCCGCTGGCCTTCAGCATGGAGGGCTGGCCCGGCCGCCGGCCCGGGGCGCTGCTGCCCTTCGCCTGGTCCCCGGGCTGGGATTCCAATCAGCAGGCCATTACCAAGTTCCAGGATGAGGTCGGCGGTGCGCTGGGTGGCGGCGATCCGGGTGTTCGCCTGCCGCTGGACGGCGCGGATGCGCCGGGTCCAGTCGAGAGCGGCGCACCGGCAGCCGACGAGTGGCTGGCCGTACCGGTGCATCATCTATTCGGGGGCGAGGCGCAGTCTGCCCTGGCACCGGCAATGGCCGGGCGCATCCCGACGCCGTATGCCGCACTCAATGCGGCGGCGGCCCGGGAACTGGACCTGGCCGACGGCGACACCCTGACCCTGAACGTCAGCGGTGAGCATCTGAGCCTCCCGGTCCGGATTCTGGACAGCTTCGCCGACCGCAGCATCGGTCTGCCGGTGGGGCTGCCGGGGCTGACGGGGCTGACACTGCCCGCGGTGGTGGCTCCGTGATCGACGACACCGCCATCGCCGTGATCGGCACCGGCGCGCAGATCGGCGCCATCCTCGGCGTGCTGGTCGGATCGGCGGCCTTCCTGACCTGGATCGAGCGCCGCCTGCTGGGTCTGTGGCAGGACCGCTACGGCCCCAACCGCGTCGGCCCCTTCGGCGTGCTGCAGGTGGTGGCGGACATGATCAAGATCTTCTTCAAGGAGGACTGGATTCCGCCGTTCGCCGACAAGTTCGTGTTCATCCTGGCACCGGCACTGGCCATGTTTACCGGGCTGATGGCCTTCGCGGTGGTGCCGTTCGCGCCGGGTATCGGCATCATCGACATGAACATCGGGCTGCTGTTTTTCCTGGCCATGACTTCGCTGGGGGTCTACGCCGTCGTATTCGCCGCCTGGGCTTCGAACAACAAGTACGCGCTGCTCGGGGGCCTGCGTACTGCCGCCCAGATGGTGTCCTACGAGGTATTCATGGGGCTGGCGCTGCTGGGCGTGGTGATGCAGGCCGGCAGCTTCAACCTGCGCACCATCGTCGAGGCTCAGGCCGGGTTGTGGTACGTGGTGCCGCAGTTTCTGGGCTTCGTGATCTTCTTCATCGCCGGCGTGGCGGAGACCCACCGTATGCCCTTCGATCTGCCCGAGGCCGAGCACGAGCTGACGGCCGGCTTCCATACCGAGTATTCGGGCATGAAATTCGGCATGTTCTTCGTGGGCGAATACGTCGGCGTGATCCTGGTATCGGCCATGACCGTGGTGCTGTTCCTCGGCGGCTGGCTGGGGCCCTGGCTGCCGCCGTTGGTGTGGTTCGCGCTGAAGACCAGCGCGGTGGTGGTGTTCTTCATCCTGCTGCGAGCCTCGCTGCCGCGACCACGCTACGACCAGTTGATGAGCTTCGGCTGGAAGGTAATGCTGCCCCTGGCACTTCTGAATGTGGCGGTGACCGGGGCTGCCGTACTGATTGCGACATGAATCATGCAAACCGCAAAGTGGCTGGCAAGAACGCCTTTGCGATCTTTGCGGCCTTGGCGGTTGACGTTTTGAGACCAGAGCCATGCTGAGCCACCTGCGCACAATCTGGATGGTCTTTCTGCACGGTTTCCGCAAGCGCGACACGGTGCAGTACCCGGAGCAACGCCCCTACCTGCCGCCACGCTACCGCGGTCGCATCGTGCTGACCCGCGACCCGGACGGCGAGGAACGCTGCGTGGCCTGTAATCTGTGCGCGGTGGCGTGCCCGGTAGACTGTATCGCCCTGACCAAGACCGAGGACGACACCGGCCGCTGGAAGCCGGATACCTTCCGGATCAACTTCTCGCGCTGCATCTACTGTGGGTTCTGCGAGGAAGCCTGCCCCACCTATGCCATCCAGCTCACGCCCGATTTCGAGATGGGCGAGTTCGACCGCCAGCAGATGGTCTACGAAAAGGAGGATCTGCTGATCTCCGGCGTGGGCAAGCAGCCCGGCTACAACTTCTACCGCGTCGCCGGCATGGCCGTCGGCGGCAAGGACAAGGGCGAGGCACAGAATGAGGAAAAGCCGATTGACGTGAAATCGCTGATGCCGTGAGGAACATTAACCTCAAAGAACGCCAAGGGTGAAAGGCGCGCAAATGAAACCTTTGCGACCTTCGCTGTTCAAGACAACGGACCTGACACAGTGGAACTGACCTTCTACATCGCCGCCACGATTGCCGTGCTGACCACCCTGCGAGTGGTCACCCACAGCAACCCCGTGCATGCGCTGCTTTATCTGATCGCGTCCCTGCTTTCGATTGCGGTGGTGTTCTTCACCCTTGGCGCGCCCTTCGCGGCGGCGCTGGAAGTGATCGTCTACGCCGGCGCCATCGTGGTTTTGTTCGTGTTCGTGGTGATGATGCTCAACGTCGACCAGGCGAGTATCGAGCAGGAGAAACAGTGGCTGGCGCCGGGCCTCTGGGTGGGACCCGGCATTGCCGCGGCAGTTCTGCTGGCGGTGATGACCCGGCTGCTGTGGAGCGGGGCCTCGGTGGGCGCGGTAAGCGGCACCGAGCTCGCACCCAAGGCGATCGGCGCCGCCATGTTCGGCCCCTATCTGCTGCTGGTGGAACTGGCGGCGTTTCTGCTGCTGGCCGCCCTGGTGATTGCCGCCCATGTGGGACGGGACGCCGATGGCCGCTGACCGGATCGTGAGGGAGAGGGGTTAACGCGATGGACATGGCATTGCCGGTGGAACACGGCATGGCGCTGGCGGGTATCCTGTTCGCCCTGGGTCTGGTCGGCCTCGTGGTACGACGCAACCTGCTATTCATCCTGATCAGCCTGGAAATCATGATGAATGCCGCCGGTCTGGCATTCGTGGTGGCCGGTCAGGCCTGGCAGCAGCCTGACGGCCAGATCATGTACATCTTCGTACTCACCCTGGCGGCCGCGGAGGTAAGTATCGGCCTGGGTCTGCTGCTGCAGATGCGGCGCACCTACCGCACGCTGGATATCGACGCCGTTGCGGGGATGAAGGGATGACCAGCCTGGCGCTGATTCCGCTGTTCCCGCTTCTCGGCGCGGTACTGCTGTCGTTCGGTTACCGACTGGGCGACCGCGCGGCCGTAACCATCGGCGTGGGGTCGATGGCGCTGTCCCTGGCGGCAACCGGACAGACGCTGCTGGAATTCGCCAACGGTGACGGCGGCGCGGTCAGCCAACCGTTGTGGACCTGGTTCACGGTGGGCGATCTGGCGCCCGGCATCACCCTCCATCTGGACGGACTCACCGCAACCATGATCGGCGTAATCGTGGGGGTGGGCTTTCTCATCCACCTGTTCGCCGGCTGGTACATGCGCCACGATCTCGAGGGCGGGCCGGGCATGACGCGCTTCTTCGCGTACAAGAACCTGTTCGTGTTCAGCATGCTGGTGCTGGTGCTGGCCGATAACCTGCTGCTGCTGTTCCTGGGCTGGGAAGGGGTCGGCCTGTGCAGCTATCTGCTGATCGGGTTCTATTACAAGGAGCCGGCCAATGCCTGGGCGGCGTTCAAGGCCTTCATCGTCACCCGGGTGGGCGACGTATTCCTGGCCCTGGGCCTGTTCGTGCTGTTCGCCGCATTCGGCACGCTGCACATCCCGACCCTGCTGGCGCAGGCGCCGGCAGTCTGGGCCGAAGGCGACGGGATGGCCACCCTGGCGGCATTCCTGCTGCTCGGGGGCGCCGTGGGCAAGTCCGCCCAGCTACCGCTGCAGACCTGGCTGGCGGATGCGATGGCCGGCCCGACGCCGGTGTCGGCACTGATCCACGCCGCCACGATGGTGACCGCGGGTGTCTATCTGATCGCCCGGATGCATGGCCTGTTCGAGCTGGCGCCGACAGCGCTCTACGCGGTGGGTATCGTGGGGGCGCTTACCCTGTTGATGGCCGGTTTTGCCGCCCTGGCCCAGACCGATATCAAGCGGGTGCTGGCCTACTCCACCATGAGCCAGATCGGCTACATGTTCCTGGCGCTGGGCGCCGGGTCCTGGGAGGCGGCCATTTTCCACCTGATGACGCACGCCTTCTTCAAGGCATTGCTGTTCCTGGCGTCGGGCTCGGTAATCATCGCCTGCCATCACGAGCAGAACATCTTCCGCATGGGCGGGCTCGCCCGCACCCTGAAATTCGACTACGCGCTGTTCCTGATCGGCGGCGCGGCGCTAGCCGCCCTGCCGCTGGTCACCGCCGGGTTCTACTCCAAGGACGAGATCCTGTGGCTGGCATTCGCCAACGGCTATCCGGTGCTGTGGCTGGCGGGGCTGACTGGCGCCGTGCTGACGTCGATCTATACCTTCCGCATGATCTTCATCGTGTTCCACGGTCCGGTACAGACCGAGGCCCATCCCGGCCATGGCCTGGCCCATCATCTGCCATTGATCGTGCTGGCGCTGCTATCGACCTTCCTGGGCGCCTGGATTCATCCGCCGGTTACCGATCTGTTCGGCGCCGGACATGGTGGCGACCACAGCCACGCCCTGAAACTGACCATCGAGATCCTGTCAAGTGTGGTGGCCATCGTGGGTGTAGGCATCGCCGCTGGACTGTTCCTGGGTTCGCGCGAACGAGTGGCACGGCTGGTGGCCGGGGGCAGCGGGGCGCGGCTATGGCAGTTCTGGCATCACGCCTGGGGCTTCGACGCGCTATACGACCGGGTGTTCGTGCGGCCCTATCTGGCACTGGTGCGCCTCCATCGCGTCGACTGGATCAACGACACGGTGAACCTGATCCCGGCCCTGGCGCTGAAGCTGAATGCCCGCCTCGCCGCCACCCAGACCGGTCAGCTGCGCTGGTACGCGTTGGTACTGTTCGCGGCGGCAACCGCCTTCCTGCTGCTATTGCTGGTGCCATGAGGAGAATGCCCGCGTCATGATCCTGGTCTGGTTGCTACTGATTCCCTTCATCGGCGGCACGCTGTGCTGGCTGCTGGAACGCGCCCATGCGGGCTCCGACATGCCGCGCTGGATCGCCACCGCCACGATGCTGGCGGTACTGGGGTTGACCGTCTGGCTGTGGCTGACCGGCAATTATCATCTGGCCGGCGTGATCGGCGATCAGCCCGACTGGGGCACCGAGTTTCGGGTGGACTGGATCGAGCGTTTCGGCATCAGCTTCCATCTGGCGGTGGACGGCCTGTCGCTGATCATGCTGATGCTGACCTGCTTTCTCGGCCTGCTGGCGGTGCTCTGTTCCTGGCAGGAAATCGACCGGCGCATCGGTTTCTTCCATCTCAACCTGCTCTGGATCATCGGCGGCGTGGTCGGGGTATTCCTGGCTATCGATCTTTTCCTGTTCTTTTTCTTCTGGGAAATGATGCTGGTGCCGATGTATTTCCTGATCGCGCTGTGGGGCCATAGCGGCTCCCGGGGCGCCACCCGCATCACCGCCGCCACCAAGTTCTTCATCTACACCCAGGCCAGCGGGCTGCTGATGCTGGTGTCGATCCTCGGGCTGGTGTTCGTCCACTACAACCACACTGGCGAATTCACCTTCGACTACAACGTGCTGCGCGATACGCCCATCGGTGGCGTCCTGGGCTATGTACTGATGCTGGGCTTCTTCATCGCCTTCGCGGTCAAGCTGCCCACGGTGCCGCTGCACGGCTGGCTGCCGGACGCCCATGCCCAGGCCCCCACCGCGGGCAGCGTGGACCTGGCCGGCATCCTGCTGAAGACCGCGGCCTACGGCATGCTGCGCTTCGCCATTCCCTTGTTCCCCGATGCCTCGGCGCACTTCGCGCCGGTGGCCATGGCACTGGGTCTGGTGGGCATCTACTACGGCGCGGTGCTGGCGATGGCCCAGCAGGACGTCAAACGCCTGATCGCCTGCAGCAGCATCTCCCACATGGGCTTCGTGCTGATCGGCATCTATGCCGGCACTCTGCTGGCCCTGCAGGGGGTGATCATCCAGATGGTGGCGCATGCCTTTTCCGCTGCCGGGCTGTTCATTCTCAGCGGCCAGATCTACGAGCGCATTCACACCCGCGACATGCGCCGCATGGGCGGGCTGTTCCCGCGGCTGGGGTCGCTGCCCGGCTTCGCGCTGGTCTTCGTGCTGGCGTCGCTGGGCCTGCCGGGGACCGCCAATTTCATCGGCGAGTTCCTGATCCTGGTGGGCACCTTCGGCGTGGCCCCGGTGGTGGTGGTACTGGCCGGCGGCGGGCTGGTGCTGGGCGCGGTCTATTCCCTGGTGCTTATGCACCGGGTGTACTGGGGCCCCGCCCAGGGCCGGGCCGAACTGGCCGGCCTCAACGGCCGCGAGTACCTGACGCTGTTGATGCTGCTGGCGCTGATCATCGGTATCGGCATCTATCCGCAGCCGGTTCTGGACGTGTCGCAGACAGCCATGACCGAAGTACAGCACTGGTTCACCGACGTCCGGCCGCGGCCGGAAACGCCCTGAGGTCTCAAGCATGACCCTCACCGGCACCGATCTATTCGCGCTACTGCCCGTCCTGCTGGTGCTCGGCACCGCCCTGGCGGTGCTCGTCAGCGTGGCCGTAAGCCGGCAGCACTTCGTCAACGCCACCATTACGGTGGTGGGCCTCAACGCGGCGCTGGTCTCCTTGTTGCTGGTGCTCCGGGCTACACCGGAATCCGTCACCGATCTGGTCGTCATCGATGACCACACGGTGCTCTATACCGCGCTCATCCTGGTGGCGTCGCTGGCCTGCTCGACCCTGGCCCATGCGTATCTGGACGGTTACCCGGGACGGCGGGAAGAGTTCTACATGCTGCTGCTTACGGCGGTGTCCGGGGGCATCATCCTGGCGGCCAGCCAGCATCTGGCGGCGCTATTCATCGGGCTGGAACTGCTTTCGGTGCCGCTCTACGGCATGGCGGCCTATACCTACCGCGACCACCGCTCGCTGGAGGCGGGGCTGAAGTATATGGTGCTGTCGGCCGCGGCCTCGGCGTTCCTGCTATTCGGCATGGCGCTGCTGTACGCGGCTACCGGCACACTGCAGATCAACGAGCTCGGTGCAGCCATCGACAGTGGTGTCACCCACCGCAGCTGGCTGGTGATCGGCACCGGCATGATGGTCATTGCCATCGCCTTCAAGCTGTCCCTGGTGCCGTTCCACCTGTGGACGCCGGATGTCTATGAGGGCGCCCCGGCCCCGGCCGCGGCCTTCCTGGCCACGGTGGGCAAGGTGGCCGTGTTCGCGGTGCTGGTGCGGCTGTTCCAGTCGGCCCCCGCCACCGCGGACGCCACGCTGCATCAGATGATTGCGGCGCTGGCGCTGATATCGATGATCGCCGGCAATCTGCTGGCCCTGCGCCAGAACAATCTGAAGCGGCTGCTGGGCTATTCCTCCATCGCCCACATGGGCTACATCACGGTGGCGATCGTTGCCACCGGCAGCCTGGCGGTGGAAGCCGCCGGCATGTACCTGATCACTTATGTGCTGGCCACGCTCGGCGCCTTCGGCGTGCTCACGCTGGTATCCAGCCCGTATGACGGCACCGATGCCGGGGCCGTTCACAATTATCGTGGCCTGTTCTGGCGCCGGCCCTATCTGGCGGCGGTGATGACGGTGATGATGCTGTCACTGGCGGGCATCCCTTCCACCGCCGGGTTCATCGGCAAGTTCTACGTGATCGCCCTGGGCGTGCAGTCGGAACTCTGGTGGCTGGTGGGCGGCATCGTGCTGGGCAGTGCCATCGGGCTGTACTACTACCTGCGCGTGATGGTGGTGATGTACCTGTTCGAGCCCGGCGAACGGCGCCGCGATGCCGCCCACGACTGGGGCCAGCGTTCCGGCGGTATCATGGTGCTGCTGATCGCCCTGGCGGTGATGGGTATCGGCCTGTTTCCGCAGCCGCTGATCCGCCTGGTGGAGGCGGCCGGGCTGGGCAGCGGTTAGATCAGCCGGGCCGCCCGCCGATTCATCGGAATCGCCGCTTCAGGAATCCGGCACCAGCAGTTCGCGCAATTGATCCCCCAGACCGCTGCAGGCTGCCGCCTCGGTGCGGGCCAGCAGCGGCACCGGCACGATCACCGCCGGCATGTAGGACGTACCGCTGGCGTCGACGCTCACCCGGCCAACTTCCGCGGCCCGGGTGACGTCCCAGACCGAGGCCTCGAAGGCCGCGTTCTTCTCCCACCAGGCGAAGCCCAGGCAGCCGCCCCCGCCCGGCCCCACGGCACAGCCCATGCTGCCGCCGCTGTCGGTATCACGGGTGGTGCCATCGACCCACACCAGATAACGCACCGGGTTCTGCTGCAGACGCTGGGAGATCAGCGGATCGTCGAGCAGACGCCTCAGATCGTCCACGTTCTGCGGTGCGGTGCGCGGTTCGAACCAGGGAAACAGCCGATCGTTGAAGGTCTGCGCCGGCGTCACCGGTAGATCAGGCCCGTCCAGGCGATCGGCGACACACTGGGTGAAGCCGCCTTCGGTGCGGTATTCCCCCTGCTGGCTGCGGCCCAGCACCACCACCGACTCGCCGGTGGACAGGGCCGCACCCGGGGGCGACTGCCGAAGCTGCTCGACCGAGGTGTTCACGCAGCCCGCCAGCCACAGGACGGTCGCCAGCGCCGTGCATGAGCTGCGGCGGTTCATGGCAGCGCCTCCTCCGTGCGGCCGCCGGCAATAGACTGCCGCCGCAGCTTCAGGATCAGGGCCGTGGCGGCATCCCGGAGCGCCCGCTCCACCGCCTCGGCCACCGCCTCGTTATCCCCGAGCAGACGATCGCGGCTGCGGCCATAGGCGCGAATCGGCCAGCGATCAACCTGCGCGCCCTCACCGTCGAGCAGCCGGACATCGAAATGCAGCCAGGCCTCGTGAAACTCGGTGTGGCTGCGGCCGGGGCCGCTGATCTGGGCGTCCTCCCAGGTCGGGACGACGATCAGGTCGACGCCGGACGCATCCTGCGTATCCGTGACCCGCACGTCGCGATAAAGCGCGTCGAGCGTCCGTTGGAAGGTGGCTTCCACGGGCTCGCCCAGGCCGATGTCCCAGTCGTCGTCGGTGTGGCGGCGCTGGCGGAATTCCGCCGTGATCGCCAGTGCAATGCGGCCCCCCTGTTCGGCCACGACCGGCACCGGCAGGGTGGCCTCCGGTGCCACGGGGGTGGTGCCGCAGCCGGTGACCAGCAGCCCCGCCACGGCAACGAGAAACAGCCGACCGGCCCCGGAACGCGAGCGTCCCGCATCCGTCGGCCGATACGCGCCAGGGCGGGCAACGGTGCCGTTCATCGGGTATCTCGCAGTCCCACAAAGGTGCCGCCGTTTTCCTCGGTCAATCTACGCATCAGCGTGGCGAAGCGGATGCCGGTGGAACCCGCCCGACCCTGGCGATCGAACTGGGTGGGAAACCCCACCGCGTGGATGCGAACGCGCGGCCGTCCCCGGGCATCGCGCGGGTTGAGCCGGGCCACGGTGTCCAGCACCGACTGCATGGAATTGCCGCTGAACTCGTCGCCGAACACATAGATGCTGATGCGCTTGTCCGACGCCGCGAAGGCCCGGATGGCACGGGTAATACCCTCGACCGGACTGCTGTTGGAAAAGGGCTGCCAGCCCGCCAGCGTGTCCACGATGATCTTGCGTCGACCAGGGGTATCCGGAATCCATTGCCCGGCGTACTGCGAGAACATGTAGTCCCCCATGTCGTTCATCACCTGTAGCCCCTTGACCCGGGGATAGACGGCCAGCGTTTCCCGCAGCTTGGCCAGCACCGCGGGCCAGGCAAAGCTCTGCATGCTGCCGGAGGTGTCGATGATGAAGATGATGTATTCGCTGTCCACCGGGATGCCGGCCACGGCGTTGTCGGTCGAGCGGAGCCCCTGGGCGTACAGCCGCTGCATTTCCTCGGTCAACGATTGCCGAGCCTCGGCCAGCCGCTGTTCGATCGCCGCCGAGGCGCGCGAATCCAGCGCCTGTTCGGCCCGCGCCTGCTTGGCCTGTGCGGCCTGCGGGGCCAGCGCCGCCACCCGCTGTTCTGCCGAGGCCAGCGACGACTGCGCCTCGGCCAGCTCCGATTCCAGCGACGAGGCCTGCGCGGCCAGCGCCGGCAGTCGCTCGGACAGCTCGGCCGCCAGTGCCTCCAGACCCTGGCCACGCTCCTGCTGGATGGTGGGTTCCGCGGTCTTGGTGATCACCAGCAGCAACACGATCGCCCCGAATCCGCAGGAAATCGCATCCAGGAATGACAGCCCGAAGGCCTCGCCGTCGCGGCGGCGGCGCCGGCGGCTCATGGCCAGGCCTCAGATGGCGTGATGAAGGCCCCGCCGCGGGCCTGGGCCAGCTGCCAGAAGGCGCTGGATGCCAGCGGATCCCCCTCCATGGGCAGCAGCAGGATGTTCACCGGCACGCCGGACGGCAGGGCGTTCACGCCCTCGCGGAAGAAGTCCAGCCGCTGGCTGCCGGATACCGTGCCGCGGCGCGATTCGCGGCCCTGGGTCGGCAGGCCGTCGGTGATCAGATAGATATTGTCCGGCCGGGGCGACAACTGCGCGGCGGCAGCCGCCACGTTGCGCAGGCTGGTGCCGCCGGCCGGCACCACCCCGTCCAGCGCGCGCACCGCCGCGGTCAGCCGGGCCCCACCATCGGTGCCCAGCCACTGGCCGTCGGTGCCGGACAGCACCGCCTCGGGCTGTTCGGCGAAGGTGTAGAGCTGGAACCGTGACTGCGCCGGTACCTGGGTGGTCAGCCAGTCCACCGCGGCGCGGGCACGCCGCCACTTGGGAGCGGACCGGCGGGCGGCCTCGTCCATGTTGCGGCGGCGGATCACGTTGACGATGTCATCGTCGAGCATGCTCGCCGAGGCGTCCAGCAGAATCAGCACGTGCCTGCCGCCGACCTTCAGGCCGGTCAGGTACTGTCGGTCGCCGTCGCCGGCCCGGGCCCGGGTGGCGTCGCCGGAATCGGCCTGTTCGCGCATCTGTTCGACCCGGCTTTCCAGCGACTGCAGTTCCTGCTTGAGCGCGGCGATGCGCTCGCCCGGTCCGGTATCGGCTTCCGGCACCGGCTGCTCGGCCGCGGCAGCCAGCCGCTCGGCCCGCTCGCGCGCCGCCTGCGCCTGTTCGCGGGTCGTGTCGAGGGTGTCCCGCAGCGACGCCACCCGCTGCTGACGTTCGATCACCTCGGCTTCCAGCGCGCTGACCTCGTCGGCCACATCCCGGTTGACGTCCACCGCCCGCACTTCGCTGGCGTGGTTGATGATCATGAACAACAGGATCACGGCCCCGAGGCCGCAGGACATCGCGTCGATGAACGACAGGCTGAAGGTGCTGGGACGGCGGCTAGGCCTGGCCATGATCGGACGCCACCGCGATCAGCCACATCTGTCTGTCATCCGCCGCCAGGTGGTCCCCGGCGACCAGACGGGTATCTGCCGCCGCCGGCCGGCCGTTGAGGCGCAGCCCGTCGAGATTGCCCCGCAGACACCAGCCGTCATCGCCGGGCTCGAGCCGAGCCGCCGTTCCGGCCAGCGCATGGCCGCTCTCCGGCAGCGGCGTGGCCACGCCATCGCTCAGAAGATGGGTCGGGGCCGGCCGACCAGTGGACCCGGCTGCCGTCATTGGGTCACGTTGACCGCGGGGCAGCCGGGTCACGAAGGGCGGGGCCTGCGGATCATCCGCGCGGATCGCCTCCCCGGCGGCATCGACACCCGACGCAAGCGCCTCGGGCGGACAGACCACGGGCATATCCGGCAACTGATCACGCAAACCGGGCAGCGCTGCCAGCCGGTCGTCCAGCACCACGCCAGCGCGGTCAGTGAACTCGGCGGCGACCGCCCGGTACACCTCCTCGGCGCCGGTGGCGAGGAAGGCCGCGTCCAGCGGCACGTGATATTCCCGGTCGCCCACGCGCATGGCCGCACGTACGGCGGGTGCATCCGCCAGGGCCGTCAGCCAATCGTCCAGTGCGTCGTGCAGACGCTGCTCGGTGTCGGCATCGTGCAGCGGATCGAAGCGGGTATCACGCACGAAGCGTTCGGCGATGCGGCCGGCCCAGCGATTTTCCAGATCCACCAGCCCGCGCCGCAACAGGGTCCGGCAGCCGGTCAGAGCCACCGTATCCGGGCCAACCTCGATGTCGGCGGCAATGAGGTCGTGCAGACGCAGGCCGAGCAGCCGCCAGTGGCCCGGCGCCAGACCCAGGCCGACGGCGGCGGCCACCGGCGCACAGACCAGCCCGGCAACTTTCAGACCGCAGGCCTGCACCACGCCCAGGGCCAGGGCCAGCCGCGACCTGTCGTACTCCGCGGGTACCGCCAGCGTGACGGACTCGACCGACTCGCCCGCCGCATCAAGCACCGCACGCAGATGGTAATAGGCCAGATCGGCATGACTGCGCGCCGGGCCGGCCGACTCGGCCAGCGGCTGCTGATCCAGGTGTTCCCAGAATCGATCGAAGGTGCGGCGGGGGTTGCGCCGGGCGCGGGCCCGGGCGTCGGCACCGAAATGCAGACCGTCCCGATCGGCCACCGCTACACCGGGGCTGGCCACCAGCGGGCCGTGCCGACCGGACAGGGTGACGGCGAGATCATTGATCTCGAGCAGGTGCACGGTCAGCCCGCCTGCAGGTTCTGGATCAGTCCCCGGTCGCAGGCGGTCTGGGTATCCAGTACCAGCCGCTCCTGCACCAGCTGCAGCTGATGCAGGAAAAACATCAGGATGATCGACAGCACCAGCGCCACGAAGGTGGAGTTGAAGGCCAGCCCCAGGGCCGCGGTGACGCCGCTGATGTCCCCCTCCACCGCCTTGTGGGCCAGCCCCAGGGCCTCGCCGATACCGCGGACGGTGCCGATGAAGCCGATGGAGGGAATCGCCCAGGCGATATAGCGCACCATGGAAAGTTCCGAATCCAGCCGGTCGGTTTCGGCCTCGCAGACCTGGCCGATGGCATCGGATACGTCCTGCACGTTG
The DNA here is from genome assembly GCA_040222795.1 of Salinisphaeraceae bacterium. Classification (GTDB taxonomy): domain Bacteria; phylum Pseudomonadota; class Gammaproteobacteria; order Nevskiales; family Salinisphaeraceae; genus Spectribacter. The sequence continues at coordinate 65,270 of JAVKCJ010000009.1, forward strand.
CGGGTGGCCCGGAAGCGATGCAGGGCGGTGAGCAGCGCCCGCGGGTAGAGAAACTCGCGCTCCATCGCCGGCAGCGCCTCGATCGCCCGGGTGTGTTCGCGGGCGTCCTCCGGCAGGATGCTCTCGCCCGGCCCCACCGCGATCAGGCCGCGCTGTAGCAGCCGCCGTTCGCGCTGCACGGCGGCTGCCTTGTAGCCCAGCAGGGCCAGCGCCCAGAGCATCAGAATGAAGCAGACCTCCTGTTCGTAATCCCGCACGATCACCCACAGCGACCGCTCGGGCGCGGCATCCGGATTGTCCGCCAGCACCGCCGCCCGCGCGGCCTCGGCGGCTTGTGCCTGCGGCCGCACCATGCCGACATAGATGCCGTGCACGATGATCACCGCCAGCAGCAGCGCGAACAGCTGGTAGACGAATTCGATCGACAGACGGCCGCGCATCAGATATCCGCCGGGAAGGCGACTGCCTCATCCGCCCCGATACGTTCCGACGGCTTGAAATCCTTCGGGGACGCCGACTCAGCGCGTTCGGCGGATTCGCCGTTGTCGCCCGCGGCCGCCGACTCGCTGTCAGCCGTGTCACGGCCTGGCGGCTCGGACGCGCCATCCGGCTGCGCACCCGCCAGGGGCGCGAGCAGCACGAGTGTGAGCGCGATCATGAGTGTCGTTCGCATCATTCCAGCTTACTCCGCGTAGCGGGCCACCCGGAAGCCCAGATCATCCCGCGGGCTGCCGCCCGCCTCCCGGTACGACAGACGCAGCGGGGTAATGCGCCCGTGCCGCCAGCTCGAACCCCGCACCACCCGCGCACTGCCGCTGTCCGGCCCGAACGGGTCGGCCTCCACGCCCCCGCTCCCCGGATTGGCGCTGTAACGGTCGTGCGTCCATTCGGCGACGTTGCCGCCCAGATCGAACAGACCCAGGGCATTCGCGGCAAACCGGCCCACCGGCGCCGCCGCGGCATGACCGTCGTCATAGTCCTGCAGCCGCTCGTCCAGCAGCTCCGCCGCGGACGCATCCGCGTAATTGCCGGCCCGCCCGGTGGGCGGCATGGCATCGCCCCAGGGGTATTTCAGCGAACGCCCGCCGGCAAAACGCGCCGCCCAGGCCCATTCGGCTTCCGTGGGCAGGCGATAGCCGGTGGTCACCGGCGTGACCCGTTCGCCGCCCGCATAGGCCCTGGGCAGACTGGCCTGGTCGCTCAGCCAGTTGCAGTAGGCCACCGCGTCATCCCACGACACGCGCGCCACCGGCTGGTCGTCGTTGTCCAGCGTCTTGCGCGCGACGATGCCGGAGGAATGCCCGGACCGGAAACGACGAAAGCGTTCGTTGGTGACCTCGTGCACGCCGATGTAGAAGGGCCGGGTCAGCTTGACCTCGCGGCGGACTTCGTTGCTGCGGGCCCCCTGCTCGCGGCGCGGGGCCCCCATGGTGAATCGGCCGGTGGGCATCAACCGCATGGTGCCACCGGCGGGGGTGCGTTCCGTGTCGGGAAACTTCGCCAGCACGGCGGCTTCCTCGGTGAGCAGGCGAGCCTCAAGCCGCTGGGTCTCGCCGGGTTTGGGTGTGACCTCGGCCTCGAACGGCGCATAACCGGCTTTGCTCACGCGGACATCGTGGGCCACGGCGGTCAGCGACAGCGTCTGGCTGCCGGTGCCGCGGCGCTCATCGTCCACATAGACCTCGGCATCCTCGGGCGTCACCGAGATCCGCACCTCGCCGACAATCGGGGTTAGCTCCACCGCCAGGCTGTCCCGCTCATCCGCGGCCAGGCGCACCTCGCGGCTTACCGATCGATGCCCAGCCCGGGCGACGCGCACCATGCTGCCCGTATCCGGCGACAGCGCCACCTCGACCGGGGTACGGCCACGGTATTCGCCGTCCACGGTCACGCTGGCTCCGGCGGGCTGGCTGGACACGGCCAACCGTCCCGGGACGGGCTGGAGTTCGATCGGCCCCAGCGACTGAGGCTCATCCGCCACCACCTCGATGCGGCGGCTCCAGGTCCGATAGCCGGATTGCACTAGTTGCAACTCGTGCTCGCCGGCGCCCAGTTCCAGCGTCCGCGGCGTGGGGCCTCGGTCCTCGCCATCGACCATCAATGTGGCACCGGCCGGTTCCGAGGTGATTTCCACCGGCGCCCAGGCCGGGATGAGGCTGACGCTCATCGTCTGCAGCTTGTCCATGCCCTCGATCGATACCGTCTGTTCCGCGGTTTGGTGCCGCGGCGCGCGCACGGTCAGCCGGTGTTCGCCGGGCTCCAGTTCGATCGGTGCCAGCGGCGTCTGCCCGCGTGGCTCGCCGTCGATCAGCACCGTGGTTTCCGCGGGTTCGGTTTCCAGTTGCAGCCGTCCGGGCTTCTTGCGCATCTCGAAGCGATAGGCATCGTCGCCGCCGCGCATCACGGTGACGGTTTCCGTGAGTTGCCGATAGCCGGCCTTGTCTGCGACCACTCGATATTCGCCGGGCCGCAGCAGATACCGCTCGCCCACCGGCAGCGACCAGCCTCCCTCGATCGCCAGTCGGTCCGGGGCGGGCGACACATCGACGGTCACCGCCACGGCGGTGAACACGAACCAGGCCCCCAGCCCCAGCACAGCGAGACCGGCAATGGTGGCCAGCAGCCAGATCCGGGGCCGGCGTGACCGTGGCGGCCGGCCGCCACCGTCGGGCGGCTGATAGGCGGCGGCCTGAACGCGGGTCGGTTCGGTCACAGACGTTCCTCGCAGCGAATCTCGATCGGGCCGATGGGCGCCTGTTCGGCGGTGACAATGAATTCTCGCCGGACGTCACGATAGCCCTCGCACCGCCCGACGGCCGTGTAGCGACCGGGCGTGAGCGTCATTTCATGGGTTTCGAAGCTGCCAAGTTCGCCCACATGATAGACCGCCACCCGGGTGCGGTTGTCCGATTGCAGTCGCACGGTGACCGGCTGACTAGCCCGCTCGAGTGCCGTCTGCAGCCGCGCGATGCGTGCCTGTAGGCGCGGACCCGGCGCCGACACGGCCCGGGCGCTGGCCAGCAGCTCACTGACTGTATTCCGCACCCCGGCATCGGCCAGCCGCTCCAGCTGGGCAAGGTGCGCGGTCAGGCGGGCATGCAAATCGGCCATTTCTCGAGCACGCGCCAGCCGTTCGCGCGGCTGGGCAAGGCTGGCGTCGCGGTCCAGCATCGCCTCGTAGGCGGACACCGCGTCCTGCCATTGCTCGGCCTGTTCCGCGTCGCGCGCCTGCTGGCGCAGCCGCTCGATGGCGGCGCGTTCCAGTCCGGCCTCGGCCTCGGCCAGCCCGTCGGCGGCCTCGGCGGCACCGGGGCGTATTCGCGCGGCCTCGGCAAATGCCGACCGGGCTGCCGAAAAATCACCCTGATCCAGGGCCGCCAGACCCGCGGACATGCGGGCGCGAAACCGCCGATCCGCCAGAGCGCTGGCGACCCGCTGCACGGCCTCGCCGGCCGGCTGGTACGCCTCGTCCAGAGATCGGGCCTCCTGATAGTCATCCTTTGCTGCGTCCAGCTCACCAGCCTGCTCACTGGCCCGCCCCCGGCGCATGGCGGCCAGCACCTCATCGCGGCGGGCGGCGCGATCCGCGCCCCGGCGGCCATCGGCATTGCCCTCGTCAATGGCCAGTGCCAGGTCGAAAGCGGCCATCGCCTCGTCGACCCGGTTATCGCTCAGGGCCTGGTTACCCGCTTCCAGCGCGGTCGCCAGCTCGGTGTCGATACGCGACTCGAGGTCTTGCGCGATCGACAGGCCGGCCCGGAAGGCGTCGATGGCGGCAGCGTACTCTCGCTGTTCGAATTGCGATTGCCCCTGCTCCGCCAGTTCGGTCATGCGGCGCTGCTCATCCGGTGCCCAGCGATCCACGCTCTGTCCGGCCAGCGACTCACGCGCCGCGGCCAGTTGGTCGCCCAGCGATTGGGCCGACTTGCGGCGGGCCAGCAACGCGTCCGCGTCGGGCTTCGGGGTCGACGCCGTTCCGGTCTGCTCGGACACATCGGGGCTCACGGCAGGCTCGGCCACGGTGGATTCCGCGGGTGCGGCAGTCATGCGCTCGTCATCCCCGATCAGGCCGGGGAGCCACCACCAGCCGCCGGCCGCGATCAGCAGCACCAGAACCGCCAGTACCACTGCGCCGACGGGCACACCACGCCCGCCGGCCGGCGGCGGTTCGGGCTCGTGCCCCGGCTGCCACGTCGCCGGCGCAATGCGCTCGAACTCATCGGATTGCCCGCGGTTATCCGCCATTGTCGATCCGGCTCACACGCAGGGCGGATTCAGCGGTCATCGTCGCCACTGGCCGGGGTCTGTCCGCTGTCACGGATCAGGCCGGTCTCAGCGGCGTAGATGTCGCGCATCAACTGCTGCCATTCCTCGAACTGGGCTTCGGCGGAACCACTGAGGGTCACGGTCTGGTTGGCCAGCTGGACATTGCGGGGTTCAACGTCGCTTTCCAGCGAGCGGCCCAGCTCCTCGAGCGCCTCGGCGTGGATTTTCGATTCGCGCCCCTTTTCAAGACCGCTGGCGAACACCCCGATACCCCCGATGATCGCCACCTGCGAGGCAGCACCTTCCACCCCGGTATTGGCGTTGGCCGCACCCACGATGCCGGCAATCACCGCCGCCGCCCCCAGCAACTTGCGCGTCAGCGACTGGCTTTCCAGTTCCCGGAGGTTCTCGGTTTCGCGATAGCTTGCGGCGCGCCAGTCGGCATAGGCCAGATCGATCTGGTCATGGAACACGCGGTAGTGCTGATCCAGGGCATCGATCAGGGCATAGTCGCGGTCACGGATGCGCTCGACCCGCGCCATCAGCGGATCGCCCTCGGCGGGCAGGCCGTTGAGGCGATACCGGCCGTCCTCGGACTCGACGTAGCGGCCGAAGGCATCGGGCGCCAGCTGCTCGGCAAAGCGCATGTCGGACAAGTGGCGCACCGTCTGCAGCTCCTCGGCGGAGCGCGCCCGACGTGCGGCCAGCAGGTCATCGGCGATGCGGTTGTACACCGCCTGGAACGGGTCGGCCGGGGCGTCCCCCTGGCGATAGCTGAGTTCGGCGGCCTCGGCGTCGTAGGTCTGGTCCAGCCACACCCGGCCGCTGGCGTCCACGGCACGCACCGCCAGCGCCATCTCGTAGCCGCTGGATTCGACGATCTCGCCGGTCACCAGCAGTTCGGAATAATCGACCTTATCGGGCACTACACGCACCGCGCCCCAGTAGCCGGTGTTTTCCAGCGTGCGGCGCAGGGCCACCGCCATGTACCGGCTTTCGGCTTCTCGCACTTCGGGGAAGATGCCTGCCTCTTCGGCCTCGGACGGGTCTTCCGGGATGCCCGGCTCGAACACCGCGATGTTGACGTTGACCAGCTCCTCGCTGGATAGCTCTTCCTGCGCATGTGCCGCCGGCGCGGCGTTGACCGTCTTCACCGTCTTGTTCACGCAGCCGTGGGACAGCAGCGCCACGCCCAGCAGGGCAAACAGACTCAGCCGGGATCGCACGGCAACATTCATTGATTTTCCTTGTAGGCGCGATATTCCTCCCACAGCCGCTCGCGCAGCTCGGGGTCGGACTCGTTTTCGGCCGCTTCCCGCAACTGGCGGGCCACCACGTCGTCGTTGGCGCCGCTGCCGATGTCATCCGGCGTATTGGTGGCAATATCGGGCTGGTTGCCGCCAATGCGGTCACGACCGGTGCGGGTATCATCCTCGGGCGGCTCGCCCCCGGCGGTCACCGGGGGCGGCGGGGGCGAGCCCGCGCGGCCGCCGGCCTGTTCGCCGTCCGACCCGTCGCTGCCTGCGCCCTGCATGGCCCGGCGTTGATCGCGCGCCTCGCGGGCCTGTTCATCCAGGGATTCCAGCTCCGCCTGCTCGCGACGCAACCGCTCGTCGAATTCGCCGAGTGACCGATCGAGAGCCGTATCCAGTTCCCCCGTGCGTTCAGACCCGGTCTGGCCGCCGGCCGGGAAGCCGGGCCCGCGCGCGGTGGTGCCGGCCCCGTTCGGCGGGGTGGCTTCAGTGGTCTGCGGGGCCGCCGGTGCCGGCGAGGGCTCGGGCGCCGCGTCGGCTTCCTGGTCGGCAGTGCGCTCACCGTCGGGCGGCGTCTGCGCTTCCGACTCGGCCGTTTCGGCAGTTTCCGGCGGCGGGGCCGCGGGTGGCGGCGGCTGACTCGACGAGGAGGACGACGGCGGCGTGCTGGCGCAACCCGCCGCCAGCAACAGCCAGGGAACGAACAGGATTTTTGTCGCGCGGAATTGCATCATCATGGCTTCGACCCTGTCGGCCCCACCCTAGTTTCCTTCCCGGGCCGGGCCCGCGAGATAATGGAACTCATGATCCAGTGATATGCGCTCGGCGTCGACCGCACCGTCGGCCGTCAGGCGCGGACGGAAATGGGCTCTTGCGTGGGCCCGCCGCACGCTTTCCTGCAACTCGGTGAGGCCCGGCGGGTCCACCGCCACGGCCTCGACATTGCGCGGGTTTCCCCGGGCGTCGACGTCCAGTACCAGCGCGACGGTGACTTTCGGGCCCAGGCCGATGTCCGGCACGTCCTGCAAGCGCCGAATCGGGGGCAGATAGGCCACGGCCGGGTCGCGTAACCGTTCCAGGGCGTCGGCATCGCCCGCCTCCCCATAGAGAGCTCGCGCCTTCACATACTCATTGACAGCGCTGCGCCGGCGATCGAAACGCATGTAGAAGTCGCCGATTTCCATTCGTATATCGGCCAGGGCCCCGGGATCGCGGGGGGTGGCGTTTTCCTGAATGTCCAGTGCCTGATGCAGCGCATCCAGTCCGGCGAAGGCCGGTTCCTGCAGTGCGGGCTGGTAGGTGTCGGCCATGCCGACCAGCGCGGACACCAGGGCGGGATCGTCGTCACCAAGGGCCTCGCGCAGCACGCGAAGCCGTTCGCGCTGCATGTCGCGGGCGTCCGCATGGCGCCCGACGGCGTTGAACCAGTTGCCCGCCCGGGCCAGGGCGTCGGCCAGTTCGCCCGGACGACCCGCCGCACTGCGCTCGATCACCGCCAGGCGCGCCTGCTGCAACCGGGCAGCCTCGTCCTCGCGGCCAACCGCCATCTGCGCGGCGATCAGCCCATCATAGGACGCCAGCTGGGCCGGATCATGCAGACCATGGGCGACCCGGCCGATGAAGGCGGCCCGGGACAGGGCCCGGATCGCGGCCGGGTAATCACCGGCGCTGAGCGCCGCCCGGCCCAGGCCTCTCAGGGGGCGGATGAGCGCGGGATTCCGGTTGTCGCCGCGGCTGGTAAGAATATCGACCGCCCGCTGGAAATCGCCCATGGCTGCTACCGGCTGGCCAGCCTGATGCCGGGCGGTGCCGAGGTTGACCAGCGCCGGCACCAGCGCCGAATGCCGCGGCCCGTAACCGGTTTCCATGGCGCGCAGTATCCCGCGCATCTCGCCGATTGCCTGATCCGAACGACCATCCGCCAGCGCAGCCGCAAACTCGGGATATGCCTCGGCCTCCATGAACACCGGATTCAGGGGCGCCGCAGGCGACTGCGCCGTGGCCGCCGTGGTGCATAACACGCTACCGAGCAGCAGAAAGCGGCAATGTCGGCTCACCTTTGAAACCATATTGGACCGCCTTACCCGACCCGATTACGCTGGTTTGGTTACCCAGCCGTTATTACGTCAGAAAGCCGCAATTCGATGACCGACGCCCAGCTCGAATACTTTCGAACCATGCTGCTGGACATGCAGGCAACCCTGGAGGCCGGTGCCGAAAGCCGCGACAACATGGGTCAGACGGTGGAGCTCGATCAGACCCGAACGGGACGGCTGTCGCGCATGGACGCCCTGCAGGCCCAGGCCATGGCCAAGGCCGGCGCCCAGCGAGCCGCCAATCAGGCGCGCCGGATCACCGCTGCCCTGGCCCGGATCGACGCCGGCACCTTCGGCGACTGCGCTGCCTGTGACGAACCCGTCGCCGAGGCCCGGCTGGAGGCCGATCCCGCCAATCCCTTCTGCCTGGACTGCGCCGAAGCCCGCCAGGGTTAAGGGTCTCCGATACCTGGCCGAAGCCGGGCCAGGCTCACCGATGGTGGGGCACCGAAGGTACGGCGGAAATCGTGATTGAAATGCGCCTGATCGCTGAAGCCTGCGGCGTGCGCCGCGGTGGTGAAGTTGTCCCCGCCGGTTATGGCATCGATAGCCGTGCGCATACGCCGCCATGCACGATAACGCCGGAGCGGCACCCCGGCTTCGCGGGTGAACAGGTGTTGCAGGCGCGAGGCCGACAGACCCACGCTGGTGGCAAGTTGCGCGACCGGCACCGGCGTGCCGGTCGGGAGGCCCAGGTCCGCCATGATCCGGGCAACGCGGGCATCCGGTTGCCGGCGCACCCGCGGCCGGGCAAACGTCAGCAGATCATCCAGGGCCTGGCCGGCCCATTGCGGACCGCGGCGATCCTCCCACAGTTCGCGCAGTAGATTGCCGCCATGCGGGCGCCCGGTCAGGGCCCCTTCGACCTCGCGAACCTCACCAAGCAACGTGGTCAGGCTACCGATGCCATCAACGCCCGGTTCGATGTAGAACACCGCGATCGGCTGACCGTGGACCCGGAGTTCGTGTCGGTAGCCCGCGGGAATGACCGCGCCCCGGCACCGGCGCCAGTCGGCGCCTTCCAGACGCAGCTCGAACGAACCGTAAAGGCCCGCCAGGTAAACCGGTGCGCCGTGCTGATGCAGGCCGTTGTGCTGCAGGGGGCCAACGAACAGCGTGCGCGTCTGGTCCAGATGCCAGAACGGCCCCAGGCCACCGACCTTCGCAGCAGGTTCATACAAGCGGCCACATTCGGTCATTGGCTAGCGTTCCTCCCGGCGGCGCCGCCCGCGGCGGCCGCCCTTGAATTACAGCATGAATCAACCTGTCGAGGAGCCATCCGTCATGACCCGGGAACCAACCAACCTCAGCCGCCGCCGGCTGCTGGCCGCCACCGCAGCCGGACTGGCGCTGCCTGCCGTCGCGGGGCTGTCGATGCACAGCCGCGCCACCACGCCGTGCCCGTCGCAGACCGGCTTCCACCGTTTTTCCCTCGGAGCATTCGAGATCACCACGCTACGTGACGCCGATGCCATGCTCGACGGCCCCTGGCCGGTGGTGGGCGAGGATCGCCCGGAATCCGAGGTGCAGGCACTGATGCACGATCACCTCCTGCCACGTGATCGTTTCCAGCCCGGCTTCACCCCCACGCTGGTGGACACCGGTACGCAACGCATCCTGTTCGATACCGGCAACGGCGACCAGGGTTTCGTGCCCCCGCCAAGCGGTGGCCGGTTGGCGCCCAGCCTGCAACAGGCCGGCTATTCACCGGAACAGATCGACCTGGTGGTCCTGACCCACGGTCACCCGGACCATATCGGCGGCGTGATGCACCAGGGCAAACCGGCGTTTCCGCGGGCCACCTACGTCATGGGCGGGCGAGAGTTCGATTTCTGGGCCGCGACCGACGACCGTCTACGCGCCCCCGAATCGAGCATTGAGCACCAGTCCGCCAGGCTGTTTCCCAGTCACCTCGCCCCGCTGGCCGACACCATGACCCGCATTGGACCGGGCGACGAAGTCTCGCCCGGCATCCATGCGGTGGCCGCTTATGGTCACACCCCGGGGCACCTGGCCTTTCATATCGAGAGCCGCGGCCAGCGTCTGTTGCTGTGGGGTGATTGCGCTCACCACGAGGTGGCCTCGCTGGCCCATCCCGAATGGCGCGCGCTGTTTGACCAGGACAAGAACCAGGGCGCCGCCACCCGGAAAAGAATCTACGACATGGCAGCCACCGAACGCCTGGCGGTGGTGGGCTACCACACCAGTTTTCCGTCGATCGGCTTCGTCCAGCGCCGCGGCCAACACGGCTATCGCTGGATTCCCCTGACCTATCAGTTCCAGACGTCGTGACCCGTCTATGCCTGCCGCAGGATCACCACATCCGCGCCATACCGCCGCCAACGCCAGCCATGGCGGGTCGCCAGCCAGTCCAGGGTGGATTCGGTGTAGAAGCTGACATGGGTGGGGTCGCGATGATAGTGCCAGGCAGCGAAATCGATGCCCGCGTCGAACAGCCGGGTCATCAGACCCAGGCAACCAGCGGGTTGTAGCAGCCCGGCGATCTGATTGAAGGCGGCGCCGGGATGATGGAAGTGCTCGGCGGTTTCGGTGCAGACGACGAAGTCGTAGCGGCGGGCCAGCACGGTCGTGTCGGGGGCGAAGAACGGATCGTAGACGGCGGTGGGGAAACCCGCCTCGGCGAGCATCGCGGCCAGGGCCGGACCGGGACCTGCACCGTAATCCAGGCCGCAGGCGCCGGGCGCCAACTGCGGAATCAGCCGGTTGATCAGCCGTTGTAGGAAGGCGCGATAGCCGGGATCGTCGATACGGTTGTCATGCGCGCTGTACAGACGGTGTTCTGTCAGCGCGTCGGGCCGCTCGTCCGGGTGCTGGAAGATCAGACCACACTCGGGGCAGCATCCGTATCGGCCGCTGGCCACCCGTGCAAAACCACGGGTGGGGGTGTGGCCACAAAGGCCGCAGCCGATATCGACCGGCCAGTCGGCCTCGCCGGGTGGGCCGCTCATGGCTCCCGGTCGAGCACGGCCCCGGGGTTGAGCCGGTTGTCCGGATCCAGCGCCTGCTTGATCGCTCGCATCAGCTCAACCGCCACCGGGGGTCGGTAACGGCGCAGGGCTGCGCGTTTGAGCCGGCCGATACCATGCTCAGCCGCAACCGACCCACCCATGGCCGCAACGATCTCGTGGATGATGCAGCCGGCCTCGTCGGCGCGGGCAAGAAATGTGTCGCCATCGTCGCCGATTGGTTGCGACAGGTTGAAGTGCAGATTGCCATCGCCAACGTGCCCGAAGGCACAAACCCGCACACCGGGAATCGCCCGGGTCACCGCGGCACCGGCCTCGGAAACGAATGCCGGCAGCCGTGACACCGGCACGGACACATCGTGCTTGAGCGAGGCGCCCTCACGGGTCTGAGCTTCGGGGATGGATTCACGCAGCCGCCATAGCGCCGCCGCCTGATCCATGCTGCCGGCGATCACGGCATCGCTGACGTCATCGTCTTCCAGGCCAGTGGCCAGCACGGCCTGCAGGGCATCGGCCAGCCAGTCGCCGACGGCGGGGCTGGCCAGTTCCACCAGCAGGTACCAGGGCGCGGGTTCGTCCAGCGGGTCGCGGCAACCGGGGATATGCCGGCAGACCAGTTCCAGCGCCAGGCGCGGCAGCAGTTCGCAGGCGATGCAGTTGTCGCCGGAGGCCCGCCGAAACCCGCCCAGCAGCCGCACTGCGGCGGCGACATCGGGCACGGCGATGAAGGCGGTCTCGCGCTGGGCCAGAGCCGGAAACAGCCGCAGGGTGGCGGCGGTAATGATGCCGAGGGTGCCCTCGCTGCCGATGAACCAATGCTTGAGGTCGTAGCCGCTGTTGTCCTTGCGCAGGCCGGTCAGGCCGTCCCAGATCCGGCCGTCCGCGAGCACCACTTCCAGGCCGAGCGTCAGATCGCGAACGTTGCCATAGCGCAGCACGTTGACCCCGCCGGCGTTGGTGGCCAGATTGCCGCCGATGCGGCACGAGCCTTCGGCCGCCAGCGACAGCGGAAACAGGCGACCTTCCGCCGCCGCCGCGCGCTGCACGTCGGCTAGGATGCAGCCGGCCTCGACGGTGATGGTGTTGTTGTCGACATCCAGCGACCGCAACGCGGTCATGCGATCCAGACTGACAATCACCTGGTCGGAGCGCGCCACCGACCCGCCCACCAGACCGGTATTGCCGGCCTGCGGAATGACCGCGACACCGGCCTGCGTACACAGGGAAACGACATCGGCCACCTGCCCGGTGGAGCGCGGCCGTAGCACCGCGGCGGCCTGCGAGCGGAACTGGCCACGCCAATCGCGCTCATAAGGGGCCATTGCATCCCGGTCGGTCAGCACCGCATCCGCGCCGAGACGGTCGATCAATGCATCGATCAGGCCCTCGGGCAGCATCACCAGCGCGCCAGAATCTCGCGCAGTGCCGGCTCCAGGTCGGGATAGCGGAACTCGAACCCGGCGGCCTGCAGGCGCGCGGGCAGGACCTTCTGGCCGGTCAACACCAGATGGGCCATTTCCCCGGCAATCAGCCGCAGCATCGGGCTCGGCAGCGGTAGCAACGTCGGGCGCCGCAGCACCCGGCCGAGTGCGCGGGCGAACTCGCGATTGCGAACCGGATACGGTGCGGTGGCGTTATAAACGCCGTCGCAATCCGGGTTGTTGACCAGAAACAGGATGGCCCGCGCCAGGTCCTGCCGGTGAATCCATGACAGCCACTGGCGGCCGCTGCCCTGCGGCCCGCCGAGCCCGAAGCGGAACGGTGGCACCAGCTCGCTCAACGCACCCTGACGGACACCCAGCACTGCACCGATGCGCACCACGGCGACGCGCACACCCAGGTCCGAGGCACGCCGGGCCTCGGCCTCCCAAGCCTGGCAGAGTCGCGACTGGTATTCATCCCCGGCCGGCCTCTGCTCGTCGATCGGCTTGTCGCCGCAGGCGCCGTAAAAGCCCACTGCCGAGCCGTTCACGAGCACCTCGGGCCGATACTCACAGCCGGCCATTGCATCAACCAATGCACGGGTCATCCCGACCCGGCTGTCGACGAAGGCCTGCTTGCGCGCCGCGTTCCAGCGCTTCGCGCCCAGATTCTCGCCGGCCAGGTTGATCACCGCCGCCGGTGGTGGGCAATCGTCCAGCGACTCGTGACAGGTCACCGTCACGGGCAACATCCGCCGAGCGGCAGTGGCGTCCCGAGTCAGCACCGCCACTTGCCAACCATCGGCGAGGAGTTCGTCAACCACCGCCCGTCCGACAAAGCCGGTACCGCCGGTGACCAGCGCAGTTTTTTCGCTCGATTGATTCATGGCACAAAGGATAGCAGCGCCCGGCTTGACCCCCGCCGCATTGACCATTGCTGGCACCAACCGTACAACGTCACCATGAAACTGGCAGTCATCGGCGATATTCACGGCTTCTGGGACGAGCGTGATACCGCGTACTTCAACCACTCGGAATACGACGGCCTGCTGTTCGTGGGGGATCTGCCCCGCCTGACCGGCTGCCGCCCGGTCGCCCGCATGCTGGCGGAGCTGGATAAACCGGCCTGGCTGATTCCCGGCAATCATGACGGCGTAACCACTCTCCAGCTGCTGGCCGAACTCAAGGGCTGGCGATGGCTGGCCCGTCTGGGGGCCGCGGGCATGCGCCGCCGGATGCGACGCCTGCGCCGGCGCCTCGGCCCGGTGCGGCTATGCGGTTTCGAAATGGTCACCCTGGCCGAAGACCTGGGCCTGCTGGTCGCCCGGCCGCATGCCATGGGCCCGGACAGATTCTACTACCGCGCCTTCCTCCGGAAACGTTACGGGATCAACGATTTTCGGGACAGCGCGGCTACCCTGAAATCGCTGGTGGACCTGGCCCCGCGCCGCCTGATCGTGCTGGCGCACAACGGGCCGGCCGGGCTCGGCGACCAGCCGGATTCGCCCTGGGGCTGCGATTTCTCCCCCGCCCACGGCGACTTCGGCGACCCCGACCTGCGTGAGGCGATCGACCACGCGGGCGCCAGCGGCCGACAGGTGCTGGCGGTGGCAGCCGGGCATATGCATCTGACCCACAAGACCACGGGCGCTCGGCGACAGGCCTGGGCAAGACAGGACGGCATCCTTTACGTGAATACGGCGACCGTGCCGCGGATTCGGGAGGACGGTGCGTGGCGGCGCCATGTCGCGCTCGAGATTGACGACGAGCAAGTGGAAGCGGCGTTCGTCGACGTGGATGAATCGGGTAACCGCATCGCCGAAACACCGCTGCGATAACCCCTTGCATTGTTCGCCAGTCTGGCCAATCCTATGGCCGGTGCGGCGGTAGCTCAGTTGGTAGAGCGCAACCCTCCCAAGGTTGAGGTCGCCGGTTCGAACCCGGTTCGCCGCTCCAGTTTCCCTCCGTAGCCGGAATCCAGCCCCCAAGGTTGAGGTCGTCGGTTGTCAGGCCCGTCCATGGGCCTGACCCTGACGGGCCCGCCTACGGCGGTCCCGATTTGTTCCCGACAAATCGGTCGAACCCGGTTCGCCGCTCCATTTTTAGTCCGTCGCCGGAACGCGTCGATGTATCAGCTGAATTGTTCCGTACTTGCAGCCATGGCGTAGAACGCCTACCGAGTATCCTCGATGACGCCACGCGGCTAACATGCCCGCATCATCATCACGTTCGGATTTACTGTGGACCCCCAGCAACTGCGTACCTCCCAGACTCCGGCACATGCCAAGGCGGCAATTGTCGTGTTGCTGATGCTGCTCACGAGCATCGGGATTGCGGCCGCGGCTGCCGCGTACTGGTTCTTTCCGGAAAACTACGATGCGCTGCTGCAGGCAGCTGCTTACTCGCTTGGGATTTCCGTGCCGCTGCTGTGTCTGGCTATCCTGCTCTCCTACACCCGTTTTGGGGGGCGCACGACGCGGGAGAAGCTGGCCCGCTTTCTGACCGTCGAACTGCCGAGCGTGCTGGCGGAGACGCCGCTTTCTTACAATGTTTCGCGCGAGGACTTCCGACACTTCGATGGAGATCGACGCTCGATTACCCCCTTGCCCGGACCGCCCAATGACATCCGGCTGGTGCTGGAGCCACTCACGCACAAGGCCTACTATCTGATCAGCTCGCCCGCACTCGCCGGCACCGAGCTGCTGTTCAGTGTCGAGCTGGCGCTGCCGGGTATTACCGTCTGCGTTTTCGTCAACCGGAGACAGGGTGCGGCCGAGCCCGATGAGGCACTGCGCGAGCGCTTTGCGTCGTCCATCGACGGTGCGGAGAGCTCGGGCGGCTACCGGGTGGACAGGGCGATGCCCTGGCGCGACGTGGCCGGGGCCGAGCACAGAACGCTGATTTTCCGCAAGCAGACAGCATCGGACGATTTCCTGGTCGACGAGCAGGAGAAACTGTTCTTTTCCATCGACCTCGGTCTGATGGTGGCGTCACTGGCCAGCGACATGGCGGGAACCCAGCGCGCCAGTGCCGGATGAGACCTCAGGCGGACCAGTCCGAGACAATTTCCACGGTTCGGTCGTTCCCGATCCTTCGATAGACCGTGACCCGGAGCGCCGATACCTCCAGGCCCGTGGCGGCATCGGCCATTAGCCGGGCCTTCCACAACAGGCTATCCGCCAGGAACTCGAGCGGAGCACGCAGCGGGGCGCTAACCAGGTCATCGATGGCACGATCCCAGGCCGCGTAGCTAAAGACATCCTCGAAACGAGCAGGTACATTGTCGCGCAATGCCTTGGCGCTGTAGTTCACCGTCAAGCCGAAAGCCAGTTGCTCGCTACCCGACTTCGAGTCATCAACACGCTGGTCGACTGCCAGATGGGAATGATCGATCCGGACGGGTACCTCGGATCGCTGGTAAATGAGTTTCTTCACATCGGACATCGCACTCTTAGGCATCCGTCGAGTATTTCAGCACACCATACGGGGCGGCGCAGGCCATCCGTCCGCCTGAACTCACGTCACCGTCATTGCCTTCCTCAATAATCTCTGTCGTTGCCATGAAAAAAACACTAGCCCCTGCGTATGAAAACGCCACCATAAGCCAGCCGTGGATCGCAGCACTGCTGGTGCTAGCGCTAGCCGTGACCGCGGGCTACTTCGCCCAGGATTTCCGTCTGGATGCGTCCGCGGATTCCCTGGTCCTGGAGAACGACGAGGACCTGGCGTTCTACCAGAAGATGACGGAACGCTACGGCTCACAGGATTTCCTGATCGTTACCTACAACCCGGCGGACGGGTTGTTCAACAGGCCGGCGCTGGACCGGCTGGAATCGCTGCAGGACGAGCTGGCCGATGTCGGAATGATCGCGGAGGTGACCAGCATCCTGAACGTGCCGCTGATCGACAGCCCGCCGGTGTCGTTCTCGGAGATCCAGAAAGGCATCCGCACCCTGTCCGACGCGGATACCGACCCGGAACTGGCGCGCGAGGAGTTCCTGACCAGCCCGCTCTACGAGGATCTGCTGCTCAGCGACGACGCACAGACCACCGCCATGCTCCTCACCCTGAAACGGGACGAGCAGTATCACGAGCTGCGCGACAGCCGGAACGAGTTGCGCCGCAAGCGGCAAGCCGAAGGGCTGAGCGAGGCCGAGGCGAGCCGGCTGGCGGAATTCGAAGCCGAATTCGACACCGTCAGCGGCCAACAGCAGTCCGAACAGGCGGCGATGATCGCCGAGGTGCGGGACATTCTGGCCCCGTATCGCGAAGGCGCCACCATCCACATGGGCGGTCTGCCGATGATCGCGGTGGACATGATCGAGTTCGTGCGCAGCGACATCCAGGTGTTCGGTGCCGGCGTCGGTGTGCTGCTGATCCTTTTGCTGGCGGTGATCTTCCGCCGTGTGCGCTGGGTGCTGGTGCCGGCGGCGATCTGCGCCACGGTGGCCCTGAGCGTGTTCGGCTTTCTCGGCGCGATGGGCTGGCACGTGACCGTGGTGTCGTCCAACTTCATCTCGCTGGTGCTGATACTCACGCTGTCGCTGATCGTGCATCTGATCGTGCGTCAGCTCGAACTCCACGCTGAGAACCCGGAGGCCCGGCACCGGGCGTTGATCAGCGAGACCCTGCGCAGCAAATTCTCGCCGTCTGTGTTCACGGTGCTGACGACGATGGTGTCGTTCGCCTCGCTGATCGTCAGCGGTATCCGTCCGGTGATCGACTTCGGCTACATGATGGTCTGCGGCATGGCCATCGCGTTCGTGGTGGTATTCGCGCTTTACCCGGCGGCCCTGGCGAAGCTGAGCGCCGGCACCCCGGTATTCGGCGACCGCGACATCACAACCGGCATCACCGGCGGCTTCGCCCGTGCGGTGGCACGGTTCCCGGGGCTGACCTGGCTGACCTATGCCGCAATCGTGGTGCTGGCTGCGGTGGGCATCAGCCGGCTGGGGGTGGAAAACCGCTTCATCGACTACTTCAAGGAATCCACCGAGATTTATCAGGGCATGGTCCTGATCGACAAGAAGCTGGGCGGTACCACGCCGCTGGACATCATCATCGATGCCCCGGACGGCTTCCCGATCGGCGATGAGGCCGCCGGGGAAAGCGGCGATGGCGGCATGAGCGCTAACAGCTACTGGTTCAACAGCTTCACGCTCGAAGAGCTGGACCCGATCCACAACTATCTGGAGGAGCTCCCGGAAACCGGCAAGGTGCTGTCGCTGGACACCACCATGGACATGCTTACCCAGATCAACGGCGGTCCGCTGGATAACTTCGCACTGGCGCTGATCTATGACCGACTGCCCACAGAGATCAAGGAGACACTGTTCGATCCCTATCTGGGCCCGAACGGCAACCAGGTTCGGCTGAGCGTGCGGGTGATTGATTCCGACGAGAACCTGAACCGTTCCGCCTTGTTGCACAAGATCCGCACCGATCTGCAGGACAAGTTCGGCCTGGCCGCCGAGCAGATTCACCTGACCGGCCCGCTGGTGCTCTACAACAACGTGCTGCAGAGCCTTTTCCGGTCGCAGATTCTCACGCTCGGCGTCGTTTTCGCCGCCATTGCCCTGATGCTGCTGCTGCTGTTCCGATCATTCAAGGTGGCGCTGATCGGCGTGGCACCGACCCTGGTGGCCGCCAGCGCCGTGCTGGGGCTGATGGGCTGGATCGGGATTCCGCTCGACATCATGACCATCACCATCGCAGCCATTACCGTGGGCATCGGGGTGCACGACACCATTCACTATGCCCACCGGTTCCGCGAAGAAATTCAGCAGGACGGCGACTACGATGCTGCGGTACAACGGTCGCATGCAACCGTGGGCCGGGCGGTGTACTACACCACCGTCACGGTCACGCTGGGATTCTCGATTCTGGTGCTATCGAACTTCGTGCCGACGATCTACTTCGGCTTGCTCACCGGCGCCGCGATGGTGCTGGCGCTGATTGCCAACCTGACCCTGCTGCCGTTATTGCTGGTCCGGTTCCGGGCGTTTTCACATCTGGCGCCGCAGCGCGCCTGACAGCCCGAACCGGTTACGGTGGCGAATCGGGGCGGCCGGATGAATCCGGCCCTACGTGGGTCATCGAGAACCAAGCGCCGAGCCGGGCCGTAGGGCGGCATTCATGCCGCCTTCGGATAGAAAATCCGACACCATTCGCGCGAAGGCCTCCGGTTGCTCACGGTGCATGAAATGCCCGGCGGCCAGTCCCGCGACACGACAATCCGGACCAGTCACGCCCCGCCACATCTCGGGCCCGATGCACCCATCTCGCTCGCCATAGACGCAAAGCGTCGATTGGCGAGGCGGTGCAATCAGCCAGTCTCGCCGGCTGGAACGGCGCAAACTCAACAACGCGCCGGGCAGGCCACGGTAATACCCGAGGACGGCCCGGCGCGCGGCCCGCGTGGCCAGTGCCGCCCGCACCGGGGCGATATCGGCCTCGGTGAAATCCCAGTCCGGCGCCCAGTGCCGCCAGAGCCACTCGATGAAACGACCATCCGACAGCCCGAGATGGGTTTCCGGCCAGCCCGGCAGCTGGAAGTAACCGATATACCAGGAACGCAGGATCTGCGCCGGCCGCATGTTCGCCAGAAACCAGCGTAGCGGCGGTACCGCGGCCGCCACCACCCGGTCGACCCGGCTGGGCGCCATCGCTGCCGTGGGCAGCGCAATCACCGAGCCCCAATCGTGCCCGACCAGCGAGAAGCGCCGCGCGCCCAGAGCATCCGCCAGGCCCAGCACGTCGCGCGCGAGTGTGGGCACCCGGCAATCGCCATCCGGCGGTGCCGCAGTCGGCGCATAACCACGCATGAACGGCGCGACGGCCCGATAGCCTTCCGCTGCCAGGCGCGGCAGCAACTCATCAAATGTGTGGGCGCTATCGGGGAAGCCATGCAGGCAGAGCACCAGCGGCCCCTGGCCAGCGGCACGTGCCGCGAATCTCAGCCCGTTGGCGTGGATATCGAAGGATTCAACGTCGGTGGTCATGCTGACTCATCCCCGTCCTCGGCTTCATCGTCATCTTCGCCGGCGCCGATGGCCCCGGCCCGACGCCACTCGGCGGGCAGCCGCTTGCTGGCCGACGCCCCCAGGCTCTTGAGCTTCTCCGCCCGGGCGACCAGATTGCCGCGGCCGTCAACCAGCTTACCGCGTGCGTCGTCATAGGCACTGACCGCGCTCTTCAGCCCGCGGTCAAGCTTGTCCATGTCGTCGATAAAGCCCTTGAACTTATCGTAGAGCGCGCCGGCCCGGCGGGCGATCTCCGCGGCATTCTCCTCCTGGCTCTGCAATCGCCAGAGGTTGGCCACCGCCCGCAGCATGGGCATCAGCGTGGTCGGCGAGACGATGGCAATGTTGGCTTCCAGCGCCTGTCGCTGCAGGGAAAAATCGCCGCGCAACGCCTCCACATAGGCTGCCTCCGAAGGGATGAACATGAACACGTAGTCCAGCGTCGTCTGGTTCGGGACCTCGTGATAATCCTTGTCCGAGAGTTGCCGCAGATGGCGGCGGACCGACTCTAGGTGTTCGCGCAGGGCAACCGCCCGGCCGTTCTCGTCCTCGGCTTCGTGCAGGCGCAGATAGGCGGTCAGCGACACCTTGGAGTCCACCACGATCGCCCGCTCGCCGGGCAGATGGATCACCGCATCCGGAATCCGGCGCCCGCCCTCGGCGCTGGTCTGCGAAAACTGGGTCTCGTAATGCTGGCCCGGCAGTAGCCCTGACCGTTCCAGCACCGTTTCCAGGATCATCTCGCCCCAGTTACCCTGCGTCTTGGATTCGCCCTTCAGCGCGTTGGTCAGGTTGACCGCATCCTCGGCGATCTGCTGATTAAGCTCCCGCAACTGGCGGAGTTGCTCGGTGAGCTGACCGCGCTGGCGGTTCTCCTCGTTGTAGGTCTCACGCACCTGCTTTTCAAAGCCGGCGATCCGCTCGCTCAAAGGCTTGAGCAGGGATTCCAGTCCCGCCTTGTTCTGTTCCGTGAAGCGCCTGGATTTCTCGTCGAGAATTTCCTGAGATAGCGTCTTGAACTGGTGGGTCAGGCTGTCCCGGGCCTCGCTCAGAAGCTGGAGCTTTTCCTCGGCCTGGCGGCGTTCACTGTCCAGCCGGGTTTCCAGCCGGGCGTTTTCACTTTGCAGAGACGACAACTGGCCGCGCGTTTCCTCGAGATGGGTTTCGGTTGCGTCGAGCCGGGAGCGCACGTGCTCAAAGCGTTCCAGCAGCCGCCCTTCGCGCAGGCGTGCAACGGCCCAGGCAGTGATGAAACCGAACACAAGCCCAGAGAGCACCATGGCCGCGAGGACAAGCGGCGAGATCGTGAGCTGTGCCATCAGAGCATCCATGACAAATCTTACTCAGCAGTTACCGGGGCCAACAAAAAGGTCCGGCATCGCGCCAGTGGCGATGCCGGACCTGTGAAACCGGCCGTTCCCGGGAAAGCGGCAGGCCCGATCCCGGTCATGGCCTCACGGCATAACCCTACTGCGCCGGTGCATCATCCCTCACGCAAGCCGCGAAGGTATCCAGGCTTGAAAGCACATCCGCCACGCCGCCGAAGTTCAGGCGAACTTCATCGAACGCCTGCTCGGCTGCAATGGTGGCAAGCCGGACTTCGTCATCGTTCACGATGCCCAGCAGATCGAGATCGAGCAGCTGCGAGGCCGGTTCGGTTTGCACCACCGCACCATCGGAAAGCAGTTGTATTTCCAGTCCGCTCAGCAGATCCACGCTGAGCAACGCATCCGGACTACTGACCGCAAAGCCGACCGTGGCCGGGGCAGGAATTGAATCTCCATTGGCGTTGAGCACGCTGACAAAGACGCTGCCGATCAGATCAACGGCCGCATTCAGGCGCGCCGCGTTGGCCAGATCCGCGTCAACGACATTCTCTGGGTTCTGTACCGAACAGAGCAGGCACAGGCCGTTGGTGCCCGAAGCTACCGTGGCGGGCTGCAACAGGGCCTGGAACTCGGCATCCGGTCCAGTACCACAGGCAACCTCGTTAAGTTCACAGACGTTTCCAATTCCGTCCATGTCCGAATCAGCCTGATCGGCATTCGGTGTGCGCGGGCAGTTGTCGTCGCAGTTGGCAGTCTCCCCACCCGTGCAGGGATTGTCATTCGGGTCACCCGAGCCATCGCCATCATCTTCGATGCCGTCGCCGTCTGTGTCCGGGTCACAGGCATCGCCAACGCCATCGCCGTCCAGATCCGCCTGTCCGGGATTGGCGACCATCGGGCAGTTATCTTCAGAATCGTTGATGCCATCGCCGTCGGTATCAACCGGATCATTAACGTCGCAGGCATCGCCTACACCGTCGCCGTCTTCATCGAGTTGATCCGGGTTGGCCGTGCGCGGGCAGTTGTCGTCGCAATCGGTGACCATCCCGGCCTCGCAGGTATTGTCCCCCGCCTCGCCGGAGCCGTCACCGTCATCCAGGATCCCGTCGCCGTCCGTGTCCGGGTCACAGACATCACCAGCGCCATTACCATCCAGATCATCCTGCATGGCATTCGCGGTGAACTGACAGTTATCGTCGCAATTGGTCGTCTCACCGTCCATGCAGACGTTGTCGTCCACGGCGCCGGAATCGTCGCCATCGTCCAGGATCCCGTCGTTGTCATCATCGGGGTCGCAGACATCGCCGATGTTGTCGCCGTCGTTATCCGCCTGATCCGTATTCGGCATAGTCGGACAGTTATCCGCAACGTCCGGGATGCCGTCACCATCGACGTCGTCGGTGCAAGCATCACCGACACCGTCGTCATTAGCATCCTCCTGCTGAGGATTGGCCGTATCAGGGCAGTTATCCGGACCGTTATCGACGCCATCACCGTCGCGATCGTCATCGCAGACGTTTCCAATACCGTCGCCATCGGCATCGAGCTGATTCGGATTGGGCGTTGCCGGGCAGTTGTCATTGGCGTCCACCACGCCATCATTGTCCCGGTCCACCACGTTGTCACAAACGTCACCGACACCATCGCCATCCAGGTCGATCTGGTCCGGATTAGGTGTATCCGGGCAGTTGTCGGTCACGTTGGCAATGCCGTCACCGTCGCGATCGTTGTCGCAGGCGTCGCCGATGCCGTCGTTGTCCGAGTCCGTCTGCTGCGGATTCGGCGTCGTCGGACAGTTGTCCATGGCGTTGACCACGCCATCACGGTCAGAATCATTGTTGGCGGGCGGATTATTCGGTGGGGCGCCATCCCCATCAGCGCCGCCGCAGCCAATCAGGCTCGCACCCGAAGCCAGCGCAGCACTCAAGATAATCAAGCGGAAAATATTCAAATTCATGAGAGGTCTCCGGAATTCCTGCTCGGTTTCGGGTCAGTCATCGCCTACTGCAACACGCGGAACTCGACCCGCCGGTTGCGTGCGCGCCCGTAATCGGTTTCATTGCTGGCAACAGGCTGGGTCTCGCCATAACCGCGAGCCACTAGACGAAACGACTCGATACCGGCACTGACTAGATAGCTCCGGACGGAAGCCGCCCGCTCCTGCGAGAGATTCTGGTTGTAGCTGGCGCTGCCGGTGCTGTCGGTGTGGCCAGCAATCTCCACCCGCTGGGTAGGCTGCCCTTGCAATGATCTGACTACGCGATCAAGCGTTGTGCGCGCGCCGGGCGTCAGTTGTGCTGAATCAAGCGCAAACGTGACGCCCTCGAGACGCAGCGTCTGGTTCTTCTCGGCGCAGCCGCGGCTATCCACACGCAGCCCCCGGAGCGTGTCGGGGCAACTGTCGTTCTGATCGGGCACGCCATCGCCATCGCTATCGGTAATTTTGGCCGGCACTTCCACCCGCTTTTCGCGTACAACTTCACGGATGACTTCCTTCTCTACGACGCGCGAGCCCAGCGGGATCTCCACACCCAGACTGACCCGCCAGTCGTCCATGCCGCTTTCGTTGCCGAATTCGAAGTCGTCGTGGATATAGCGTCCCTCACCACGAATGCGAACCGCGTAACCGCCCAGCTCTGCCGTCACAAAACCCAGACCCACATTGCCGAAGGCACCAGTGTCGTCCGCGGAGTCCGGCACCACATCGTTGTGGACCACGCCGGCGCCGATCAGGCCATAAGGCGTCCACCCCTGTCCGCGCAGAAGACGATATCGAAGATCGACGCTTGCGCCGTACTGATAGAAGTCGGTCAACCCGGGAATGTTGAGATCCTCGGTCTCGATAACCGTCCGGAAAGCCTGCACCTCGACATCGAACTGGTTCCGAAGATGCCAGCCAAACCCCAGCGCGATACCATCGCTAACCTTCCCATCGGTCAACCGGTTATCGTCGGGGAAGAATGCGTAAGGCATGGCGCTGAAATAGGGGCCCGACCGGTCCGTGGCCGCCACATCAGCTGCAACCTGACGCTCGGGCTCGGATTGGGCGAAGGCGCCGGGGGCGACGATGCCGCTGCCGAGAATCGCCACTAGAATCGTGCGTCGAATCATGATCTGTATCCCTGCATTTCTAAGCCATAGTCGACTGGGGACGCGTCCGGCATAAAACTGATTACCGTGTGACGCACCATGGTCTAGGGCTGGGCAACGTCTGCCAGGCCATCCAGAACCATTGTCAGCTGATCAGCGCCACCCGCTTCGCCAACAAGGTCTTCAAGTGCTGACTGAAGCGCCATCGCATCGAGCAACCCTGCTAGTTCATCCGGCGGCTCTAGTCCGCCTGACTCCGGGATCAAATCCTCGAGCATGCCTTGCAATCCGGCGGGATCGAGCAGATCGCCCAGCGCTGAAGGGTCACCCAGATCACCTTCTGAGAGCGTATCGAGAAGCATCATCAACTGCTCTGCACCACCCGCTTCGCCAATGAGATCCTCGAGCGCGGACTGCAGCGCCATCACGTCAAGCAACTCTGCTAGTTCCATTGGCGGCTCAAGTCCGCCGGAGTCCGGAATCAGGTCCTCAAGCGCGTCTGGCAATTCATCCGCACCAGGCAATTCGGGGAGTTCGCCTTCGTCATCACCACCGGGCAAGCCAGGCAGCGAGGGTGTACCCCCCGTATTCAGATCGGACAGGACAATCGACAGATCACTCAGTAACGGAAGCAGGAGAGGGTCCGGCAGTGCCTCATTCAACGGATCAACCAACAGGGTACGCACCTGTTCGCCCAACCCCGTGAGCTGGCCGACGCCCTCTCCGGCCGGCAGCATGCCGTCTTCGCCCGCGAACTGATCGAATCCACCATTGAGAAGGTCGAGCAGAAGACCCGGATCCGCCCCCGAACCAGTGCCCGGGAGTCCCCCGACATCGGGCAGCGTCTGGGCATTCACCTGCGTAATGGCACCTGCAGCAAGCGCCAGCGACAAAATCATGCGTTTCATGGCTTCTCCCTGATCCGGCGGTGGCGCCGGACGATATCGATTTCTCTCGAATATATCACTCGAGGTGGATTTTGTAAGTCGCGTTAGACAGAAAATTATCGATGCCACTTACAAAGCGGCCATCAGGTGTATCAAGCCGCGTCGCGGTTGCTGACATCATCATTCCTATCTTCCCGGATCATCTCGGCCGCCTTCTCCGCAATGGCTGTCGTCGGCGCGTTGGTGTTACTGCCGACCAGCGTGGGCATGATCGAAGCATCCACCACGCGCAGGCCGCGCATGCCGTGCACCCGCAGGCGGTCGTCGACCACCGCCTCGGCCGAGTCCGGGCCCATGCGGCAGGTACCCACCGGGTGGTAGATAGTTTCGGCTTCGGCGCGGATGAATTCGCGGATGTCGTCATCAGACTGTACCGACATGCCGGGCTTGAACTCGTCGCGCCGGTGGGGCGCGAAAGCGTCGCTGTCCAGCAGGCGACGACCGAGCCTGACCGCGGCTACGAGGTGATCCATATCCGGCTTCTGATCGAGGTAGTTGGGCTGAATCAGGGGATCGTCCGATGGCGCGGCGCTGCGCAGGCCTATATAGCCGCGCGAGCGCGGCCGCAGGTCGCAGATGCGCAGTGAATAGCCGTAGTAGCGGAAGGTATTCCAGAGGTTGTGACCGTGATCCTGCTCGATGGCGGGCAGGAAGTGGCATTGCAGGCTGCAGACGGGGTCCTCGTCGCGCAGTTTCACGAAGCCGCCGGCTTCGGCCACGTTGCTGCTGAGTGCACCGCCCCGCCCCCCGAGAAAGTAACGGAACAGCGCCGGTATACCGCGGGTGAGCAGCCAGCGCGGATGCAGACTGATTCCCAGACGCGTTCGTTCGCGGTGGATCAGGGTGATGTCGAGATGGTCCTGCAGATTGCGGCCGACGCCCGGCAGTTCATGGACCAGATCGATGCCATGGGGCTCGACTTCCTCGCGCGGCCCGATCCCTGAGAGCAGCAACAGCTGCGGCGAGTTGATCGCGCCACCGGCAAGAATGACCTCGCGATCGGCACGTATCTCGTTCGGCCGCAGCCGGCCCTTGCGCTTGACCGTCACGCCCACGGCCCGCTTGCCCTCGACCAGCACCTTCAAGCCCCGGGTGCGGGTCAGGATGGTCAGATTGGGGCGGCGGGCCACCGGATGCAGGAAGGCGTGCGCATTGGAGCAGCGCCGGCCGTCCTTCTGCGCCACGTGGTAGTAGCCGAAGCCTTCGTCCGTGGCGCCGGAAAAATCATTGTTGGCGGGGAAGCCGCATCCTTCGGCCGCTTTCAGAAAAACATCGCTGAGCGGATTGGTCTCGCGCAGTTGCGCGACGTTATAGCCGCCACCGGCCCCGTGATATTCGTTTTCCCCGGCCTCGAAATTTTCCGACATGCGAAAGTACGGCAGCAGATCACGATAGCCCCAGCCCCGGTTGCCCAGATCGGCCCAATGGTCGTAGTCGCCGGGATCGCCCCGCGTGTAGCACATGGCGTTGACCGCGCTGGAACCACCCAGCGTCTTGCCCCGCGGCCAGAACAGTTTGCGGTCATTGAGGTTTTTCTGCGGCTCGGTGCGGAAGGCCCAGTTGTAGGTGCGTCCCCACATCATCGCGATCACCCCCACCGGGATGCGGATGAACGGGTTCCAGCGGTCGGAAGGGCCCGCCTCGAGCAGGCAGACGGACACGTCGGGATCGGCAGACAGCCGGTTGGCCAGCACGCAGCCGGCCGAGCCGCCGCCGACAATGACGTAATCGAAATGCTGTTGACGGCTCACGGCGGCAATCCCCGGGAACGAACGCCTGACGGCGTCAGTTCCGCGCCTGCTGTTCGGGCAGCGTGATGTTCAGTTCAAGCACTTCGAGGTCCCCATCACGCTCGATGTCCATCTGCACGGCGTCATCGCTGACCTCCACGTACTTGCGCAGCACCCGTAACAGATCCTTCTGCAGCTTGGGGAAATACGCCGGGTGATCGCCGCGGTTGGACCGGCGGTGGGCCACCACCACCTGCAGTCGCTCCTTGGCCAGCGATGCCGAGCCCTTGCGATCGGCCTTGAAAAGGTTCAGCCAGCTCATACCCGCCTCCCGAACATCCGTCCGAACAGCCCCTTCTTGTCTTCGAGGAAGCGCATCGGGCGATCCTCGCCCAGGAACCGCGCCACCATGTCGTCATAGGCCAGACCGGCACTGCTGTCCTGCTCCAGGATGACCGGACTGCCGGCATTGGACGCGTTGAGCACCGCCTCGGATTCAGGGATCACCCCGAGCAGCGGAATGGCGAGGATGTCGGTGACGTCTTCCACCGACAGCATCTCGCCCTTGCCCACGCGGGACGATGCGTAGCGGGTAAGCACCAGATGCTGCTTGACCGGGTCTTCGTCGTTGGCCGCCCGCTTGGTGCGGGCCTCGAGCATTCCCAGCACCCGGTCGGAATCCCGCACCGACGAGACTTCCGGGTTGGTCACGATCAGCGCCTCGTCGGCAAAATGCATCGCCATCAGCGCACCGCGCTCGATACCGGCCGGTGAATCGCACACGATGTAGTCGAAATCGGCGCTCAGATCCTCCAGCACGCGGGCCACGCCGTCATCGGTCAGGGCATCCTTGTCGCGGGTCTGCGAGGCGGCGAGGATGTAGAGATTCTCCACCCGCTTGTCGCGGATCAGCGCCTGCTTGAGGTTGGCCTCCTTGCTGATCACGTTGACGAAGTCGTACACCACGCGCCGTTCACAACCCATGATCAGATCAAGGTTGCGAAGCCCCACGTCGAAATCGATTACCACCGTCTTGTGCCCGGCCCTGGCCAGACCGGCGGCAAAGGAGGCCGCGGTGGTGGTCTTTCCCACGCCGCCCTTGCCGGAAGTCACCACGATAATTCGCGCCACGCCCTACTCCTGTTTCTCGATAATCAGGCTTTCGCCGTCCAGCCGTACCTGCACGGCCTGCCCCCGCCAGCTGTCCGGCATATCATCCGCTACCTTGTAGTTACCCGCCACGGCCACCAGCTCGGGTTCGAAACGGCGGCAGAAAATGCGGGCCGAGGTATCACCCTGGGCCCCGGCCAGCGCCCGGCCGCGCAATGTGCCGTATATGTGAATGTGGCCGTCGGCAATCACTTCCGCGCCTTCGCCGACCGCCGCCATCACAACCAGATCGGTATCGCGGGCGTAAATCTGCTGCCCAGAGCGAACCGGCCGGGTAATCGTTCGTGCCGCGCGGGCCGGCGCGCGCCGCGGTTCGGCCTTCGGTTCCGTCGGCACCCGGCCGGCACCGATCACGCCCAGCCCGGCGGTCGCCGCCTGATCCGGATCACCATCCAGCAACGCCACGGGCACCATGCCGTGGCCGCGCAGCAGGTCGGCCAGCACGGAAAGATCGGCCGAGGTATCCCCCAGCGAGATCACCACCGGCATGCCGAGGAAGAAATCCCCCGCCTTGGCCATGTGCGCCTGAATATCTTGGGCCAGCCGTTCCGGATCGGAATCGCGGATTTCAACCACGGTCAGGGCCATCATGCGGCCCTTGAACGCAATGGCGGCGCCGGCCTGGGCGGTTATCGCCATGGGGTTGAAACGGGCTGCTGCATGGCGACGCAGTCTAACATGTGACCTTTCCCGATTGGTTGTGGCAGCCGGGCCCCGGTGCCAGAATCCGGCATCCACCATTGCGGAGACCGGCGTGCCTCACCCCTCGAGTCTGGAATTCTTCTGGGACCCTGCCAGCCCCTACACCTATCTGGCCGCCACGCGCATCGAGACCCTCGCCGAGGAAGCAGGGACCGCGCCCAACTGGCGTCCCTTCCTGCTGGGCGGCGTATTCAAGGCCACCGGCAACCGCGCGCCGGCCGAGGTGGCGGCCAAAGGTCGGTACCTGTTCGAGGACCTGCAACGCTGGGCAAGCCTTTACGGCGTGCCCCTGCGGTTCCCGGAAAGTTTTCCCGCCAACAGCATCCAGGCCCTGCGCGCCGCCCTGGTAGCAGAGGAAAACGACCAGGGGCCGCACTTTGCCCGCGCCATCATGGCCGCGCACTGGGGCGAGGGACGGGACATCAATGACGCCGCGGTTCTTGCCGAGACCGCCGAACGCGTGGGGCTGAAAGCGGACACCGTAGCCCAGAGGATGCAATCGCAGGAGATCAAGGACCGGCTGCGGGCCAACACCGACGAAGCCGTCGCCCGCGGTGCCTTCGGCGCTCCGACATTCTTCGTGGGCGACGTCATGTTCTGGGGCAATGACCGCCTGCCGCTGCTTAAGGCATATCTGCAGGAGTCATAACGACGCTTCAGAATTCGTAGTAGCGCTCGTTCAGATACTCGATCACGGCCCGCACCTCGTCGCCGGTCCAGTCTGCGTCGGCAACGGCGGTGCAGTTACGCACGCGCGCCTTCAGCCCCGGCATCGAACTGACCGTTCGGTCCTGCCGGCTGAACACCTCGCTACCATGACAGCCGGTGCAGTCATCGGTTATCAGACGACGGGCGTTGATGTCCGCCGCGACCGCTGGCGTGGCGATCATGACAGTGGCGGCAGCAAACAGGAGTTGGTGGGAGGTCATGGGCGAAAATTTCGTCGGAGCCATTGGTGAAGCCTAACACCTGCAAACGGTCTGCCGGGGACGATTTCTTGCTAGCTTGAACGTCTTCGACGCACTAACGACCCGTACCCATGGCAGATCTGCCGCGACCCACTGCTCCCAGCCGCCCCGCGAACCCCGAGCGTTCGAACCGCTGCGTGCAGGCATTCACCTCAGTGCGCGGCCTGAGCCATTGCGTGCGCCACTGGCCGCGGGATGGCGGGCCACCGGTCTTCCTGCTGCATGGTCTGCTGGATACCGGCGCCAGCTTCGCGCCGATGGCCAACACGCTGCGGCAAAGCGCCGACCTGGTGGCACCCGACTGGCGCGGTCACGGCGACAGCGAGCGCGCCCCCAACGGTTACTGGTTTCCCGACTACGTGGCCGATCTCGAGGGCCTGATCGACGCGCTGGTAGGCAACCAGCAGGTCGCGCTGGTCGGTCACAGCATGGGCGGGCAGATTGCCAGCCTCTATGCCGGTCTTCGACCGGAGCGCGTCACACATCTGATCTGCCTGGACAGCCTCAACGTGCCAGCCACGGCGCCCGAAACCATGCCTCGACGCTACCGGGACTGGCTGGCCGCGCAATCCCGGCCGCCGGCACCACGCCGCTATCAGGGCCTGGATGACCTGGCCCGACGGATTCACGCCCGGTACCCGGAGCTCACTGCCGCACAGGTCCGACAGCTTGCCGAGGACTGGCCGCGCCCCGACGACGACGGCGGCATCCGGCTGGCCAGTGATCCGCTACATCGCGTGCCGTTTCCGGTCGCGTTCCACCCCGAGGATTACATGGCGGTGTGGCAACAGGTAACGGCCCCCGTCCTCTGCCTGGACGGGGGAAGGTCACCGGCAAGCCGCTTGATTGACGCTGCCGAGACGCAGCGACGCCGTGACTGCTTCAGGGATGTCACTTACGACCTGCTACCTGACTGCGGCCATATGCTACACCTCGAACAGCCGGCCGCGGTTGCCGCGCGAATTGCGCAATTTCTCGGCATCTAACGGAATTACCCCGCGTCCGAAAATGCCGCGATAACGCGGTGCAACACGCCTGTTTATTGCGATCAGATGCGGCCACGCCTTGTTGTCGTGCGTAACGGTAATTGCCGATTGCCTTTTTGCTTCACGGCGTGCTTACTAGTTAAGCCGACGACATTACAGCCGACAACAAACCCAAAGCCGGTGCGATGGAGAGGAGACTGGATATGATGATGAGCGATTCGGTGCGCGGGATGCGCACGACCGGGCTGGCCCTGGTCCTCAGCATGACGATGATCGCGGGCTGCGGCGGTAACAACAACGGCGCGCCGCCCGATACTGGTGACCCTGGTGGTCCGGCGCCCGTCCCGGCCGACCGTATCTTCGACGGCGATGATAACCTGCAGGCCGAAATCCGGCGCACCACGAATGGCGCCGCACACATCCGTGCCGACAACCTCGAGTCCGCGGGCTTCGGCCAGGGCTACGCGCAGGCGCAGGACAATATCTGCCTGATTGCCGAGCAGGTGGTCAAAGCCAATAGCCAGCGGGCCCGCTTCTTCGGGCCAGGCCCGCAGAACATCAACATCATCAAGGATTTTAGCTACAAGGCGCTGGAGGTCTATGGCAAGGCCGAGGCCGAGTTCGACCAGCTCTCGGACGAGAGCCGCGCCATCATCCAGGGCTTTGCCGCCGGCTATAACGACTATCTTGCCACCCAGGGCGGGGCCGCCGGCATTAGCGATCCGCGCTGTGCCAGCCAGCCTTGGGTACGTCCGATCACCGCGATCGATCTGTTTGCTTACTACCGCATCATCGCGCTGTTCGCCAGCGGCGATCTGTTCACCACCGGCGTACTGTTCGCGGCGGCACCCCCGGGGGTCGACCCCTCGCCACGGCCAGTCATGACGTCGAGCATGAACGAGCAACAGGTCGACGCCGCCCGCAATCTGGTCGCGGACATGTCCGTGGAAAATCTGCCGGATATCGACCTGGAGAAGCAGCTGGACAAGCTGCCACTGGCGATGGGCAGCAACGGCTGGGGCATTGGCAGTGAGATGTCCGAGACCGAAGGCGGCGCGCTGCTGGCCAATCCGCATTTCCCCTACGAGGGCCCGCGCCGGTTCTGGCAGAGCCATATGACCGTGCCGGACGTCATTGATGTAGTCGGGGCTGGCCTGATTGGCTACCCGCTGCCGCAGATCGGCTTCAATGAAAATCTCGGCTGGACCCACACGGTCACGACGTCCAATCGATTCACTGCCTATGTCCTGGGGCTGACTGCAGGCAACGGCACGACGTACATCAAGGACGACCAGGCGCGGCCCATCACCAAGCGCACCTTCACCATCGAGGTAGCGACTGGCGGCCCGCAGACCATGACACTGGAGAAGGACTTCTACTATTCCGAATACGGTCCGATGATCGCGGCCAATCTCATCAACCCCGAATTCCCGGCCTGGGGTGACGTGCTCAACGGCGTACAGGCCGCTATCACCTACCGAGACGCCAATGCCCGTGCCGACGACATTATTGATCAATGGCTAGGCATGGGGCGGGCTCGCAACCTCGAGGAGTTCCAGTCCGTATTCGCCAACAACCGCGGCACGCTCTGGGTTAACACCATGTATGCGGATGATCAGGGCAATGCCTTCTACATCGATGGCAGCTCGGTGCCGAATCTTTCACCGCAAGCGATCGCCGCTTACCGCAACGACCTCGCGAACGATCCCACGATTGGCGCGGCCTACAGCCAGGGATTCGTCGTGCTTCCCGGTACCACTTCACTATTTGATTGGCAGTCCGGCAGCCGGGATTTCCTCACCCCGTTCGAAGCCATGCCCAAGCTGACCCGCAGCGACTTCGTCCAGAATTCCAATGACAGCTACTGGGCCACCAACCCGGAGGAATTTTTGACCGGCTTCTCACCGCTGTATGGCCCGGTTGAAACGCAACAGGGACCTCGTACCCGATTGGGCCTGCACATGCTGCAAAACCCGACCGAAAGCGGGCCCAGCGCGGTAGCCCCGGCCGGCAACGACGGCTTGTTCAACGGCACCGAGCTTATGGACATGCTGTATTCCAACCGGGCTCTGTACAGCGAACCCGGCGTCACCGGCGTGCTCGATGCGCTGCGAACCCGATGCGCGGCAATCGGCACTGATCCGGTGACAACGGCCGGTGGCAGCCGATCGGTCGATCAGGGTTGTGCCGTGCTGGAAAGCTGGGACGGTCTGTTCAATCTGGATAGCGTGGGCGCCCACGTCTTTCGCGTATTCATTGCCAATTACGACAACCAGCTGCCTGGCGACCTGAGCGTGCCATTCGACCCGGCTGACCCGGTCAACACCCCGCGGACTCCTGCCGACCCACCGGCCGACCTGGCTGAAGACCCCATGCTGGGCGCACTCGCAGCCGGGCTTGATGCACTGGATAACGCGGGCATTCCCTATGGCGCACCGCTGGGCCAGGTGCAGTTCGTGCTGCCCTCGAACAACGCCCCACCCCTGGATTTCGCCAGCCTTGCTCCCACGCGGGCGCCGATTCCATGGCCCGGCGGTGATGGCGAGGTCAGCGGCGTGTTCAACGATAATTCGTTGAGCGCATCTCCACTGGCCCAGGATACGCTGTATCCGGTGATCGCGCCCCAGGAAACCGTGGCCAATACCGGCGGCCTGTCGGCCACGGCCGGCATCGATGGTTGGCTGCGTAACAACGGCACCAGCTGGCACTTTGGCCTGTCATTCGGTGAAAGCGGCCCGCAGGCCGTTGGACTTTTGAGCTACTCGCAGTCCAGCGATTCGACGTCACCTTTCTTCGCCGATCAGCAGGCGCGATTCTCGGCGGGCGACTACCGTTCAATCCGCTTTACCGAGGAGCAAATCAATGCTGACCCGACGCTGACGACAATCACGGTGAGCGACAGTGACTGATAGCGGCCGAGTGGCAATGCCCGATCCGGGGTTCGGAATATCGCCCGACCGCCGATAACCGAGAAGCTTTACGCAGAGGCATCAAACAGGGCCCGTCACGAGGTGCCGAACGCCGATGCCAAGACCGCGAACTGGAGGATGGAGATGAGACATATCTGCCAAGTCGGCGTCGCCGGCTTCTACCTTGCCGTGGCCAGCACAACTGCGCTGGCAGGCGTTTCACCAGAACAGGCCGCCCGACTCGGCGGCGACGAACTGACACCGACCGGCGCTGAGCGTGCCGGTAACGAGGCCGGCACGATCCCGGCCTGGGATGGCGGCCTGACGACTGCGCCGGCCGCTTTCGGCGGCGCAGAGGGCCGTTACGCCAATCCCTATCCGAGCGACGAACCAAGGTTCGTGATCACTGCCGACAATCTGGACCAACACCGGGATCATCTCACTGACGGCCAGATCGCCCTGCTCCAGCGCTGGCCGGATACCTACAAGATGCCAGTCTACGAAACGCGGCGTAGTTACGCAGACCCGGAGTGGGTATACCAGGCCGTTGCAGATAACGCCACAAACGGTGAACTGATCGAGAATGGCGAAGGCATTGCCGGCGCGACGGGGGGCATTCCATTTCCGTTCATCGAGGAAACCAGTAATCCGGGCAAGGCTGCCGTTTGGAATCACAAACTTCGCTACCGGGGCGGAGACGTCAAGTACACGAGTGCCCAGATTGTCACCCAGCCGGGTGACGATTATCGCCTGAGCAAGCTGCTGATCGAGACAAAGTTCCCTTACAACCGTCAGGGCATCGAACCCAGCGACCTTGAGAACATCTCCATCTACTTCCTACAGACTGTACTGGAGCCACCACGCAGCGCCGGGCAAATTTTGCTGGTGCACGAGACCATCAACCAGGTGGAAGAACCGCGCCGCGCCTGGCTGTACAACCCGGGACAGCGCCGTATTCGGCGCGCTCCGAACGTGGCTTATGACAACCCCGGCACCGACTCCGACGGCATGCGCACGAACGATCAGTTCGACATGTTCAATGGCGCCACCGATCGCTACAACTGGGAGCTGATCGGCAAGAAGGAAATCTACGTCCCCTACAACAGCTACGACCTTCAGCTGGCACCAACCTACGAAAGCGTGTTCAACGAGGACCACACTAACCAGGACCTGATGCGTTACGAGTTGCACCGTGTGTGGGTGGTCGAAGCCACGGTCAAGGACGGTACCTCCCACATCTATGCCAAGCGTCGCTTCTATATCGACGAGGACAGCTGGAATATTGTTGCCGCCGACCAGTGGGATCAGCGTGGCGAACTCTGGCGGGTCATGGAGGGCCACACCGTGCAGCTTTACGACCGTCCCTTCATGGCGCCGGTCATGCTCTCGTCTTATGACCTGGATTCCGGCCGCTATCTGCTTCTGGGCCTCAACAACGAGGAGGAGGCTTTCTGGGATTCCACCGTCGAATACGACAAGAACTACTTCAATCCGCGCAACATCCAGCGCCGCGCGACCCGATAGCCGAAACGGATAAATGACAACGACAAGCACCGGGAGGGGATTGCTCATGAATCGCCATCAAATGTT
This sequence comes from Salinisphaeraceae bacterium, assembly GCA_040222795.1. Taxonomy (GTDB): domain Bacteria; phylum Pseudomonadota; class Gammaproteobacteria; order Nevskiales; family Salinisphaeraceae; genus Spectribacter. Next base: position 99,735 of record JAVKCJ010000009.1, read on the forward strand.
TACCACGCTGGCTGGCAGTTTGTTGCTGGCCGCATCCGGCGCGGGCCACGCGCTGACCTACGAAATCGACGATTTCGATATCGAACTGATCAGTTCTGTCACGGCCGGCCTGGCCATGCGAACGCAGGATCCGAACCGGGACCTGATCGGCAAGGCCAACAACGTGCCCGGCAACAGCGCCCCCAACAGCACACAGGGCTCTTACTCCGTCAACAGTGACGACGCCAACCAGGCGTTTAACGAATCTGGCGACGTATTCTTTTCTCAGATCAAGCTTTCCAGCGAACTCAAGGTCCAGCGGGGAGACTGGGGTGTGTTTGCGCGCGGCAACTATCGCTACGACCCCCGTCTGGAAGATGACGACTTTTTCCCGGCCGAGGACTTCGGGCCGGGTCGCAGTCGCTCGAACGCGTTCCTGGCGAACAAGAACAGCGCAGTGCAGGATGCGATCGCCAATGATGCGGAACTGTTTGATCTCTACGTCTTCGGTGGCTTCGACGTAGCGGACCGCTATGTCTCCGTCCGCCTCGGCCGTCAGGTAATCAACTGGGGCGAGTCGACCTTCATCCAGAACGGTATCAATAGCATTGTCCCGATTGATGCCCGACAGGCACGGGGTCCGGGCGCCGAGGTCAAGGAAATCTTCCGCCCGTTCAACGCCGCCTGGATTTCGACAACGTTGACAGATACCGTGTCGTTCGAAGCGTTCTACCAATTTGAATGGGAAGAAACCATTCCCGACCCGGCCGGCACCTTCTTCTCGACCACCGATTTCGTGGGCGCCGGTGGCACGGATGCCATGATCGGATTCGGCCGCTGCAACGAGAATACGCCCTCGATCACGGCCGGCGGCACCTGCCCGCCCGGCATGGGCGAAGCACCCGGCGGCACCAACATACCCGGCCTGGCCCCGAATGAGCCCTCCGACAGCGGCCAGTACGGGGGGCGGTTGAGTTTCTATCTGGAATGGCTCAACAGCACCGATCTGTCCCTGTATGCCATGAATTATCATAGCCGCTTGCCATTGATCAGCGGCCGCACCGTCGACACGTTCGTACCACTCGACACGAACGGCGACGGGATGATCGACAGGAACCTGCCGATTACCGGCAGCGGTCGCTTCCTTCTCGACTACCCCGAGGACATCAAGCTTTACGGCCTGAGCTTCAACAGCTACCTGACATTCGCGAATGTTGCGGTCCAGGGCGAATTCAGCGTCAAGCAGGATCAGCCGCTACAGGTAGATGATGTCGATATTCTGCTGTTCGCGCTGGGCGCCGATACTTCGGAACCGCCGGGTGTGCAGTTCACTACCTACAGCGAGTTCACCGATACTCAGTTCGCGCCCGGCCGACGCTTCGACGGATATATCCGTCGTGACGTCTACCAGTGGGACATCTCGTTTACCAAGATCCTGGGGCCCAACTGGACCGGCGCCAACCAGACCATCATGCTCGCGGAGTTCGCCGGCATGCATGTCTCCGGCATGCCCGATACCGATGAACTACCACTAGATGCGCCAGCTACGTACGTGCCAAATCAAACGGCGGCTGCGGCGGCGGTTACCAGCACCCCGGCGCAGGATCCTGAAGGTTACGCCGATGCCGATTCCTGGGGCTATCGGCTGGCACTGGCGCTGCGCTACCAGAACGTCCTGAACCGCTTCAATCTCACCCCGAGCCTGCGTTTCTTCCATGACGTGAACGGCAACAGCCCCACACCGATACGCAATCACATGGAAGGTACCAAGCAGGCGTCGCTCGGCCTGACTGCAGAGTACCTGGACGCCTGGGAAGCGGGCCTGTCCTACACCGCCTTCTGGGGCGGCCTGGACACCAATGCAGGGCCAGACGTGCCGAATGGCGTACGCGGCGGTGGCTACACCAATAATCTGTTGGAGGATCGCGATTTCGTGAACGTGTTCATGCGCTACACGTTCTGACGCATCAGCCAATCGGGCCTACTCGGGCGCCGGCTTCAGGGTCGGCGCCCTTTTTTCGGGGCTTATATACTTGACAAAACCAACCGGATGAGTCAGGATTAACACATAGGAGGAATATCCATGTGTGACCTGACCCAGCCGCAGTTTCAAGACGAAGAAAAGGCCCGCGAGTACCTTGAGAACCTGCGCTGGCCGCACGGCCCGGTCTGCCCGCACTGCGGGGTTGAGGGCAACGCCTACAAGCTCAAGGCCAAGACGGCACGCCCTGGCGTGTACAAGTGCAAGGACTGCCGCAAGCAGTTCACCGTCACGGTAGGAACCGTGTTCGAGCGCAGCCGCGTCCCGTTGAACAAGTGGCTGATGGCCGCGCACCTGATGGCGGCGAGCAAGAAAGGCGTATCCAGCCACCAGCTTCACCGCATGCTGGGCGTGACCTACAAAACGGCGTGGTTCATGACCCATCGCCTGCGCGAAGCCATGCGCGAGGAACACGGCCCCATGGGCGGCGGTGGCGGCACCGTCGAGGCTGACGAAACCTTCTGGGGCGGACTTGGGAAGAAGAAACGCCAGCAGGGCAAGAAGGGGCGCGGCTACCACCATAAGATGAAGGTGTTCACGCTGGTTGAGCGTGGCGGCAAGGCCCGCAGCTTCCATGTGCCGGCCGTAAACGCCAAGACGCTAGCGCCGATCATGCGCGAGCAGGTGGACGCGGAAGCGAACCTGATGACGGATGAGGCCAGCCAGTACACGAAGGTTGGCCGTGAATACGCCAGTCACGGCGTGGTCAGCCATGGAATCAACGAGTACGTGCGCGGTCAGATTCATACGAACACGATTGAGGGCTTTTTCAGTCTGCTCAAGCGTGGGCTGGTCGGCACGTTCCACCACGTAGGCGAGCAGCACCTAAAGCGCTACGCCTGCGAGTTCGATTTCCGTTGGAATTATCGAGCGGCAAATGGCTTTAGTGATGCGGAGAGAGCTGATATGGTTCTTAAAGGTATCCAGGGGAGACGTCTTTTCTATCGCGAGCCCGTGACCGCACAACAAGCGGTCTAGTAATGGCTGGCTTATCGCCATGTCGAAGCACAGCGTCAAGATCACACTAGACGGAGAGAGCGACACTATTAGTGCCGACTCTTTCGTTAAGATCGTCAAAAATACCTTATCTGTGCTGCGTGACCTACATCCCGATTCTTCAAAATGGTACATAGGCGAGGCTTCTCATAATAGCCCGCTAAGTATAGAACTATTCGGAAAAGAACCGGCATCGGCAGAAAGCATTGGTCTATTCTTAGATGGCATGTCTAATCTGGAATCTCAGCCTGATGAACGGCCGCGAGGATTTAACGATCTCAACCTGACCCGGGCGAAATCGATCGTTAGTGTGCTTGACGATTCAGTCGGGTCTATCGTTTACAGCACCCCCGATCGCGAAGAGCCCTTGCGAGTTACGCAGCGAGTCGCAGCTTCAGCTGACAAGGTAAAAGGGAAAAGCGAGCGTACCGTCTTGACGGATCTTGAGGGCAGGCTTGGCAAGATTACGGTACATGGCGGAACCTCTGAGTTTTGCATTTATGAAAGGATCAATAGCGCTCCCGTAACGTGTGTTTTCGATCCTAAAGAAGCTGAAACCATCGGCGGATTGATTACGCATCGGGTGCGTGTATTTGGTGAGGCCAAGTACTCAAGGTTCGGCAGGCCGCTTCGCGTCAAGGTGAAAGGCTGGAAGCCACTGCCTGATGAGCCTTCTGGGTTATCGGAACTGCACAACGAAGGCATAACGTTCGGCGAGAAGAGTTCCGAAGATTTAGTGCGAGAGCTACGCGAAGAGGGATGGCCGAAACTCTAATAGCTTGGGACACTTGCGTGATCATAGACGCGATCCAAAGATCGGAATCGCGCTATGGTGCGCTGATCCCTATGGTTAACAAAGCCGTTCAAGGCGACCTTGAGATTGCTGTATCGACTTTGAGTATCGCTGAAACCCTTTACCTAAAAGACCTTGCAAGCGACGGCGCAACCCAAGAACGCCAAAATACGCTTATCGAACGGTGGTTTGACGAACCATATGTGCTTAAGAGGAATGCGGATTTCTCCGTGTGTTCTGATGCTGCCGAGCTTGCGAGAAGGCACGGCATCCTAAAGCCAGCAGACGCAGTTATCGTTGCAACAGCGATTCGGAACGGAGCCGATGCGCTTATCACCTATGATGGGGAAAGTGCCCGGGGCAAGGGATTACTCCAACTAGATGGTGCATTAGGTAATCCTGGGCTTAGAATATCGACGCCAGAAAATTGGTCAGTTCAACGCGAGATCGAGGGTTAGGTGTGAACCAAAATCAGGCACAACAAAGGCGCATGGACGAGATTTTGCGCCGCATGCTCAATACCCCGCCCAAACCACACAAGCCCAAACAGGAAGAAGAGAAGCCCGCCAAATAGGCGGGCTTTTTCGTGGAGTTACCGCAATATGGTGATAATTAGTTGGAGCCGCCTCCCAAGGCAGCCGGATAAGTACAAGGCGCCAGGGCCGCTACCCACTGCGACAAGTAAGACGCCTATTGATGTTGGCTCTTACAAAGTGCATATCGATGCTCTCAAAGAACGGCCACCAAGGCTTCGGGGCAAGGAAGCGAAGCCTATTCCCGCGCTGCCAGACGATGCAGACAGTCCCGCGTAGGTCTGCGTCCTGAGCGTAGAACTGTAGCGAGTCTCTCAATTCCATCTGTTCGTCTTGCGTGTAATTCTCGAAGACATCTTCGACGGGCACGATGATTATGTCCTGCCCTTGGTGGCGCAGATGAGCAATATCGTAATCAGCCTGACTCATCCCGATCTCCCCTTATTGGATCGAGATTAAACCCTACCAGCCTTGTTTGGTTTTGTTAACTACATAACTGCCCTTTTTTCGTCCTCGGCAATATCAGAGTCCGGCGGTAGCTGGCGCAGCTCGCCGAGAAATCTGGGCCCCGTGCCCAGCACGTAAAGATCGAACAGGGCCGCCATTCTCGCGAGATACTCGCGCGCCTCCACCCGCAAGGATTGGCGTTCATCCTGCTGCGGATGGGCGTAGGCGATGGTTGCAAGCCCGCGGTGACGGCCCAGAAAGACGGCGCGATAGCAGTGGTAACGCTGCGAGATCACGGTCACATTATCCAGGCCGAAAACCTCCCGTGCCCGGATCATGGAATCCAGTGTCCGGAAGCCGGCAAAGTCGAACGTCATCGCATCCCCGGGCACGCCGGCCTCGATGAGCGCCTGGTACATCTTGCGCGGTTCGTTGTAGGTGTCGTCAGGGTTGGCGCCGGACAGCAGCAGATGTTCAACCTTGCCGCCGTGAAACAATGCCGACGCCGCCTCGATCCGGTGCCGGAAAAGCTGGTTGCGCTCTCCCGAACGGGTATACGGGCTGGTCCCCAGCACCAGACCGACGCGATTGGCCGGGATGGTGCCGGCGTCGGCGTAGACGTGCGGTCGGGCCGCCGTGACCATCCAGGCGTTTCCGGCCAACAGAGCGACTGCCACCATGCCCACCAGAGTGGGCATGGTGGCCAGAATGCCGGCGGTCCCGCGCGGGCGCGGCATCACGGCTTACGGCGCCGCCCCGCTTGCGGCTCGGAAGTCGACACCGCTAGCCCAGCAGAAGCCCGTGCAACCAGATCACGAGAATGCCCACCTGCACCAGGAACAGCGGGAACCGCACGAAGAAAATCATCAAGTGATGCACCGAGACGATGTGCGACACCGACTGACCGATACGCGCCGCCAGGAAGATCATGGCCAGCCCGTCGGTGACGGCAGACTGCCCTGCCACTGCAGCGGCCAGGACCACCGCGGCAAAGATCGGCAGCATCTCCAGGCAGTTGGCGAACGCATCGTTGAGACGTTTGACCACGGGCGGATCTTCCACCGCCCGGCCGCGCGTCCAGGCATCAGCCTTCAACTGACCCGTGAGAACGCGAATACCCCGGTAACCGATGGTGACGATGATGAATGCGAGCGTCCAGGCAGCAAATCCTGCCAGCGCCATCATGGATGTACTCATGATCCCCTCCTTGTTATTGACGGAACGCCCGATACGGCGGACGGCTAGAAGAGCTTACCAGCCTCCACGGCCATTCGACGCTACCGGGTCAGGTAGGAGGTGGCGCGGTCCAGGCCTTCGAGGGACATGGGAAACATCTGGTCCCCCATGAGCTCCCGCGTCATCTGGATCGACGGGGTATAGGACCAGTGTTTTTCCGGCTCGGGATTGAGCCAGACGGTCTTCGGGTAGACCTCGAGCAGCCGCTGCAGCCATACAGCCCCGGCTTCCTCGTTCCAGTGCTCGACGCTGCCGCCCGGGTAGGCGATCTCGTAGGGGCTCATGGTGGCATCGCCGACCAGGATCACCTTGTAGTCGGACGGATACTTGTGCAGCACATCGAAGGTGGAAATCTTCTCGCTGCGGCGCCGGCGGTTGTCCTTCCACACGCCTTCATAAAGGAAGTTGTGGAAGTAGAAGTATTCGAGATGCTTGAACTCCATGCGCGCCGCGGAGAACAGTTCCTCGCACACCCGTACATGCGGGTCCATCGACCCACCCACGTCGAAGAACAGCAGAATCTTGACCGCGTTGTGGCGTTCGGGCCGCCACTGGATATCGAGCAGCCCAGCGTTTCGGGCGGTGGAGTCGATGGTGTGATCCAGGTCCAGCTCGTCGGCGGCTCCTTCACGGGCAAACCGGCGCAGCCGCCGCAAAGCCATCTTGACGTTGCGGGTACCGATCTCGCGCGAATCATCCAGGTTGGCGAACTCGCGCTTGTCCCATACCTTCACCGCGCTGCGGTTTCGCGAGCCGTCCTGCCCGATGCGGATGCCCTCGGGGTTGTAGCCGTAGGCGCCAAACGGTGAGGTGCCGGCCGTGCCGATCCACTTGTTGCCACCCTCGTGGCGCTCGGTCTGTTCTTCCAGCCGCTTCTTGAGCGTTTCCATCAGGGCTTCCCAGCCGCCCATGGCTTCGATCTGCGCCTTCTGCTCCTCGCTGAGCTCGAGCTCGGCCATGCGCTTGAGCCAGTCTTCTGGAATGTCCTCGAACAGCTCGCCGGCCGCGTTCTCGATTCCCTTGAAGTACTCGCCGAAGATCCGGTCGAAGCGGTCGAACTGGGTCTCGTCCTTCACCAGCGTAGCGCGGGACAGGTAATAGAACTGGTCGAGGCTGCCGTAGGCCACCCGGGCGTCCAGCGCCTCCAGCAGAGTCAGGTACTCGATGACCGAGCACTTGAGTCCGCCGCGCCGCAGTTCGTAGAAGAATTCCGTCAGCATAGAAACGCTAACCGCAAAATACGCAAAGGCCGCAAAGTCGATGATACAAGCGCTGTAACGCTTCGCGTGTTCTGCGGCCCTTGCCGTTAAATGTGTCCCACTACTGCCGCCGCGACATGAAGGCGAGGCGCTCGAACATGTGTACATCCTGCTCGTTCTTGAGCAGCGCGCCATAGAGCGGTGGCAAGGACTGCTTGACGTCCGCCGACCGCAGCGTTTCCGCCGGAATATCCTCGGCCAGCAACAGTTTCAACCAGTCGAGCAGTTCCGAGGTCGAGGGCTTCTTCTTCAGGCCCGGAATCTCTCGCAGATCGAAGAACAGGTCCATCGCCTCGGCCAGCAGTTTCTTCTTGATGCCCGGGAAATGCACGTCGACGATGGCCTGCATCGTCTCCTTGTCCGGGAAGGTGATGTAGTGGAAGAAGCAGCGGCGCAGGAACGCGTCCGGCAGCTCCTTCTCGTTGTTCGAGGTGATCACGATGATCGGCCGCTGCTTGGCCTTGACCGTCTTGCGCGTCTCGTAGACGTAGAACTCCATCCGGTCGATCTCGCGCAGCAGATCGTTGGGGAATTCGATGTCGGCCTTGTCGATCTCGTCGATCAGCAGCACCGGCTGCTCGTCGCACTCGAAACATTCCCACAGCGGCCCCTTGAGAATGTAGTTGGAAATATCGTGCACCTTGTCGTCGCCGAGCTGCGAATCGCGCAGCCGCGACACGGCGTCGTATTCGTAGAGGCCTTGCTGCGCCTTGGTGGTCGACTTGATGTGCCACTCGAACAGTGGCTTGCCCAGCGACGCGGCCACCTCTTGCGCCAGCATGGTCTTGCCGGTGCCGGGCTCGCCCTTGACCAGCAGAGGCCGCTGGAGGGTGGCGGCGGCATTGACCGCCATCTTCAGATCGTCCGTGGCAACGTAGGCGTCGGAGCCGTCAAATCGGGTGGTCATATCAGGGGTTACTCGGTTGCAAACCAGGGGCTATCTCGCATGAAGCCGGCAAGGATACAGCAACCCCGCTGCCGTTCGGCAACCCGGGCAGCTCACCCCGGCCACCGCCGCTAACCGGCGCTGCGCGCCTCCAGGGCGGCGATGGCGGGCAGGGTCTTGCCCTCGAGAAACTCGAGGAACGCCCCACCACCGGTGGAGATATAGGAAATGTCGGCCTCGATATCGTACTTCTCGATCGCGGCCAGGGTGTCGCCGCCGCCGGCAATCGAAAAGGCCTGACTGTCGGCCACGGCCTCGGCCAGCGAGCGGGTGCCGCCACCGAACTGGTCGAACTCGAACACGCCCACCGGACCGTTCCAGACGATGGTGCCGGCGCTTGCCAGAATCGCCGCGAAGCGGGACCGGGTCTGCTGGCCCACGTCGAGAATCATCTCGTCGCTTTCCACGTCGCCAGCTGCCCGCGCCTGGGCGTGGGCCTCGACCGAAAACTCGGTTGCGCACACGACGTCCGTGGGCAGCGGAATGTTGCCGCCGCCGGCCTCCACCTTCTGCTGGATGCGGCGGGCGGTATCCACCAGATCGGCTTCGTGCAGTGACGCACCCACGTCGAAGCCGGCCGCGGCCAGAAAGGTATTGGCGATGCCGCCACCGAGAATCAGCTGATCAGCCACGTCGGACAGGTTCTCCAGCAGCTCCAGCTTGGTGGAGACCTTGGACCCGCCGATGATGGCCACCAGCGGCCGCTTCGGATTTTCGAGCGCGGCGGATAGGGCATCGATTTCCCGGGCCAGCAATGGCCCGGCGCAGGCGGTCGGCGCAAACCGGGCCACGCCCTCGGTGGAGGCCTGGGCCCGATGAGCGGTACCGAAGGCGTCCATGACGTAGACGTCGCACAGGGCGGCCATGCGCCGCGACAGACCTTCTTCGTTCGCCTTCTCGCCGACGTTGAACCGCACGTTCTCGCACAGGGCAATGCCGCCGGCCGGCAGGTCGACACCGTCGAGCCAGTCGGTGACCAGCGGAACATCAACACCCAGCGCCTGCGATAGCCATGCCGCCACGGGGGCCAGGCTGTTTGCGGCGTCCGGTTTGCCCTCCTTCGGCCGCCCCAGATGCGACATCACGAGCACGCTGGCGCCGGCATCCAGCGCGCTGCGCAGGGTCGGCAGCGAAGCCCGCAGACGGGCTTCGGAGGTAATCCGGCCCTGCTCGTCCACCGGCACGTTGAGGTCCTGACGGATCAGAACCCGCTTGCCGGCCAGATCGATGTCGCTCATCCGTAGCATGGCTTATACCCCGCGTGCGTTCAGGCGCGCATCAGCGCCAGCGTGGTGTCGAGCATGCGGTTGGAGAAACCCCACTCGTTGTCATACCAGGCCAGCACCTTGACCAGCCGGCCGTCGATTACCTTGGTCAGCGGCGCGTCGACCGTGGACGAGGCCGGATCATGGTTGAAGTCCTGCGACACCAGCGGCGCCTCGCTGTAGTTCAGGATGCCCTTGAGCGCGCCTTCCGACGCCGACTTGAGTACCTGATTCACCTCGTCGACGCTGGTGTCGCGGGCGGCCGTGAAGGTCAGGTCCACCATCGACACGTTGATGGTCGGCACCCGCACGGCGAAACCGTCCAGCTTACCGTTGAGTTCCGGCAACACCAGGCCCACCGCGGCGGCCGCACCGGTCTTGGTCGGAATCATGCTCTGGGTGGCCGAACGAGCCCGGCGCAGGTCCGAGTGATACACGTCGGTAAGCACCTGATCATTGGTGTACGAGTGAATGGTGTTCATCAGCCCGTGCACGATGCCGATGCTGTCCTGCAGCGGCTTGACCAGCGGCGCCAGGCAGTTGGTGGTGCAGGAGGCGTTGGAAATGATGTCGTCATCGGCGGTGAGGCTGTCGTGATTCACCCCGTAGACGATGGTCGGCAGATCGTTACCGGCGGGCGCCGAAATCACCACCTTCTTGGCACCGGCCGCCAGATGCGGCTGGCACTTGTCACGCTTGGCGAACAGGCCGGTGCATTCCAGCACCACATCCACCCCGAGTTCACCCCAGGGCAGCTTCGACGGATCGCGTTCGGCCAGCACCTTGATGCGGTCGCCATTGACCACAAGACTGTCGCCCTCCACCGAAACGGTGCCCGGAAACGGGCCGTGGGCGGTGTCGTACTTGGTTAAATGCGCATTGGTTTCCGCATCGCCCAGATCGTTGATTGCCACGATCTCGATTTCGTCGGTACGGCCCGCTTCATACAGCGCGCGCAATACGTTGCGGCCGATTCGTCCGTAGCCGTTGATGCCAACTTTCACTGCCATGCCGTTGTCTCTCCTTGAGTCCTGTGCCGGCGCGGGACTACCCGCGCCTGTTGTTTTAGAAAAGTTCGCGCAACGCGTTCGCCACGCCGGCCTCGGTCAGGCCGAAATATTCGTAGACCACCGGGCCGGGCGCCGACTCGCCGTAGGTATCCACCCCCATGACCCGGCCAGCGTCGCCCACGAAGCGGTGCCAGCTTTCGGTCACCCCGGCCTCGACCGCCAATCGACGGGTTACGCCCGGCGGCAACACCGACTCGCGATAGCCCTGATCCTGGGCGTCGAAGCGTTCCACGCAGGGCATGGACACGACGCGCACCGCGCGGCCTTCCTCGGCCAGCGCCCGCGCGCCGGCCATTGCCAGGCCGACTTCCGAGCCGGTGGCAATCACGATGGCTTCCGGGTCGCTGTCCGGCTCGAACAGCACATAGCCGCCACGGGCAATCGCCGCCACCTGCTCATCACTGCGGGATTCATGGGGAACACTCTGCCGGGTCAGCGCCAGCGCTACCGGGCCGTCGCGGCGCTCCAGCCCATGCCGCCAGGCCACCGCGGTTTCGACGTCGTCGCAGGGCCGCCACATTTCCAGATTCGGAATCAGCCGCAGGCTGGCCACGTGCTCCACTGACTGGTGGGTGGGGCCGTCTTCACCCAGGCCGATGGAGTCGTGGGTGTAGACCAGCACGTTGCGGATGCCCATTAGCGCTGCCAGGCGAACGGCATTGCGGGCGTAATCGGAAAAGGTCAGGAAGGTGGCGCAGAAGGGAATGATGCCGCCGTGCAGTGACAGGCCGTTGGCCATGGCGGTCATGCCGAATTCGCGTACGCCATAGTACAGGTAGTTGCCGCTGAAATCGCCGGCCTTGATCGGCTGGTGGCCGCTCCAGTCGGTGCCGTTCGAGCCGGACAGGTCAGCCGAGCCGCCCAGCAGTTCCGGCAGGTGGGCCGCAAATGCACCGATGCTCGCCTTGGAGGCTTTGCGGGTGGCGTCGTCCTTGCCGTTAGCTTGGGTCGCAGCGACGATCTCGTCGGCCACACTTGCCCAGTCGGCCGGCAGTTCGCCGGCCATCCGGCGATCGAAATCGGTGGCGGCCTGCAGGTTGGCGGCCTTGTACTGTTCGTGCAGCGCGCGCCAGGCCTTTTCCAGCTCCGCCCCCTTGCTGCGTTTGTCCCAGGCCTGGTAGATCGCATCGGGGATGGCAAAACGGGTTTCGTCGGACCAGCCCAGTTTCTCGCGCACCCGGGCCACCTCGTCATCACCCAGTGCCGCGCCGTGCACGCCGGCGGTGCCCTGCATGTTGGGCGAGCCCCAGCCGATCACGGTCTTGCAGCAGATCAGAGTGGGCTGATCGGTATTCTTGCGGGCGGTTTCGATCGCGGTCTTGATTTCCTCGGCGTCGTGGCCGTCGACATTGCGCACCACCTGCCAGCCATAGGACTCGAAGCGTTTGGGGGTGTCATCGGTGAACCAGCCGGCGGTTTCGCCGTCGATCGAGATGCCATTGTCGTCGTAGAACACCACCAGCTTGCCCAGGCCCAGATGGCCGGCCAGCGAGCAGGCCTCGTGCGAAATGCCCTCCATCAGGCAGCCATCGCCGGCGAAGCAATAGGTCCAGTGGTTGACCAGATTCAGACCGTCGCGATTGAACTCGGCGGCCAGCCGCGCTTCGGCCAGCGCCATGCCTACGGCCGTGGCCAGCCCCTGCCCCAGCGGCCCGGTGGTGGTTTCCACCCCGGGGGTGATGCCGTATTCCGGGTGACCCGGCGTTTTCGAATGCAGCTGACGGAAATTCTTGATTTCCTGCAACGGCAGATCGTAACCGCTCAGATGCAGCAGCGCGTACTGCAACATGCAGCCGTGGCCATTGGACACGACGAAGCGATCCCGGTCAGGCCAGTCGGGATTGGCCGGGTTGAACCGCATGAAATCGTTCCAGAGAACTTCGGCGATGTCGGCCATGCCCATGGGCATGCCGGGGTGACCGGAATTGGCGGCCTGGACCGCGTCCATCGCCAGAATCCGGATGGCGTCCGCGAGTTCTCGTCGTTTGGTCATGGTTACCCTGTGCCCGCTGGCGGAAAGGCCGGCCATTTTCTACGAATCCGCACCCCCCGGCAACATTAGCTCTATTAATACTTGATATCTTCTTAATAAGCTTTCTTTTATCCAATTACGGTGTCGAACGCCGGCGGTAGCCCATTCCCGCTGCCACGCCGGGCACGGCTGTCATGCCAATGTCAGCAAACCTCAACGTGATGGTCATGTCGGTTGGCTAGCTTGAGCCGGACCCAAGCCAGCCAATGCAAGCCAGAGGTGCCAACCATGACCCGCAATCGCCCAACCATTACCGATCCGGACGCCATCAAGGAGATGGAAGGCTCGCTGTCAAATAGCAGCAGCCCGCATTTCAACCAGATTCTCGAGGCCCGCGTGTCACGCCGCGATACGCTGCGAGGCGGGCTCAGCCTGGCCGCCACCACCATCTTCGCCGGCGCCGGCCTGTCTGCCTGTGGCGGCGACTCGAACGGCGGCGGCAACGCAGCCACGCCCGGCCTTTCATTCAACTCCGTTGCCGGCTCCAGCGCCGATGCCGTATCCATTCCGGACGGCTATCGGATGCAGGTTCTGATCCCCTGGGGCACGCCGTTCACCGGCAGCTTCCCGGCTTATGCCGGCGATGGCAGCAACACGGCCGCCGAACAGGCCCAGCAGATCGGCTCGAACCACGACGGCATGACCTTCTTTCCGCTGCCGGAACGCTCGGACAGCTCCACCCGCGGCCTGCTGGTCATCAACCACGAATACTCCAACGCCACGCTGTTCGCCGGCGATGGTCGCGCCACGGACATGAACGGCGCGCCCACAGATACCGACGAGGTGCGCAAGGATATCAACGCGCATGGTGTAAGCGTGGTGGAAATAGCCCAGGGCACCGACCGCAACTGGGGCGTGATCCAGGGCGGCTTCAATCGCCGCATCACTGCGGCCACGCCCATGTTGCTGTCCGGCCCGGCCGCCGGCAGCGAGTTCATGGTCACCGCCTACGATAATTCGGGGATGACCACCCGCGGCACCGTCAACAACTGCGGCCGCGGATTCACGCCGTGGGGCACCTACCTGGCCTGCGAAGAGAATATTCAGGGCTACTTCATCACCACGGAAGCCAACCCGCCGCGCGACAAGGCCCGCTACGGCCTGACCGCTACCGGATTCGGTTACCTCTGGAGCAATGTTGCCGGTGATCCCACGGAAGTGAACGGCGAGTTCGCCCGCTTCAATACGACGCCGAGCGGCCCGAACGCCGCCAGCGATTATCGCAACGAGGCCAACACCTTCGGCTGGCTGGTGGAAATTGATCCGTTCAATCCCGCGGCTACGCCCGTCAAGCGCACCGCCATGGGCCGCTTCCGTCACGAGGGCGCGGAACCGGGCCGCATCGTGGACGGCCGCCCCATTGCCTTCTACATGGGCGACGACGCCCGCGGCGAATACATGTACAAGTTCGTCACCGCCGAAGCCTGGGACCCCACCCAGCCCAACCCCAACATGCTGGACAACGGCACGCTCTACGTTGCCCGCCTCGACGCGGACGGCAGCGGCGAATGGCTGCCGCTCGACTACGACAGCAACCCGGCGCTGGCCAGTGACTTCGTCAGCCAGGCGGATGTCCTGGTCAACACCCGCACGGCGGCGGATGTGCTGGGCGCCACCCCGATGGACCGCCCGGAGTGGTCCACCACCGATCCCAATACCGGCGAGATCTATTTCACGCTGACCAACAACACCAACCGCGGCCCTGACCAGACCGATGCCGCGAACCCGCGCGGTCCGAACACCCACGGTCACGTCATCCGGCTTGCCGAGAATGATGACAACCCCGCCGCCACCGGTTTCGTGTGGGATATCTTCGTCTTCGGTTCCAACGCCAACGCGGATCCGAGCTTCAACATCTCCGGCCTGACGCTGGACAACGAATTCGGCAGCCCGGACGGCCTGTGGTTCGACAAGCGCGGCGTGCTCTGGATCCAGACCGACAACGGCGCCCCACTGGACTCGGACACCAACGACCAGATGCTGGCCGTGGTTCCGGCCCAGTTAAATGGCGACCGCACGGTCAACCCCGACACCCAGGCCAGCCTGAAGCGGTTCTTCGTCGGCCCGGTGGGCTGCGAAGTCACCGGCGTGGAGATGACGCCCGACTATCGCACCATGTTCGTCAACATCCAGCATCCGGGCGGCAACTGGCCGGACGGCGGCAGCGCCCGCCCCCGGTCGGCCACCGTTGTCATCTCGCGTGAAGACGACGGCGAAATCGCCCTCTGATCCCCCTCGCGACAACCTCGCGAAACTCGTTTGCCCGGCCCCGGTGGCCGGGCATTTTTTTGTCGATTCGGCAACTACTTGAATCCGCCGCCATCCTGCAGACGTAGGGGTTGGTATCGCCGACATTCCGATGGCGAGTGAAAAGGGCGGGCCAAGCCTGGCCAGGCACTACAGGAAGGGAGCACATCTTCATGCTGAACCGAACACACCCCATTATCGGGACGGCGGCCACGCTGGCCGTCACCCTGGCCGCGGGATCGGCGGCCTTCGCCTCCAGTCACCGCGAGGCACCGTTCATCACGGAAAAGCCCAAGGTCGACGGCACCGACTTCTACATGTTCCGGAGTTATGAGAACGGACGTGATGATTACGTCACACTGATCGCAAACTATCAGCCGTTGCAGGATGCCTACGGCGGCCCGAACTACTTCGTCATGGACGAGGAAGCTCGATACGAGATCCATGTCGACAATGACGGCGACACCGTCGAGGACCTGACCTTCCGCTTCGAGTTCGATAACGAGTACCGCAATGCCTCACTGCCGGTCGGGCCGGACGGTAGCGATATTACCATTCCGCTGGCCAATGTCGGACCGGCCGGGAACGCCACTCCCGTAGGCCCGGGCGTTGACGACAATGACGGCCTCAACGTCATCGAGAATTACACCGTCACGCTCATCGAAGGCGATCGCAAGACTGGTACTTCCAGCGCTATAACGGAAACGATGTCGGGCGATTCCACCTTCCGCAAGCCGGTCGACAATATCGGCGAGAAGACAATCCCGGACTACCCGGCATACGCTGGAAATCACATCTTTGAAGTCAACATCCCCAACTGCAACATGCCAGGCAGGGTTTTTGTCGGGCAGCGCCAGGAGGGGTTTGTCGTCAACCTCGGGCAGGTTTTCGACCGCATCAACTCGGCCAACCCGCTGGGCGATCGCGATGGCGGCGAGAACATCATCGCCGACAAGAACATTACTTCGCTCGCCCTTGAGGTCCATAGCAGCTGTCTGACCAATGGCAGTGAGCCCGTAATCGGGGCCTGGACCACGGCAAGTATTCCGCAGGCCGAGGTCCAGAGACCGAACCCCACCGTGGACACGCCATCGGTATCGGGGGGCGCCTTCACGCAGGTGTCTCGCCTGGGAAGCCCGCTGGTCAACGAAGTGGTCATCGGCCTTGACCAGAAGGATGCATTCAATAACAGCGAGCCCAAGGACGATCTGGCCAACTTCGCCAATTTCGTCCTCTACCCGACGCTCCCGGCATTGGTTAACTCCCTGTTCGGCGTGACACCACCGGAAACGCCACGTCTCGACCTGGTTGCGGCTTTCGTGACCGGCATTCGTACCGACGTCAACGGGACGCCGACCAACTTCACTCAGCCGCAGGCCATTACGGACGCGAACGCGGAGGAAATCACGCTGGGCGGCGAAATGCTGCGTCTGAACACGGCATTTCCGGGTGGACCGGCGCCGCAGCTTGCACAGCAGAACAGTCTCGGCTTCCTGGCCTGCGACCTGTTCGGCTTTCCCAACGGTCGCCGGCCCTATGACGACGTCGTCGACATCGAGTTGACAGTCGCCGAGGGCGCCCTGACGGGCGACAATAGCTTGCAGACCTGCGACGTCAGTGGTCCGGAGCCCACAGTAGTCGACGGCGGCATCGTCAACGACGGAGCCCTGCCGAACCGTGACGATTACCTGAATGAATTCCCCTACCTCGATACTCCCATTCCCGGCGCGACAAACCCGGGCATGGCCATGATGCAGTAAGGGGGAGTTGATCATGCAACGAACAATTCTTGGTATCGCTGCTGTCGCTTCGCTGGCCATCGCTGCCGGCTGCGGCGGAGACGACAACAATGTCTTCAACGACAACCCGGACATGATGCAGCCGATGGGCAACAGCGCTTCGGCGATCGTCAATCAGGATCCGGATGATGAATCCCTGCCGGTAACCGACCCGGACGCGCTGCGGGCAGATCTCGCACGAGTTTTCGGTGGGCCGGATGATGAACCGGTTGAAATCGGTAACGGCGACACGCCGCTGCGGGATATCGTCAACTAACGACGCGACAACAAGCGTGTATTCAAGCCCACTGTGTGCCGCACACAGTGGGCTTTTTCATGCCCGCCGCCGCGCCAGCAGGAAGGATAGCAACCCTGCATTGACCGCCAGGCTGCCGATCAGCGCGTACAGCAACACACGCGGGGAGACGGCGACGGGCGTGGCGCTCGATTCGCCCTCGGCAACGCCACCGACTTCCACCTCGGCCCGCACCTCGTGGCCGAGCCCGTCATCGGCGACCACCGTCCAGTCTCCCGGTCGATCCGGCACGAAGGCGAATTGCCCGTCGCCGTCAGTCTGGCCGCGCTGGTGATCCTGGCCGGCCGGCGTGGTCACGACAACGCGGGCCCCGGCCATGGGCTCACCCACGGCGTAGGCGAAGCGAAGCGCCACGGTGTCGACATCCGGCAATCGCTCGAACCCGGCGCCGTGGGCGCCGGCCACAACCGGGACAATCAGGCAGGCCGCAGCCAGGAGTCGTTTCACCACAGTCCCTCCAGACGCAGGTTGAACAGTCGCTGCACCAGCCAAAGGCCGCCCAGCAGCGCGATGATGACCGAGCCAGGCACCACGATACCGTGGCGGTACCAGTCCTGACGGCGGGCGGCAAAGGCCAACGGCATCACCAGCGCCGCGACCAGAATCTGGCCACCCTCCACACCCAGATTGAAGCCCAGCAACGCCACGGTCATGGCCCCGGCCGGCAGGCCGAGACTGCCGAGGACGCTGGCATAGCCGGCGCCGTGGATCAGGCCGAAACCGAAGGCCACCCACCACAGCCGTTCCAGCCGCACTAGCGGCCGAAGATTGTTGATGGCCGCGAACACGATGGTGGCCGCCACCCCCGCCTCCACCCAGCGCGTGGGCGGGCGCAGCCAGTCCAGGGTGGCGGCGGTCAGGCTCAGGGCGTGGGCCAGAGTGAACGCGGTGACTATCTTGAAAATGTCGATAAAGGCCCGGCGACCGGAAGCCACCGGCACCCACACTCCGTCGAGGCGCGTGAGCATGGCCGGCAACAGCAGACAGACCAGGAACAACATATGGTCGATGCCGGCCCAGATGTGCCAGGCTCCCTCGCGCAGATAGCGCCAGAAAAGACGAACGGCGCCGGCGTTGTCGGGCTCGAACACCACCCGCGGCTGCGCCGGCGAGAGAATGGCACTGCGGGTGCCGGCGAATGTCAGGTTCACCAGGCCCCGATGGGTCGGGTCGAGCTCGAACAGGAAATCGTAATCCAGCGTCAGTTCCCGGACCGGCGCCGGACAGGTTCCCGCCAGGGAGAGCGCGGCATAGGTGCCGTCGGCGTGGTCGACCACCGCCATGTCTGTCACCCGCAAACCGCAACCGGCCTCCCCGGCCCGAATCGACAGGCCGGCCATGGCCGCCTCGGTCACCGCCGGGCGGCGGGTCTGCAACTCCCGCCAGGTGATGGCGCCGTTACCATCGCCATCCAGACCGACCAGGGCGTGCAGGTCGCGCAGCGCGATATCCCAGCGCCCCTCGATAGCAGCGCCGTCAACCTGTAGCCGCAGATAGCTGTCGCTGGGCTTGTGGGCAAGCGCTGCCCCCGCGGCCAGAACCAGCGCCGTGACGATCAGCCCCCGGATCATGCCGGGTCCGCCATGGCTTCGAGTTGGCCGGCAAGATCCCGCAAACGCGGCGCTTCCACCGAGTGTGCTTCCAGCCACTGGCGCACCGGCCCGGCCTCGGCGGGCGCCTTCGCCGCCAGCGCCGCTTCCAGCAGAATGCGAGCGTCCAGCGGTTCCTTCTGGTCCCGCCAGTTGGCGCGGGCCAGCCACAGGGCCCGTTCCGGCCGCTCGCGCAAATACAGCTCAAACATGGCCTGCTCGCGGCGGTGCACGGTATCGCCGCGGCGCTGTGCGGCCTCGAAGCGGGCAGCAAGCGTGTCGCGCTGACTCTCGAATCGGTTTGCTGCTTGGGCATTGCCGCTTTCCGCCAGGCGCTTGTTGGCCATCGCCAGACGCAGCAGTGCGGCATCGATGGCCTGATGATCCGCCAGCAGCCGGACCACAGCCGCCGGTTCGCCGTGTTCCAGCAGGAAATCCGCGTAGGCGTTCAGCAGATAGGGATCATCGCCGTCGGCCGCGGTAATCGCTTGCTCGAAGCGTTCGGCGGCCAGATCGGCGCGGCCGAGTCGATCGGCTATCTCGGCGGCGATGGTCAGGGCCCAGACGCGGGTGCCGGCATTCACCGAGGCGTCGGCTGCCAGCGCGCTCTCCAGCGCATTCAGTGCCGCCGGGGCCGATCCCGACAGGCTGGCCGGCGGCGCGGCGCAGGCGGCCACGATCAGGGTCCGCACCTGCCCGGTCAGGGCGGCGCAATCCAGCAGCGCGGGCTCGTAGCGTGCCTGCACGGTGTGCAGACTGGCGCGGGTCAGCCGCGCCTGGGCGTGCTGGGGCTGGGCTGCCAGCACGGCATCCAAATCGGCGATGGCGCGGCCGAACTCATGCCGCCGCTGGGCGATGGTCGCGCGGAGCAGGCGGACCGGGTCCGGTGGGTCTGCCCGGTCCCACCAGGGTGCCAGCGCCGACTGGGCATAGCCGAGGTAGCGCGGATCCGCCGTCGCGCGCGACTGCTCGATCGCGGCACGGGCGTATTCCACCGCGAGGCCGAGGCGTTCGGGCGACTGATCCAGCGACTTGCGCAGCTGCGACAGGCGGGCCGCCCCGGGATCGGAGGCCGGCGTGACCCGCGCAAGGACGGCGTCCGGGTTGTCCGGGCGATAGGGTTCGCCGCCGAACACCGATGTCGCCAGAAGCACGAACAGACCGGCAAGAAAAATTCGCATCATGGGCGGCTTACGTGCCAACGACCGAGTACGGACGCGCATCCCTCGATTGCCCGGCAGCGTAGTGCTTTGCAGGGAACAAACAGAAAAAGTGACTCGATGCGATTCATGCCGGCCTTGCTACTGGCGATGGCGCCGTTGTCGGCCATCGCCCACGAACCGCTGAGCCTGCCCGAAATCGGCGTCACGGGCGAGGCGGCAGGACCGACTTCGCTCGGCGACGCTGTCGACCAGCAACCGGTGGACAGCAGCATCATCGACCGGGAGGCCATCGAACGTCAGGCCGCCAATAACGTGGTCGATCTGTTCCGCACCACGCCGGGCGTGACGGTGCGCAGCCTCGGGCAGGGAGCGATCGGGGATGATCTTGGTATCCGCGGCTTCACGGGAGGGCACAGTACCGACGTGGCGATCCAGATCGATGGTGTGCCGATCAATCAGCCGAATGGCCGGGCGCACGGGCTGGGCGACATCGGCTGGCTGGTGCCGGCGATGATCGAGCGCATCGAAGTGATCAAGGGGCCGTTCTCCGCCGCCTACGGCAACTTCGCTCAGGCCGGGGTGATCAACATCATCACGCGGACGGACGCCGAGCATGACCGGGCGCGGCTTGCCGGCGGCCGCTTCGCACGCCTCGAGGGTACGCTGACGCTGGGCGGCGACGGGCCGTTCGGCGTGCTCCATGCGGGAGACTCGGACGGATTCCGGAATAACCAGTTCGAGGAGCATTTCTCCGCCTTCGGCAACCACGTTACCCACCTTGGTGAAGGGCATCTGCGGATTCAGGCCCATGCCAGCCGGCGCGACTTCGGGGCGCCCGGCTACCTGCCGCTGGCCGATCTGCAGGCCGGTCGGGTCGATCGGGAAGCCGCCTTCAATCCGACCGACGGCGGGCGCAGCGACGTCTACGGCGCGTCGCTTCATTTCGATAGCGAGCGCTGGCAGTCATTGCTCTACGTCGGCGGCGACGACCGCAGCCGCTTCGCCAGTTTCAGCCCGACCCAGAACGTGGATTTCACGGATGCCACTTATGCCGGCTGGCGCATCATTCGCCGTTTCCAGGCGGACCCAGCCTGGTTCTGGCGAGTCGGCACCGACGGCCGCTTCGATGACGGCGAGCGCACTCGCTTTGCCACCGATGGCCAGCGAGGCCTGATGAGTCTTGTGCGCAACCGCGACAGCGAAAGCCTGAATGCCGGCGTTTTCGCGGAAGCACAGTGGCAGGCACTGCCCAGCGTCAAGCTGACCGCCGGCCTGCGGGCGGACTCCGCGTACACGTCGGTCGATAACCGATTCAATCCGGCCGCCGACGGCAGCGGCGACACCACCATCGTCACCCCCCGGTTCGGCGCGGCCTGGCAACCACTCGACGGCGTCGAGCTGTTCGCCAATCGCGGCACCGGCTTTCGCAGCCCCTCGGCCGAGGAATTATCCCCGGACACCGGCGTCTACCGCCAGCTCGAGCACGTGGAGCTGGAGAGCACCGACATCGGCCTGCGCTGGTTTCGCGGGCCATGGCGGGCATCCGCCAGCGCCTTCACCACGGATGCAGCCGGCGAGATCCGGGAAACCGCGCCGGGCGAATTCGTCAACATCGGCGCCACCGAACGTGACGGCTTCGAGGTGGAACTGCGCTACGACAGCGGTGCCTGGCAGGCCTATCTGACCACCACTCACCTGGATGCGCGGGAGCAGGACGGTGGTGGCGACGTCACCGGCGTTCCGGAGAATCAGCAGACCGCCGGCGTGAGCTGGCGTCACAAGCACTGGACCTCCGACATCTACGCCCAGCGCTACGGCGAAACGCCGCTGACCGCGGATGCGGCCATTACCCGGGATGCCATCATCACGGTGGGCAGCCGCATCGCCTACGGGCCGCCGCGCTGGCGGGTCTTCGCCCAGGCCTTCTGGCGGCCGGATCCGCTACTGTCGGAATCGGCCTTCGGCTTCGGTGGCGGTGTGGTCGATCCCAAGCCGCGCATCGACGCCCTGGCTGCCGTCGAATTCCGCCTTTGAGAACTCTCTGCCTGATCTCGCGATCCGTGACGGACGCGACCGCCCGCACAAGGAACACGACGATGCGCAACCTGCGAATGCTGATCGCCACACTCGCACTGTGCCTGCCCGTCATGGCCCCAGCCCACGACGTCTGGGTCACGCCGGATTACCGGATCGAGTTCGGGCACCCGGCCGAGGGGCCCGAAGCCTATCCCCTGGAGCGACTGATGACCGTGCGGCTGCTCGATGCGCAGGGTCGGGAGCTGCTCTACGCCCATGACCGGAAAGACGGCATGACCCATCTCATGCCCGCCGGCGAACCGGTCATGGCGCTGTTGCATTACGACAACGGCTACTACACCGAGAACCTGGCCGCGGGCGGTTACGAGCGTGGGCGCCAGGCCGACATCGCCGAACCCGGTAAGACCCGTCGCTTCGTCAAGTTCGGCAAGACGCTGTTCGGCTGGAGCGCGATTGCCGACCGGCCGCAGGGCCTTCCGCTGGAAATCGTGCCACTTGCCGATCCCGCTGGGCTGACCGACGGGGCGCCACTGCCGGTGCAGGTATTACAGGCGGGCCAGCCACTGTCGGGGATCACCGTGTTGCGGGATGTGCCGGGTCACGAGGCTCAGGCGAAAACCGATGCCGCCGGCAAGGCAACCATTGCTTACGATCCCGCCATGGCGCAGCTCTATACCGTTCGCCATGAGGCTGCTGGCATAGAGACCGAGGTGGCCGGAATCGGACTGGCTTCGGCGCTATACCTGCACGCGCGGCCCTGACATTGCAAACGATCCTGCCTGTCGGGCAGTGACGTATAATTCTGGATTCGGTTCGATCCAGCCCGAGTGGGATGGCCAGCAAACAGGGCAAATCCGCGAAGCGTCCCGGCGAATTCAGCATCGACGAGCTGGCGCGCACCTCCGGCATGACGGTGCGCAACATCCGCGCGTATCAGGACCGCGGCCTATTGCCCCCGCCGATGCGCCGGGGCCGGCGCGGGGTGTACAACGATGACCATCTGTCGCGGCTGCGCATCATCGCCCGCTTGCTGGATCGCGGTTATACGCTGGCCAATATCGACGAGCTGATCGCCAGCTGGGAGCAGGGCCGCGACATTGCCGAAATCCTGGGTCTGGAAACCGCCGTGGCCAGTCCCTGGTCGGACGAGGTGCCGGATTATCTGACCATGCCCCAGCTGGTCCAGCGGTTCGGCAAGGCGTTCTCCGGCCGCGGCCTCAAGAAGGCGGTGGAACTGGGCATCCTGCAGCCCGAGGGCATGTATTACCGCGTGCCCAGCCCGCGCATGCTGCACGCCGGCAAGGAGCTGGTGGATATCGGCATCCCGCTGACCGACATGCTGGACGTGGTGGCCTACCTGCGGCGCAATGTCGAGGAAGCCGCCGAGGAAATGGTCAAGCTGATCGCCCATCATGTGTTCGACCGATACGGCGAGGACCTGCCCCCCACCAGGGACCTGCCCGAGCTTTCCGACATGATCTGGCGTCTGCGCCCACTGGTGGAGATGGCCGTGCTGCCGGAAGTGGCGCGGGCCATGGAAAAGGCGGCCGACCGCTTCCTGGGCGACCGGCTGGCCCAGGTGCTGGATCACCTTCAGGAAATCGATACCGCCCCGCGTTAGCGACGCACTGGCTGACGCTTTTCTCGCGTCCGTCCGCCGCTGCCCCCTGTGTCTTGCCACGCCTGTCCTGTGCGCCGGCCCAGCCCGCTTTGCCGCCTTATAATGCGGCATCGCACAATTACTTATCTACCACTAAACAAAGACTTATCAGGAAAGTTGACATGTAGAATATTTATGTGACATCGTCCAATGGTACGTTTAATGGTGTCACGGATATGACGATCGGCAAGACGAACAGCAACGGCGACACGCAGCGCGTGCCCACCCGCGACGGGGGCTGGCTGGCGGTGGACGTGCGCGGTCCGGCAACGGCCGCCACGGTGGTGCTGGTGCATGGCTATCCCGACAGCCGCCGGGTGTGGCGGCACACCGCGGCCAACCTGACACCGCGCATGCGGGTGGTGACCTTCGATGTCCGCGGGGCCGGCGATTCGTTCCGCCCGACGCGGGACAGCGACTACCGTCTCGACCGTCTGGCGGCCGATCTGGCCGATGTCATCAGCCACGTGTCGCCTGACCAGCCAGTGCACCTCGTCGGCCATGACTGGGGCGCCATCCAGGCCTGGGAGGTCGCTACCGACCCCGCCATGGCGGAACGGCTGCTCTCGTTTACCAGTGTCTCCGGCCCCTGCCTCGACCATATCGGCGACTGGATGCGCCGACAGGGGCTGCAGCCGCGCACATTCGGGCAACTGCTCAAATCCTGGTACGTCGGCGCCTTCCATCTACCGCTGCTGCCCGGCCTGGTCTGGCGTGCCGGCATGAGTCGCGCCTGGCCGCAGCTGCTGGCGCGGTCGGAGGGGATTCATCCGGAAAGCGATCCGAACCAGACCGCCAACGGCGTGCATGGCACGGCCCTGTATCGGGCCAACGTGCTGGCCCGCCTTGCCCGGCCCCGCGAGCGCCGGGCGCAGGTGCCGGTACAACTGATCATCCCCACCGCGGACCCGTTTGTGACGCCGGCCATGGCCGCCAGCGCCACGCCCTGGTGCGAGCGTCTGCGGCGGGTGGAAATCAATGCCGGCCACTGGCTGCCGCTGTCGCAGCCCATGTGGTTGGCCCGACATATCCACGAGTTTTCGGCGCAGTGCGAGGCGGGCGGCGTCCCGACCCGCGCGGCGCGCATCGACCACTGCCGCACCGCGGCGTAAGCCTCAACCGGCTGACAACTCAGGAGAAAGACCATGAGTGAAGCAATCCGAAAGTCCACCAACGGCCAGGCCAAGCCGGCCCCGACGGTGTCGGATTCCGGCCGCCCCGAAGACGGCACCAGCGTGATGCCCGAGCGGCGAGATCTGCATTTCCTGCCGCCCGCCGAGCACATCGACAATTGGCACGGACGGGGCGCCCATCTCACCCAGTTCATGAACACGCTGTCGCTGTTCTTCCCGGCCGGCGAGCGCATGTTCATCGACGCGGTACGCGACTATCGCGACCAGATTCCGGATCCGGATCTTAAAAAGGCCGCCACCGCGTTCATCGGCCAGGAGGCCATGCACTCGCGCGAACACATCGAGTACAACAAGCTGATGGACGACGCCGGCCTGCCGGCCGAGAAGCTGGACGCCTTCGTCTGGTCGCTGCTGGACTGGATCAAGGACAACACGCCGAAGGCCGTACCGCTGACCGCTACGGTGGCGCTGGAGCACTTCACCGCCCTGATGGGCAGCGCCATCCTCGACGACGAATCGGTGATGGACGGCTCCCAGGACGACTATAGGCGCATGTGGCTGTGGCACGCCCTGGAAGAGGTCGAGCACAAAGCCGTGGCCTACGACGTCTACGAAAAGACCATCGGCCGCGGTCCCGGCGCCTACCTCAACCGCGCCGGCGGCATGGTGCTGGCAACCGCCATCTTCTGGCCGCTGGTGGCCGCATTCTACTGGCAGATGACCCAGGCCAGCCCGGCCTGCAAGAAGGAAGGCTGGCGCGGTCATCTCACGGTGCTCAACACCCTGTTCGGCAAGCCCGGCGTGCTGCGCCGCCAGGTGCCGGAGTGGCTGGCCTACTTCAAATACAGCTTCCATCCCTGGCAGCAGAACAACAGCCATCATCTGGCCCGCATCGACCAGCTGACCGAGGAAGCAGACGCCGCTTACGCCGCGGCTACCCACCACTAGGCCGATTCAGGCCGATCCCCATCGGCGGCCCGGTAGATGCAGGGCCGCCGGTTCCGGGGCCTGCCCGGATCAGACAGGAGACCATTCCCATGGCCTCGACTCCCCTGACTACTCACGCCACCGACGTCGAGGTGGCCGTGATCGGTACCGGATTCTCCGGGCTGGGCATGGCCATCAATCTGAAACAGTCGGGGCGCGATGATTTCGTGGTACTGGAAGCCGCCGACGATCTGGGCGGCACCTGGCGCGACAACCACTACCCCGGCTGCGGTTGCGACGTGCAGTCGCATCTTTACTCGTTCTCCTTTGAGCCCAACCCGAACTGGTCACGCCTGTTCGCGCCCCAGGCGGAAATCTGGGCCTATCTGCGTCATTGCGCGGAAAAGTACAAGGTCACCGGCCACATCCGCTACAACAACCGGGTGGAGTCGGCCGAGTGGGACGAGGCCGGCGGTTTCTGGCACGTGCGTACCAACCGCGGCTACTGGCGGGCGAAGTCGCTGGTGTCCGGCATCGGGGGCCTTTCCCGGCCAAGCTATCCGAACATTCCGGGTATCGAGAACTTCCGGGGCAAGGCATTCCACTCCCAGCAGTGGGACCATGATTTCGACCTCACCGGCAAACGGGTGGCAGTCATCGGCACCGGCGCCTCCGCGATCCAGTTCGTACCGCAGATCGCGCCCGAGGTCGCCGAGCTGCAGCTGTTCCAGCGCACCCCGCCCTGGGTGGTGCCCAAACCGGATCGGGCAGTAACCCGTCTGGAACAGGCCCTGTTCAAGCGTCTGCCGTCGGCACAGCTGGCAGTGCGAAACACGTTGTACTGGCAGCTTGAATCCCGAGCCCTGGCCTTCGTGGTCCAGCCGCGGCTGATGAAGCTGATGGAACGCCAGGCCAGAAGCCATCTGCGCAAACAGGTGCCCGACCGCGACCTGCGCAAGCGCCTGACGCCCGATTACACCCTGGGCTGCAAGCGGGTGCTGATCTCCGACGACTACTACCCCGCGCTGACGCGCGATAACGTCAATCTGGTGACCGACGGCATCCGCGAGGTGCGCGAGCACAGCATCATCACCGCCGACGGCGTGGAACGCGAGGTGGACGCCATCATCTACGGCACCGGCTTCGCGGCCACCGACCCGATCGGCCCGCTGAAGATCACCGGCCGCGACGGCGCCGACCTGCGCGAGACCTTCGCCGAGACCGGCACCGAAGCGTTCCTGGGCACCACGGTGTCGGGCTTTCCCAACCTGTTCCTGCTGATGGGACCGAATACCGGGCTGGGGCATAATTCGATGGTCTACATGATCGAATCCCAGATCGCGCTGGTGATGGACACGCTCAAGGCCATCGACTACGAGGGCCTGGCCGCGGTCGACGTCAAGCGAGCCTCGCAGGACGCCTATAATCGCTGGGTCCACGAGCATACGAAAGAGGCCGTCTGGAACACCGGCGGCTGCAAAAGCTGGTACCTGGACGCCAACGGCAAGAACGTGACCCTATGGCCCGGCTTTACCTGGGACTTCCGGCGCCGCACCCGGCGCTTTCCGGCGCGGCATTTCGAGTTGCTACGAGCCGAGGATCTGGCGCCCGCGGTTGTCGAAACGCAATCCGCAGACGCAGCGTGAAGAAAGAATCATCCATCCGTAGATTACGCAGATGGCGCGGATTGGAGACCCGTCATTGCGAGCCGCCGAAGGCGGCGTGGCAATCTGGAACAACGAGATCGCCACGTCGCTTCGCGCCTCGCGATGACAGACGCCAAGCATCACGGATAATCAGGCTAATGAAAGCTCTGCCCAAACCCATTCGCCTCATCAGTCTTTAATCGGCGAAATCTGCGCAATCTGCGGATATCCCTCTTTAACCAACACCACCAGAACCTCATCAAAACGAGAAAGACATGATTCCCGCTTGCAGTTGTGATACTCGGTGCTAGCCTCGCTATATGGAACTCTTCTTCAGTACCGAGAATTTCAAGCTCGAGGGCCAAAGTTACACCGGCTTCCCACTTCTCGTCACCGAGAAAGGCGAGCCCGTC
>JAVKCJ010000010.1:0-36103 GCA_040222795.1 Salinisphaeraceae bacterium
TTGACACTGGATGCCGCCAGAGCGGATGTGTTCGACTACATTGAGCGATTCCACAACCCACGAATGCGACGCCGAGTCGCCAAGCAGGATCAGAAGCTTTTAGACGTTTCCAATCCGTCCGCGAAAACGGGGTAGAACCCCGGTTCGACGCGAATGAGTTAGAGGCATTCGAGCCGTCCAACCGCTTCATCCTTTATGGGGCCTTGGTCGCGCGGTGGGGTGACGCCGAAAACATTACGGATGCAGAGGCCTACATATTTGCCAAAGTGCGGGAGAGCCGGCTGACGGAGTTTCATCCGGTTACGGGGCATTCCGAACTTACTTCGCCGGACCGGAAATATCCGAGACCACCGAAGGAGACGACGTTATTCGATCTGGGCGACGTCGAGACGGTGGAGAGGGAGGACGGTATCCGAGCGGTACTATCTGAATCCCCTGACGCACGGCGCCAGCGGTTACTTTCCTGGTTCGATGAAGAGCAACGGAAGAACCCGCGAGGCGCACTGAACCGCACTGCCCAGCGTGAGGGCATTGCCCGCCAGACCCTAAGCAGGATTCTGCAACGTGAACCGTAACTCGCTTGGAATTTCGCCCGGTCCCCGACGATGACGCCTTGGTTACTCCTGCCGTCTGCCCCTGCCAAACTGCTGCCATTATTTATTAATTATATTTATCAGTAAGTTATAAGGCTGAAATGGCAGGATTGACGGCAGGTGCTACTGCCGCATTCTGATACGGAGCATTCCCACAAGCGCCCAGGCGCATTCGGAGTGTTCTATGAAAACCAGGATCATTCGGCTACCCGATGTCATCTTGCGGACGGGGTTATCTCGGAGCAGCGTTTATTTACGCATTGCCAATGGTGAGTTTCCGCGTCCGGTTCCACTCGGAGGCCGGGCCGTCGGTTGGGTGGAATCCGAAGTCGAGCAATGGCTGGCCGACAAGATCGAATCCAGTCGAGCGGGTGGGCCATGCCAAAACGGCTGAACCCCGCCCGGGTCAAGATCCACTACAGCTACAAGGTAGAGGAAGCGGCTGACCTGCTCGGAGTCCACAAGAACACCGTTCGTCAGTGGATCAATAAGGAAGGCTTGCCGGTTTGCGATGACAGGCGTCGTCCGATTTTGATCCTCGGCGACGAACTGCGTGCATTTATCCAGTCCCGCCAACAAGCGCGAAAGCGCCAATGCGCCGATGGGGAGCTGTACTGCATGCGTTGCCGCAGGCCGCGGCGCCCGGCGGGAGATATGGTCGACTACTTCCCCGAGACTACGGCTACCGGTCGGCTCGAGGGCATGTGCCCGGCGTGCTCATCGATCATGAATCGCTTCACGGGCCGCGCTGGCTTATCTCGAATGCAGGCAATTCTGGACGTCTCGATACCGAGGCCACTTCGACACATAGGCGATAGGGGTACATGCCTCGTGAACAGTGACTTCGAGTAGGAGAGCAAAACCATGCGGAAACACCACCCTGATAACGAGCGCGCGAAACGCCGTTACTTCATGTTCCTGAAGGAAGCGAAACGCCAGAATGAGTCTTCAGTGGATGCGGCAGCGAAGGCGATCAGCCGATTCGAGGAGTACACGAGCTGGCGGGATTTCAAGGCCTTTCATTTCGAGCAGGCGGTAGCGTTCAAGGCGCATCTGGCCAAACAGCGTAGTCAGCAGACGGGTGATGCGCTGAGCAAGGCGACGCTGCATTCCACCCTTCGCGCGTTGAGAGCATTCTTCCAGTGGCTGGCAATGCAAGCAGGGTATAAGTCCCGAATCAGCTACACCGATACCGAGTATTTCAACCTGTCCGGGAAGGACGCCCGAATTGCGACGGCCAAACGCCCCAAGCAGGTGTCGACCCTGGAGCAGGCCAAGCGGGTCATCGAGCTGATGCCGGACCAAACGGTACTGGAGCGGCGCGACCGGGCCCTGGTGGCATTCTCCTTATTAACCGGCGCGAGGGATGGCGCAATCGCTTCATTCAAGGTGAAGCACGTGGATCTCGAGGCCGGCAGCGTCTTCCAGGATGCGCGTGACGTGAACACCAAGAACAGCAAAACTTTCACCACCTACTTTTTCCCCGTGGGCGACGAGGTCGAGCAGATTGTCCGGGAATGGGTCGCCCACCTAAAAGAGGTGGAACTATTCGGGTATGACGATCCGCTGTTCCCGAAAACGGCAGTAGCTCACAGCGGTGCCAAGGGGTTTGCGGCCGTGGGCGTCAGCCGCGAGCACTGGAGCAGCGCGACCCCTATTCGCAAGATATTCAAGGCGGCGTTCGAGCGTGCTGATCTGCCTTATCACAATCCACATAGTTTGCGGGACACGCTGGTACAGCTGGCATATCGGCGCTGTCAGGGCCCTGAGGAATTCAAGGCCTGGAGTCAGAACTTCGGGCATGAAAAGATGCAGACAACCTTTATGAGCTATGGCGAGGTTCAACCGGCGCGACAGTCCGAAATAATCAAAGGCCTGGGTCAGGCTCGTGCTAATGACGCTAACGCGGATGTAGGCGAGTTGGCCAAAGCTCTGGCTCGCGAAATGCGCGCGATGGACTAACCGCCGGCGGACATCGCAACGACGGTGGCGGCGCCCAGTTCCAGGTTGTGAAGATGGTCGGCATACCACTGCATCATCTCGCGGCGATGTTCGAGGTAGATGGCGTGATTGTATTCGCCGCGGACCTTCGGGCCGGTGGTTTCTTTGTGACTGAGTTGCGCATCCACCCAGCGTGGATTCCAGCCGTGTTCGTTGAGAACGGTTGAAGCGGTGTGCCGGCCACCGTGCGGTGTCATGCGATCCTTGTAACCCATCTTGTTGAACAGGTTGCCGATGGTGCGTTCGCTGATCACGCTGCCGTCCCGCTTGCCATAATTGCCGCGACCCGGGAACAGGAACGGATTACGGCCGGTGACTTCTTGCAGGTCGCGCAGCATCACGACCAGTTGCCGTGACAAAGGCACTAGATGCGGGCGGCGCTTCTTCATCTTGTGGGCTGGAACCGACCATAGGGCATCGTCCAGATTGAATTCTTGCCACTCGGCATAGCGGACCATACCGGGTCGGCTGCCGGTCAGCAGAACCAGCCACGCAGCGGTCACGGTGATGTAGCTGCGAGGGCTCCGCGTCTCTTGCTGCCTGAGTTGCTGGAGGAAGCGGGGAAGCTGAGATTCCAGCAGATAGGCGTAATGGGTAGCGCGCGGGGCCTTCTGGGCCACGGCGTTGAGTTCCGAGGCGGGATTGCTCTCCAGATAGCCTTTCGCGATGGCGAAGCTGAAGATGCTCCTCAGCCACTGCCGCACCTTCTCCGCAACGTTGAACGCGCCCCGCGCTTCGATGGACTCCATGAGCCGGTTGAGGTCATGTCGAGTGATTTCGAGAACTGGCGTGCGACCCAGGCGTGGTAATATGTCCTTTTCCAGATAGGTACGGCATTTCTCAGCCGTGGCAGGCGCCCAGCCTTGATTAACCTTGTACGCGAACCACTCCTCGGCGACGAGGCTCAACGTGTTGGCGTTCTTTTGCTGGGCCTGTTTCTGTTCAACACGATGCGCGCTCGGGTCGATACCCGAGGCAAGCAACTCGCGGCAGGCTTCTGATTCCTTTCTGGCGATTCTGGCTGACACGGCCGGGTAAGGCCCAAGACCGATAGTGGTCCGGCCACCGCTTGGTTTGGTGTACCGGAATATCCAGGACCGGCTGCCGCTCGGCTTGACGTGCAGGTACAAGCCTTGGCCGTCCGCTACGCGGTAGGCTTTGCTCTTGGGTCTGCAGGCTTCCAGCTCTTTAACCGTTAGCATGGTGGTACAACTTAGTGCCGACTTTTTTCGGTTGTACCAATGGTTGTACCGTCTGGCAACGGCTGCGGCTGGATTTCCTAGGACAGTGTGAGAAGGATTTTCTTGTTAAATTATTG
The DNA here is from genome assembly GCA_040222795.1 of Salinisphaeraceae bacterium. Taxonomy (GTDB): domain Bacteria; phylum Pseudomonadota; class Gammaproteobacteria; order Nevskiales; family Salinisphaeraceae; genus Spectribacter. Next base: position 3,913 of record JAVKCJ010000010.1, read on the forward strand.
TTTTGCAAAAAAAAAGGACGTCCGAAAACGTCCTTTGAAATCCTAACGTGGTGCCGAGGAGAGGACTTGAACCTCCACGAGCTTTCGCTCACTAGCACCTGAAGCTAGCGCGTCTACCAATTCCGCCACCTCGGCAAGGCGCGTGCAATCTATAGGCGCGTCATGGTTTTGTCAACGCCGTGACGCCAATGTTCACAACGTCGGAGCGACGATTGAGTCAAAAGCAAAAATCAGGGTCGGACTGGCGCGATCGCGATCCCGCGTTTTCGCGCGAACAGTCCAGTTACCGTCAGCCCGTGCCCAGCCGCGAACTCGTCTTGGACGATCTCGACGCCCTCGGGCAGCCGATGACCCGAGCCGAACTGGAGAAGCACTACGAGTTGCGTGACGAGGCGCAGCGCGAGGCCTTCGAGCATCGTCTGCGCGCGATGCTTCGCGACGGCCAGTTGGTGGAGAACCGCAAGGGTGCGCTGGGCTCGATCCGGCGCATGGATCTCGTGCGCGGCCGCGTCCAGGGCCATCGGGACGGCTTCGGCTTCCTGATCCCGGACGAGGGTGGGGAGGACGTGTTCCTGAACCCCCGGCAGATGCGGCTGCTGATGCACGGGGACCGCGCCACCGCGCGCATCGTCGGGCGCGATCGCCGGGGTAAGCCGGAAGGACGCGTGGTCGACGTGCTCGAGCGGGCCAACACCCGCGTGGTCGGCCGCTTCAATCTCGAACACGGTGTGGGCCATGTGGTGCCCGACAACGCCCGTATTCAGCACGACATCCTGATTCCGGAGGATGCCCGCGGCGGCGCCAGAACCGGCCAGATCGTCAGCGCCGAGCTGGTGGAACCGCCGGGCAAACGGGGGCAGGCGATCGGTCGGGTGGTCGAAGTACTGGGCGAGCATCTCGACCCCGGCATGGAAATCGATATCGCGGTCCGCTCGCACGGAATTCCGTTCGAGTGGCCCGAGGGCGTGGTCGACGAGGCCGAGTCGATCGGGGATGTGGTGCCCAGGCAGCATTACAAGGGCCGCGAGGACCTGCGCGATCTGCCGCTGGTGACCATCGACGGCGCCGACGCCAAGGATTTCGATGACGCCGTCCACTGCCGCCCCACGCGCAGCGGCTGGCAGCTGACGGTGGCGATCGCGGATGTATCCGCTTACGTGAAACCGGGCTCCGGCCTGGATACGGAAGCGGTCAACCGCGGTACTTCGGTGTATTTCCCCGGCCACGTGGTGCCGATGCTGCCCGAGGCTCTGTCCAACGGCCTGTGTTCACTCAACCCCGACGTCGACCGGCTGTGCCTGGTCTGCGAAATGCGGGTGTCGCGCAAGGGCGAAGTGAGCCGGCCGAAGTTCTATTCCGCGGTGATGCGTTCGCATGCGCGGTTTACCTACGAGCGGGTGGCCGACCTGCTGGCCGACCCGGCATCGGCGGATGATGATCCCGATGGCGACCTGCTGCCCGAACTGCAGGCCCTGTACGACGTGTACGAGGCCCTGCTGCAGGCGCGTCAGCAGCGGGGGGCGATCGATTTCGAAACCACCGAAACGCAGATCATCTTCAACAAGGACCGCAAGATCGGTCGCATCGAACCGGTGTCGCGTACCGATGCCCATCGGCTGATCGAGGAATGCATGATCGCCGCCAACGTGGCGGCGGCCCGGTTCCTGGGCAAGCACCGTATGCCGCTGCTCTACCGGGTGCATTCGGGGCCCGATGCCGACCGGTTGACCGACCTGCGAGAGTTCCTGGCGGAGCGGGGCCTCGGCCTGGGCGGGGGCGATCAGCCCGAGGCGGAGCACTTTGCGCGCCTGCTGAAACAGGCGGGCGAACGCGATGACGCCCGCCTGATCCAGACGGTGCTGCTGCGCTCCCTCACGCGGGCGGTCTACAGCCCGGACAACAATGGCCATTTCGGTCTGGCCCTAGCGGAGTATGCTCACTTCACGTCGCCCATCCGCCGTTATCCGGATCTGCTGGTGCACCGCGCCATCAAGCACGTGGAAGCCGGCGGCAAGCCTGCCACGTTCGATTACACGCACGGGGACATGGTGACCCTGGGTGCGGGATGCTCGGCGGCCGAACAGCGCGCCGACGATGCCACCCGCGACGTGGATGACTGGCTCAAGTGCGAATATCTGCGCGACCATGTCGGGGACGAATGGAACGGCATGATCACCGGCGTGACCGCATTCGGGCTGTTCGTGGAACTCGACCACATCTATGCCAGCGGGCTGATCCACGTCTCCAGTCTCAGTAACGACTACTATCACTACGACGCGACGGCGCGCTGTCTGCGCGGCGAACGTTCAGGTACCGTTCATCGACTCGCTGATAGGGTGCGCGTCAAGGTCGTTCGGGTGGACCTGGACGAACGTAAGATCGATTTCGAACCGGCATCGTCCGTTGCCGAGCCCAAGCCAAAGGCTCGCAAAGGCCGCCGCCGAACCAAGAGGAGGTAACTGTTCATGATTCGATTCAGTCTTATCGCGCTGCTGGCGGCATCCGTGTTCGCGGCCGGCTGTGCCGGGGACCCCAATCGCCGGACCAAGATCGGTGCCGGCGTCGGCGCCGTGGTTGGTGGCCTGATCGGCAGCGAGGTCGGTGACGAGAGCGACTCTAACGTGGCGGCCGGCGCGGTTCTCGGTGCGCTGGCCGGCGGTGCCGTGGGTCGATACATGGACAACCAGCACGCCGAGCTGCAGGAGCGTCTGGCGGCCGAACAGGCGCGTGAGGAGCTCTACATCACCCGCATGGGCGGTGACACCCTGCGCGTGGGCGTGGCTTCCGACGCCTCGTTCGAAGTCGACAGTGCCGAGCTCAACTTCGAGGCCCAGAGCACCTTCGACAAGATCGCCAATGTCTTCAAGGACTACGAGAAGACCGCCGTGCATCTGGTCGGCCACACCGACAGCTCGGGTTCGGACAGCTACAACCAGAAGCTTTCCGAGCGTCGTGCCAGCGCGGTGGCCTCCTATCTGTCGAGCAAGGGCGTGGATTCCTCGCGCATGGTCACCTGGGGCCGCGGCGAGAGCGAACCCATCGCCACCAACGACACCGAGGCGGGCCGGTCGCGCAACCGTCGCGTGGACATCGTGATCAAGCCCATCGTCGAGGGCCAGGAAAAGGCCGCGTTCAGCGCGCCGCCCTACCTGGGTTCCTGATCCCGGCTATGATCCCCGGCCGTCAACGGGAGGGTGTTCTGCACCCTCCCGTTTTTTTGGTATTCCGGCATGACACGGATCGGCACTGATGACGGATCGTGACCAGGCCGTGCCGGTGGGTGGCTGGCATGCGGTCATTGCCGCCATGCGCAGCGGCCGGCGAGTGTTCGAGCTGTGGCTGCTGCAGGACCGGGACGATGCCCGGGCGCGGGAGGCCAGCGACCTCGCGGCCGACCTGGGCGTCACCTGCCAGCAGATGCCGCGCGCCGAACTGGATGCGCGGCTGCCGGGCATCAATCACCAAGGCTGCGCGGCGCTGTGCGCGCCGCTGGCGGCGCTGGGCGAGGCCGGTCTGGATGACATCCTGTCCGCCGTGGCATCGCCGTTGCTGCTGGTGCTCGATGGTGTGCAGGACCCCCACAACCTCGGGGCCTGCCTGCGCAGCGCCGCCGCGGCCGGCGCCGATGCGGTGATCACCCCCCGCGACCGGGCGGCCGGATTGAGTACCGTCGTCCGCAAGACCGCGGCCGGCGGCGCCGACTGTGTGCCGCTGGTCCAGGTGACCAATCTGGCGCGCACGCTGCGCAATCTGCAGGCGGCCGGGGTCTGGGTGGTGGGCACCGCCGCCGAGGCCCCGCGCAGTATTCACGAGATCCCGCTCACCGGGCCGCTGGCCCTAGTGTTGGGCGGCGAGGGCGGGGGGCTGCGTCATCTGACCGCCCGCACCTGCGATCACCTGGCGGCGATTCCCATGGCCGGCGGCGTGGCCAGCCTGAATGTGTCGGTGGCCGCGGGCATCTGCCTGTTCGAGGCCCTGCGCCAGCGCGGTGCGTCCGGCACGGTCTGAGCGGCGTCGCCAGTACTGGCAACCGCAAGCCGGAAGCTGGTAGACTCCGCGCCGCGCAGACGCCGGCTCGGCTGTCTGCTCTCCTTGCTCCACGGTGGTCGAACCGGACCATCCGGGGGCATGTCCCACGAGGAGTGACAATGAGACATTATGAAATCGTGTTTCTGGTCCATCCGGACCAAAGCGAGCAGGTGCCCGCGATGGTCGACAAGTATCGCGGCATGATTGAGGACTCCGGCGGCACCGTGCATCGCCTGGAGGACTGGGGTCGCCGGCAGCTCGCCTATCCCATCGCCAAGATCCATAAGGCCCACTACGTGCTCATGAACGTGGAGTGCGGCGGCGAGGTGCGCGAGGAGCTGGAAGGCATCTTCCGTTTCAACGACGCCGTACTGCGCTACCTGTGCATGCGTCGGCCCAAGGCTGATACCGCGCCGTCCCCCCTGGCCAAGAAGAGCGACGACGACAAGTCGGCCGCCTGATCGCTACCTGAGGAATATCAATCATGTCCCGATTCTTCCGTCGCAAGCGCTTCTGCCGCTTCACCGCCGAAGGCGTCGAAGAGATCGATTACAAGGATCTCGACACGCTCAAGCAGTACATCACCGAAACCGGCAAGGTCGTGCCCAGCCGCATTACCGGCACCGCCGCGCGCTACCAGCGCCAGCTGTCCACGTCCATCAAGCAGGCCCGCTACCTGGCCCTGCTGCCCTACACCGACCGGCATTCCGGCTAACCCAGGAGAACACGATGCAAGTCATTCTGTTGCAGAAGGTTCGCAACCTGGGGGACATCGGCGACGAAGTGAAGGTGCGTGCCGGTTACGGGCGTAACTTCCTGATTCCCCGGGGCGTGGCCCTGATGGCCACGGTGGCCAACCGCAAGACCTTCGAATCGCGCAAGGACGAGTTACTCAAGGCGTCCAAAGACCGCATGGCCCGCGCCCAAGGCCGCGCCGAGGCGTTCCGCGGCAAGTCCTTCACCGTGCCCATGCGAGCCAGTGACGAGGGCAAGCTCTACGGCTCCGTGGGTCCGCAGGAAATCGTGGATGTCGTCACCGCCGAGACCGGTGCGGAACTCGATGCCAGCGAAGTGATTCTGGCCGAGGGCGCGATCCGCCAGACCGGCTATTTCGAAGCCACGCTGCAGTTGCACGCGGAAGTCGAGGTGCAGGTCGAACTGGTGGTGGCGCAGCTCACCGACATGGGCGTGAACATGCCCAACATGCCGGTGGCCGAGGACGAGACCACGTCGGCCGCGGCGCAGCTGCCGCCCGACGAGGATGAGGACGACGACGAGTACGCCGAGGAAGCCGAAGGTGCCGCGGATGACGTGGCCGCCGGCGAAGGCGAGGGTGAGGACAAGGCGAGTACCGATACCGCCTGATCCCGTGCCGCAACCCGGCAACTGACAACGCCGCCGACTCCGGCGGCGTTGTTGTTTCTGCCACTGCGTTAAACTGCCCGCCTCGGGTCCCGCCGAAAACTCGCCGTATCGCCGCCATGTCCGCCGAGCTCAAGCTGCCGCCGCATTCGCTGGAAGCCGAACAGGCCGTGATCGGCGGGCTGCTGCTGGATAACGATGCCTGGGACCGCATCGCCGGGCGGATCTCCGAATCGGACTTCTACCGCGAGGACCACCGGCTGCTGTTCCGCGGCATCGAGTCGCTTGCCGATGCCGGCAAGCCGCGCGACGTGGTCACCATCGCCGAGTGGCTGCGCTCCCACGATCTGGTCGACCAGGCTGGCGGTACCGGCTACGTCGGCAATCTGGCGGCCGATACCCCGAGCGCGGCCAACATCACCGCCTACGCCGACATCGTGCGCGAGCGTTCGGTGACGCGCCAGCTGATTGCCGCCGGCAGCGAAATCGCCGAACTGGGCTTCGCCGCCGAGGGGCGCAGCGTGCCCGACCTGCTGGACGAGGCGGAGAAGCGCATCTTCGCCATCGCTGACCAGAGCCGGCAGAACGGCAAGGGGGCGCTGTCGCTCAAACAGGTGCTGCCGCAGGTGGTGGAACGCATCGAATACCTGCACGAGAACCAGGGGGCGTTTACCGGCCTGGCCACGGGACTCAACCAGTTCGATCAGCTCACCAATGGTCTGCAGAACTCCGACCTGATCATCCTCGCCGCGCGGCCCTCAATGGGCAAGACCTCGCTGGCGATGAACATGGTGGAGCACGTCACGCTCAAGCTGCGCCAGCCGGCGGCCGTGTTCTCCATGGAAATGTCGGCCGAGCAACTGGTCATGCGCATGATCTCGTCCTGGGGTCGCGTGGACCAGAGCCGCCTGCGCAGTGGTCACCTCGAGGATGAGGACTGGCCGCGCATCACCTCGGCCATCGGCATCATGAACGAGAATGCCAACCTGTTTATCGACGACACCCCGGCGCTATCCCCCTCGGAACTGCGGGCCCGGGCGCGCCGGCTCAAGCGCGAGCACGACATCGGGCTGATCATGGTTGACTACATGCAGCTCATGCAGGTGCCGGGCACCAAGGAGAATCGCACCAACGAGATTTCGGAAATCTCCCGTAATCTCAAGGCCCTGGCCAAGGAACTGGATGTCCCGGTGATCGCCCTGTCCCAGCTCAACCGCAGCGTTGAACAGCGTGACAACAAGCGCCCCCGCATGTCCGACCTGCGCGAATCCGGCGGCATCGAGCAGGATGCCGATCTGATCGTGTTCATCTACCGCGACGAGGTTTACAACGAGGACAGTGACGACAAGGGCGTGGCCGAGATTCTCCTGGCCAAGCAGCGCAACGGTCCGCTGGGGACCTGCCGCGCGGCCTTCCTGGGCCACTTCACCCGGTTCGAGAACCTGCAGGATCACTACGAAGACGATTTCGGCTGATGGAGTGCCCGACTTGAGCGAGCGGGCCCGCGCCGAGATTCATCCGGCCGCGCTGCGGCACAACCTGACGGTGGTGCGGCACCTGGCGCCGGGTCGACGGGTCTATGCGGCGGTCAAGGCCGATGCCTATGGCCACGGCGTGGCCCGCCTGGCCGGGGCGCTGGCTGACGCCGACGGCCTGGCCGTGGCCAGCCTCGCGGAGCTGCAGGCGCTGCGCGCCGCCGGGCTGACCCAGCCGACGGTGCTGCTGTCCGATGTGCTCGACGGCGACCTGTCGGCGCTGACCGCCGATCCCGAGGCGGAGCCGCTGATCTTCAGCACCGCCCAGTTCGACCGGCTGGCCGCCATCGCCGCCGAGTATCCACGGCGGGTGTGGATCAAGCTGGATACCGGTATGCACCGCCTGGGCTTTGCGCCGGAGCAGGCCGCCGCCCTGTACCAGCGGGTAGCGGCCACGCGCGGTCTGACGCTGGCCGGCTGGATGACCCATCTGGGTTGCGCGGACGATCCGGACGACCCCATGACGACGCAGCAAGTGACGCGTTTCGACTCCGCCCTGGCGTCGTTGCCCGGACACCGCTCGATCGCAAACTCCGCCGGCATCTGTGCGTGGCCCCGGACCCATGCCGACCTCGTGCGACCGGGGATCATGCTCTACGGCGGATCGCCCCTGCTTGACCGTTCCGCGGCCGATCTGGAACTGAAGCCGGCGATGACCCTGACCGCGCCGCTGATCAGCCGCACCGAGATTGCGGCGGGCGAGCCCGTGGGCTATGGCGCCACCTGGCGGGCGCCGGAAACCATGCCGGTCGGGGTGGTGGCGATCGGCTATGGCGATGGTTATCCCCGCCACGCCCCCAGCGGCACGCCGGCCAGCCTGGATGGAGTGCCCACGCCGCTGGTCGGGCGGGTGTCCATGGACATGATCACCGTCGACCTGCGCCGTGCACCCGATGCGCGGGTAGGTGACCGGGTTGAGTTATGGGGCGCCGGCGTGCCCGCCGATACGGTGGCCCGGGCCGCCGGCACCATCGCCTACGAACTGTTCTGCCGACTCACTCCCCGGGTGGATTTCCGGGTCGATCAGGGATAGACCACGTACCGAAGCGAAAGCTCGCGATCGGCCAGATGGTTGCCAACACTGTCGCGATGCGTCGCCGGCCCCAGGTACACCAGGGTCATGCCGGCGAGGCTGCGTCCCGATTGCCGGGCAAGCGCGGCGTTCAGCGTGGTCCGGTTGAAGGCCGCGTCGGGTCCCAGAACCACTAGATACTCGTCCCCGGACGCGGCCTCGCGCAGGCCGTTCGCCAGATTCGCGGCGGCGGCCTCGCTTTCAGCCGGATCGAGATCGAAGAACAGGAAATCGCGATGCTCGGGCGGCACTTCCAGGCCCGCCAGTATGAAAGCGGTGCGGCTGTCATAAGCGGGCGATGGGTCTGGCGCATCGCCGCAGCCCGCGATCAGGCCAAGCATGATCAGCCCGGCGAACCGGATCGGCTTGCTCACGGCGCCACCCGGCTGTGGGGATGGGCGCTGTGCCAGACACGCCAGCTCGTTTCCCGGGTCGGCACCCGCGGCAACTGCCGGCCGCCGGGGCCGATCAGCGCGGATTCGGTCTGCCGCCAGCGGCGATCCCGCCCGTCCCGCCAGATGCCTGGCGAGCCGCGCCCGCTCAGGTGGATGTCACCGGTGTCGTAGACCCGCAGTGCGCGGTTGGTGTGCAGAATCGACATCGTCCGCCCGGCCAGCTGGACCTGCTTAACCGCCTCGCCCGCCGTCGCATCGGCGACCACCGCCAGGGCGTCGCCATCCTCTGCCATCCCCAGCACGGTCCGCCCTGCGGCCAACGGCCCGGGCGCGGTCAGCCGGGCCAGGCGCCGGTCGGCGCGATATTGCCGGAATGCCGCCTTGTCGCGGCGGAACGTGGTCCGGTCCGGATCGCCGGCCAGTACCAGACTGTCGGGGTGAAGCTGGCGCCAGGCCCGCCAGGTGGTGGTGACCTGGGCTATGGTGTTCAGCTGTCCGGTATCGTCGCCGGCACCCGACCCGAGGCGTGCGCCGTCGAGCGCGCGCCAGAAGGAGGCGCTACCGGCGTCGTGCAGCACGGTATCGCCCTTGAACAGGAATACGCTGTCGCGCAGATCGGCCAGTTGATCGCCGCGCAGTCGGTAGGCGGCGGTGGTGCCGCTCAGGGCATCGTGAATGACCAGTGCGTCGCCCGCTGTGGTGCGGTCGCGCAGGGCGATGTGATCGGCCAGCAGGCGTCGGGGATAGGCGCGGGCCCGGCCGTCCATGACCAGTCCGATCACCAGTTCGTCGTCCTGCAGCGTCACGTCGCCGGCATCGGCCATGCCGGCCTGCGCGGCGGGTTCGGGGCGGTCGGTGCGCCGCAGCCCGGTCCATTGCAGATGCTGGAATACCGTCGGCTCGACTTGGCGCAGGTCCTGATAGAGGTGGCGGTCCACCAGCCCCAGCAGGCTGGCCTTGATGCGGGCGTAATCCGGGTGCAGCGGCAGCTCGGCCTGCCGTCGCCATTGCTGCCAGTCGGCCGGGGTATTCCCGGGTTGCGCGTCACTGCGGCGGCGCAGCAGGTCCATCATGGCACCGCGGGTGCGAGCGTCACCGGCAAACGGCAGGGCGTCGATCAGCGGCGCCGCGTAACCCGGCCGCCAGTGGGCGTCGATCCAGGCCAGCGCTGCCGCGCGGGCATCGGCGCTGCCCGCGCCCAGCGTCAGGACCTGGCCCCGCAGGCTCGGATCCTCGGGGGCATCGCCACAGGCGCCGAGCAGGCCGGTCAGCAGCAGGGCGGCCAGCGCGCCACGCGGTTGTGCAGATCGTCGGATCATCACCCATCCGTGATGGTCGATTAGAAGGCAGTGTTGCATACGCAGGGCCGTGCCTGCCGGATGGCGTTACCATGGGCGCATGAGTCGGGCCCGGACGCAATTCACCTGTGATGCCTGCGGCGCCCAGCAGCCCAAGTGGGCAGGGCAGTGCCCGGATTGCGGCGAATGGAACACGCTGCGCGAGAGCGCGGCACCCGCCAGGGCGACCGGGCGCGGCTCGACATCGCCCGTCGGCGATGCCCGGGTGCGCCGCCTCGACGATGTGTCGCTCGAGGACACGCCGCGCACCACCACCGGCATGTCGGAAATGGACCGGGTGCTGGGCGGCGGTCTGGTGCCGGGGTCGGTGATCCTGATCGGCGGCGACCCCGGCATCGGCAAATCGACGCTTCTACTTCAGATGCTGGCGGCCCTACTGCCGCGCCTGCCGGGGCTGTACGTCAGCGGCGAGGAATCCCTGGAGCAGGTCCACATGCGCGCCCAGCGTCTGGGGCTGGCGGCGGGCGATCTGGCGGTGCTCGCCGAAACCTGTGTCGAACGGGTACTGGCGCTGGCGGCCAGTCACTCGCCCGGGCTGATCGTGGTCGACTCGGTGCAGACGGTGTTCTCGGAACAACTGACCTCGGCGCCGGGTTCGGTCTCCCAGTTGCGCGAGTCGGCGGCGATGCTGGTACGCCATGCCAAGGCCAGCGGTACGGCGCTGGTTCTGGTCGGGCATGTCACCAAGGAGGGCGTGATCGCCGGCCCCCGGGTGCTGGAGCATATGGTGGACACGGTGCTCTATTTCCAGGACGAGCAGACCAGCCGCTACCGGGTGATCCGTGCGGTGAAAAACCGTTTCGGCGCGGTCAACGAACTCGGCGTGTTCGCCATGACCGACCGCGGTCTGCGCGAAGTGGCCAACCCGTCGGCCATCTTCCTGTCCCGCCACGAAAAGCCGGTTTCCGGCAGCGTGGTCACCGTCACCCGCGAGGGCAACCGGCCGCTGCTGGTGGAGGTGCAGGCGCTGGTCGATGCCTCGCATCTGCACAATCCGCGCCGGCTCACGCTGGGGCCCGACGCCAACCGGCTGGCGATGCTGCTGGCGGTGCTGCACCGCCACGGCGGCATCACCCTGGGCGATCAGGACGTGTTCGTGAATGTGGTTGGCGGCATGCGGGTGAACGAGACAGGCATCGATCTGGCGGTGCTGCTGGCGGTACTGTCAAGCTTTCGCGACCGGCCGCTGCCCACCGATCTGGTGGTATTCGGCGAACTGGGCCTGGCCGGGGAGATCCGGCCGGTGCCCGGTGGCGAGGAGCGGCTGCGCGAGGCGGCCAAGCACGGCTTCACGCAGGCGATCGTGCCGCAGGGAAATGCGCCGAAGGGCGGCCGCGGCATCCCCGGTCTGACGGTGACCGGCGTCGGTCGTCTGGCCGAGGCGCTGGACGCGTTGCCGTAGCGCGCTTTCGGGGCGTCCCGGCGCGGATCAGTGACGCGGCCGCGCGGCGGCCGGCAGCGGCCGGACCGCAACCGTCTTGACCACGTTGGCCTGGGTGGCGGTGATCTCGATGGCATAGCCGGCCAGTTTCATGCTTACCCCGGCCTGCGGGATGGTCTCCAGATGTTCCAGCACCACCCCGTTGATGGTCTTGGGTCCGTCGGTGGGCAGGGTCCAGCCCATGGCCCGGTTGAGCGACCGTACGCTGGCGGTGCCGTCCACCAGGAAACTGCCGTCCGGCTGCTGGCGTACGTTTTTGAGGCGGGTGGCCGGATCGGTGGTGAACTCCCCGACGATTTCCTCGAGGATGTCCTCGAGGGTCACCAGGCCCTGCAGATCGCCGTATTCATCCACCACGAAGCCGATACGCCGCCGCTGGGTCTGGAAATTCAGCAGCTGCTGGGTCAGCGGCGTGTTTTCGGGCACGAAATAGGGCTCCTTGGCCAGTGCCAGCATGTTCTCCTTGGTAAGGTTGTTGTCCGCCTGCAGGGCCAGCACCCGGCGCAGGTGGACGATGCCCCGCAGATCGTCGATCGAGCCGTCGTAGAGCGGCAGGCGGGTATGCTGGTTGTGCACCAGTTGCGCCAGAATCGCCGCCCAGTCCTGGGCCATGTCGATGCCCACGATCTCGTTGCGCGGCACCATGATGTCCTCGACCGTGGAGTTCTCCAGATCCAGGATCGACAGCAGCATCTGCTGATGTCGCCGCGGAATCATGGCCCCGGCTTCCGCCACCACCGTACGCAATTCCTCGGTGGACAGACTGTGGGCCTCGGCATCCTCCGGGGACACCTTGAACAGCCGCAGAATGCCGTTGGCGATCAGGTTGATCACCGCGACCACCGGCGAGAATAGCCGCAGCAGCGGGCCGTAGACGAACGAGGCGGGGAACGCGATTCGTTCCGGATGCAGGGCGGCCAGCGTCTTGGGGGTTACCTCGGAGAAGATCAGGATCAGCACCGTCAGGGCCATGGTGGCGCCGAGCACGCCGATATCGCCGTACAGTCGGATACCGATCACCGTAGCCACCGCGGAGGCCGCAATGTTCACCAGGTTGTTGCCCAGCAGGATGACGCCGATAAGGCGGTCGGGACGCTCCAGCAGAGAGGAGGCCCGGCGGGCGCCGCGGTGACCGGTCTTGGCGAGATGCCGCAGCCGGTACCGGTTCAGGGTCATCAGACCCGTTTCAGAACCGGAGAAGAAGGCCGACAGGACCAGTAGCAATGCCAGGGCGCCGAACAGGATCGGCAGGGGTATTTGGTCCAAAGGCGGGCGGTCTCCAGGATGCCTATTAAGGTGTTTACGTGGGCCTGACGGCCAGTGTCAAGCCGGGAATCGGTTCCCGGTTACCAGTGACGCCCCAGGAGCAGCTCCAGCACCATCTTGCTGCCGAAATAGGCGGCAATCAGCAGGGCATAGCCGCCGGCGGTCCAGCGGATTGCGGTTCGACCCCGCCAGCCCTGCCGCCAGTGGCCCCACAGCAGAATCCCGAAGAACGCCCAGGCAATGACCGACAGCACCGTCTTGTGGGCCAGATGCTGGGCCAGCGGATTGTCCAGGAATACCGCCCCGGTGACGATCGCCAGGCTCAGCAGGGCGAAGCCGATGCCGATCAGGCGGAACATCAGCCGTTCCATGGTCTGCAGCGGCGGCAGGCCGGTATTCAGGCCGGCCGTGCGGTGATTGTGCAGGCGGTGATCCTGGAATGACAGCAGCGCAGCCTGCACCGCAGCCAGGGTGAGGAAGCCATAGGCCAACAGCGACAGCAGCACGTGCAGTTGCAGTGACCAGTCCAGCGGCGTCGGCGCTTCGGCGCCGCCCGGCAGCAGCGGCATGGCCAGCGCGCAGAGCAGCGCCACCGGGTAGACCACCAGCCCCAGCGAGGCCACCGGCTGCCGCCAGGCCGCCAGAAACAGCAGCAACGCGGCCTGCCAGGCGAACAGCGACAGCGCCCCGCCCACGCCTATCACCACACTGCGGACCTCGAGCATGGTCAGTACCAGCACGGCCAGATGGGCGGCAACGGCAATTCCCGTCGCGGCATGCACCGGCCAAACCGGCGCGCCGCGCAGGTGCCGCCAGCACAGCAGGCCCGCCGTGGCGTAGCCGGCACAGGCCAGAATGAGAAGCGTTATCGTCAACGTGGTCACGATTACCCGGTGGATGCCGCGATGGAGGCCGGCGCCGCGGCGCCCGACCGATGGAGGAATGGTCGCACAGCCCCTGCGCACGGGAAAGCAGGGCCGGTACAATAGCTGCCGATTCTGAACCCCGCCGAGACGCCATGTTCGACAGTCTTTCCGAACGCCTCAATCGCAGCCTGCAGACCATCCGCGGACGCGGGCGGCTGACCGAGGACAACATCAAGGCCACCCTCCGGGAAGTGCGCATGGCACTGCTCGAGGCCGATGTCGCCCTGCCGGTGGTCAAGGATTTCATCGAGCGCGTGCGCGAACGGGCGGTGGGCACCGAGGTTTCCAGCAGCCTGACCCCGGGTCAGGCGATGGTCCGGGTGGTCCACGACGAACTGGTGACCGTGCTGGGCAGCGAGCAATCGGTGCTGGCGCTCAAGTCCCAGCCGCCGGCGGTGATCCTGATGGCCGGTCTGCAGGGCTCGGGCAAGACCACCACCGTGGCCAAGCTCGCCCGCACCCTGCGCGAGCGCGAGAAGAAATCGGTGATGACGGTGTCTTGCGACGTCTATCGCCCGGCGGCCATTGACCAGCTCGAGCGGGTCAGCGGCGAGGTCGGTGCCGAGTTCTTTCCCAGCCGGGCGGAGGACGAGCCGGTCGCCATCGCCAGGGCCGCCCTGAATGCAGCCCGCAAGGGCTTCAAGGATGTACTGATCGTGGATACCGCCGGCCGGTTGGGTATCGACGAGGCGATGATGGATGAGATCGGCCGGCTGCATGCCGCACTCGATCCGGTGGAGACGCTGTTCGTGGTCGATGCCATGACCGGCCAGGATGCCGCGCGCACGGCGGCGGCGTTCGGCGAAGCGCTGCCCCTGACCGGGGTGGTGTTGACCAAGGTAGACGGCGACGCCCGCGGCGGCGCGGCCCTGTCCGCCCGGCAGGTCACCGGTAAGCCGATCAAGTTCCTGGGCACGGGCGAGAAACTGGATGCGCTGGAGTCCTTTCACCCCGACCGCATCGCCTCGCGCATCCTGGGCATGGGTGACGTGCTCAGCCTGGTCGAGGAGGCCCAGCAGAAGGTCGACCGCGACAAGGCCGACAAGCTGGCCCGCAAGCTCAAGAAGGGCAAGGGTTTCGATCTGGACGACCTGGGCGAGCAGCTGCGCCAGATGCAGCAGATGGGTGGCCTGAGCGCCCTGATGGAAAAGATGCCGGGCGGCGGCAGCATGCCCAAGGGCATGGCCGGCGCGGCCGACGAGACCCAGGTCAAGCGGATGCTGGCGATCATGGATTCCATGACCGCGCAGGAGCGGCGCTTCCCGGATGTGGTCCGCGCCTCGCGCAAGCGCCGCATCGCTGCCGGTTCCGGCACCCAGGTGCAGGACGTCAACCGGTTGCTCAAGCAGCACATGCAGATGCAGAAGATGATGAAGAAGTTCTCCAAGGGCGGCATGCAGAAGATGATGCGCGGCCTGCAGGGTGGCGGCATGGGCGGCATGGGCGGCATGGGCGGCATGGGTGGCGGTGCGGGCGGAGGACGGCCACCGTTCTAGGAGTCATTCGATTCCGCAGCTGCGCGTCCCGGCGTAGGGCCGGATTCATCCGGCCTGTTTGGCAGGCCATCTGGCGCCAATCGCCGTGACCTCAGACGCCTTGCCGCTGATAGTTGGCATTTGCGCCAAAATGCGTACAATGCGCGGTTTGCAGCCGCCGCCCGGCGGCCAATGGCAATCAATTACCGGAAAGCATATGGTCAGGATTCGGCTTGCCCGCGGCGGCGCCAAGAAGCGCCCGTTCTATCACATTGTCGTGACCGACAAGCGCAACCAGCGCGACGGTCGCTACATCGAGCGTCTGGGTTTCTTCAACCCGATTGCGATCGGCGGTGAGACGCCGCTCAAGCTCGATCGCGAACGCATCGAATACTGGCGCGGCCAGGGTGCGGTGGCCTCCGAGCGTGTCACCCACTTGATCAAGCACTTCGACAAGAACGGCATCGAAGAGGCACCGTCCCGCGCGGCTCCGCCCAAGAGCAAGCCGAAGCCCAAGCCGGCGGCGCCCAAGGCGGAAGCCACCGAGGAAGCCGCGCCTGCAGAGGACGCGGCTCCGGCTGAGGAAGCGGCACCGGCCGAAGAAGCGTCGGCCGAAGAGGCCGCTCCGGCGGAAGATGCGGCACCGGCCGCCGACGAAGCACCGGCCGAAGACGCCGGCAGCGAGTCGGACGAGCAGAAGTAGTCTGTCGTGTCGAGCGGGACCGACACGGTCCTGCTGGGCCGCATCAGCGGCCTGTTCGGCGTTCGCGGGTGGCTCAAGGTGTATTCGTACACCGACCCACCCGCCGCGATCTTCGACTATTCCCTCTGGTATCTCGGCGACAATGCGTCGCCCATGCGCGTGTGCCATCACCGCGAGCAGGGCCGCGGCCTCGTGGTTCAGCTGGCGGCGGACGACGCGCCCCCGATCGAGGATCGTGACGCGGCCGCTGACCTGGTCGGCCTCGACGTTCGCGTGGCGCGCGAGGCGCTCCCCCCGTTACCCGATGACCAGGTCTACTGGGCGGATATGCTCGGTTGCCGCGTCATTACCCGTGAAGGCGTCGATCTCGGTCGTGTCGACGGCCTGATGGATACCGGCGAACACCCGGTGCTGGTGGTGGAGAACGGCCGGCAACGCCTGATTCCCTTCGTGCGGGGACCGGTGGTCGATTCCGTCGATACCGGCGAGGAACGTATCGTGGTGGACTGGGACCCGGAATTCTGAGCCCGCCGTGGACATCGACGTCGTTACCCTGTTTCCCGAACTGATCCGCGAGGTGGAGCGTCACGGGGTGACCGGACGTGCGACGCAACGGGGCCTGGCCCGGCTGCGGACCTGGAATCCCCGAGACCGGGCCGGTAACCGCCAGGGCCGCGTGGACGACCGCGCCTATGGTGGCGGCCCCGGCATGGTGATGCAGGTCGCCCCGCTGCGGGACACGCTGTCCGATATCCGCGAATCACGCGATGACTGCGGTCCGGTGCTGGCGCTCACGCCCCAGGGTGAGCGTTTCAGCGATGCCTGGGCCCGCCGGTTGGCGCGGGCCCCGCATCTGGTACTGGTCTGCGGTCGTTACGAGGGCATCGACCAGCGGGTACTGGATACTGAAATCGATGCGGAGATTTCGCTGGGCGACTTCGTGGTGTCGGGCGGCGAACTGCCGGCGATGCTGGTACTGGATGCCGTGATCCGGTTGTTGCCGGGCGCGCTGGGCGACGACGAATCGGCCGCGGATGATTCATTCGCCCGCGGGTTGCTGGATCATCCCCATTACACCCGGCCTCCGGGCGAGGGCGGCGACGAACCGGTACCGCCCGTGCTGTTGTCCGGTGATCATGCCGCCATCCGCCGCTGGCGGCTGAAACAGGCGCTGGGCCGCACTTGGCTGCATCGCCCGGATCTGCTCGATGCGCTGACGCTCAGCGACGAGCAGCGGGCGCTGCTGGCGGAGTTCGTGGCGGAGACGGGCGCTGGCCGCTGAAAATTCCGCATCGGGGCGGTACATCGCCGGAATTTCAGGTACAATACACGGCTTTCTCAGCCGACCTTTAACAGCGACAGGCCAGCGAACAATGAGCGATATCATCCGGGAACTCGAGGCAGAACAGCAGCAGGGCAAGCAGATCCCGGCATTCGGGCCCGGCGATGAAGTGAGCGTGCAGGTGCGCGTCAAGGAAGGCGACCGCGAGCGGTTGCAGGCCTTCGACGGCGTGGTCATCGCCATGCGCAACCGCGGCCTGAATTCCGCGTTCACCGTGCGCAAGGTGTCGCACGGCGAGGGCGTGGAGCGCGTGTTCCAGACCTTCTCCCCGCAGCTGGCGGAGATCAAGGTCAAGCGCCGGGGCGACGTGCGTCGCGCCAAGCTCTACTTCCTGCGCGAGCGCAGCGGCAAGTCCGCCCGCATCCGCGAGAAGCTCTGAATCGATCGGAATCTGCGTCCGGTATTGCCGGCGACAAGGCGCCCTCCGGGGCGCCTTTTTCGTGGGCGTGGGGTCATCAGGGCAGGATGCGGATGACCGCGGCCAGGCGTTTCCGCCAGAAGGCGTTGTCCACCGTGGCCAGCGCTACCTCGTCGCGATCGACGCTGGCGTGCACCATCTCGCCCGACCCGATGAACATGCCGACATGCGGTTCGGCGTCATCGCCACCCAGTCGATAGAACAGCAGATCGCCCGGCAGCGCCTGGTCGAACGCGATCGGTTGGCCCGCGCGTAGCTGGCCCGGCGTGCGGGTCGGGATGCCGATGCCGGCAGCGGCGTAGGCGAAATGCATCAGGCCGGCGTTGCCGAAGCCCTTGCGGTCGGTACCACCATAGCGATACGGCGCGCTGATCTGGGCCGTGGCGTTGGTCACCACCGTTTTGCGGGCCTCGGATAGTGTCGGGTCGACCGCACTGGTACCCGGCAGCCGGAAGGCGCAGGCGGCCAGCAGTGCCATTGCGGCAATCAGGACGAACGCTGGCTGTCGCGTATGACGCATCGGCCGGTCAGGACGCTTCGGCGGCGGCGGTGCCGGCGGTTTCCTCGGCCAGCTGGTCGAGATACTTCTCGGCGTCCAGGGCCGCCATGCAGCCGGTGCCGGCGGAGGTGATGGCCTGGCGGTAGACGTGATCCATCACGTCGCCGGCGGCGAACACGCCCGGTACGCTGGTGGCGGTGTGGTTGCCCCGGGTACCGCTGTTGACCTGGATATAGCCGCCTTCCATGTCCAGCTGGCCGGTAAAGATGTCGGTGTTGGGCTTGTGCCCGATGGCGATGAACACGCCGTCGACATCCAGCTGGCGGGGCGTGTCGTCGGCCACCGACTTGATGCGGGCGCCGTTGACGCCCATGTCGTCGCCCAGGATTTCATCGAGAACGTGGTTCCAGATGATCTCGACGTTGCCGTTCTCGGCTTTGTCGCGCAGCTTGTCGGCCAGAATCTTCTCCGAGCGAAACTGATCGCGCCGGTGCACCACGGTGACTGTCGCCGCGATGTTGGACAGGTAAAGCGCTTCCTCCACCGCGGTGTTGCCGCCGCCGATCACCGCCACGTTGCGATTCTTGTAGAAGAAGCCGTCGCAGGTCGCGCAGGCGGAAACGCCTTTGCCGGCAAAGGTTTCCTCGGACGGAAGACCCAGGTACTTTGCGGTGGCGCCGGTGGCGATGATCAGGGCATCGCAGGTATAACCGCCGCGGTCGCCCGTCAGGCGCAGCGGACGCTGGCTGAAGTCCACCGCGTTGATGTGGTCGAACAGCACGCGGGTGTCGAAGCGCTCGGCATGCGCCAGCATGCGCGACATCAGGTCAGGGCCCTGCAAGCCTTCGACATCCCCGGGCCAGTTGTCGACATCGGTGGTCGTCATCAACTGACCGCCCTGCTCGATCCCGGTAATGAGTACCGGGTCGAGGTTGGCGCGGGCCGCATACACGGCCGCGGTGTACCCGGCTGGGCCCGAGCCCAGGATGATCAGCTTGTGGTGGGGCGTATCCGCCGTGGCGTCGTTCATGGTCGCGTCTGCAGATTGGGAAACGGGGGCCACCGCCGTCGGCGGCAGTATCGATGACGATGATTCTACTAGAGCCGCATGCGCCCGGGTGGCTTGGGCGGCCAGAGAGCCTTGGCGTACCATAGCGGCTGCATTCCCAACGGTGATCGACTTGGCCAAGCGACAAGGCATCCTGGGCGGTTTCTTCCGCCTGATCTGGCGGGTTGCCGCCGGTATTTACGCGCTGCTCATCCTGGTGTTCCTGCTGGCGGTCCCGGTATCGGCCTACCTGCTGTTCTTCGGCGGCAGCGGGGTTACGGTCGAGGACAATGTCGCTCTGGTTTGGGCGCCTACCGGTGATCTGATCGAGCAGAGCAGTATGCCCGCGCCGGATGCCCTGGTCCGCGATCTGCTCAGTGGCCCCGAGCCGCAGACGGTGGTGCGGGATCTGGTGGAGGCACTCGACCGCGCTGCCGAGGATGACCGTATCGCGCTGGCCTTTCTCAAGCTCGACCAGCTGGGCGCGGCCAGCGCCGGCCAGCTGCAGGACCTGACCGACGCCATCGACGCGTTTCGCGAGTCCGGCAAGCGGGTGGTGGCCTGGTCGCCGAGCTACAACCAGGCCCAGTACGAGCTGGCCACCCATGCCGATCACGTCTATCTGGACCCGATGGGCTATGTGTTCGTCGAGGGTTATGCGGTTTACCGCAAGTATTTCGCGGAAGGCCTCGACAAGCTGGGCGTGGATATCAACGTGTTCCGCGTGGGCGAGTACAAGTCCTTCGTGGAACCGTTCCTGCGTAACGACATGTCGCCGCCGGCCCGGGCCGCCAACCGGGCCTGGCTGGAGTCGCTGTGGGACGTGTATCTGGACGAGATCACCGGCGTCCGTGAGTTGACGTCGTCTGATATCGAAGGCTACGTAGCGAAGTTCGACAGCAATCTCGCCGAGTCCGGCGGCGATGCCGCGGCCATGGCCAAGTCCGCCGGCCTGGTGGACGAGATCGCCTCGCTCGAGGCCACCCGCGACGCCATGCGCGAGATCGTGGGTACCGACGACGATCACGGCAGTTTCCGTCAGATAAACCACTTCCAGTATCTGAGTGCCACCGAATCGGCCCAGCCCGAACCGCGTACCGAGAACCGCATCGGCCTGGTGGTGGTGGAAGGCCCGATCGTGGACGGCGAGAGCATGCGCGGGGCCGCTGGCGGTGAAACAGTGGCCAAGCTGGTGGCGGAAGCCCGACGCGACGACTCGGTGGCCGCCCTGTTGCTGCGGGTGAACAGCCCGGGCGGGTCGGTTTACGCCTCGGAACGCATCCGGCGTGAAGTGGCGCTGACCCGCGAGGCCGGCAAGCCGGTAGTGGTGTCGATGGCCGGCACGGCCGCCTCCGGCGGCTACTGGATCAGCATGAATGCGGACCAGATCTGGGCCCAGCCGGCCACCATCACCGGTTCGATCGGCGTGTTCGGCATCATCCCCACCTACGGCAAGCCGCTGGCCGAGCTCGGCATTCACACGGATGGCGTTGGCACCACGCCGCTGTCCGGGGCCCTGCGGGGCGACCGGCCGCTCAGCCCGATGGTCAAGCGCATCATCCAGAGCGGCATCGAGCACACCTACGACCAGTTCATCGGCCGTGTAGCCGAGGCCCGGGACATGCAGAAGACGGCAGTGGACGAGATCGCCCAGGGCCGCGTCTGGAGCGGCGCCGACGCCCAGCGCATCGGGCTGGTGGACTCGCTGGGCGGGTTCGACCAGGCCCTGACCGCGACCGCCGAACTCGCCGGCCTGCAGCCGGGCGACTATGGTCTGAAACCCATCCGCCCGTCGAGCAACTGGCAGGCGCTGATGCGTCAGTTGCTGTCATCCCGGGCGGGTCTGGATTTCCTGCCGGACTGGATCACGCGGCTTCCGGCGGACCCGGCCTTCGACTGGCTGCGCCACGGGCTGACCGACCCGCGCGGTTTCTATGCCCACTGCTTCTGTGAACTGGCGCCCGCGGACGGGCGGCCCTGACATGCCGTCGGTGACACTCGCCGACGGCGTGCGGCTCCACTACCGCGAGGCCGGGCAGGGCGAGCCGCTGGTCCTGCTGCACGGCCTGGGTTCCAGCGGCGCCGACTGGGAGTACCAGATTCCGGCCTTCGCCGAGCATTACCGGGTGATCGTCCCGGATCTGCGCGGCTCCGGTGACAGCGACAAGCCGCGGGGGCCGTACCGGATTTCCCGCTTTGCCGATGACATCTGGCAGTTGCTGGACGCGCTCGATATCGAATCCGCCCGGCTGGTCGGTCTGTCCATGGGCGGGGCCACTGCCTTCGAGATGGGGGCCAGCCATCCGCAACGCACGACCGCGCTGGTGGTGGTCAACTGTCCGCCGGACTTCGCGATCACCTCGCTGCGCAAGCTGCTGGAGGTGGCCTTGCGGCTGGCGGTGGTGCAATGCCTGGGCATGCCGCGCATGGCCGCGATGATCGGCGACCGGCTGTTTCCGGATGCCGATCAGGCCGGGCTCCGGGAGACCTTCGTGCAGCGTTACGGTGCGAACCGGAAGCGCGAATACCTGTGGTCGCTGCGATCACTACCCGGCTGGTCGGTGACGGACCGTCTGGGCCGTATAGAATGTCCGGCGTTGGTGGTTGCCGCGGCCAATGACTACACCCCGGTGGCAGAGAAACAGGTGGCGGTGGACGCCCTGCCGCGTGGCGAACTGTCGGTGGTGGACAACAGCCGTCATGCCACGCCGATCGATTCGCCGGACCGCTTCAATGCGCTGGTGCTGGATTTTCTCCAACGCCGGGATGCGTGACCCCGGCGCGGCCGGTCAGTCGACAGCGGTCTGCGCGTAATCCATCAGCGGCGGCTCGCCGGCCGCCAGATGCGGGTCGGGTGGCCCGTTGCCAACCGTGCTGGCCACGATCGTCAGCAGATCGGCAGCCCGCTGCGGCATGGCCAGTTCGGCCAGATCCAAAGGCAGCAGCCCGCAGAGTTCGGACGGCCCGCCGGCGCGGGCCACGTCGGCCGGCCCGGGATTGCTGATGGCGTCCAGTGCCAGGGCGAAGGTCAGGGTGTCGGTGGTGCCAATGCTGAAGTGCTCCGCCAGGTGGCCGGGGCAGACATCCTGCAACAGGATGTTTGCCACGCGCGGATTGTCCTGGTCGACATCGAGCGCCGCCGTGGGTACGGGCGCGGCGGGTTGGACCAGCTCGTCAAACAGCGTGTAGACGCTGGTGTAATCGACATCGCCGGGGGTTTCGTCGCCGCTGTTCACGGCGGCGACGAAATCCGAACCCGGCGCGAACTGGTAGATGGCTTCCGGCACCAGCCCGACCGGCAGGCTGTCAAGCCCCGTCAGATCGAATAGCTGCTCACCCAGCGCCGCCGGCAGCGAGACGGTCGTGCCGTGATTGGGGCCGGCGATCAGCACGAAATCGGCCACCGCGTCCCGGGCCGAGGGAAAGAAGCGAAGCGCCCAGCGGGGCATGGAGGCGCCCTGGCTGTGGCCGATCATGGCCACCTTGCGCCCGGTATCGCGGTGAATGCGGCGCAGGGCATTGACCACGTATTCCGCGGATATCTGCTGGTCGATCAGGCCCCGGTCGGGATAGGTGACGATGCACACGTCGAAACCGCGGCTGACCAGTTGCGGGGTATAAAACGCGGTGTACTGCTCGGTGCCGGTGACGGTGGTGCCGTGGATCAGCAGCACCGGCGGCTTGTCCGGATTCTCGAACGGAGTGCAGTTCAACGCCGCGTCAAGATCGGCCTGCGCCGTGCGCAGCGGCGGGTCGTTGCTGGTATCCACCGTGCCGGCGCTGGCGCCGGCGCCCGGCTGGCCGGGACCAGCCAGGCTGGGCCCGCCACTGCCCCCGCCGCCGCACGCGGCTAGCAGACAGGTGCCGAGCAGGGCCGGCAGGAGTCGTTCGGTGCTGGACATGAGTCACCCCGGGTTCTGGAAAGCAATCTTATCGCATTGTGCGTCATTCCGGGGCGGGTTCAAAGCGCCTGACGCCCGTGTCAGGCATCGCGCAGCATGCTCGCCACGGCCGTGGCGTGATTGGTGAACAACCAGTCCACCCCGCGCATGGCTTCCCTTGTCACCAGCCCGGCGCGGCAGGGAAATCCCACGCCGACGCGCTGGTCGCTGGCGTGATGGCGCGCCAGCCGCCGGCGCCCGATCAGCGCGAACGGGCCCGCCATCCCCGCACAACCCCGGGTCAGGGCGAAGCGGCTGATGGCCGCGACATTGGTGCGGGCCACCGGCAGCCAGGCGGACGGCGGAATGCCGTCGCGGTGATCGAACAGGGCGGGTGCCAGCGACAGCAGGTGGAAATCCCGCGCCGGCGCGAGGCCCGCCAGCGACACCGAAAGCGGTTTGTCGATCGCCGGCCGCGGTGCGGTTTTGAGTTCGATCATCAGATGCAGCCGGCCGGCGAATCGCTCGATCAGCTCATCCAGGTGGGTCAGCCCCGGGCAGGCCTGGCGAAGACGGCGAAAATCGGTATCGGCAACCTGCAGCGGCGTGCCGAAGACCCGCGTGGTATCGGGATCATGTACCAGCACGGGCTCGCCGTCCCGGGTCCAGCGAACATCGCATTCCAGGCCCCAGACACCGTGATCCGGCAGCGGCGCGAACGCGGCGAGCGTGTTTTCGGCAATCTCCGGATCGCCGCGCTCGCCGCGATGCGAGATCACCCGTAGCCCGGTCCGTTCGGCGTCGGTGCAGGGGCGGCGCGGCAGGCTCGCCAAAGCCCGCTCGGCGGCACTCAGCAGGGCGTGGGAAAGGGGCGCCAAAGCAATCCTGGGCAGGCTCGACTCATCCCGGCAGTATACGGACGAACACGCCGCCGCCTGTATCCTGCCGCGGCAACAGCCTGGAGAATATTGTCATGGACAAGCCCACCCGCCTGGTGCATGGGGGGCGCGACCCGCGCCGTCAGCACGGCATGGTCAACCCGCCCGTTTATCACGCCTCGACCGTTCTCTTTCCGACCGTCGACGCGCTGGAATCGGCGGCCGCCAATCCGTTCGAGGGGATCTACTACGGACGCTTCGGCACCCCCATTCACTTCGAGCTGGAGGGGCTGCTGGCCGAACTCGAGGGTGGCGCCGGCTGTGTGACCACCTGCTCCGGGCTTGCCGCCATCACCGTGGCCCTGATGAGCGTGGCGCAGGCGGGCGGGCACCTGCTGGTGGCCGACAACATCTATCTGCCCACCCGCAAGCTCTGCGCCGGTTTGCTGGCGCGCATGGGCATGACCACCACCTTCTTCGACCCCCGGAGTAACCCGACGGCGCTGGCCGAGCTGATGCGGCCGGAGACCGTGGCACTGGTGCTGGAAGCCCCGGGCTCGCTGACCTTCGAGATGCCGGATGTACCCGCCCTGGCCGCGGTGGCGCGGGCGCGTGATGTGGCGGTGATTGCCGACAACACCTGGGCCACGCCGATCGGGTTTCCCGCCTTCGAGCACGGGGTGGACATCAGCATCCAGGCGGCTACCAAGTACGTGGTCGGCCACGCCGATGCCATGCTAGGGGCGGTCACGGCCAACGAGAGCTGGTATGCAACCGTGCGCCGCACGGCGGTCGAGATGGGTTACTGCGCCGGGCCCGACGACGTCTATCTGGGACTGCGCGGCCTGCGCACGCTGGACGTGCGCCTGGCCCGCCACGCCGACAACGCCCTGCGGTTATGCGACTGGCTGGCCGCCCGCCCGGAGGTGGCAGGACTACTCTACCCGCCGTTGCCCGACGACCCCGGTCACGCCATCTGGCAGCGGGATTTCCGCGCCGCCTGCGGCCTGTTCGGCGTGCAGTTGAAGCCCTGTTCCCGCCAGGCCCTGACCGCGATGCTGGACGGGCTGGAACTCTTCGGCATGGGCTTTTCCTGGGGTGGTTTCGAAAGCCTGGTGCTGCCGGTCAACCTGACCGGGGCCCGCAGTGCCACCGAGTGGGCCCACGAGGGCCCGCTACTGCGTCTGCATGCCGGGCTGGAAGCGGCGGATGATCTGATCGCGGACCTGGAGGCCGGGTTCGACCGGCTCGCGTCGGTGACCTAGTCAGTCCATCTGCAGCCGCATGGAGAAATCGGTGGCGGTGACGTTTTTGGTCAGCCCGCCGATTGAGATGCGGTCCACCTCGGTGTCGGCGTAGTCGCGGATGTTGCGCAGACTGATGTCGCCGGAGGCCTCCGAAATCACGCTGCGCCGGTTGGGCAGCAGATGGCGGCGGCACTTGTTCACCGCCCGCGACAGGATGTGGCTGGGAAAGTTGTCCAGTAGCACCGAGTCGGCATCCGCGGCCAGCGCTTCGTCCAGCTCGTTGAGATTTTCCACTTCTACCTGAAGCATCAGTTCCGGATGAGCTTCCCGCGCGCGGCTGACAGCCTCGGCAATCGAACCGGCGGCGGCAATGTGGTTTTCCTTGATCAGGATGCCGTCGAACAGCCCGAAGCGATGGTTGATGCCGCCGCCACAGCGCACCGCGTACTTCTGCGCGCTGCGCAGGCCGGGCAGGGTCTTGCGGGTGTCCAGAATCTGGACCCGGGTGCCCTTGACGCGGTCCAAGAAGCGCCGGGTATCGCTGGCCACGCCGGACAGCAGTTGCAGGAAATTCAGCGCGGTGCGTTCGCCCGTCAGCAGGCTCCGGGCCGGCCCGCGGACTTCGCAGAGAATGGCATCGGCTTTGAGCGAGTCGCCGTCACGGTAATGCCAGGTGACTCGGCAGCGATCGTCCAGCTGGGTGAACACGGCGTCGAACCAGGCCGCGCCGGCGAGTACGCAGGCCTCCCGCACCACCACCCGGGCGGTGGCACTGCGGTCCTCGTCGACAACTACGGCATTGCAGTCGCCATCGCCGATATCCTCGGCCAGGGCGGTGGCCACCGTTTCGGTGATGTCGTCCGGCAGGGTGAGGGCGTTGTCTGGCTCGGCGGAAGTCATGAAATCCGGCATCCATTCAGGTTTTGTCAGAAATGAAACGGTCGCCCGCTGCGGGTCATCCCGCGCTGCAGTATAGAGGCCTTGGTCGCGTCTGCCGAGGTCAATTGGCCAGCCTGAGACCGGCGAATACGTGCCGGTGGGTGGCCGGGTAGAAATTGCGGAAGCTCGACCGGTGAATATCAGGCCGGGTATGGCGGCTGGCCCCGCGCAACACTCGGTGGGCCCCGTCGAACCATGGGTTGGAGTAGCCCTCGTAGGGAAAGCTACGGAAACCCGGATAGGCAAACAGCGGGTTAGCGCTCCATTCCCACACCTGCCCGACATCAGCCAGGTGATCGCCCTGCCGGGCGGTCTCCCATTCGTGCTCGTGCGGCAGCCGGGCGTTCATCCAGCTGGCGAAGGCATCCGCCTCGTGGGCACACAGTCCATGAACCGGCGCCGCCGGCAACAGAGGGTCCGCCGGGTTCGCGCTGACCCAGCCGCCGTCGGGATGCGGGCGCCAGTGCTGGGGGCATTCGGTGCCAGCATGATCCCGCCATGCAAGACCATCCGTGGTCCAGTACCGGTCCTGGTGGTACCCGCCGTCCTGCATGAAGGCCAGCCACTGGGCGTTGGTCACCGCGTGGCGCGCGATGCGGAAGGCAGCGAGATCAACCGTATGGGCAGGCTGCTCGTTGTCGTAGGCGGTTATGCTGTCGGTGCCGACCGGGGACTCGCCGGCCGCGACTGCAGTCATCAAGGGCGTGGGATCGGCCGCGTCGCGTAACACTGCGCCCTCGGGCGCGTCCTGCGCCCGCGCCTGATAGTCGGCCATGGTCATGGTTTCCAGATGCTGGGCGTAGTGCTGAATCAGGAAATCCGGCAGATAGCCGTCCGCCATCAGGCGATGCCCACTTCCCTGTGCCTGTGCCCACCAGGTGCTGTTGTCGTGCTCCAATGTGCGGGTCCAGTCGAGAATGGCCTCGGTCGACGGCAGCCGGGCCGTACGCTGGTCCTTGGGACAGAATTCGGGAAAGTACAGATCCTGCCAGTCCGCGGTGGCGTTGGTGTTGCCGAACAGCACTTCGCGCAGCCAGTAGGTCTCCACGAAGAAGACATGGCCGAGGTGCCAGGCCAGGGGGCTGAGCGCCGGATGGGGCTGGGAGCGGGTCGCAATGCCGTCGCGTTCGGCCTCGATCAGCATGGTTCGGCACTGGGCCCGTAGCTCACCCAGCCGTTGTTCCCGGGTCGCGGTCAGCACGGCTCGACCGTCGGCGCGCGGCCGGGCGCAAGGCTGATCTGGTGCTGCGGCGGCACCGGTTGCCAGCCCGGATGATCGTCGAAATTCTCCGAGGCAATCAGGCAGCCGTTGCCGAAATCCGGATGGGCCTGGTGGAAGTACAGACTGGGGCAGCCGGCGCCGATGGCGGCGCGGGTGGCGTGCAGCATCTCGCCGTCGCTGATCAGCAGGTTGAGCAGCGCGCGGTCGTCATCGCCGTCGAGACGGGTGCGCAGCCAGGCGACGGTTTGTCGCAGGGCGTCGGCCGGCTGGGTTTGCTGTTCACGCAGCCAGGCGAACAGGTACTCGGAATCGGTATTGCCCTGGATGTCGGCCTCGATGGCCGGCGACAGGCCGGCACGCAATTCCCGACGAAGTCCGGCCGCGAAATCGGCGATGTAGCCGTTATGAGTGAACAGCCAGTTGTCGGCGGCGAAGGGCTGGGTGTTGACGTCGCTGGTGCCCAGGCCGGTGGTGGCGCTGCGGACGTTGCCCACCCACTCGCGGCTGACCAGGCTACGACCCAGGCTCTCGAGATTGATGTCGGCCCAGATCGGCAGGGGATGGCGGTACACGCCGGGACGGCCGTCCTCGCAGCGCCAGGCCACGCCCCAGCCGTCGGCATTCACCGTCGCCGTGAGCATTTCCCGGGGAGCCCAGGACTGGCGATAAAGGCTGTGCGGCGGGCGCTGCAGGAAATCGGCCAGGCCCAGCGGGGGGCCCAGATAGGCGGCAATCCGACACATGGTGCATCATGGGCGATTCAATGACCGGATGGTAGCCTAGCCGGAACGCCCACCCAAGCATGAGTCCATGACCACCGAGTCAAGCTCGACGGCGCGGCTGTCCTGTACCAGTGTTCCCCCGGCCCGCCGTGTTCCCTCGATGATCGATGATGTGCGCGCCGGGCTGTTGTCACCGCCGCGCTGGCTGCCGCCCAAGTATTTCTACGACGAAACCGGTTCGCTGCTGTTCGAGGCGATCTGTGACACGCCGGAATACTATCCCTCGCGCACCGAGGCGGCGCTGCTGGCGGAACATGCGGGCGAGATCATGGCGCTGGCCTCGCCGCGGCATCTGCTCGAACTGGGCAGTGGCAGCAGCCGCAAGACCCGCCTGCTGCTCGACGCGTGGCCGGCGCCGGCCGGGACCTACTGGCCGTTCGACGTCTGCGCCGAAATGGTTGCCAGCAGCGGCCGGGCGCTGATCGACGATTATCCCGATCTGGTGGTGCGGGGGCTGGAAGGCGACTATCACGGTGGCCTGTCCTGCCTGCCTCTGCCGGCGGAAGGGCGCCGCCTGGTAGCGTTCCTGGGCGGCACCATCGGCAATTTCCATCCGGGTGAGGCAGAGGCGATGCTGGGCGAGATCGCCGATCTTCTGCGGGACGGTGATCACGTGCTGATCGGTTTCGATCGGGTCAAGGATCCGGCGGTGCTGGAAGCGGCCTATGACGATGCCGCCGGAATGACCGCCCGGTTCAACCGCAACGTACTCTCGGTGCTCAACCGGTCACTGGACGCGGATTTTCCGGTGGACGCGTACCGGCATCGGTCGGTCTACGACCCTGAACTGCAACGGGTGGAGATGCGGCTGCGGGCGGATCATGCGCACCGGGTGACATTCGGGCAGCTGGATACTGCCATCGACATGGCGGCCGGCGAGGAAATACTCACCGAGATCAGCCGCAAGTTCACGCCGGCGTCCTTCGGGGATCTGCTGGCGGCGGCCGGATTGGCCGAGACCGCGCATTTCGAGGCCGAGGGCGGCATGTATTCGTTGGTCCTTGCGGTTCGCCGTTGACGGCGGATTGCAGGGACAGTTTCGAGTTGCGGGTTTCAAGTTTGCGGTTAGGGGGCTGCTGAAAACCCCGTTTTTCGGCAGGTCCCGTGCGGTACAAGGACGTACCGCCAAGACCATGCGCTGGAAGCGCTTGATTTTGCGAGCAAGCGCAAACCGCGTTTGCGTGCAGCGACGCTGAAACAAGGCCAGGATGGCCTTTTTCAGCAACGCCTCAGAGGACAGGCGCGGGCAACGATCCGAATGTTGCCATTGGTTCTTGAGCCTGAAACGCGAAACTTGAAACTCGAAACCACCAACCGGCCACCACAGGCTTCGGCGGCTACCGAATCAGCCCGGATCCGTCACCGGCCGGATCAGAAACTCCAGCAACGCCTTCTGCACGTGCAGCCGATTCTCGGCTTCCTCCCACACCAGGCTCTGGGGCCCGTCGATCACCTCGTCGGTGACCTCCTCGCCGCGATGGGCGGGCAGGCAGTGCATGAACAGGGCGTCGGGCGCGGCCCGGGCCATCAGGGCGGCGTTGACCTGGAAACCGGCGAAATCGGTCAGTCGCTGGTCGCGTTCATGGTCGCCGCCCATGCTGGTCCAGGTGTCGGTAATCACCAGGTCGACGCCATCCACGGCGGCCGCCGGATCATTGCCCAGCCGCACGGCCGCGCCGCCGCGTTCGACGATGTCGGCGTCTGGCTCGTAACCGGGCGGCGTGGCAATGCGCAGCGAAAAACCGAACTGTCGGGCCGCGTGGATGTAGGACTGGCACATGTTGTTCCCGTCGCCGATCCAGGCGGCGGTGCAGCCGGCGATGCGGCCGCGGGCCTCGATCCAGGTCTGCATGTCCGCCATCAGCTGGCAGGGGTGGAAGCGGTCGGTCAGGGCGTTGATCACCGGCACGCGCGAGTGCTCGGCAAAACGCTCCAGCAGGGTCTGCGAGTGATTGCGGATCATCACCGCGTCCACCATGCGCGAGATCACCCGCGCGGTGTCCTCGATGGTCTCGCCGCGGCCCAGTTGGGTGTCGCCCGGCGCCAGGAACAGGGCGTGGCCGCCCAGCTGCGCCATGCCGGCCTCGAATGACACCCGGGTGCGGGTCGAGGCCTTCTCGAACAGCATCGCCAGGGTGCGGCCCTGCAGCGTGGGCGTGAGCTGCCCGTTGCGATGGGCATCCTTGAGTTCCACCGCCCGTTCGATGATCCGCTGGAGTTCCTCCGGCCGGAAGTCGTTGAGGGTGAGGAAATGACGTACCGACATTGGGTTACTCCGCGAGAAACGAGCGGATCAGTTGGGTGACGCGGTCGGCCAGGTCATCGGCCTCCGCGGCGGTGAGAATCAGCGGCGGCAGCAGGCGCACCACCCGGTCGGCGGTGACGTTGAGCAGCACGCCGGCCTTGCGCGCCCGTTCGACCAGGACCGCGCAGGGCCGGTCCAGCTCGATGCCGAGCATCAGGCCGCGACCGCGCACGCTGATCAAGCCCTCGCAGTCCGCCAGCCCGTCACGGAAGGCCGTGGCGAGCTGCTCGCCTCGGGCGGCGGCGTTGGCGGTCAGACCCTCTGTCTCGATGGTCGAGATCACCGCCAGGGCGGCGCGGCAGGCCAGCGGATTGCCGCCGAAGGTGGAGCCGTGGTTACCGGGCCCGAACAGGGCCGTCGCCCGGCCGGCCACCAGGGTGGCGCCGATGGGCACGCCGCCGCCCAGCCCCTTGGCCAGACTCACGACATCCGGCTGCACCGCGTCGTGCTGATAGGCGAACCAGTTGCCGGTGCGGCCCACGCCGGTCTGGACCTCGTCGGCCATCAGCAGCCAGCCCTGTTGGTCGCATAACCGGCGCAGGGTCGGCAGGTAACCGGGCGGCGGCACGCGGATGCCGCCTTCGCCCTGGATGGGCTCGACCAGCACCGCGACCACGTTCGGATCGTCGGCGTGAGCCGCAACGGCGTCCGCGTCGCCGTAGGGCACCCGGACGAAGCCCGCCGGCATGGGGCCGAATCCCTGTTGCGCCTTCGGGTTGCCGGTGGCGGCCAGGCTGGCCAGTGTCCGGCCGTGAAACGCGCCCTCCATGACCAGGATGCGCGGTTCCTCGATGCCCTGGCGGTGGCCGTGCAGCCGGGCCAGCTTGATCGCGGCCTCGTTGGCTTCGGCACCGCTGTTGCAAAAGAACACTGCTTCCATACCGGCCAGATCGCACAGGCGGTCGGCCAGCGTTTCCTGATGCGGAATCCGGTAGAGATTGGACGTGTGCAGAATGCCGGCGGCCTGATCCTGCAGCGCCTGCACCATGGCCGGATGGGCATGGCCCAGGGCGCTGACCGCGATCCCGGCCAGGGCGTCCAGATAGCGGTTGCCCGCGGTATCGGTCAGCCACACGCCCTCGCCATGGCTGAATGCCAGGGGCTGGCGGGCGTAAGTCGGGATGAGGTGATCGGGTTCGTTCACGGTGTCTTTAAACGCAAAGGCCCCGCCGCACCAGCGACGGGGCCGATTATCGTCGGAAGCCTCGGCGCCGGCGTTAGCCGACCTGTTCGAACTTCCTGGCAATGCCGTCCCAGTTGACGACGTTCCACCAGGCTTCGACGTACTCCGGCTTGCGATTCTGGTACTTGAGGTAGAAGGCGTGCTCCCACACGTCCAGCCCCATCAGCGGCGTGCCCTGGACGGGCGCGACGTCCATCAGGGGGTTGTCCTGATTCGGGGTCTTGACGATTTCCAGCTTGCCGCCGGTGGGTACCAGCCAAACGAAACCTGAACCGAACAGGCCGGTGGCGGCGGTGGTGAACTGGTCCTTGAACTCGTCAAAGGAACCGAAGGAATCGTCGATGGCGCTGGCCAGCTTG
Organism: Salinisphaeraceae bacterium; assembly: GCA_040222795.1. Lineage (GTDB taxonomy): Bacteria > Pseudomonadota > Gammaproteobacteria > Nevskiales > Salinisphaeraceae > Spectribacter. Next base: position 35,578 of record JAVKCJ010000010.1, read on the forward strand.
CCGTCGGGCTTGCCGCCGCCGCTGGGCGACATGCTGTCCCAGTAGACGATGTGGTTGTAGTAACCACCGCCCTGGTTGCGAACCGCGTCGCCGTGCTGGCCGGCCTTGGCGAGGATGTCCTCGAGCTTCTGATCGGCCAGCGGGGTGTTGTCCACAGCCGCCTTGAACTTGGTCAGATAGGCGTTGTGGTGCTTGTTGTAGTGGATTTCCATGGTCCGACCGTCGATGTGCGGCTCGAGCGCATCGTAGTCATAGGGCAGATCGGGTAGCTCAAAGGCCATGTAATTCCCCTTTGGTTTGATCGACAGAATGTCTCGACTGCGCCCACAATGCTATGGGTGAACGCAGGGATTTCAATGGTGCGCCGGGTCAGACACAGGATTATGACATGATTCCCGCTTGCAGTTGTGATACTCGGTGCTAGCCTCGCTATATGGAACTCTTCTTCAGTACCGAGAATTTCAAGCTCGAGGGCCAAAGTTACACCGGCTTCCCACTTCTCGTCACCGAGAAAGGCGAGCCCGTC
>JAVKCJ010000011.1:0-24736 GCA_040222795.1 Salinisphaeraceae bacterium
TTTTTAGCGAGAGCAGAAAAAGAACTATAACAAAATAATTTTATTGATGTTTTGTATTGCACACTTTTTGTTAGACTCGGCCCAAAGGCCGTGAATTTTTGCGCAAACAGAGAGCATGGATTGCACGCTGAGAGGGACCAGCTACGTGCCCGCTTCGGGCGTGTTTAGTGAGGGAGCCGTACTTACGTCCTATGCCGCAACGCAGACGCTGAAGCACTGAGTTCAGCGCGGAACCCGATGGGCTGATAAAAGGATAAACACGCTGAGGCCCCACGCGGCGCAAGCCACCACCAAATCAGGCAGCGAAGACCGCCGCCGGCAGGACTACGCCGGCTATCGTTGTACTCATCCACTTTAGGAAAAAGCGTCCGTGAATTGCCTGGGTAAAGATTATTCTTGACCATAGTTATCAGTTTCGTAATTTCAGTATCCGCCAGGCGCCATGTAACACCACGATACCAATGATGGTGCCGATAAATAAGTCCGGATAACGCGATCCGGTCCAGGCCACCAGCACTGCGGCGACCATCAGACCAAGATTCGCGATCACATCGTTGGCCGAGAATATCCAACTAGCCTTCATGTGCGAGCCGCCGTGGCGGTGGCGGTAAATCAGAAGTAGGCAGGTTACGTTGGCAGCCAGCGCGGCCGCACCGACCGTGATCATCAACAAGGATTCAGGATTGCTGCCGAATATAAATCGGCGGCCAACCTCAAAGATCACGCCCAAGGCCATTAGCAGTTGTAGGCAGCCGGCCAAGTGCACTGCGCGGTTTTTCAGTTGCATGCGCCGACCCACGGCATATAGGGCTACGCCGTAGACTGAGGCATCGGCGAACATGTCCAGCGAATCGGCGAGCAGGCCGGCGGATTTAGCTAGCCACCCGAGTGCGAATTCGGCGAGGAACATTAAGCCGTTGATGGCTAACAGTAATTTCAGCGTGCTGGACTCCTGCGCATCCGCCTCGCCGCTCTGTTGCATCGCTTGTAGATCGTCGTCGTCCGCATCTCGCGTATGCAGCAGGCGCGCCCCCAGGCCCAAGGGTTCGAGTTTGGGTGCAATTTCGCCCAAGCCCGCGTCGTGCAGCACCTGGATCTGATGCTCGCCCAGATCGAATGCGAGGCCACGTAAGCCGGTCATTCGATCCAGTGCCATTCGGATCATGGCCTCCTCGGAGGGGCAATCCATCTTGGGGACGGAGAATTCGCTGATATATTGCGCAGATCGAACTTGATTCATGACGACTTTGAGTTTGGAGCACCGCAATTAATCGCTGCGTCGCAGGTCTTTCGAATCGACTCGTCCTCCGGTTGCAAGGTGCTATGCGTAATATCGAAGCGTTCCCGCAGCAACATTTGCAACTGTGGCAGGGCCTGTTGCCACTCGGCCATGGCGTCCAGATCGACATGCGCGGCCAGCGCATAAGTTTTGGATGACAAGGTCCAGATGTGCATGTCGTGCACGGCACGCACGCCCGTCACCTCGATCAGTACGCTGGCGACCTCGCTGGCATCGACATCCCGCGGCACCCCCTCCATCAATACGCGCGTGACTTCGCGCAGCAAACGCCCGGCCGAGGCCAGAATCAGCAGGCTGACGAACAGCGACAGCAACGGGTCGACGATCAGCGGTCCGCCCAAATAAATGATTGCACCGGCGGCCAGCGCCGCGACCGAACCGAGCAAATCACCCATCACGTGCAACAGCGCACCGCGCACGTTCATGGTCTGCTCGCCGCGCATCAGCACCCAGGCCACGGTGATGTTCACCAGCAGACCGAGGCCGCCGATCAGCAATACCGCGCCGCCGATCACTTCGGGCGGATCGGCCATGCGGCGGATGGCCTCGTAGACGATATACGCGACTACCGCGAACATGAAGATGACGTTGAACAAGGCCCCGAGCACCTCGGCCCGCTGCAAGCCGAAGGAGTGCTTGCGCGAGGCCGGCTTGGTCGCCAGCCAGGCGGCGAAAGCGCCCACGCCCAGGGACAGGGAGTCCGTGAGCATGTGTCCGGCGTCGGAGAGCAGCGCCAGGGAGCCCGACCACAGGCCGCCCACCAGTTCGACAATGGCGAAGCCGGTGGTGAATACCAGTGCGAACGCCAGCGTCTTGCCGCTGCCGTGGCTATGATTGTGCTCAGACATGTTTAACTCCTTGGCACGGTACCCGAACAAATGATCCCAGCGCCGAAATAGACTTCTCGGGCCTCGACCTCAACGAAGTGCCGCGCGATGGCGTCGGCGGGCCGGCGATCCACGATATCCGGGGTGACTCCGGCCGGCCGGTTAAGCCATGCGGCGAATCGCGCCAGCCAGGTCGGCCAGCGTTCGGGCCATTGCAGCTCGAAGTTGGCGATGCGCGCGCCGGCGGGCAGCTCCAATGCCGCCCGGGCCAGGATGTCGTCGTAGTCCGGCACGGTCGCCAGCGCGAGGGTGGCCAGCAGGCCCTGCGCATCTGCCGGATACCGGTATGCGGACATGTCCGCTTCCACCAATTCCACGTTTGTCCAGCCGGCCTTGCGTGCGCGGTGCTCGGCCCGTTCCAGCATCTCGGGTGTGAGATCGACACCGATGATGCGGCCGGAGTCGCCCACTGCCGCATGCAGGTACGGTAAATTCAGGCCGGTGCCGCAGCCCAGATCGACCACGGTGTCGCCCGGCTGCAAGCGCAACGCCTCGACCGCCGCCTGCCGGTAGGCGGAGATGCGCAGGCCGACGGCCCGATACAGCCACATGCCGGGGTCGTAGATGCTTGCCAGCTTGCTGTACTGCTCGCGGAATTCGGCTTTGCTCCAGGCCATGACTACTCTTCGTCCAGGTGATCTGTCATATCGCGCAGCATGCGGCGCACGTGCTCATCGGCCGCCTGGTAGAACACCTGCCGGCCCCGTTTCTCCGCGCGCATCAACCGCGCTGCTTTCAGTAACCGCAGGTGGTGGCTGACCAGCGACGATGAAATTCCCAGTTGCTCGGCCAAGTCATGCACGCTGACCGGTTCATCGAGGCAGCTGCATACCAGCCGCAGACGGTTGGGCTCGCCGAGCAGGTGGAACACCTCAGCGAGTTCGGTGGCTTGATCGGGTTCCAGATGAATGCCGGGCATGACTCAATAAATATATGAAGATATGTTCACATATGAACCATCATCCCCAGGCGGGTCAACCGCAAGACCACGGCTTCGCGTCAAAGCAATGGATGGACTCAAGCCCTAAATCCGATTGACAGTCGGTTTTCGCATGAGCACACTGCGAGCCGCAATGTAAATCGGTAACGTGATGCGCAGCAAAGAAATTCATCTGCCTTTGGGCGAGTTGGAACTTGAGGTCATGGAATGCCTCTGGGACGCGGGTCCGGCCGAAGTGAAGGCCGTTTACGAGGTGGTGGGTAAAGACAGCCGGCGGAGTTTGAATACCGTTCAGTCCACGCTAGAGCGACTCTACCGCAAACAATTGCTCAGCCGCGAAAAACGCAGCCGTGCCTATATCTACAGCCCAATCGTCGGGCGCGAAGCGCTACTGGTGCAGACCATGGGACAGATCGCGGACACGTTGGGCGCCCGCGATAGCGGTGCATTGATGGCTTCTTTTGTGGAGTTGGCCGAACGCGATGACCCGGCCAATCTGGAGCGCCTGCAACAGCTGATAGACGCTCAGCGTCGCCAGCGTGACTCGGAGGCTGGCCAGGATGAATGATCTGGCGATACCGGGCAGCGTCGAGAGCATCGCGATCTATGCGGCGCTTGCTTGCGCCGGCATAGCTATCGGGGCTGTGCTGGCTGCGTTGCTTTATTTCGGCAGCCGGCGTTGGATTGGTGCCTGCCCGCCCGCGGCGCGGCAGCGCTGGTTGACCGCGTTACTGCTTTGTCCCGTCATTGCCACGCTGGCACTGATGCTATCCATGTCAGCGCCTATTTCGCTGTTTTCGGGTAACGAGCTGCTGGCCCATTGCAGCGCCCACCCCGAGACCCACGGCGCGCTATGTCAGTGGCACGCACCGCAGATTGCGTTACCAGCCTGGTTGACGTTGACAGTTTTGCTGTTGCTCGGTTCAGTGCTGCTCGCCGGCAGCTACAAGATCGCTCGCCTGATTGCTGCGCAGCACCGATTGCGCTTGATGCAGCACTTGGCCGACGGGCAGGCCGACGGCCGTTATTTTCTCCTGCCCATAAACGAGCCGTTGGCTTTTGCGGCAGGTCTATTCCGCGGGCACACGTACATCAGCAAGGGACTCAAACAGCAACTGGACGAATCCAGTCTGGCTATCGTCCTGGCCCATGAAGAAGTCCATGTGCGGCGTCACGATATGCTAGCCACGGCGCTGATCAACAGCCTGTCCAGGTTGCATGTTCCAATGATCGGCGGCGCCCTCCGGCGGGCCTGGCAGCTTGCGGCGGAACAGCGCTGCGACGCGTCCGTCGCGCGGCAGATCGGAGACGGGCTGGCCGTAGCGGACTGCCTGATTCGAGTCGCGCGCCTGCAAAAAGAGCACCAGCGTCGTTTGATGATCCCCGCCTGTCATCTGGTGGTCGGTCAACTGGATGCGCGGGTGCGTGCCTTGCTCAACCCGCCCGCCGGTTCAGGTCCCGCGCCGGCGCTTTCCCTGATGGGTGTATTCGGCGTTGCTTTGGGCGCGTTGGCCTTGGCCGGCCCGGCCGTACATCACTGGATGGAGCATCTGCTCCCCGCCACCGGTTTATGATTTTTACCAGACCCATTCACGTCAGCGCACAGCGGCTGGCGATAGCCGCTTTCGCGCTGAGTATGGCGACGCCGGTCGCCGCGGCCGGGACGCTGAGCCTCGAACAAGCCGAAAAACGCGCGCTGGAACGCGACAACGTTACCCGGTTGCTCGACAGCCGCCGGCAGCAAGCCGAGGGCGAGCTGACCACCGCAGGGCTCTGGTCCAACCCAACGATCGAGCTGTCCCAGGAAAGCACTGATCTGGCCGAAACCACCTCGCGCGAGCGTTTTTACTGGCTATATCAGGAATTCGACGTTTCAGGCGAACGGGGCCTGCGGCGCGAGGCGGCCCAGGCCCGGCTGGAGGCCACCGGTTTTGCCGCCGGCGCCACCCGCATGGACATCCGCACCCGCGTGCGGCGGCTATTCTTCGACAGCCTGTACCGCCAGCGGCAAGTTGAGGCCGTCGCTGCCCGCCGCGAGCGCCTGGCCGAGCTGGTCGACCGGGTTCGCCGGCAGAAACAAGCCGGACAGGCGGCACAATACGACGTTGTCCGGCTGGAACGCGCCGCCGACGCGCTCGGCGCGCGCGCGGCCAGGCTGAAGGCCGAGCGTGAGCGCTCGCTGGCCCGCCTGACCGCGTTGCTTGGAGACCCGTCGAACGATGTACCGCCCCAACGGCTGGCGGGCGAACTGGCACCGGCTCCGCCAGCGGCGCTGGATAGCCTGCTCGACGCCATCGACGCTCTGCCCCGGTTACAGCAACTGCAAGCCCAGGCCCGCGCCAGTGCGTTAACGGCCCAGGCCGAGGGGCGCGCCGCTATTCCGGACGTCACCCTCGGCGTGGGCTACAAGGAACAAGAAGAATTCGGCCGCAGCTTCGACGGTAACCTCATCGGGCTGAGCATGCGCATCCCGCTGTTCGATCGCAATCAGGGCAAACGCGCCAGTGCCAAGGCCGCGGCCCAAGCCAGCGAGGCCGAGTATCGCCTGGCCCTGGCCGAACTGCGCGGCGACATTCGCGGCCGCTGGCTGCAACTGCGGGCGCTGCTCGAAAGCACCGAGGCCTACCGGCTAAGCAACGCCGCCTCGACCCGAAAACTGCTGCGCGCCGCCGAATCCGGCTACCGCGGCGCCGAGGTCGGCGTGCTGGAAGTGGTCGACGCCTACGAAAGCGCCCTGGAGGCCGAGCTACGCGTGCTGAAACTGCAAAAGCAGGCGCGCGATGCCCATATCGATTTACAAGCACTCACCCACGGAGTACCGCAACCATGAAACATGCTCACAAGCTAGTACCGATCGCCCTGGCTACTGCCCTGTTGGCGTTATCCGCCTGCGGCAGCGATACCCACAGCGCGCAGGGCGAAGATCTCGGCCACGACCATGCGGAAGGCTCCTCGCACGAGCCCCACGGCGAGCAGCAGACCGCGCCCGAAACCAAGGCCTACTACGGCGACGAAGAAAGCCCCGCTTCCGCCCAGCAAGACAAAGACCCGTCCGCCGACACGGCTGCCGAAACCCCGAGCGACCACGCGCACGACGACGACCATGGCCACAGCCATTAAGCCCGCGCTCCTCAGTCTGGCGCTGCTGCTAGGCCTTTCGGCTTGCGGCTGGGCGCCGCAGGACGGCGGCGAGCACGCCGAGCATCGCGATCATGATGGCGAGCGACCCACGCGTGTGTTCACCCACTACACCGAGCAAAGCGAATTATTCGTGGAGTTTCCGGTGCTGGTTGCCGGACAGGATTCGCGCTTTGCCGCGCATGTGACCCGGCTGGCCGATTACAGCCCCGTGCGCGAAGGCACACTGAGCGTGCTATTGACCCAGAACGGCAAAACCCGCGCCCGCTTCGTGGTGGAGGCCCCGGCGCGGCCGGGCATATTCACGCCGGCCGTGCGCCCGCGCGAGCCCGGTATTTACCGGCTGAGTCTGCGGGTGGCCGCACCCGGCCTGGAGACCACACACGAACTCGGTGAAGTCACGGTCTATGCCGACGCCCATGCCGCGCAGCCATCCCCGGAAGAAGCCGGCGGCGAAATCAGCTATTTGAAAGAACAGCAATGGCAGGGGACGTTCGGTACCGAGGGGGTCGCCCAACGCCGGCTACGCGCCTCGGTCTACGCCACCGCCGAGCTGCGTCCGCCGGGCGATCGCAGCGCGCGAGTGCGCGCCCCGGCGGAAGGCCTGTTCGCGGCCTTCGGCGAGCAGTTCCCGGTAGTCGGTACCGAGGTCGAAAAAGGCCAGCGCCTGGGCACCCTGCGCGCCCGCCTGGCCGGCGGCGTGGACTTGTCTAGTCTGCGGCTGGCAGTGGAGCGCGCCCGGGCCGAATACCGCCTGGCCCGCGAAAACCTTGAACGCCTGCGCGGTTTGCTGGACGACGGCGCGGTAGCTGCCTACCGCGTGCGCGAGGCGGAAAATGCCGCGGCCGTGGCCCACGCCGAACACGACGCCGCGCGAGCGCGCCTGCACCAGTACCAGGGCGGCGCCGAGGATGCCGGCGTGCCCGTCATCGCGCCGATCGCCGGACGCATCGTCGCGGTTGCGGTGGCGCCGGGCGAATTCGTCTCTCCCGACCAGGTGCTGATGCAAATCGCCGGCGGCGACCAGCGCTGGCTGGAGGCGCGCGTCCCGGAGGCTGACGCCGACCGGCTGCGCCAGCCCACCGGGGCGTGGTTCGAACTGGGCGGCCAGCGCCGGGTACTGCGCGTGGGTGATAACGCCCGGCTGATTACCGCGGGCGGGGTGATCGACCCGGTCAGCCGCACCGTACCGGTGATCTTCGAGTTCACCGAAACCGATACCACCCCGCTGCTCAACCAGGGCCTGGACGCGCGCGTCTACACCGGCGAGACGGTCGAGGCACTGGCGGTGCCGCGCTCGGCGGTGATCGACGACGGCGGCCAGCCAGTGGTGTTCGTGCAGACCGGCGGCGAAACCTTCACCCGGCGCGCGGTGCGGCTTGGCCTGCGGGGCGCCGAATATGTAGCCGTGGAGAGCGGCTTGCAGGCCGGCGAACGCGTCGTGACCACGGGCGCCTACGACCTGCGTTTGGCCGCGGCCTCGCCGGCCGAGGCCGGTCACGGCCATGCGCATTAACGCCGGGAGTCGTTCGTGATTGACCGCATTATTGGCGCCTCACTGGGCAACCGTGTGCTGGTGCTGGCCGCCGCGGCCCTGCTGCTGGCCTGGGGCGGCTGGCAGGCCTTCCAAACACCGGTGGACGTGTTTCCCGATCTGACGGCGCCGGCGGTCACCATCGTCGCAGAAGTCCACGGCATGGCGCCGCAGGAAGTCGAGAAGCTGGTGACCTTCCCCATAGAGACCGCGATGAACGGCGCCGCCGGGGTGCGCCGGGTGCGCTCCAATACTACGGTGGGTCTGGCGGTGATTACGGTGGAGTTCGACTGGGACACCGACATCTACAAGGCCCGCCAAATCGTCACCGAGAGGCTGCAAACCGCGCGCAGCCGGTTGCCGCCGGACGTGCCGCCGCCGGTGCTCGCGCCGATTACTTCGATCATGGGCGAGGTGATGTTCATTGCCTTGCGCTCGGACCAGCACGACCCGATGGCGCTCAAGACCGCCGCCGACTGGGTGGTGCGCCGGCGCCTGCTGGCGGTACGGGGCGTGGCCCAGGTGATCCCCACCGGCGGGCTGACCAAGCAATACCAGGTGCAGCTTCGGCCCGAGCGTTTGTCCGCCTATGGAATCGCTGTCCAAAAAGTGATCGACGCCGTGGGTGCGACCAATCAGAGCGCCGGCGGCGGCTTTTACGCCGAAAACGATCAGGAATTCCTGATCCACGGCCGCGGCCGGGTGGAAAACATCGAGGACATCGCGCAAACCGTGGTAGCCCGGCGTGACGGCGTGCCGGTCAAGGTCAGCGACCTGGGTTCTGTGAAAATCGGCCCGGCGCCGCGGCGTGGCACCGGCAGCTACAACGGCCAGGACGCGGTCATCCTGGGGATCCAGAAACAGCCCGAGGCCAATACCCTGGAACTGACCGAGCGGCTGGATACGGCCATCGAAGAAATCCAGGCCTCGCTGCCGGAAGGCATGCGCATCGAAACGGACGCCTTCCGGCAGGCGGATTTCATCGGCCTGGCCATCGAGAACCTGTCCGCGGCCATCCGCGACGGCGCCATTCTGGTGGTCGCCATCGTGTTCATCTTTTTGCTCAGCGGCAGGGCCACCACCATCACGCTGCTGGCGTTGCCGCTATCGATCATCGCCACCCTGCTGGTGCTGCGCGCGACGGGTTCGACCATCAATACCATGACCCTGGGCGGCATCGCCATCGCCCTGGGCGCGCTGGTGGACGACGCCATCATCGTGGTGGAAAACATCGTACGCCGCCTGCGCGAGAACCAGGCTCTGGCCGCTAGCGAGCGCCAGTCCAACCACCGCGTAGTGTTCGAGGCCACCCGCGAGATCGAGTCCTCCATCGTTTTCGCCACGCTCATCATTGTCCTGGTGTTCGTGCCGCTGTTTTTCCTGACCGGCGTGCAAGGCCGGCTACTGCAACCGCTGGGCCTGGCCTATGTGCTGGCCCTGGGCGCATCTTTGGTAGTGGCGCTAACCGTCACGCCGGTACTCAGCCTGAGCCTGCTGCCGGGCTCGAAGACCGTGTCCGGCGCCCACGACAGCCGGCTGATCGCGGCCTTGAAGCGCGGCTACCGGCCCTTGCTGGAGGCGGCGCTGCGCTTCTGGTGGCTGGTGGCGGCCGCGGCGCTGGCTCTGCTGGTGGTGGCCGCCATCGCGCTCGGCCTGGCCGGGCGATCCTTTCTGCCGGAGTTCAACGAAGGCAGTCTGACGCTTTCCGTGGTCACGCTGCCGGGCACGTCGCTGGAGAAATCCGACGCCATCGGCCAGCGGGTGGAAAAGGTATTGCTCGACACCCCGGAGGTGGTCGCCACCGCGCGGCGTACCGGGCGCGCCGAACTCGACCCCCACGCGCAAGCCGTCTACGCATCGGAAATCGACGTCAGCCTGGAGCTGTCCGAGCGCGGAAAAGCGGCAATGATGGCCGAGTTACGCGACGAACTCGGCGCGATCGCCGGCGCCAACATCATCATCGGCCAGCCGATCTCGCACCGCATCGACCACATGCTCTCCGGCACCCGGGCCAATATCGCCATCAAGATATTCGGCGATGATTTGGCCGAGCTGGACCGCCTGGCCAAGCAGGCAGAAGGCCTGACCAAGCAAGTGCCCGGCGCGGTGGATGTGTCGCTGGCCAGCCGCGCCGAGGTGCCGTTTCTGAACGTGGATTGGGACCGCCAGGCCTTGGCGCGCTATGGCCTGACCGTCGGTGAGGCGGGTGAGTTTCTGGAGACTGCCTTCAATGGCAGCGAGGTCTCGCAAATCCTGGAGGGTCAGGCCGCCTTTGACCTGGTGGTGCGCTACCCGCCGCGCTTCAAGCAGGACCTGGATGCCATCCGCGCCACGCTGATTACCACCAAATCGGGTGCGCAGGTGCCGCTGCACGCGCTGGCCGATATCCGCCGGGAACGCGGCGCCAACAACATCAGCCGCGAGAACGTGCAGCGCAAACGGGTGGTCGCGGCCAACGTCGCCGGGCGCGATTTGGTCAGCGTGGTTGAGGATATTCGCGCCAAACTCGACGCCGAACTGAATCTACCCACCGGTTACCACATCGAATATGGCGGCCAGTTCGAAAGCGCCGAGGAGGCTACCCGCACGTTGCTGGTTCTGAGCATCGTGGTCATCCTGGGCATCTTCCTGCTGCTGATGGTGGCCCTGGCCTCGGCGCGGGATGCTCTGCTGGTCATGCTCAACCTGCCGCTGGCGCTGATCGGCGGCGTGGTCGGGGTCTACCTGGCCGGCGGCGTGCTCTCAATCGCGGCCATTATCGGCTTTATCACCCTGTTCGGCATCGCCACCCGCAACGGTGTGATCATGGTCGATCATATCCAGCGGCTATATGCCTCCGGCGCGGAAACCACGCCGCTGGACGCCATCCGTCGCGGCGCCCACGAGCGGCTAGCCCCGATCCTGATGACCGCTCTGGCCACGGGCTTGGCGCTGGTGCCGCTGGCGCTGAGCCTAGGCAAGCCCGGCAGCGAAATCCAGGCGCCCATGGCTCTGGTGATCCTGTTCGGCCTGCTGTCCTCCACCGCACTGAACATGCTGGTGGTGCCGGCGCTGTATTCGCGCTTCGGCGCCATTGTGCAGGGCGGGCCGACAACACAAAACGGGGCGGGCAATCATGCATAGGCAAAACATCGAAGCCTGGCAACATGGCCATGCCTTCGGCCAGGACCGCGTCCGCGCCGACGAACGCATCAGCGACCTGCACGTTTGGTCCATCGGACCTGGTATCCACGCCGCCATCGTTGCCCTGGTGGCGGATGACCCGAAGACCCCGGAGCACTACCGAGCCCGCTTGCAGGAGACACTACCCAGCTTGATCCACGTCACGTTGGAAATCCAGCGGTGCCCGCGGCATGGGTCACGAATTGGTGGCCGGCTCGACAATCCCTTAGTGCATCAAGCGTGCTGCGCTCGAGCCGCGCCCGAAGACTCGGTATTGTCGGTGCGTCTCACGAGTGATGCATTCAAGGCATGAACCGCGATGTCACCATTCGAGAGTTGCGCAACCAGGGCGGACAGGTGTTGGCGCGAGTCAGTCAAGGCGAAGTATTGACCGTCACTCGCAACGGCGAGCCGATCACCCAACTCAGCCCCCTGGCGCGCGCCCCATTGCCGGCTACGACGCTGCTGGCCCGCTGGCAGCGGCTACCAGCGCTTGACCCCGATACGTTCAAGGCAGATATCGACGACGTCCTCGATGCCCGGCTATGAGCGCGGCGAGGACCAGAGATCGCCAGGGCGTGCTCGATACCAGTTGTACAGGTGCAGTTTCATGTGTAATCAAGCTGCACCGCGGCGAATCACGTCTATGAAGGATCGCGCCGATTTCATTCATCGCGCTGCCAAGCCCCGAAACATGCGGCTTCAGCACTATCGGCTGCGAGATCCTTTTGTCGTTTCAATTTATCGGCAACAAGCTTGTCAGCGTCCCGATCACGCTCAGCATCCGCCCATTGCGCTTAGCCGAAACATATGACCACCTTGGCAAACGGCCAAGGCAACACGGCCCGGTTCTAGGAATTCTTGAAGACATGACGATGGCTGCAGGCGATCCCAACCGGCACGATTACGCCGCCGCTCAAACGGGCAATTGGGAACACGCCCGGCTTGACCTGATGGCGCGGACCGCGGGGACCATCGACCGCTATGGATACATTATGGCCGCCACGGCACAGGCGGATTAGGCCTTTTAAACCCCTGGCCCCGCCCCGTGAGGACGAGCCCATCACGGTCTTGCCGCCGAGCTTTCTTGCGACGTATCAAACGAACAGCGAAAGAATACGACTACGCATGTTCAACTCCAGGGCTGCGGCAAATACGGGCGTCTGAATCCTGTTGGCGGGCGGGTCACGCTAAACCGTGCCCTGTCGACGAACAGTCAGGTGTACTGGGTGCGAAATTCGACTTTGGACCATGCCAATTCAAGCCTCCAATTCCTCGTTCCGATGGTTATTGGAGTCTGTTGTCGATGTGCGATCGCCCCTGACAGAACCTGGCTGGCTTTGCACGCGGAGTGTCCACCACAGAATAGCTAATCCGATAACGGCTGCTGCAAGGGAGCCGGCCAGGATTCCAAGCCGTGCCACGACAGCAGCCGACTGCCCGGGAAATGCGAGGCTGGTCAGGAACAAGGCTACCGTGAAGCCGACACCTGCTAGCAAGCCCAGGCCAACCATCGCCGGCCAGGAAACGCCAGCCGGCAAGCTGGCATTAACCAGTTGCTTGGCCAGCCAGGCGAAGGCCAAGATTCCCAGCGGTTTGCCCACCAGCAACCCGAGCGCGACGCCGGCGAATATCCTGAAATTGCCATCAGCAGATAAATCGGCAGCTCCCAGTTCAACACCGGCATTGGCCAGCGCGAACAGCGGCATGATCAGGTAGAGCACCCAGGGCTCGAGTTGGTAACGCAAGATATCCAACGGTGCCAACGCCCCGCGCTCAGCGGTTGCCAGCTCACGTTTCAGGCGCCAATTCGGCGTATCCTGGCTGCGGAGTAGGTGCGGAATACGCGCAGCCGCTTCTCGGCTTCGTCCCTTCCTGTGCCGAGGCACCGACAACGGCGTCATCAAACCCAGCAGTACACCCGCAACCGTGGGATGAACGCCGGATTTTTCCATCGCCAGCCAGATTGCCGCGCCCGCTAGCCAGTACGGGAGGAAGCTCCGAACCCCCGCCGATCGCATCCCCCAAACCAGCAGTAGACCTCCGCCCGCGGCAAGCAACGGGCCGGCAGCAATCTTGCTGCTGTAGAACAACGCGATCACGAGGATGGTGCCGATATCGTCGATCACGGCCAATGCCAATAGAAGTGCCCGCAGCCCGACGGGCACCCGCCGCCCCAACAAACTCAATAACGCAATGGCGAAGGCCACATCCGTCGCCATAGGCACCGCCCAGCCTGTCGCCGCGTCGCCCTTCGCGTTGAACGCCAAGTAGATCGCTACCGGCACCAACATGCCGCCCACAGCCGCGGCCAGCGGCAGCACCGCGGTATGCCAAGAAGACAGGGACCCCCGGGCGAACTCGTGCTTAACTTCCAGGCTGATCTGCAAGAAAAAGACCGTCATCACCGCATCGTCGATCCAATCATGCACCGACAACGATAAGGACCAGTCGCCGAGACGAATCGCCAGTTCCGTATTCCAGAAGCCGGCGTAACTGGGCAAGGCTTCGACATTGGCCCAGGCAAGCGCTGCCATGGCGGTCGCCACCAACAAGATACCGCTGGAGGGCTCGTAGGCAGCAAATTGGCGCAGTGGATACGCCAAACGACCAGCCAGGCTTTGCCTTGTATTCGGTGATAACTGCATTAGCTGGTTACGACGACGCAATCATTTTTGCAAAGAAAAGCAAGGCGTTCGTCGTTGTACTGATCTATGTCGCGGCCAAACCGACACTTGCCGATAACGTGACAGGTGATGTTGGCGGTCATTGCCGAAATGCGGGGCAGTATCGTCACGCCACTCCCCCGCTGCTTCCATTCTTGCGGCGTTGGGATCGCCCGCAGAGAGTTGCTTTCCGGATGGGCAGAAAGGAGATGTGCGCCGCCTGCCCCACCGAGCACGCCGCCAGCCGGAAGATGGCGCTGAGTAACGACGCCGGAAGGTGCCACCGGTAATTGATTCCACTCATCGCAGTACCGCCATATCGCCACGCGCGCCGTCAGCTATGCGGATGGCTTCGCGCAGCTCGGTAACGAACACCTTGCCGTCGCCGGGATGGCCCTCCCCGGTGCGGGCCTGTGCAAGAATGGTTTCTACCACGGGCGCGACCAACTCATCCGGCACGTCGATTTCCAGCTTGGCCATGTCTGTTTTGGTCAGGGGGGCATCTTTTGCGGCGTGGTGCCCGAAGCCTTGGACATCGACGATCGCGATACCCGGCAGACCTTCGATCGTGTTGAGGCTGTCAAGTACCGCATCAAGCATGTTCTTCCGGACATAAGCTTTAATTTCCTGCATGATCCTGCCCTCCTTAAATTTCGACTTCACGCCGCGGCTCGGCGAACCACTTATAAACCGCCGGCAGCACGAGCAATGTCAGCAAAGTGGATGTAATGAGTCCGCCAACCACCACCGCGGCGAGCGGCCGTTGCACGTTGGCGCCGATGCCATTGGCCAGGAGCAGTGGCAGCAAGCCCAGAATGCTGGTTAATGCAGTCATCAATACCGGCCGCAAGCGATGTTCAGCGCCCGTGCGAACTGCCTCCTCCATCTCCATACCCTCATTGCGAAGCTGGTTGATGTATTCGACGAGAACCACGCCGTTGAGCACCGCTACGCCGAATACTGCGATGAAGCCAACGGCTGCAGGTACCGAGACATAGAGTCCGGATATCCAGAGTGCAAAGATGCCGCCGGTTATTGCAAAAGGCACGTTGAGAAAAATTAGAGTCGCGTAGCGCAGACTATTAAAAGCACTAAACAACAGCAGAAAGATCAGTCCCAGCGT
The DNA here is from genome assembly GCA_040222795.1 of Salinisphaeraceae bacterium. GTDB lineage: Bacteria > Pseudomonadota > Gammaproteobacteria > Nevskiales > Salinisphaeraceae > Spectribacter. Next base: position 14,751 of record JAVKCJ010000011.1, read on the forward strand.
GGTGGGCACTACCAGGGTGAGCCTTTTCATCGCGCGTTCCTGATTCTCGAACTGGCCGCCGAACTCAACAAAATAGCCCGGCGGCATGTCGATTTCTTCAGCAATGCGCTGACGTAAGTCTTGGACAACGCCGCCCATGTCACGTCCCCGCACATTCATTTGCACGTAAATGCGGCGGCTGGCATTCGAGCGCGATATCTTCTTGGGCCCGGTGTAGATCGACACGTCGGCCACGCGCGACAGCGGAATCGTGGCACCGTCGGTGGTTTGCAACGGTAGTTGCCGGATTACATCCAGGCGCTCCCGCTGGTCCTCCTGCAGCCGCAGGAAGATGTCGAAGCGGCGAATGCCGTCGAATACCAGCCCGACTGAATCGCCGCCGACGCCTACCGAAAGCGTATCCATCACCTTATCCACGGAAATGCCGTAGCGTGACAGAGCGTCGCGGTCCGGCTTGACCACTATCTGGCGCTTGCCACCCTGCTGCTGCTTGCGCACATCGGTGGCACCGGGTACGTTCTTTGCCAGCGCTTCGACCTGATCGCCCACCTCGGAGAGCTTGTCCAGGTCTTCACCAAAGATGGATGCGACAAGCTGGGCTTGTACGCCGGACAGAAGCTCGTCGGTGCGCAGCTGAATCGGCTGGGAGAAGTTATTTGCTAAGCCCGGAATCTGTGCCGAAACCCGCTCGGCCATGGCCGACTGCAGTTCTTCGTAATCTCGGCCTGATTTCCATTTGCCCAGGGGTTTCAGAGTAATGACCGTGGCGACCACGTTGACTGGTTCGGGGTCACCGCCAACCTCGGCGCGCCCGATCCGGGAGTATGTGCCGGTTACTTCGGGAAAGCCTTTGATTACGGACTGAATGCGCTTACCGTATTCAATGGCCGACTCGAGACTGGCACCCGCTGGCAGGGTGGACCTAACCATCATGGTGCCCTCGCGCAGGGTGGGTACGAATTCCGTACCCAAACTTGGAAAGGTCAGCACGCTGGCGCTGAACAGGACCACCGTGACGCCGAGCACCAACGCCGGAAATTGCAGCGCGGCATCGCGAATCGGCCGGTAGCCTGCCTTGATCCAGCCCACGAGCCTAGGCTCGCCGTGCGCGCTCCCCTTTTTGAACAACAGTGAGACCATGACCGGCGCCAGCGTCAGCGCCACAATCAAGGCGCCGAACAACGCAAAACTGATGGTGTAGGCCATGGGCGAGAAGAGCTTTCCCTCCACGCCCTGGAGTGTGAACAGCGGCAGGAATACGATGATGATGATGCTTACCGCGAACACAATCGGCCGTGCGACCTCTCGCGAGGCCTCGCTGACCAGGCGCAGCATGGAAACGTTTTGAGCGGATCGCGTTTCTAGGTGGCGAAAGATGTTCTCGGTAATGACCACCGAGCCGTCTACCACCATGCCGATGGCAATGGCTAGGCCACCGAGGCTCATCAGGTTGGCGGATAGGCCGACGATATTCATCGCAATGAACGCGACCAGAACGGAGAGCGGCAGGCTCGCGACCACGATCAGGGTCGAGCGCAGATTTCCCATGAACAAGTACAACACCACCAGCACCAGCAGTGAGCCTGTTAACAAAGCGCCCTGCACCGTGCCGATGGCTTGCTCAACCAGACTGCCCTGCGAATAGAAAGGCGATATTTGTAAGCCTTCCGGTAGAGACTTATTGATTTCGGCGACCTTCGCCTCGACGTCTGCGAGAACTTTTTGCGTATTGGTGTCGATCAACTTGAACACATAGCCGCCGGCGGATTCTTCACCGTTGGCCACCTGCGCGCCGCGCCGAATGGCGGCGCCGAAACCCACTTCCGCGATATCGCCAACATAGACCGGATTGCCGTTGCGCTCGGCCACGATGATGCCGCGCAGGTCGTCCAGCCCCGCCTCACCGGAATCGACCCAGCCGTAGCCGCGGATGATGTACTCCTCGCCGCCGCGGTTGATGAACGATGCGCCCACATTGCGGTTGTTGGCGGCCAGGGCCTCGCGCACGTCGGCCACGCTCAGGTCACGCGCCAGCAGGGCATTCTGATCAAGCTTTACCTGGTATTGCTTCTCGTATCCGCCGATGGACAGCACCCCGGTCACGCCCGGCACCGTGCGCAACTGAGGCTTGACTATCCAGTCCTGAAAGGTGCGCTTTTCCATCAGCGAGTAGTTCTCGCCTTCCAGGGTGTACTGCATGATGCGGCCCAGTCCGGTGGTGATCGGGCCGAGTTGCGGCTCGCCCAACCCCGGCGGAATACCGCGGCGGGCCTCGGCCAGGCGCTCCAGCACCAGTCGCCGGGCAAAGTAGATGTCGGTGCCGTCCTCGAAATAAACGTCCACCCGGGACAGCCCGAATATCGAGGTGGATTGCACCTTCTCGAGTTGCGGCAGGCCGTACATGCTGATCTCGATGGGATAGGAGATCAGCGTCTCCACATCCACCGGCGACAGGCCTTCGCTGGCGGTATAGATCTGCACCAGCGTCGGCGTAGCGTCCGGGAAGGCATCCACCGGCAGTTGCTTGAGCGACAGATAGCCGCCCAGGGCAAGGCCGGCGACGGCGACCAGTACCAGCAGGCGGTTGTTGAGTGCGTAACGGACGAGTCCGTCGATCATGATGTGCTCCCTGCCAGATTAGTGGCTGTGCGCGGCGCTACGGCCGGAGGCGGTCAATGCGGACTTGAGGTCGAAGGCACCGGTGGTAACGACCCGGTCGCCCGCGGCGAGTCCGCTGCGGATTTCCACCTGACCACCGCCCTCGTCACCGGTTGTCACCGTGACGGCCCTGAAAGCGCCATCCTCGTCACCGGGCACGAATACCACCGAGTCATCCTCGACGGTCTGGACCGCGTCGACCGGCACCAGCGCAAAGCGCTGCTCGGCATCGGTCTGAATGCGGGCGGTGCCGAACATGCCGGCGCGCAGGTTGCCGTCGTCGTTGGGCACCACGGCGCGTACCCGTACCGTGCGTGATTGCTCGTCCAGCTCGCGTGAGACCCAGTCAGTCTTGCCCTCAAACGTCTGGTTGGGCAGCGCCCGCACGCTCAGTGTCACCTGTTGGCCCAGGCCCAGCCGCGGCAGGTCTTTCTCGAACGCCTCGATCATTACCCACATGGTTTCGTTGTTGACGATGTGGATAGGCGTCTGCTGAGCGGATACGGTCTGCCCCGGCACCAGGTCCCGACGCTGGATGGTGCCGGCAAGGGGCGCGGTCAGCTGATAACGCGACAGCGGCTGTTCGCCGCCCACTGAAATCGCGCCGATGTCCCCGTCGTCGAGCCCGTACAGGCGCAGCTCGGCGCGGGCGGCATCGCGTTCCGCCTTGGCCTGCTGGTAGTCGGCGCGCGATTCGAGCAGCTCGGCCTCGCTGGTGATCTGGTCCTCGGCCAGCTTCTTGTCGCGCTGATATTCCGAGAGTGCCGCGCCGAAACGGGCTTGTGCCGTCAGGTAGCTTGCCTTGGCTCGCCCGAGTTCCACCGAATCGAGTATCGCGACGGTGTCGCCGGCGGCAACGGTGTCGCCGAGATCCTTCGTGACCTCGACCACCTTGGCCTCAAGGCGGGGACCGACCCGGGCGACCCGGTCGGCGTCGAAGCGCGCGGTAGCCGGCGCCTGCACCACGGCGGTGGCCGAACCGGCCCCGGCTGCACTGATTTTCAGATCGAGCTGCTGGCGCTGATCCGACGTCAGATGGATGCGGCGCTTGTCGCCGGCATGCTCGTCGTGTCCACCGCCCTCTTCCTCATGCGAATCGCCGGATGTCTGCCCGGTGTGTTCGCCTTCATGCTCGCCCTCGTGTTCCGAGTTGCCGTGATTCTGGCCTTCATCTTGATGATCGGATGTCGGCTGCTTGCCGGTGTCGGCGGCATTTGCCGAGTCACCGGATAGCGGATTGCAGGCGGCAAGCGGTGTCGCTACCGCGAGCAGGCAGAAAATTCTCAACCAATGAACGTTTGGCATCTGAGTCTCCGGGAGATGTCTATTTCCGCGGGCCGGAATTGGCCGCGCTCGTATTGCTCATCACCACCAGACCTCCGGTGGCACGTTCCAGATCGGTGCCGGCGTTAACCAACGCTTCCAGTGCATCGAGATAGTCGCGGCGGGTGTTGATCAGTGTGTCCTGCGCGGCGGTCAGGGCCGGGGCGCCGAGTTCGCCGGCTTCGAAGGCACGCTGAGTCAGTTCGAAGTTCTGCCGGGCGGCATCGACCACTTCGTCGGACAGTGCAGCGACCCGCTGGCGCGCGGCCTCGTAGTCGGCTACGGCGGAAAGCACCTGGCTGCGTACGGTCAGTTGAAGGACGTCGCGCTCCAGACGCGCGGCGTCCAGCTCCGCCTGGGCCTGCTTGCGCTCGCCGCCAAAGCGGTGCAGTAGCGGCAGCTCGAAGGACACACCGCCGCCGGTTATCTCGTTCGTCTCCTCCTCACCGTAAAAGCCGAACACCGTGAGGTTGGGCACGATCTGACGATGCGCGAGCTTGAGTTCCTCCTGCGAGGCGCTGACTTCCCTTGCCGCAGCGGCCAGATCGCCACGTCTGGCAATCGCGCGTTGCAGCAATTGCGCCTGACTCGGCAGCTCTAGAGGCGCCGGGTTTAGCCGGCCCTGCAGGGAAATCGACTTTGCGGGGTCGACGGCGAGCAACTCAGCCAACTGCAGACGTGCCTGGGCCTGTCGGTTCTCGGCCTGCGCGAGCAGGGCTTGGCTGCGGCCCAGCCCGATGCGGGCGGTGTTGGCTTCCAGCCGTGTGGCCTTGCCGGCCTCCAGGCGACGCTTAGCGTAGTTTTCCAGATCGCGGTTGACCTGCAGCACGTCCTCGGCGGTAGCCACCGCCCGTTCGGCCACCAAGGCCTGTAAAAAAGCCGCGCGCACCCGCGCGAACGTCGCGCTGCCGAGAAAATCCAGCCGCGACTGCGCGCCCGACAGGCGGGATTTCGCAGCGTCCTCGCGTAAACCGCCCTGGCCTGCAATCCAGAAAGTCTGGGATAGGCGGATATCGATGTCCGTCGACGTGGCGCCGCTGGGCCCTTCGCGCTCGGCTGTGCCAAGTTGCAGTTGCGGATTGGAAGGCACCGCCACGTCGGCGTGCTCGAGCACGCCCTCGCTGCGACGAAGCTCGATGCGAGCACCGCGCAAAGTGGGGTTGTATTGGCCGGCCCAGGACAGGGCCTGATTCAAGGTTAACGGCTGCGGCAGTTGTTCGCGTTCAGCCGCATGGCCGCCGGCTGGCAGACAGAGTCCGGCCACGCCGATCAACAGGAAAAATCGCATTGCGAGTCCTCATCGCTTGGAAAGGCGCGCAGGCATCAGCCCGCGCGATTGACGCGAAGGGACTCAGGCTATGGGAGGTATGAAGGGCGGGTCGGTCTGGAGCGTAGTCAGCGCCGGATTGCTCGTTCTACGATGATCTGTCGTCGACTCGAAATCGGCGTCAAATAATGAGGGGGCCAAGGCCACCAGATGGGCCCCGGCGTGACAGCAATGGTCGCAGCGATCCACCACGTCACCGTTATCTTCGTGCGCATGGCCGTTGGCAACCTGCGCGGCTTCATCGGTGGCAATCGGTATGTCCACATGCCAAGCCCAAGCAATTGCGCTTACGCCAAGCATGAACGCTGCCAGCCAGTGAACAGCGTTTAAATAGCTTCGAGAGTGGCGTACGGCCCTAGTCATTGCGAAGGTAGACTACGCAAATCCATTTGCGTTCACAAATAAGCAGATTGCACTTGCGGGCTTCCGTATCCACAAGGAACGGCAGGAGTATGCTGTGTATTTTCTGACCAATTAGGCTCGGAGGGGCGTCTCGGCTGTGCCTGACGGGATTTATCCACAGCCTGTCCCATAATTTGTCCCCCGATCCTGTGGAGGGCGTTATCTACCCGTCTTCGCTAAGTGTTGGCTCTCCAACCAAGCCTAGGCTTAGTCGAGCGTAGCGATCATGTAAATCGGCATATTCTAATTCGATAAACGTTAAACGATCCACAAGCTCATTCTTCGTCAGACGTAATAGCCGCCTCCTTGCGGCAGGGGTATCTCGTCCAACTGCTAAGCGAGCCAGATTCGATCGAGATACACTTTTACGCGCTCGACGATTGTTTACGCGGCCAATGTGCTTCGCTTGATCGAATAGACGTCGCGCATCTTCATTGGTAATGATCGCTGACTGACTAATCCCTTTATGCTCACTGTCTAAATGTTTTGATGTCGAGCAGATCGCAGCCAGGGTGACGCGTTGTTTTTTCTTTTGTAATTCCTCTATGGCGAGCCGGACCAATCTAACCGTCCGCTCGCGCTTTGCCTGGTAAATCGGTGTGAGCCAGGGCTTTTGTTGTGTATTGCTGGCTTTCATGTTCGATAATCGATGCTAATGGAAGGTTGCTCATTTTTCTCATCCGATTCGCATTCCTCCATCAGATCCATCTCTCGTAATTCTAGCTTGCAGTCTTCTACTAGGCGTCGCATCCGTGCTGCCTCCGGCAATAGGCCTTCGTTGGTAGCATAGCCGACCTCACCCTTTGCCCAGTCCAGTTTTCTAATGACTTGCGAGCGCTTCGTGGGGTCGGGGACTTTGCCTGCGCAACCAATGCACTCGAACTTTGTTTGGCAGTAGCCGTGGCTCACACAGACTCCCCCGATGACCTCGCTGAGGGTGCCTGCTTTACCCTGGGCTTCTTGATACAATTCCTGAAGCTCAGCGGGTGAGCGAGTTAGCTTCTCTTCGACATCCAGATCAAGGGCGACACTGGACAAGTACTCGTCGGCAGATTGCGCGACCATCGAGCGCGTGGGCCCTGAATAGTACTTGGTCACATCCACATTTTTTTGGTGGAGTAGCTCCGCGACGACATCTACAGGCATTTTAGCTACCTGTACAGCATGAGTCGCGAAAACGTGGCGAAGCAGGTGGGCGGTTATGTTGACTGCGCTGCCGTCTACGGCTCGGCCGCTGCATCCATGAGTTATAAATCGCAAGCAAGATTGAAGTGTGCTCGGCGACAAGTGCCTGCCGTGTAGCTGGAAAACATAGCGCCTTGGAAGAAAATCTGAAAATCGACTGGAATATGTTGAGAAAGGGACTACGGGCAACGGTTGCCCTGCTGGGAGTTCATAATTTTCTGCTAAAGCTCTCGCAACGCGGTATAGCAATTTTTTTGTATCGTCCCCTATGAAGTAATCGGCTTTCTCGTCTGACTTAGCGCCTTTGGGCGTTACACGTAGAATGTACCGCTCTTTTTTCGTAGTGCCTTTTTTGCCAGTAGGCGCCCGAAAGTTGAGCCGAACAAGACTGTCTCGATCCAATGCTACCTGTAAAACTTCCGACATTCGCGCGCCTGTGGTCGTGACAACATTTAGCGCTAACAACCCAAAGAGCGCGCTCAAATACATACTCTCCGGGTCAAGCAATACTCCGTCGGCAGCCTTGGCTAGCCGTGAGGCAGCTATTCCTTGGGGTAGCGTCGGCTTGTTCAAGCAAAGGAGGCCCTTATGAGTGGTGGTGAATGCCGTCTCCGGATAGCCCCAATCTCTTAGAAGGTTGCGGGCCGCATTTGAATTGGGGTTTCTGGAAGCTCCGATCAATCCCGCTTCGGCGAGTTCGTAAAACCAGAATGGTGGCTCGGCCTGATCTTCGTCACGTAATACCTCGACGAACGGCTGCCCATATTCGTTGTCCGCAGCTGCCGCCCAAGCTAAATCAAGAATCTTTTCCGAGAACTTATTGCTATGTCTTATTACGAAAGCCGGCCACGTCCAAAAGCGTAATTGAATAGTTCGGCCATGCTCTTCGTATGCGACAGAAGGTGGGAAATTATAAAAAGATTTCTCTGCTAGATGAATGTTGTCGCGATAGATGCCCAGCAGGCGCTGTAACTCATTGGTTCGCTGGTACGCTGCTGCCCTCAATTCTGAGTATGTAGGCATTACAACGTCGACGTGCTCTCGGCGCTTCTGCCTTGTATGTGCGTCTAGATTATTTTGAGTTAAATAAATTTTGGTAGAGGTTAGGTTGGCGAGAGGTAGTAAAAGCGGCCTGTAATTGGGTTTCAGGTGGAAGGGTAAAGCTTGATGCCAGCGGTGCATTTTCGTTGCGGCGGCTTGATAACGCCAAAGAAAGTCGGTTCGTGTTCGGGCGGAGTCCCGCCCGATCAATCCGCTCGCGTATGCGGGAAGCACCTCGTCCGGCTGAAAATCTGTCATAGACGTCAGCCGTCGCGGCAAGTATCGGGAGTGACCAAAAAAAAGCCGGAAACGCTTGCTGAGCAGCCCAAGGGTGGAGTAGGTACTACTGGGTGCTACGTTCTGAGCGGAAACAATCAGTGCCCATAGCGTCAAGGCGTCCGCCCAGGGCTGCTCGTTGATGTGCTTGATCAAGTAAGTGATCGACTTCGCGTGAAGGCCCGGTAACTTCTTACTGCGACTTAAATCGAAAGCGGTTTGTGGCGCTTCAAAGATATAAGGAGATAGCCCGTTCATGTCGGCAAGGTCGTAATTATTTCTTTTCGCGCTAAGGGTGAAGGGTGTTGTCATGGGTCTATTCACCCGCTAGCTTCATTAGATAATCCCATTCAGTGTCGGAATGAAGTCCCGCAGTCGTATTTGATGGCTTCCCAATTTGTGCTTCAACAGGTCTTGAGTGGACGGCGTTCAACACACGATGCAATTCATCCTGCAACTCATGATGCTCTCTTGCATTGAAAAAATGCTCATACGCTTCCATGGTTTTCTTGCCGGAACGCCAGCCCATATAGCTAATTAAATGCTGAATCCTTCTTTCTCTTTCGGTTTCGCTCAGCTTGCTTCGATAGATTAAATTGATTGCTCGAGTAACGTACCAATGTCGGATTTGATGCACTCGTGCTTTGATGCCGGCATGGCGGCATAGGGGATACCATGTTGTTGATCGATATGTATCCGCCGTTAATCCGGATTTTTGCCGAGTTATAAATATCGGTGTTGTTCTTGCAACTTCAGAGGGTAGTGTTTTTAAAAACTTATAGTGGTGGCTGCCATCCTGATTGCAGAGCGAGGCGCGTTCCTGCTTTATGTATTTAGTCATTAGTCGCTCTGTCTGATGGCTAAAGCGGATCCACTTATCCCGAACATTGCCAGAGCCTTTGTTCTTGCAACTGGCTTCAGTCCGATATTCGGATATTGACCAGTCACTTATCGTGAGTGAGCAAATTTCCGATACTCGGGCGCCGCTTTCGAACAGCAAACGGGTAACCAGTCGGTCCCGCAAGTTCCACCCATAGGATTCGCCCGCAGAGTAAATCCGAGACGGAAAGTCATCATCATCGAGTATCTGCGGAACCCAGTCTTTGCCCTGAACTACCAAGTACGAGGCAGTGAGTGTGTGTCGTTTCACCGGTGGCGGCACCACGCCACTCTTTTGGGGCATGCTTCCCTTTGAAGAAGGGATGCATTCGTAGTCGGAGATCGCTGTTTTTTGATCGTTCCCGATGGTGACTAGGCCGAGGGGGTTGTCTGACCTAACCCACGCCTGCTTATAGCCCAAGCGGAAAAACAGTTTTAATGCGGCGAGAGCGGTGGATACGCCAGATTGGTTGGATGCCCTCGAAACCACGAGCTTGCGGCCACCAAGGCCATCCCGGATGCGGCAGCTAAAGCTTTCCCGCAAGAAATTTTCAACTAATTGTCGAAGACGCTGTTTTGGTAAGGGTCTTAAGGCGCCGACGTCGAGGTTCTCTGACTCTACTAGCCAGTTAGCGAAGCGGAGAAGGTGTGCGAGATAGACCTTGCTGGAGCTTAGAGTGACGTGGCGCTGACTGATTCGGGCGAATTCTGTCAGCGTGGGACAGGGCTCGCCGAGGTGGCCAAACACAGCCGCATGCTTTCCAGAAGGGAGCTTGACTGTAACGGAATAATACTTGGCTTTGCGCATCTATTTTTATGCCACTGCAGATCATAAGCAATGCCTTATGGATGGATGATAATAGCGTCAAAAAATGACCTACGGTAATCTGTACTG
>JAVKCJ010000012.1:0-23645 GCA_040222795.1 Salinisphaeraceae bacterium
CGGGCCGTGCCGACAGGACGTCGTGTCCTGAACGGCACTAAACGGGCCATCCGTGGCCCGTTTACCCGATGCCCCGGCAGTCGGGCGGCAAGCGCTGACGGGAGGGAAGAAGCGACTCCACTTGGATAAGGCACCTCTTGATTCACGTCGGGACGAGCTGAGCACTGCAGGGCGGCGAGGTTCCCGGCCCGCCAGGGGCGCGCCCAGGACGGGCGCGCGGTTTTCGTCGGTACATGGAAGTACCGTCGAAAACCCCCTCGCCGGCCGAAGCGCACATAGGCATCCTGCCGCGAACCCCGTTCGAGGCAGGACTCGCCCGTCGGAAGCGCTTCTTTGGTGACTTTCTTGTCGCACAAGGAAGTTACCCGGCCCGCGTCAGCGGGGCGGAATCTTCCCTTCTAATTCACTTCGGAAACTGGACCGGCGCCATGAACGGCGTCCCGGAACCCCGCGTTCGCTCATCGCCCGAGCCGGCGGTGCAACCCCCTATGAACCAGCAACCCCAGCACCGCCAGGGGCAAGGCGGTAACCGCCCACTGCACCGCAATCGCCCCGAACAGCACCGGCGCCCGCATCATCGTCGACATCAGCGATTCCTGATAATAGAAGAACCACTGGTGCTCGGCGGGGAAGATCCAGATATGCAGGTGGTAGAACACCGTCGTGGGGCCGGCGACGACCAGCAGGGCGGTTACGGCGGCGGCGATCACGCCGGTGCCGATGGCCAGCGATCGCCAGGTGGGCAGTGGCCAGCGACGGTGGAGGATCAGGCCGCCCAGTAGCGGGGTCAGCACCACCGCGGTCCAGCCGGCAACGCGGAACAGCCCAACCAGCCAGGCTACATCTTCCAGATGCTGAACCTCGGGCGGTCGCAGCAGGCGGCCGAGGGGGCGCCCGTCCGGCGCGCGGTAGGTCAGGTTGGTCAGACGCGCGGGGTCGCGGTTGATGGCGATGACGATTTCCTCGAATAGCCGGATCCGCTCGGTCTCGGTGGTTTTTTCGAAACCATGGCGATAGCGGTTCTGCGGCCCGAATTCGGCGATGTTGTCATCCAGGCCAACGGCCTCGTGCCAGAACCCGTAGCTGAACCCGGCGGCCGACCAGACCAGCCAGGTCAGCCAGAACGCGGCCAGCAGAAGGCTGAAGATGAAGGTGCCCCAGCCAATGGCGCGCGCGGCGCGGCGGGGTTCAGGTGGGCGTGCCATCGCCCCCGAACAGACGCTTGGCCAGGGCGACCCGATCGCCTGCCTGATCCGGAATCGTTTCCAGCGCCTCCACCGCCCGCAGGCGCTTCAGCAGCCCGGCCTGGTTGGCTATCTGAATGGCAAGGCCCGGACGAGCGTTGTACTCCAGTACCAGCGGACCATGATCGCGATCCAGCACCACATCGACTCCGAGATAGCCCAGCTTGGTGAGGTCGTAGGAACGGGCAGACAGTTCCAGCAGCAGATCCCAGTCCGGGATTTCGATCGATCGGATGGAACGACCGGAATCCGGGTGTTCGTTGATTACCCGATTGAGCCAGACGCCATCCAGCGTTCGGCCCGTAAGCAGGTCCACGCCGGCCCCGACCGCACCCTGGTGCAGATTGGCCTTGCCGTCGGACTGACGGGTGGGCAGACGCACCATGGCCGCCACCGGTACTCCGCGGAACACGATGGTGCGGATGTCGGGCACCCCCTGATGACTCACGGCATCGAACACCGGATGCGGCTTGACCCGGTACTCGATCATCGCCTTGTCGGGCAGGCCGCCCAGGCTGTACATGCCCGACAGGATGTTGGACACGAAATGCTGGATATCGTCGTTGGTGGCGACCACGCCGGATGCCCGGATGTAACGCCCGGCACGGCGCCCGGCGATCACCATGATGCCGTTCCCGCCGGAACCCTGCGCGGGTTTGATCACGAAATCGGTGCGTCCGCCCAGCATGTCGGCCAGGTCGCGTACCTGATGTTCGATCTCGATCACGCCCAGCAGTTCGGGGACCGCGATGCCGGCGTCCATGGCCAGTTGCTTGGTGCGCAGCTTGTCGTCCACCAGCGGATAGAAGCGCCGCTGGTTGTAGCGCATGATGTAGTCGCCGTTGCGCTGATTCATGCCTAGCAGCCCCTGGCGGCGCAGCGTCCAGGGCATGATCAGCGGTGGATTCCGGCGTGCCAGCCGGCGCATCAACCGGATGCGGCTCATCAGCGCCACGGCCGTCAGCTCTTGCGGCCGGACAGCGACGAGCGGAATCGCCGCAGTTCGGACAGTCGGTAACCGGTGTAGCGTCCCATTAACAGCGTGGCGGCCAGCAGCACCAGCAGCAGTTCCGGGAACACGAACGTCAGGTAACTCAGCAGCGGGTCCGCCATCACCAGATAGCCGATCGCCGCCACCAGCAAGCTGCCCAGACCGGCCAGTAATGCCTCCTGCGGGCCGGATTCGTCCCATGTGACCGACATTCGCTCGATGGTCATGGCCAGGATCACCATCGGGAACAGGGCGATCGACAGCCCGCGGTCCAGCCCCAGCTTGTGGCTGACCACCGACACCCCGGCCATCAGCAGGATCACGATGATCACCACCGAAGCCAGCCGGGGCACCAGCAACAGCTTCAGCTTCTCCAGATAGAAGCGGATCATCACGCCCAGCGCCACCAGCGTGGAGAACAGGATGATGCCCCAGATCAGCTTGGTTTCCCGGAACGCCAGTGCGATCAGGATGGGCATGAAGGTGCCGAAGGTCTTGATGCCGATGAAGTTACGCATCAGCACGACCACGAACACGCCCAGCGGCACCGTCAGGAGAATCTTGTAGACGTTCTGGGTGGATACCGGCAGCGACAGCAGCGAGAATTCCAGTAGCCCGGAATCCAGTAATCGCGCCCGTTGCTGCGCCACGCTCATCACCTCGCGTGACGAGCGGCTGATGGCGAAGGTCAGTTCGGGTTTGCTCGCATTTTCCGCCTGGGTAAGGGCAACGTCGCCCGTGGTCCAGGCCAGCACGTTGTCGGGGAAGCCGCTGGCGCCCGTCGCCGGGTTGAACGCCACCCAGCCGTCACCGTTATGCACCTCCAGCCAGGGCTCGAGTTCTGTGTCGCGGGTGCTGTCCTGCAGCACCAGCACGTGGACCACCCGGCTGGGGATGCGGGCGCCCGCCAGCACATGCCGGATTTCGGCCACGCGCTCGGCCGGTGTGCCCAGTTCCTCCCGCAGCAGGCTGACGTTCTCGTTGGGCGTCGGGTCGTTGAACTGCTGCAGAAGCTCGCGGGTGAACGAGACGATATCCGCCGACTGATTGCGCACACCATCCAGCAGCGAGAACACCGCGGAACGCTCCGGCTCGGGGTAATCCGGCACCTCCGGATAGCGCGGCTTGGGCTGGGTCCGGTCACGATTGTTCTCGGCGTCCTCGGCCAGCACCACGCGGTAGTAGAGCGTCTGGCCGCCGCGCACGTTGCGGGCGGCCCACAGGGCTTCGCGATTGACGCCGCTGGTTTCCGTGGCCAGGCCGAATCCGCCGGAGACGAAGTCCTCGTCCAGCATGGAGAAGCCCGGCGGCTTGTGGGGAATACGGGCGGAAATCTTGGCCGAGCGGCCCTGACCCTGGAACTGAATCCGGGCCTCCACAACCCAGACTTCCGTCTGTCCCGACGGACTGATCGGCAGCCCCAGTCGTTCCACCTTGTACAGGCAGGTGCCGATACCGATGACGGCAAGCGCCAGCGCCAGCAGCTTGACGTGCAGATCCTTCATCGGGGGTAGGTCATGGCTGTCGGGATCACCGGTTCCGGATCAGCTGCCGATGTCCTCGTCGTCCTCGCGACCCTCTTCGCGCGACACGGGAGAGTCGTTGTCACAGGACGGCTCGTGGAGAAAGGTTGCCGTCACGTCCAGCAGCCCGAGATGCTGAATGGTGCGGCGGCCGATCAGCAGGGGGTAATTCATGTCGCCGCGGTTTTCCAGCGAGAACTGCTCTTCGTATACGCGCTGGCCCATGCACAGCTTCATCAGCACGACAGGCCGGCGCTCGGTGCCGCCGGCGCCGCGGATTTTCACGTTGCGAAACAGCGGCCGCTCGTAAGTGCGGGTGACGGTTTCGTCCTTGTTCGTGTCTTCGACGTCGACGGTGAAGCGCACCCAGTCCTCGTCGTCCTTCTCGAAGCGCTCGATGTCCCGGGCATGCATCGATGAAGTCAGCGCGCCGCTGTCCAGCTTGGCCTTGATTTCCACGCCCCAGGGCTCGATCTCGGCCTTTTCGACCCAGCCGAAGATGCGGGCGTGTTCGGTTTTCTCGCGGGCCTGGGTGGCCCCCGTGACGATGGACAGTGCCAGAGCGGCGGTCAGCAGGGCGGGCAGTCGCATTCGATGGTCTCCTGTACTGGGTGCAAGGCGCGGCATCTTTCAGGAATCCGCTGGTCCCGGCGTCTCCCCGCCCCTCGTATAGGAACCTCTAATTCATGCATGCGCGGATCACGTTTGTGTCCCAAAAGCGTCGAATGCAAGGCGCCCGGCGTCGCGCCGTGGCAAGCCCCACGGTCAAGCCGGACAACGCCGCAGTCGGCGCTTTTGGGCCAAACCCCGAAGGGGCCGGGCCTTTGCGCGCCCCTGGGCGGCGTCATTCGTCGCTTGTTTGCAAGGTGCAAACCGCACTCCTCATTCCTTGCCAGAAGCGCGCAAGGACGCCAGCGTGACCGCGTATGCATGAATCAGAGGTTCCCAGAGCGCCGGAGGGCACGATAGCCGATGTCCGTGCGGTATTGCACGCCCGGCCAGGTGATCCCGGCCACGCGGCGGTAGGCACGAGCCTGGGCCGCGGCGACGTCCGAATCCAGCGCGCATACGCACAGCACCCGGCCGCCGGCCGTCTCTACGCCGTGCTCGCCGGTCGCCGTGCCGGCATGGAAAACCTTGGTATCCGGTTCGCTTTCGACATTCAGACCGTCGATGCGATCGCCCTTGTCGTAACGGCCGGGATAGCCGCCGGCTGCCATCACCACGCCCAGGCAGGGGCGGGGGTCCCAATCGGCCGTGCTCCGATCAAGCCGACCGTCGAGGGCCGCATCGATGATCTCGACCAGGTCACTGTGCAGCCGCATCAGCAGAGGCTGGGTTTCCGGGTCACCCATGCGGGCATTGAATTCCAGCACCCGGCAGCTGCCGTCCGGGGCCACCATCAGCCCGGCGTAGAGGAAGCCGGTAAAGCGCCGGCCCTCGGCGGCCATGCCGGCCACGGTGGGGCGCATTACCTGGTCGAGAATGGTCTCGGCGACGGCGTCGGTGACCACCGGGGCCGGGGAGTACGCGCCCATGCCGCCGGTGTTGGGGCCGAGGTCGCCGTCGAGCGCCGCCTTGTGGTCCTGGGAACTGGCCAGGGGCAGGATATTCTCGCCGTCCACCAGGGCGATGAAGCTGGCTTCCTCGCCGACCAGGAAATCCTCCACCACCACCCGCTTGCCGGACTCCCCGAAGGCCTGGCCGGAGAGCATGTCGTTGACCGCCGCCACGGCGGTGTCGACGTCCTCGGCCAGAATCACGCCCTTGCCGGCGGCCAGGCCGTCGGCCTTGACCACGATCGGCGCGCCCCGTTCGCGAATGTAGGCGGCCGCAGCTTCCGGGTTTTCGAATACCCGATAATCGGCCGTGGGAATCCGGTGGCGCGCGAGAAAATCCTTGGTGAACGCCTTGCTCGATTCCAGCTGAGCCGCTGCCTGTGTGGGGCCGAAACAGCGCAGCCCGGCGGCGCTGAAGGCATCCACGATGCCGGCGGCCAGAGGGGCTTCGGGCCCGATGATGGTCTGGTAAACGGATTCGCGGCGGGCGAGCTCGAGCAGGCCGTCGATGTCGGTGTCGGCCACCGCCACGTTTTCCACCCCGGGCTCCAGTGCGGTCCCGGCGTTGCCCGGCGCCACCAGTACCCGGCTCACCCGTGGCGACTGGGCGGCTTTCCAGGCAAGCGCATGTTCGCGGCCGCCGCCGCCGACGATCAGAATCGTGTTGTCTGCCATGGAATCCGGGCTTGGAAAGCGGGCGGCGCGGATGTTAGCAGCAACCGGGCGGTGGCCCCAGTCGCGGCAAGCCGTCATCCAATGGTCATATTAGTGTCATGGAGACGTCAGACCCCGTGGCTAGCCTTCGGGACATGACCCGATCCGCGAGGCCGAGCTCATGACCGAGACCAGCGATACCAACCGCCCCGGTTACCGGACCATCTGGATTTCCGATGTGCATCTGGGCACTGCCGGTTGCCAGGCCGAGCGGCTGACGCAGTTTCTCAAGAACAACCAGTGCGACACGCTGTATCTGGTGGGCGACATCATCGACGGCTGGCGCCTGCACAACCACTTCTACTGGCCGCAGACGCATACCAACGTCATCCGCAAGATACTGACCAAGTCCAAGCGCGGCACGCGGGTCTACTACGTCACCGGTAACCATGACGACTTCCTGCGCAAGTTCGTGGATTACGAGCTGCGGCTGGGCAATGTGCACGTGGTCAACGACCTGGTGCATGAAACCGCCGACGGCCGGCAGTTGTTCGTGATCCACGGCGACCTGTTCGACGTGGTCACCCGTTATCACAAGTGGGTGGCGCTGGTCGGCGACGCCGCCTACACCTCGCTGTTGCGGGCCAATCGCTACGTCAACTGGGCGCGGGCACGGCTGGGTTATCCGTACTGGTCCTTGTCGGCCTTTGCCAAACAGCGGGTCAAGACCGCGGTGAACTTCATCTCCGAGTTCGAGAAGGCGGTGGCCCACGAATGCCGCCGCCGGGGCTTCGATGGCGTGGTCTGCGGTCACATCCACCATGCCGAGATCAAGAATCTCGAGGGCGTGACCTACTACAACTCCGGCGACTGGGTGGAATCCTGCACTGCGCTGGTCGAGCACCACGACGGTCACATGGAAATCCTGCACTGGACGGACGCCGAAGACGTCCACCACAACGTGACCCCGCTGCGCGTCGCCTGACCGGCTTGCAGTGCGGCGGACCACCGCCGACACTGCCGCCATGAGCGATGTCGAAATCCTGGCGGAGGGTCGTTTCCTGCGCCTGTCACGCCGGGGCAGATGGGAGTATGTCTCCCGCGTCAATGCGGCCGGCGCCGTCCACATTCTGGCGGTCACCCCCGACGACGAGCTGCTGATGGTGGATCAGTACCGCGTGCCCATGGGCGGCCGGGTGCTGGAACTGCCGGCCGGTATCGTCGGCGATGCCGACGGCGGGGCTGACGACACCCCGGAAACGGCGGCCGTGCGCGAGCTGATCGAGGAAACCGGCTATCGCCCCGCCCGCGTGGAACGGCTTTACCAGGGCCCGTCCTCGCCGGGCATGGCCTCGGAACTGGTCACCGTGGTACGGGCGTTCGATCTGGAACGCGTGGGCGAGGGTGGCGGCCTCGACGACGAGGATATCCGGGTGCTGCGCGTGCCGCTGGGCGAGGTGCGCGACTGGCTGGCCGACCAGGTGGCGGCCGGCCGTACGGTGGACCATAAGGTCTACGCTGCGCTGTTCTTTCTCACCACGTCGCTCAGGTCCTGAATCGCCGCCGGGTCGCCGGCTTCGGTGGCCACGCACAACGCGTAACCGTCCGGCGCCGGCGGGCGTGACAGCCGGAACCGGCGGTGGTCGAGCCGCGCCGCGTCGGCCTCGATGCGCACCGCCGCCAGGCGGCGCGGCCCGACCACCCCGGTTGCCTTGATCACCGCCTCGCGCGCCGTCCAGCTGGTGAAGAATATCGCCGGGTCGTGCTCCGCCGCGGCGTTTTCCTCGAGTGAGACCAGCCGCAGCACCCGCAGGGTGCGCAGCGGCCGGATGCGTTCGATGTCCACCCCGATGGCGCCCGCCGCGCTCACCGCGCACACGGCATAGTCCCCGGCGTGGCTGAGGCTGATGGCGGGGCCGCCGGGCATTGCCAGCCGGCCATCCCGGCGAGTCAGCGCGGCAAGCTCGATCGGCCAGTCGTCGTGAACGGCCGCGGCCGCCAGCAGGCGCAGCCCGTCCTCGCTCTGCCGTCGGGCGTGTGCGCTGCGCATGGCGTCCAGACGATCGCGCAGCGGGACCGACAGCGCCGCCCGCCAGGTCGCGGATACGGGCGGCAGGTCACGGCGGTCCAGCAGATACAGCCCGGTATCGCGGCTCACGCGCCCTGCCAGGCCTGCTCGGTCAGCTCGTTGAGCAGCCGGCCCAGGCGCTCGGTCTCGGCGTCGACATCCGCTTCGGGGCTGATGGTCTGCGGCGGCCCCAGCGCGATGCGCAGACGGGCGAATGGCTTGGGAATCAGAGTGCCGTCCCAGGTGCGCAACTGCCAGTAACCGTCCAGCGCGCAGCCCACCGGCAGCACCGCCGCCCCCGTACGCCGCGACAGGATCACCGCGCCGGCCTTGAACTGCTGCGCCGGCCCGCTGGGGCCATCCGCGAACACCACCGGCGACGTGCCCTCTTCCAGAGCCTTGGCCATGGCCCACAACGCCTCGCGGCCCGACCGGGTGGATGACCCCCGCATCACCGCCGCCCCGTGCAGCCGTGCCACCCGGGCGATGAATTCGCCTTCCCGGGACGGGCTGATCAGAAAGCCCACGCGCATGGCCAGACGCTGCCAGGTCAGCAGGTAGATGCCGCTGACCAGTTCCGCCTGATGCCAGGCGCAGGCGATCACCGGGCCCTCGCGGCGCGCGGTTTCGAGATGACCGCTGCCGGCGATCACCTGGATGCGACAGGTCAGGCGCACCAGCCGGATATAGACCGAGGCCACCCGGGCCAGCAGGCTGATCTTCAGGCTCTGCCAGACAGTCAGGTTGGCCCGCAGACTGCCGTCCGGGTTGCGGAGAAAGGGCTCGCGATCGCTCATTGGCGAGGGAAGGTTCGTGATGCATGCCGGTCCGGTAGTATCGCCGATCGACCGGTCGTTCCGCACGGATTGAAACCGCGCGCCGGCGATCGCAGGTTTGCCACTGGCTTCGGGAATTCATCCGCGCATGCTTCGAACGCACGACGGCGCGTCGCTCGCCCTGCTGACCGACCTCTACCAGCTCACCATGGCCTACGCCCACTGGCGCACGGCCGACCCCGAGCGCGAGGCGGTGTTCAATCTGTTCTTCCGCGAGGCCCCGTTCGGGCAGGACTTCGCACTCGCCTGCGGCCTGGCCGATGTGCGTGACTACCTGGCCGACTTCCGTTTCGCGCCGGATGACATTGATTACCTGCGTACCTTGACCGACGCCCGCGGCGGCCGACTGTTCGACCCCGCGTTTCTGGACTACCTGGCGGCCCTGCGTTTCACCGGCGGCATAGAGGCAGTGCCCGAGGGCACTGCGGTGTTCCCCCGCGAACCGCTGCTGCGGGTACGCGCGCCCATCCTGCAGGCGCAGCTGCTGGAAACCGCGCTGCTCAACCTGGTCAATTTCCCCACCCTGATCGCCACCAAGGCCGCCCGCATGGCCGGCGCCGCCGGGAGCGATCCGGTGCTGGACTTCGGCCTGCGCAAGGCACACGGGCCGCAGGCCGGGGTGATCGCCGCGCGGGCGGCCTACATCGGTGGCTGTGCGGGCACGGCCAACGTGCTGGCGGGCAAGCTGTATGACATCCCCGTCCGCGGTACCCATGCCCATAGCTGGGTAATGGCCTTCGACGACGAGCTGGACGCCTTCCTGCGCTATGCCGAGGCCCTGCCGGACAACTGCATCTTCCTGGTGGATACCTATGACACGCGCGCCGGCGTCGACAATGCCATCGCCGCCGCCCGGAAGCTGCGCGAACGTGGCCACGAGATGCTGGGTATCCGCCTGGACTCCGGCGATCTCGGGGACCTGGCGCGCGAGGCCCGGGCAAAACTCGATGCGGCCGGATTCCCGGACGCCCGCATCGCCGCCAGTTCCAGCCTGGACGAGCACCGTATCGCGGAGCTGAAGCAGGGTGGTGCGCCGATCGTGCTCTGGGGTGTGGGAACGAAGCTCACCATTGGCGCACCGGATGGCGCCCTCGACGGCGTCTACAAGCTGGGGGCGATCCGTGACGACGCCGGCCGCTGGCGCCAGTGCGCCAAGCGCTCGGACACCGCCGAAAAACAGACCCTGGCCGGCAGTCTGCAGGTGCGCCGCTTTCTCGACGGCGAGGGCCGGCCGCTGGCCGACTGGCTCTACGACGACGAGGTGGTCGGGGCCGACTTCCTGGCCGGCCGGCTGCTGGCAGGCGGCGAGGCCCGCGGTTTGCCACCCGCCGCGGCCACCCGGGATCTGTTACAGCCACTGATCCGTGCCGGCCAGCCCGTGGGAGACCCGCCCGACCTGCAGGCCATCCGCCAACACGCCGCGAGTGAATGCTCGACGTTTGCAGCTGTCACAGGCTACGAGGTCGCGCTGGAGGCGCGGCTGGCCGATGCGCAGGGAGATACGTGATGGCAACAGAGGCGCTGATCCTGGTCGACATCCAGAACGATTTTCTGCCCGGTGGAGCACTGGCGGTCCCCGAGGGCGACGCCGTGATACCAGTGGTCAATCGCCTGCAATCCGGCTTCGATATCGTCGTGGCATCACAGGACTGGCACCCGGCTGACCATCTGTCCTTCGCTAGTCAGCACGAGGCTATGACACCATTCGAGGTGACCGAAGTGGATGGCCTGACCCAGATTCTATGGCCTGATCATTGCGTCCAGTATTCGCATGGCGCGGAATTCGCGCCCGATCTGAACATGGGCCGCGTGGACGCGGTCTTCCGCAAGGGCACGGACCGCCGTATCGACAGCTACAGCGCTTTTCATGACAACGGCCACCGCAACACCACTGGCCTTGCCGACTGGCTGAGGGCCCGCGACGTGACCGCGGTGACCCTGGCCGGTCTGGCCGCGGATGTCTGCGTGTACTTCACCGCGATGGATGCGGTGAATGAAGGCTTTGCCACCCGGCTGGTGTCCGACGGCACCCGCGGCGTGGACCTGCAGCCCGGTGATGTGGACAGTGCGTTTGAACGCATGCGTGCCGCCGGGGTCGAGATTGTCACCAGCGAGCGGCTTGCCGGCCACTGAGCCAGCCGCCCCGAACCCGCCCGACACGAGTTGAACCCCATGCCCGATGCCGAGTTGCAGGTTGACCAGACTCTGACGGATACCGGCCGCATCACGCTCAGCCCGATTGCGGCGGTGATCCATGTCCAGTGTGGTGGCGACGCTATCGCCCGGTCCGAGCACGCCCTGGAGTTGCGAGAAACCGGCTATCCGCCGGTGATCTACGTGCCGATCGCCGATGTCCGCCCCGGCGTGCTCGGCGACAACCCCGCGACCAGTCACTGCCCCTTCAAGGGCGACGCCCGCTACTACGACGTGACAGTCGGCGACCAGGCCCTGCCCAACGCCGCCTGGCATTATCCCGATCCCAGGCCGGAACTGGCGGCCATTGCCGACTGCGTGGCTTTCTATCCCGATCCGATCGTGATCTGGCGGGAATAGGGCGGCGGCCGTCCTGGCTTAAACGCGCGCTTCGGCCCGGCGCCGCACGCCCGTCGTGCCGGCCCATGCCGCGACGGGGCCGCGCATGTTTAAATGAGCTGATCCACGCCACTGATTGATCGCCGATGAGTGCTCCCGCTTCCCGCATTTCCCAGGACCTGATGGACCGAACCGGCAGCCTGACCACCGAGGTCACGCAGCCGCTGCCCGGGTCGCAACGCGTTCACGTGGTCGGCTCCCGCCCGGATATCCGGGTGCCCATGCGCGAGGTTGGTCAGGCCGACACGCCGGCCACCTTCGGCATCGAGAAGAACCCGCCGATCACGGTCTACGACACCAGCGGGCCTTACACCGACCCGGACGTCGAGATCGACCTGACCGCCGGCCTCAAGCCGTTGCGGGCCGACTGGATCGCCGAGCGGGGCGACACCGAGCGCCTGGCCGATTTCTCCTCCGAATACGGCCGTCAGCGCCACGCGGACAACGCCCTGGACCACCTGCGCTTCCCGGCGCCGCCCAAACCGCTGCGGGCGAAGGCCGGCGCCAACGTCAGCCAGATGCACTACGCCCGGCAGGACATCGTCACACCGGAGATGGAGTTCGTGGCGATCCGGGAAAACGCCCGCATCGACGAAATCCGCGACTCGCGCCTGCTACGCCGGCACCCGGGCCAGGGTTTCGGCGCCAACCTGCCGGACACGGTCACCCCGGAATTCGTGCGCGACGAGATCGCCGCCGGGCGCGCCATCATTCCCAACAACATCAACCATCCGGAATCCGAGCCGATGATCATCGGCCGCAACTTCCGGGTGAAGATCAACGCCAACATGGGGACCTCGGCGGTTTCCAGCTCCATCGCCGAGGAGGTGGAGAAGATGGTCTGGTCGGCCCGCTGGGGTGGCGACACCATCATGGACCTGTCCACCGGCAAGCACATCCACGAAACCCGCGAGTGGATAATCCGCAACTCGCCGGTGCCGGTGGGCACGGTGCCCATCTACCAGGCGCTGGAAAAGGTCGACGGCAAGGCGGAAGCTCTCACCTGGGAACTGTTCCGCGACACCCTGATCGAGCAGGCCGAGCAGGGCGTGGACTATTTCACCATCCACGCCGGCGTGCGGCTGCCGTTCGTGCCCATGACCGCGAAGCGCATCACCGGAATTGTCTCCCGCGGCGGCTCGATCATGGCCAAGTGGTGCCTGGCCCACCACCGCGAGTCCTTTTTGTACGAACACTTCGAGGACATCTGCGAAATCATGGCCGCCTACGACGTGGCCTTCTCGCTGGGCGACGGCCTGCGACCCGGCTCGATTGCGGATGCCAACGACGAGGCCCAGATGGCCGAGTTGAAGACGCTCGGCGAGTTGACCGAGATCGCCTGGAAGCACGACTGCCAGGTGATGATCGAGGGCCCCGGCCACGTGCCCATGCAACTGATCAAGGAAAACATGGACGCCGAGCTGGCCGCCTGCAACGAGGCGCCGTTCTACACCCTGGGCCCGCTGACCACCGACATTGCCCCCGGCTACGACCACATCACCAGCGCGATCGGTGCGGCCCAGATCGGCTGGTACGGCACCGCCATGCTCTGCTACGTCACCCCCAAGGAGCATTTGGGCCTGCCCAATCGGGATGATGTGCGCGAAGGCATCATCACCTACAAGATCGCCGCCCACGCCGCCGACCTCGCGAAGGGTCATCCGGGCGCCCAGATCCGCGACAACGCGCTATCCAAGGCGCGTTTCGAATTCCGCTGGGAGGATCAGTTCAACCTGGCCCTGGACCCGGACCGCGCCCGCGGCTACCACGACGAAACCCTGCCCAAGGACAGCGCCAAGGTCGCCCACTTCTGCAGCATGTGCGGCCCCAAGTTCTGCTCCATGCGCATCTCCCAGGAAGTCCGCGAATTTGCCGCCGAGCGGGGTATCGAAACGCCCGAGGATGCCCTGGAAGCAGGCCTGGCCGAAAAGGCAGAGGAATTCGTCGAAACCGGCGGCGAAATCTATCGCTGAGCGGCCGCGAGGCCACGCTTATTTAACGATTCGAGTGGTTGCGGTGAGGCGGTAAATGGGTTGCCAGCCTTTGCCGCCCTCGAACAAGCTGATCCTGCGGCCCCCATTCGAGATCGAGGCGCAACAGATTGTCATCGTCCTGGCGGTCCGTCGTTGCTGAGATCACAACGACTATCAGGCTGGCTATCAACAACAAAGCCCGGGTCGTGATCCGGCGTCAGTTAACGGCAGGATTTGCTCAATGGGATCGCAGCCGGCATCGCCTCTGAATTCGACACAACCCGATCGAACAACCGGCCTCAGCACCGCCTTCGTGGCCCTGGCGGCGCTGTGCTGGGGAATATCCGGCGGCATCGGCGGCATCCTGATGGCGGATGGCTGGAGTGCGTTCGTGGTGGCCTCTTACCGGGGCGCGATCGGGCTGCTGTTCGTGCTCGGCTGGCTGGTGTTGCGGCCGCGGGGCAGTGGCCTGGCCAGTGGCCGGTTGTGGTTCTGGTCGGTGGTCGCCGGCCTGGGCGTGGCGGGCAACTTTTCGTTCTATTTCGTGAGTATCGGGGAAGGCAGCGTCGCGGTGGCGGCGACGCTGATGTATTGCGCGCCGGTGTTCGTCTACCTGGTGTCGTTCGCGCTTAAGCTCGAGCGTGCGACGCCCCTGAAGTGGACGGCAATCGCGATGGTGATGGTCGGAATCGTCCTGCTCACGGGTATTTACGACATCGGGGCGGGCGGCGTTACACCCGTCGGCGTGGGCGCCGGGCTGCTGGCCGGATTGTCGTACGCGTTGTTCATTTTCGGCTTCAAGTACGCAGCGCCGCACGGCAGCCCGCAGGCGATTCTGGTCATTGCCTTCGCGGCGCTGTGCATCATTCTGATCGGCTTCGCGGATACCGGGCAGGTGGTCGCGGTGCTCAGCACGCCGGACTGGCCGCTGTTTGTTGTGCTGGGGGTGCTTGGCGCCGGTATGTCGTTCATCCTGTACATAATCGGGTTGAACCACACGGCGCCGGCGGTGGCCTCGATCGTGGCGATGGTGGAGCCGGTCACCGCGTCGCTGTTCGGCGTGGTGGTGCTGGCGGAAAGCCTGGCCGGGATGCAGGTCGTCGGCATGGGGCTGATCCTGCTCACGGTGACGGCATTGAGCGTCAACTCCCGCGCCGGGTAGCTGTCTGACATCATGACGGGCCGCCGGCCCTCCTGGCCGGCATCAGTCACACTGGGCCACTCACAGACTGCAATCGAGCGTCAGTTTTATGCGCGTTTTCGCCAACCCCGTCGGTGCCGGTTCCCTCTGGTTCGATAACCTGACCACCGCCCAGGGCACGCCGGTGGCCTACGATCCCCAGGCACGGGCCTTTCTGGCCACGCCGCCATTCTGCGTGAACCGCGACGTGATCGGATGCAACTGGATTGCGCCGGAGCAGGGGGCATTCTGCCGCGCCTGCACGATGACGGCGCTGGCGCCCGACCCCTCGATTGCCGATGCCATACCCAACTGGGCGCTGACCGAGGCCGCCAAGCGCTGGGCGCTGGACAACCTGGGCCGCTGGCACTGGTTCCGGCCGGAGGATCCGGGCACGCGGCCGGTGTTCCACATGCTGGCCGAGGGGGCGACGCCGGTGCCGATGGGCCACGCGCAGGGCGTGGTCACCATCAGCGTGAACGAGGCGGATCCGGTGCTGCGCACCACCCGCCGTCAGGCGCTGCACGAGCCCTATCGCACGATGATCGGCCACATGCGCCATGAGATCGCGCACATGCTCTGGTGGCGGCTGAGCCTGCGGGAGGATTTTCTCGATGCTTTTCGCGCCATGTTCGGTGATGAGCGCGACGACTATCCGGCCGCGCTGCAGCGCCACTATCAGAACGGCCCGCCCGTGGACTGGGATCGCCGCTTCCTGACCACCTACGCCTCGGCCCATCCGCACGAGGACTGGGCCGAGACCGCCGCCCACCTGCTGCACCTGACCGACATCACCGACAGCTTCGTCGCCGCCGGCCTGACCGCCGCCGACCTGCCGAGCTCGCGCTGGGACCCCTACGCCGAGCCGGATGCCGACCGCCTGATTCGGGTGGCGGCATCGCTGACGGTGGCGGTCAATCACGTCAACCGCGCCATGGGGTTGTCGGACCTGTACCCATTCGTGCTGTCGGACGCGGCCCGCCGCAAGCTGGGTTTCGTGCACGACTGGCTGCGCCGGGGCGCGCAGGGGCTGTAATGCGGACACCCGCAGTTCGGTGCGACGGGCCATGCCACCGGCGCGGTTTTGCGGCAAACTGCATGCATGGGTATGGCGATGGCGCCGGGGACCTGCCTTTCAGTATCGACCATGAAGGACGCTGCCATGAACTCGAACTGCAAACCTCGTCAGCCATTCGGCCCGGCCTCGCTGGCGTTGACCGCCATACTGGCTCTGGGCGCCTGCGCCAACGACAGCGGGGATCTGGCCACCAGCGCCAGCACCGCCGGCACCACCGCCTACCTCATCCACGAGGACCGCGAGGACGACGACTTCGCCCGGGCCCGGGACTTCGCCAACGAGCGAGAGATCGCGCTGCGCCGTGACGTTGCCGCCGGCGAGGGCGAGCATCTGGCCGCCTTCGCCAGTCTCATGGGCGCCGACGATGCGGATGCCTTCGGCCGCTGGCTGCAGGGCAACTACGCCAGCCTGTACGGGCCGGCGGCCACCGACGGCGACCTGGTCACACGAGTGGTGGCGCTGCGCGAGAGTCGCTGAGCGGGGGCGGTGCGTGAGGCGGTATTGGCGACGGGCACCTGGCCCTTTGCCGATGCCGCCGCCGACCCGGACAAGGGGCATCCGGATTTCGGCAAATGCGCCCGGAATCGGCTATTATGGCCGGCTTTTCCCGGCGATTTTCCTGCGACATGAGCCATGACCTGTCCGATCGGGCGCTGCCGTTTCCGCTGGCCCGTATCGGCATAATCGGCGGCGGCCAGCTCGGCCGCATGATGGTGCGAAAGGCCACGCAACTGGGCTTTTCCGCCATCGTGCTCGACCCGACCCCGAATTCGCCGGCCGGCCAGGTCGCGGGCCATCAGATCGTGGGCGATTTCTTCGACCCGGCCAAGCTGCGCGAGCTGGCCGAGCTGTCGAACGTCACCACCTTCGATATCGAGTCCATCGACTCGAAGGCGCTGGAAGCTCTGGTGGCTGATGGTTTCAGCATCCTCCCGTCCCCGCAGCTGCTGGCCAGCATCCAGAACAAGCTGAGCCAGAAGCAGATGCTGGCCGACAAGGGCATCGCGACCGGCCGCTTCGTCGGGCTGGATCAGCCCACCCCGGCGGCCCTGGCCGAATTCGGCTATCCGCTGGTGCAGAAGGCGCAGCGCGGCGGTTATGACGGCCGCGGCGTCGAGATTTTCCACGACGATGGCGATCCCGAACGCATCCTGCCGGTGCCCAGCCTGCTGGAAGAATACGTCGACTGCGACAAGGAACTGGCGGTGATGGTCGCCCGCGGGCTGGACGGGGTCACCCGCGCCTACCCCGTGGTCGAGATGGTGTTCGATCCGGGTGCCAACATCCTGGATCAGCTGGTGGCGCCGGCCCGCATTGACGAGGCGCAGACGCGCGCCGCCCGGCAACTGGCCGTCGACACCATCGAGGCGATCGACGGCGTCGGCGTGTTCGGGGTCGAGCTGTTTCTGGCGAAGGATGGCCGGCTGCTGGTCAACGAGATCGCGCCGCGCACGCACAATTCCGGGCACTACACCATCGAGGCCTGCGTCACCGATCAGTTCGAGCAGCAGATTCGCGCCATCACCGGCCTGCCGCTGGGCTCCACCGAGCAGATTCAGCCGGCGGTGATGATCAACCTGCTGGGCGAATCCGGGTACAGTGGTCGTACCGTCGTGGAGGGCCTGGATGAAGCGCTGGCGGTCGAGGGCGCGGCGGTGCATATCTACGGCAAGGCCGAGTCAAAGCCGGGCCGGAAGATGGGGCATGTGACCGTGGTGGATCACAGCATCGATGCCGCCGGCGCCAAGGCGCAGCGGATACGTCAGGTCCTGAGGATTCGGGGAGAGCACCCGCTATGACAGCAGCGCGACAACCGTTGGTCGGCATCATCATGGGCAGCGACTCCGACCTGCCGGTGATGCAGAAGGCCGCCGACATGCTCGACGAACTGGCAGTGCCGTATGAGCTGACCATCGTATCGGCCCACCGCACGCCGCAGCGCCTGTACGACTATGCCGGCGGCGCCGAGGAACGCGGTCTGCGCGTGATCATCGCCGGCGCCGGCGGGGCCGCGCATCTGCCGGGCATGGCGGCGGCGCTGACGCCGCTGCCGGTGATCGGCGTGCCGGTGAATGTCACCGCGTTCAGCGGCCAGGATTCGCTGCTGTCCATCGTGCAAATGCCGGCCGGCATTCCGGTGGCCACGGTCGCCATCGACAATGCCACCAATGCCGGCCTGCTGGCCGCGCAGATTCTCGGCACCGGTGACGATGCCCTGCGGGATCGGGTCCGGGCCTATCGCAAGACGCTGGAAGACAGGGTGCTGACCAAGGCGAAGGATCTGACCCGCCAGGGCGGCTGACAGACCGGGCGCGGCGAGCGGCGGTTTCCGCCCGGCGCCGGTTCTGTGGCAGATTGGCGGCATGGACTGGCGCCTCACACTCACCAGCCTCGCGCTGGCACTCGCCCCGGGCCTGTCGGGCGCGGCCGGCGGACCGGAAGACCCGCGGGACTTCATCGAGTTCGGGCACAAGTACGCCTCCGACTGCACCCGCCATCGTGCCGAAATGCGGCTGGTGGAAAACACCCACGAGACCCGCGCCATCGAGGTGGTCCTGTGGCGCTACCTGGGCGACACCCGCAGCCAGGGCCGTAGCGTCAAGCAACTGGCGCCCGGCGCTGATCCCGAGCCGCTGGGTTGCACGGCCGCCAACGGCCTGGAGCGGCGCTGGGAGATCGAACGGATCGAGTTCGTGCCGTAAAGTGTGACCGGAACGGGTTGGCGGAACCTCGATGATTCCAGCTGCGCGGCATGATTCGTCGCGGGATCGGTTGGTACGCCAGCACGTCGGCAATGGCGCAACCCCGTATCAGGGCTGTTAGGCAGGATTGAGTGTGCTGACACCAGAAAACAGCCGGCAACGGTCACTAATTCGCGCCCTGGGCACAGCGGTGGCCGTATTTCTGCTGGCATTGGTCGTGTTCCAGAGCCTGGTGCTGCTGCAGGCCCGGGAAAAGCAGCACGCCGAACGCCAGCGTGTCCTGGAAACGGTGACCACGTTACGCAGCCGGCTGGATACGGAACTCAGCGCCACGCTCTATCTCGCCAACGGCCTCGTTGCTTTTATCCAGAGTGTCGACAACCCAACGCCGGACCAGTACCGCCGTGCGCTGAAAGCACTGTTTGACACCGACTCCCGCGTCCGGAATATCGGCCTGGCGCCGGATAATCGGCTCGCCTATGTGTACCCGCTGGAAGGCAACGAAAAAGCCATCGGGCTGAGGTTCAAGGATATCCCCGAGCAGTGGCCGAGCGTGCAGCGTGCCATGCAGAGTCGCAATTCAGTGGTGGTGGGGCCGGTCGACCTGGTCCAGGGTGGACGAGGCATCATCAATCGCACACCGGTCTTCCTGAGCAACGGGGACTACTGGGGTCTGATTTCCATCGTGGTGGATATTGATCGACTGTTCGACTACGTCGGTATAAGCGCCCGCATCGAAGGCACTCGCTACTGGCTTCTCGGGGATGCCGGCGACGACGATGCGCGAGCCCGCATGCTCGGACAGGGGGAGATACCGCCCGATGCGATCACGATGTCGATCAATCTGCCGGGCGCCACGTGGGAGCTGCTGGCCGCGCCGCAGCAGGGCTGGTATCCCCGGCCGGGCGATGTATGGCCATGGCAGGCGGCTGGGGCGGTACTCGCCCTGTTGATCGCCTCGGTGGTCTGGCTTCTGATCCGGGCCAGCCAGCGAAATATCCGGATGGCCGCCGGCATGCGGCGGCTCAACGACGAGCTGGTGATGAAGAACGCCGAACTCACGCAGCTTTCGCGCCACGACGGTCTGACCGGGCTTGCCAATCGCCGGCACTTCGACGATGCCTACGCGGCTGCCTGGGCGCGCGCCCACCGGCAGGGGCATACCATCTTCGTGCTTGTCATCGACTTCGATCACTTCAAGTCCATCAACGATCGTTACGGCCATGTTGCCGGCGATGCGTGCCTGATCGCCGGGGCCGCGGCCATTCGGCGAGCCGTGGGGCGGATGGAGGACCTGGTCGCGCGGTCCGGGGGCGAAGAATTCGCGGTGGTGCTCGAGAACCTCGATGCCTCGGCTGTCAGCGTCGTTGCCGAGCGGATCCGTGCCGGCATCGAGGCCACCGAGATCGAGGCATTCGGCACCGACGAGCCGGTTGCCCTGACCGCCAGTATCGGTGTCGCCGGCACCGTGCCCGACGGGTCCATCAGCGCCACGGATCTCTATCGCGAGGCCGATGCGGCGCTTTACCGGGCCAAGCGGGAAGGCCGCAACCGCGTTCGCTGGGCCGATAGCCGTGGATGAAAGCGTCCGGCGCGCGATGGCGCGTCTGCCCGACGTGCCGGACCTCTATGGCTGGCTGTATCTGGACCGGCGTGGCCGCTGGTACGTCGACGGCGAACGCATCACCCATCCCCGCATCCTGGCCTTCATCGAACGCAACTACGCCGCCGACGACCGCGGCTGCTGGTATTTCCAGAACGGGCCGCAGCGCGGCTACGTCAGCCTCGAATACACGCCGCTGGTCCTGCGGGTGGACAGCGACGGGCAACTGATGACGCATACCGGCCAGCCGGTTTCCGCCATGTCGTGGGTCTGCCTGGACGAGCAGGGCAGCCTGGTGGCGGACACCCCGCTCGGTGCGGGCGTGATCGATGATCACGACCTGGAATGGGCCCTGGCCCGGTTGCGCCGGGATGATGTCCCCGCCGATGATGGTGCAATCGCGACTGCCCTTTCGCAACCGGACGGCGCCAGGACCTCGCTGCAATTCGAGTTTGGCGGGGCGTTGGTAGATGTGGCTCGGGTGAATGGCGATCCGCTTCCGGCCGCGCTGGGATTCGTCCGTGAGCCGCAACCGCGGTGATCAGTCCGGTCGGATGAATCCGACCCTACGACAGTCGAGCTCGAACAGGCGCCATTCGGTTGCGCCGACCCGATGATCGTCTACCCGCTGGCCCGCATGCCCCCGCCGGAACCGGGGCCGGTGGGCGGCGTCCACACATTGCGAATGGCCTGCCGGCCGCGTTCCGGAAAATCGTCGGAGAAGCGCAACCGCGCGTGGCGGCCGGCGCCCTTGCACTCGATGGTCCCGCGGTCGATGCCGTGCAGGGCGGCGATGTCCTGGACGGCGTTGAGAAAGCGCGCTGGCGGCTTGCCGACGGTGACATGCACGCCCTCGGCATCGAGGCGCAGGCGGTAGGTAAGGCGGAATCGGTCGAACATGCAGGTCGGGTCCGGGTCAGTCGGTAGCTGGTTGGGCGCGGCGGCGCCGGTCCCGGAAGAATGCCCAGATTTCGGCATTCGCGTCGATCACCTCGGTGGCGGGCCCCAGGAGTCGTGTCAGCGCGGGTTCGGCGCCGGGCCAGACGTGGCCCGCGCCGGTCAGCCGCCACAACTGGACGGTGGCGCCGGCCGGGCAGTCCGCGTAGGTCAGCCGCACCGCCCGGTGCTCGGCGTCGGGACCGTGCCAGGTCTGTTCCGCGTCGGTAGCCGCTCGCGCCGGTTCGCAGCCATTACCTTTGGCCCAGGCGGTCAGCGAGGCATTCACGGGCGGATGGTGGACGCGCGTTCGCGTCAGCGGAAAGGGCGGCCCCAGCCCGCCATCGTAGAGCGCCCGCGGATCGTCCCGGCTGTGGAGGTGCAGGATGGGCACCGGGCTGCCGTCCACATCGGTCGGGGCGACGATGCCCGCGACCGGCGCCACCGCCGCCAGGCGATCGCCCAGCGATTCCGCCAGCCGGTAAACCATCATCGCGCCGTTGGACAGGCCGGTAGCGTAGATGCGTGCCGGGTCGGCCGGCAGGATGTCGATCAGCTGGTCGATCAGCGCGTCGGTGAAGCCCACGTCGTCCACGTCCTCCCGGGCGGCGTAGCCGCAGCAGTCGCCCGCGTTCCAGGTGTGCAATCGTCCGAGGATGCCGCCGGTGCCATCAGGATAGACGGTGACGAAACCCTCGCGCGCACCCAGCTCGTGCAGCCGGCTGTAACTCTGCTGGTTGGCGGCATGGCCGCCCCCGCCGTGGAAATTCAGCACCACCGGCCACGGCGGTTCCCCCGCGCCGTCGGGCACATGCACGAGCGCCTGCCGCTGCCGGCCGTCGTGCTCGAGTTCGATCGTGTGGTTGCCGGGTTCCAGGGCTGATACCGACGCGGCGGCAATGCCGAGCGCCAGTATCAGCCACCGGCATCCGGCGCGAGTCGCGGGCTGCGGCGTCCCTGCCGACGGCGCCATCGGGCTAAAACATCAGCGCGTAGGGTCCGCCGCGTTCCAGGGCGCGCTGGTAGGCGGGCCGGGCATGGATGCGCTTCAGGAAGGCCGCCAGATTTGGATAGTCATCCAGGTTGGCGCGGGCCTGGGCAGCCTCGAGGGGGAAGCTGAGCATGATGTCGGCGGCACTCAAGTCGGCGCCTGCAAACCAGTCGCGGCCGGTGAGCTCGCCTTCCAGATACGCCAGATTCTCGGCGATGCGGGGATCGAGAAACTGCTGCCCCACGCCGTAGGCCAGCAGCCCGCCGAACGGGCGCAGTGGCAGCGGGACCGGCTTCGACCCCAGCTTGGAGAAGATCAGCTTCATCACCAGCAACGGCATCAGCGTGCCCTCGGCGTAATGCAGCCAATAGGTGTAGCGCAGACGCTCCTCGTCGTCGTCCGGTACCAGCAGGCCGCCGGCCCGGCTGGTCAGGTACTCGATGATGGCCCCGGTTTCGGCCACCGTCCGCTCACCATCCACGATCACCGGCGACCGGCCCAGCGGGTGCACCTGCTTGAGTTCGGGCGGCGCCAGCATGGTCTTGCAGTCGCGCTCGTGCCGGACGACCTCGTAGTTGAGCTCCAACTCCTCGAGCAGCCAGAGCACTCGCTGGGAGCGTGAATTTTCCAGATGATGGACGGTTATCATGGGCGTTGCCGGTGGATCGGAATTCAGCCCGCAAGGATATCGGCGGGCCGCGGGCAATGCGAGCCGCGGCCGTGGGACAATGCCGTATGCCCGTCGAAGACAAGCCATTTGCCCCCGCCTGCGAGCGCAATCGCGACCCGATTCTGGCAGTGCTGCAGCGCTTTCTGGGCGACTGCCACCGCGTGCTGGAGATCGGCAGCGGCACCGGCCAGCATGCCGTGTATTTCGGCGCCGCCATGCCGCATCTGCTGTGGCAGACAAGCGACGTGGCGGACAACCACTCCGGCATCCGCGCCTGGCTGGACGAGGCCCGCCTGCCCAACGTCCGGGAACCGCTGGCGTTGGATGTCACCGGCGCGTGGCCGGCAGAGGATTTCGACGCCATATTCACGGCCAACACCCTCCACATCATGGACTGGTCGGCGGTCCGGGCGTTCTTCGAGGGCGTGGACCGCGTGCTGGCGCCCGGCGGCTGGCTGATCGTCTATGGGCCGTTCCATTACCAGGGCCGGCCCACCGGCGAGGGCAATGCGCGTTTTGACACTTCGCTGAGGGCGCAGCCTGGCGGCATGGGAATTCGCGATGTGGCGGATTTGAATCCGCTGGCCGCGGCAGCGGGCCTGAGTTTGATAGAGGACGTGGCGATGCCGGCGGATAACCGGTGTCTGGTCTGGTGTCGGGATAAGTGAGTTTTTTGAGTCGTTGTGCCGGTCTCGGGCCGTAGGGCGCCATTCATGGCGCCGGCCCGATCAATCTGCCGGAGCTATCAGCAGCTTTCGTGCTTGTCTTGCCTCGGCGTGCCGTGCCGACAGGACATCGTGTACTGAACGGCACTAAACGGGCCATCCGTGGCCCATTTACCCGATGCCCCGGCGGTCGGGCGGCAAGCGCTAACGGGAGGGAAGAAGCGACCCCACCTGGATAAGGCACCTCTTGATTCCCGTCGGGACGAGCGGAGCACTGCAGGGCGGCGAGGTTCCCGGCCCGAAGGGGCGCGCCCAGGATGGGCGCGCGGTTTTCGACGGCACAGGGATGTGCCGTCGAAACACCCCCTCGCCGACCGAAG
>JAVKCJ010000013.1:0-23455 GCA_040222795.1 Salinisphaeraceae bacterium
CTTCGGTCGGCGAAGGGGGTGTTTCGACGGCACCTCCGTGTGCCGGCGAAAACCGCGCGCCCGTCCAGGGCGCGCCCCTTCGGGCCGGGAACCTCGCCGCCCTGCAGTGCTCAGCTCGTCCCGACGGGAATGAAGAGGTGCCATAGCCGGGTGGGGTCGCCTCTTCCCGCCCGTTAGCGCTTGCCGCCCGACTGCCGGGGCATCGGGTAAACGGGCCACGGATGGCCCGTTTAGTGCCGTTCAGGACACGACGTCCTGTCGGCACGGCCCGCTTCATGCCCCGGCGGTCGGGCGGGAATCCCCCGGTCAGCGCGGCGGCGCTGCCCGGGGGACAAGCGGTCCGGGCGCCCGTCTTTTCGTTGCTTTTCTTGGGCGCGCAAGAAAAGCAACTCGCCCTTCAGGGCGAAATTCTTCCGTTTAGCAGTGCGAGTAGCCTCATGAAGTGTCGCCGATGTTGACTGTCCGCTTCGAACGGACGACTGACCTACTCGGTCAACCGCCTCTGCGCCTCCCGATACTTGGCTGCGGTATTGCGCAGCACCTCGTCCGGCAGCCGCGGTCCCGGTGCAGTCTTGTTCCAGTCCAGGGTTTCGAGGTAGTCGCGGACGTACTGCTTGTCGAAGGAGGGAGGGCTGATGCCGGTGCGGTACTCGCTGGCTGGCCAGAAGCGTGACGAATCGGGGGTCAGGACCTCGTCGATGAGTACGACCCGGCCGTCGGCGTCGGTGCCGAATTCCAGTTTGGTGTCGGCTATGATGATGCCGCGTTCCGCGGCGTAGGTGGCCGCCTGCCGGTAGATCGACAGCGAGATGTCGCGCACCTGTTCGGCCAGGTCGCGGCCGACCAGATTGACGGTGGTTTCAAAATCGATGTTCTCGTCGTGTTCACCGGCCTCGGCCTTGCTCGAGGGGGTGTAGATCGGCTCGGGTAGCTGCTGGGCCTGTGCCAGGCCGGCCGGCAGTTCGATGCCGCAGACCCGGCCGGTCTGCTGATAATCCTTCCAACCGGAACCGATGAGATAGCCGCGCACGATGGCCTCGATG
Source organism: Salinisphaeraceae bacterium (assembly GCA_040222795.1). Taxonomy (GTDB): domain Bacteria; phylum Pseudomonadota; class Gammaproteobacteria; order Nevskiales; family Salinisphaeraceae; genus Spectribacter. Next base: position 1,044 of record JAVKCJ010000013.1, read on the forward strand.
GGCAGCGGGGTGAGTTTCTTCACCAGCATGGCGCGGCCCGATACCTGTGCGAGTTCGGCCGGCGACAGGAAGTCGGTCAGCGCCCGGTCGGCGACGTGGCTGGCCACGCGGTCGCCGAAGTGGTCGAACCAGAAGCGCGAGACCGAGGTCAGTACGGCGCCCTTGCCGGGGATGGGGTCGGGCAGGACCACGTCGAATGCGGAGATACGGTCGGTGGCCACGATCACCAGGTGATCCGCATCGGCGGCATAGATGTCGCGCACCTTGCCGCGGTTGAGCAGCGTCAGGCTGGTGAGGTCGGATTCGTACAGCGTGTCTTGCATCGGGTGGGTCCCGCACCGTGAAAAGCCGGCAAGCGTAACCGCGCGAACGCGGCAGGCCAATACGCGGCGGTTGATTACAGCCGGCGGTGCGTCAGTGCCGGAAAGCGTTCCCGGGTGCGCAGAAGTCCGGCCACGTCGACATCGGCCATGGCCAGGCCCGGGCCGGCGGCAACGCGGTCGAGCACCCGCCCCCAAGGGTCGACGATCATGCTGTCGCCGTGGGTCTCCCGGCCGCTGGCGTGGCGCCCGCCCTGATCCGGCGCGATCACGTAGCACAGGTTCTCGATCGCCCGCGCCCGCACCAGTACTTCCCAGTGGGCGCGGCCGGTGGCGGCGGTGAAGGCGGCAGGCACCGCGAGCAGTTCGGCGCCGGCTGCCGACAGTTGCCGGTAGAGCTCGGGGAAGCGCAGGTCGTAGCAGACCGACAGGCCGAGGCGGCCCAGCGGGGTGTCGATGACCACCGGCTCCGTGCCGGGGATGGTGCTGCCGGATTCCTTGTACTGTTCCCCGGAATCCGGCACCGATACGTCGAACAGATGGATCTTGTCGAAGCGTGCCACCCGCGCGCCGTCCTCGGCGTAGACCGGGCAGGCGGCAAACGCGCGATCACCACGTTCGTTGCCCCGGATCGGCACCGTGCCCCCGACCAGCCAGACCTTGCTGGCCGCAGCGGCGTCGGCGAGGAAATCCTGGATCGGCCCGCTGCCGTCGGGCTCCGCGATACGCAGCTTGTCCGACTCGCGCTTGCCCATGAACCCGAAATTCTCCGGCAGCACGATCAGCCGGGCGCCGGCGTCGGCGGCGCGACGGATCAGTTCACCGGCCGCGGCCAGGTTCTGGTCGCGCTCCGGTCCGGAAACCATCTGGATGGCGGCGGCATTGGGCATGGTTCGGGTCTACTCCTGGGTGGCCTCTTCCACGGGGTCGATCTGCGGATCGCTCCATTGGCCGGTCAGATCATAGGTCACGCTGGAAATTTCCGCGATCGGCTTGCGTAACAGCCGCTGGGCCACGAACAGGGCGGCCCCGACGGCGGGCCCGCCGAGCACGGTACCGGCAATGGCCGCGGCCGATGACATCTTGGGCACGATGGTCACCCGCTGATCGTAGTCGCGGGCCGCCAGGCCCACCCGGCCGCGAATGCGGATGATGGCCGAGGGGGTGTTGATCCGCAGATTGTCGGTGCGGGCATCGCCCGCGGTCACGTTGAAATCACCCTGCAGCCGGTCGAAGGCCATACCCTCGTTAAGCACGTCGCGGAAATCCAGCAGCAGGCGACGTGGCAGGGCGTAGAAATTGACCAGCCCCAGCACCCGGCCGGCGCCGGGTTCGATCGGCACCAGCGTGCCGTCCTCGAGCTTGAAGCTGAGGTGTCCATTGAGCCTTTCCGGCACCAGGCCCGCGGCGGCCGGTTCGAAGCGCAGCGCAGTGACCACCCGGGCCTTGTCGGCCCGCACACTGGGGCTGAAGCCCAGGGCCTGGATAAGCCGTGCCAGGCCGCTGCCCTCCAGGGTGCTGTCGAACGTCGCCTGCGATTGCCCGCCGGTCCGCGTCCACCGACCCTGGCCGGTCAGGTGCGTATCATTGCCGGTTAGCGAAAGTTCTTCCAGGGCAATGCCGTTGTCGACCGCCCGGACAGTTGCGTTCAACCGCCCCAGTGCGGCGCCATCGACCCAGATTTTACTGACGGCAAGATCAACGCCGGGTAGCTGGCCGGGGTCCATGGGGGCATCGGCGGCTGCTTGATCCTCGGTGGATTCGGTACGCGCAGCCGGCAACAACGACAGATGATCCAGCCGGGCATGCACGGTGGGTCGGCTGTTGCCGGTCTCCCAGCGGACGTTGCCGGCGGCGCCGTCGCCGCTGAGATCGGCCTGCCAGCCGCGGCCGGCGGGCAGCGGGGTCACGCGCAAACGAGTTGTCGGCAGCGCCTGGCCCTGCAGGTGCAGCTCCTCCACGGTCAGGTCGGCGCCCCGCAGGGAAAGACCCGGTTCGGCGCGGTCGCGGCCGGTTGGCAACAGGGCCTGCCAGGCCGGCAGGTCCAGTCGGGCCAGATGCCCACCAATCCACAGCCCGTCGCCGGCCGGCGGGTTCACCGGATTGGTGCCGAATACCACGTCCGCCGCCTGCAGACGATCGTCGGTACGCCGGAGTTCGGCGCGCAAGCGGTCGGCGTAGTCCAGGGTGATGCGATTGCTGTCGGCGCTGACCGTGACCGATAGCGGCGCGCTGGTGCCGGCCGGCTTGCCCAGCGGGGCCGGCAGATCCAGCGCCAGATCGGTCAGGTCACTGTGCAGGCGGAGGTCCGATATCCGGCCGCCGGCCGACACCCGCAAGCCCGCCTGCCAGACGGCGCTGCCGTTGGCGCGGGCGACCAGCTCGGCCGGCAACAGCGGTTCCCACCATGCCGCCTGGGCCGGCAGGCTAAGGTCGGCCCGGGCGTCGATAGCCAGGCCGTCGGCCCCGGCCGGGGTCAGGTCCGCCCGTACCGGCATACCCATGAACCGGCCTTGGATGCCCTGCGCATACAGGCCCTTGAGGTCGAAGCGCAGATCGCCGCCCAGGCCCTGCAGAGGCCTTGGCAGCGCCGGGTGCGTGAGGGTGACGCCGCGCAGGTCGATGGTGCCGTCCACGGCCACATCCGCATCGAGATCCGGCTTCAGCGGCAGTGACAGCGCCAGCGTCAGCCCCGCCGGCCCGCTGACCTCGAGAACCTCCGCAATCCGCCCGAACTTGTCGGCCAGTGGCGACGCGGGAATGAAGCGCATCATGGCATCGGCGCCGGCTTCGTCGAGTCGCCCGTCGACCGCCAGGACAGGTTCGCGCACGTTGGGGACATGGGCGCTGGCCGGCCCCACCTCGATGCCGAGGATGCGCCCGCGCGAGGCCTGGATGTCGAGCGTGTCGCCCACCAGCGTGAGCTGGCCTTCGATGTCCTGCATCGCTGGCCAGCCGGGCTTGTAGGCCATGTCCACGTCTTCGCCGACTACCGAGACGCGGAACTCGCCATTGCCCGCGGCGAACGGAAACTGCGACAGCGGACCCGCCAGGCGCACCTCGGCGCTGGTGATACGAGCCGCGGTGATCGCGCGCGGCAGCCAGTCCCGTAGCCGCTTGTTGGGCATGTCGTCGGCCTGGGGCAGATGCGCAAACAGCGGCGGGAGATCGGCCGAATCGCCGGTGAACGTCAGATCGGCGCGCGGGGCACCGCCGTTTCCGTCCCAGATCAGTTCGCCGCCGCCGGTAAAGGTTGTTTCACCCGAGGTCAGCCGCGCATCCGCCAGGTGCAGTGTGCCGCCACCCCTGCTATCCGGTGACCAACTCAGCTTGCCCCGGCCGCCGGCCAACGGCAGTTCGCCGCGCACGTAGCGCTGCCAGGTCAGGCCGCCGTCCAATTCTTCGACCGTCAGCGTGGCGCCTTCGGGGCCAATGCTGGCCTGGCCGTCGATTCGCCCCAGCGCCAGACCCAGCCCTGCATGATCCAGCGCCAGGTCCTCGAAGGCCACCAGGCCTCGTGTCTGACCCGGCGTTCGCAGTGGTATCCGGAACGATAGCCGTGATACCGAACCCTGGCCCGTCAGCTGCCGGGCGCCGGGCAGGCCCACTCGCGCCGCGGCCGCTGCCAGGCTGGCCGGCAGATCGGTGATCTCGCCGCTGAGGCTGGTCAGCGCCGGATTTACCCGGGCCCGGCCAGTCGCCTCAAGGCTGCGATCATCCGCGCGTAGCGATTCGAGGTTGATCGCATAGCCCTCGGCGTCGGGCTCGACGTTAAAGTCCATCCGCAGCGGCGGGACGACGGGGCTGGCATCCCGGCCCCGAAGCGCCTCGCTGACGACGGTGGCCCGCGCGCCGTCCAGTGCCCGGTTGGCCCAGTCCACCCACAGTTCAATATCGCTGTGTCCGCCCTCGAGGTCGGCAGTCTCCAGCCCCGCTTGCGACAGCAGTTCGGGCGCGGTCAGGCTTCCGAGGCGGATGTAGGCATTGGCGGCCAGATTCCGCCAGCCGGTGAGATCGCCGTAGGCGAAGATATCGGCATGCACGTGGTCGCCCCAGGCCGGCGGAAGTTTGGCATCGCCGATCACCCGGTGGCGGCTGTCCCGTGAGTGCAGGGTCAGTTCGACATCATCAAGGGTGCCGAGGATCCGGCTGTCGGCGCCGGCGGCCAGGCCCAGTTGGCCGTCGCGTACGCGGATGCGGTCCACCCGATCCAGCCAGGTGGCGGCATCGTCCAGGCTGAAGGCCGGGCCGCCGCCGCTGGCCAGCCCGCGCAGACGCAGCCCGCCGTCGTCGCCGCGGTAGATCGCCAGCTGCGGCCCCACCAGCGTGAGGTCGCGCGGAATGCGCCCGCCGCGCAACAGGTCCACGAAGCTGAAGCGCACCGCCAGCTGCTCCAGGCGCACCACGGTGGGGCCGCCGGCAAATTCCAGCAACGCCACATCGCTGAGTTCCAGGACCGGCCCGGTCCAGTCCCAGGCCAGGCCCAGGCGGCCGATGGTCAGCGGCTGATCCAGCTCCTCGCCAATGCGTTCGGTGAGTTCGGCGCGGTAGCCGGGCAGGGTGCGGTCGATCAGGCGTACGGCGCCCACCGCCAGTCCAGCCACGATGACCAGACTGGCCAGGGTGACCAGCAGCAGGGTCTTGAGTCGCAGGTTGCGGCGCCGCATGGCGGCGGCTCAGCCGCGGTCGGCCCGCGGGCGCATTCGGTTGATGTCTGGCGGCATGGTGTCGGTGGGTGTCACTGGTTTGTACGGCTGTGCCGGTGGGCGCCTGCGGCCGGAAGCTGTTCTCGCGGCAGCCCCGCTACATCAGTACGACATCGAAATTGGCCTGTTGATACAGCGACTCCGCCTGTAAGCGTATCGGCCGGTCAATGGTAGCGGACAGCTCGGCCAGTGCCTCGGCCTGTTCATCAAGCAGTACCGCCACCACATCCGGGCTGGCCAGTAGCAGGATTTCCCGGGCCTCGAACTGGCGGGCACTGCGCAGGATGTCGCGGAAAATCTCGTGACAGACGGTTTCCGGCGTCTTCACCGAGCCCCGGCCCCCGCAGCTGGGACAGGTCTCGCACAGTTGGTGTTCCAGGCTGTCGCGGGTGCGTTTGCGGGTCATCTCCACCAGGCCCAGCGGCGAGATCGGGTAGATGGTGCTGCGGGCTGAGTCCTGCGCCAGCGCCTTCTCCAGCATCCGGAGGACCTGCTGGCGGTCCGCCTCCAGGGTCATGTCGATGAAATCGACGATGATCAGGCCGCCCAGGTTGCGCAGGCGCAGCTGCCGGGCCAGCGTCTGGGCGGCTTCCAGGTTTGTGCGCAGGATGGTCTCGTCGAGATTGCGGCTGCCCACGAAGCCGGCGGTGTTGACGTCCACCGTGGTCATGGCCTCGGTCTGCTCGATCACCAGGCTGCCGCCGGATTTCAGCGGCACGGTCGACTGCAGCGCCCGTTCGATCTCGTCCTCCACCCCGAATAAGTCGAAGATGGGCGCGGCACCGGTATAGCGCTCTATACGTTCGACCATCTCCGGCACGAAGCGACGGGCGAAGTCCACGGTTTCCTGCCACGCCTCGGCGTCGTCGATGCGGATGCGCTCGACCGCCGGCGACAGCAGATCCCGGATCATCCGGGTGACCAGCGGCAGGTCGCCATGCACCAGGGTCGCGGGCTGGGCGGTCCGTGCCTGCTCGTTGATCGATTCCCACAGACGCGCGAGAAAGCGCATGTCCGCGGCCAGGGCATGCGGCTCGGCGCCTTCGCCGACGGTGCGCACGATGAACCCGCCGGGCATCTCCATCTGGGTCTTCAGGCGGGTGACCAGCTCGATCAGCCGCTCGCGCTCGTCCGTATCCTCGATGCGGGCGGAAACCGCAACCTGATCGTTGTGCGGCATCAGCACGAGAAACCGCGAGGGAATGGACAGTTCGGTGGTCAGCCGTGCGCCCTTGCTGCCGATCGGCTCCTTGACCACCTGCACCAGCACGTTGTCGCCGTCAGCAAGCAACTGCTGGATGCCGGGTGCCTCGATGGTGTCCTCGCCGTGCTGGCGAACGATATCGCTGGCGTGAAGAAAGGCGGTGCGGGCCAGTCCGATTTCAATGAAGGCCGCCTGCATGCCGGGCAGCACCCGCTGCACCCGGCCCATGTAAATGTTGCCCGCCACGCCGCGGCGCGAATCGCGCTGCAGATAGACTTCCTGGAGAGAAGCGTTTTCCACCTGGGCAACGCGGGTCTCCCCCGGTGCCACATTGACCAGGATTTCGAGGCTCACGGCAGGTGGCCTCAGTCGGAATCCGGATCGTCAGTTAGGCGGCTGGATTTGTGGTGACAATGGTTCATGACGCCGATTGTCGAACGGCGCCCGGATTGCTGCAAGTTTCGGTGCCGCTGACGGCGATTTCAGCGGTGATAGGGGTGTCCGGCCAGCAGCGAAATCGCCCGATAGAGGGCTTCCGCCACCACCACCCGCACCAGACCGTGCGGCAGGGTCAGCGGGGACAGCGACCAGCTCTGATCGGCCCGGGCCCGGCAATCCGGTGACAGGCCATCGGGCCCGCCGATCAGCAGGCTGCGGTCGCGACCGTCCATGCGCCAGGCTTCGATCTGGTCCGCGAGATCACGGGTGCGCCAGGCGCGGCCATCCACATCCAGCGCGACTACGGCGTGATTGTCAGGCACGGCAGCCAGCATCCGACGCCCCTCGTCGGCCACCGCCGCGTCCGGAGGTTCCTGCTTGCGGCGGTGGCCCAGCGGGACTTCCGTGAGTTGCAGCGGACAGTCATTGCCCAACCGCTTGGCATACTCGCGATATCCCCGCTCGACCCAGTCGGGCATGCGGGTACCGCAGGCCACCAGATTCAGCCGCAAACCGCGCCTCCGGCTCAGCCCGGCAACAGGCCGTAACGCCCGCCGGCGGCCACCGCCACCACGATCAGGCCCAGCAGCAGGTTGACACTGATCAGCACGCGAATCTGATTGAGGTAGCGGGCCCCCTCGTTGAGGGTGCCGGCCTCCAGGGCCAGACGCAGCCGCCGCCAGGGAGCGAAGAACACATGCCCGAACAGCGCGAACATCAGCCAGCCGAGGCCGTGCATGATGTGGACATGGGTACCCGCGCCGCCCATGCCGCCGAGCACCGCGAAGATCAGCCAGTAGCCGGTGGCCAGCAGCGCAATTACCGACAGCCATACGAACGGGAAGAAGCGGGCGAACACGCCGGCCCACAATGCCAGCCGGTCGGCCAGTGCCAGTTGCCCGGCGGCTGGCCGCAGCGCCATGTAGGCGAAGAACATGCCCCCCACCCAGACGACGGCGGCGAGTACGTGGAGTGCGATGGCAAGGCCGTTGATGCTCATGACGATTCCCCGCTGTGAGGCAATGCCCGGTAGGTTACAGTACGCCGGCCGTGAAACGTGTCGCGCCCGGCCGGTTCGCCCGGCGCGGATGACATCAACAGTAGGAGACGATCATGGCGCTGGCGGATCGTGATTTCCTGATTGCCCCGTCCATTCTGGCTGCCGACCTCGCCCGCCTCGGCGACGAGGTGCACGACGTGCTCGAGGCCGGCGCCGACTGGGTGCATTTCGACGTGATGGACAACCATTACGTGCCCAATCTCACCTTCGGGCCGCCGGTGTGTAAGGCGCTGAAGGATTACGGCATCACCGCGCCGCTGGATGTGCACCTGATGGTCAAGCCGGTGGACCGCCTAATCGGCGATTTCCTGGAGGCCGGTGCCGCCAGCATCACCTTCCATCCGGAGGCCAGCGAGCACATCGACCGCAGCCTGCAGCTGATCCGAGACGGCGGCGCCAAGTGCGGGCTGGTGTTCAACCCGGCCACGCCGCTGTACTACCTCAAGCACGTGCTGGACAAGATCGACATCGTACTGATCATGTCGGTGAACCCGGGCTTCGGCGGCCAGAGCTTCATTCCCGAGGCGCTCAACAAGCTGCGGGAAGCGCGCGAGCTGATTGACGCCTCCGGTCAGGACATCCGGCTGGAAGTGGACGGCGGGGTGAAAACCGAGAACATTGCCGAGGTGGCGAAAGCCGGGGCCGACACATTCGTGGCCGGTTCGGCGATCTTCAGCAAGGATGACTACGCCGCCACCATTGCCGACATGCGGCGCGAGCTGGATCGCCTGCGTTCGGTCTAGAGTGCGTGGCTGGCGGTTGATGACTCAGTCGCGTCTCGCCGTGGACGGCGGGAACGCGTTAAGCTTGGCGCATCCGCGCAACGCGACAGAGTTCCATGCGGCAACGATATTCGATAGGCAACGCCGCCCCGCGGGCGGCATGGCGATGGTGAAGCGCCGCCGCCCGGTCTAGCCGGGCCTGACGGCGATGTGCCGTCGCCGATGCCCATTCGTTCGCCTGAAGTTTCGTTGCCATGTCCCAGTTCGCCTCCTTTCAGCCCGTCAAACGCGTTCCCGTCGTCCGCGAGGTCCTCGCCGACCTCGACACCCCGCTGTCGGTCTATCTCAAGCTGGCCGACGCGCCGTACTCCTTCCTGCTGGAGTCGGTGCAGGGCGGGGAACGCTGGGGCCGTTATTCCATCATCGGCTTGCCCTGCGACGAGCGCATCCGGGTTTCCGGGTCGCGCCTGCGCCACGAGCGCGGCGACGACTTGCTGGCCGAGGTCGAAACCGATGATCCGCTGGCCTGGATCCAGGCCTTTGCCGACAGCCGGCCGCTGCCGCGTCTGCCGGAACTGCCGCGCCTGACCGGCGGGCTGGTGGGCTATTTCGGCTACGACACCATCCGCTACATCGAGCCACGCCTGGCCGGTGTCGAGAAACCGGACCCGCTGGATCTGCCGGACATCCTGCTGCTGGTGGCCGAGGAGCTGGTGGTGTTCGACAACCTGTCGGGCAAGCTCTACTGCATCGGCCATCATGTCGACGGCGACGCTGCCGACCGCGACCGCGTGGCCGCCCGGCTGGACGGGCTGGTGGCGAAGCTGGCCGAGCCACTGGCCCTGCCCGAGGCCGCGCTGGGCGACGACAGCCTGGACGACGCCAGTTTCGTGTCCGGGCTGACCCAGGCCGGCTACGAGGACGCGGTGCGCCGCATCGTCGACTACACCCGCGCCGGCGACGTGATGCAGGTGGTGCCCAGCCAGCGCCTGTCGGCCCCGTTCACCGCCGAGCCGCTGTCGCTCTACCGGGCGCTGCGCTGTCTGAATCCCTCGCCCTACATGTATTTCATGAATTTCGGTGACCATCACGTCGTCGGGTCCTCGCCGGAAATCCTGGTGCGGGTCAGCGACGACGAGGTCATGGTCCGGCCGATTGCCGGCACCCGGCCGCGCGGGGCCACGCCCGAGGCCGATGCCGCCCTCGAGGCGGAATTGCTGGCCGATCCCAAGGAGCTGGCCGAGCACCTGATGCTGATCGACCTGGGCCGCAACGATGTCGGGCGCGTGGCCGAGACCGGCAGTGTCGAGGTCACCGACCGCATGGTGATCGAGCGCTACTCGCACGTCATGCATATCGTGTCCAACGTCACCGGTCGGCTGCGTGCGGGCCTGCGGCCGCTGGATGCGCTCAAGGCCACGTTCCCGGCCGGTACCCTGTCCGGCGCGCCCAAGATACGGGCGATGGAAATCATCGACGAGCTGGAACCGGTCAAGCGCGGGGTCTACGGCGGGGCGGTGGGCTATCTGGCCGACAACGGCGACATGGACCTGGCCATTGCCATCCGCACCGCGGTGCTCAAGGATGGCGAAATTCACGTCCAGGCCGGCGGCGGCATCGTGGCGGATTCACAGCCGACGAGTGAATGGGAAGAGACCATGAACAAGGCCCGCGCGGTGATGCGTGCGGCGGCGATGGCGGCGCGCGGCCTCGACAAGCCTGGTCCGTAAAGCGTTATCCGCAGATTACGCGGATTGCGCAGATTTTTTGTGTGGGCTGCCGACGCGCCGAAGTCATTCAGAGCCTATTCAACGGCCTGCATGTAATGACGCTAGCTACTGCTAGGAACAACCGATCTTTGCGATACCAACCGCGTCAGCGGCAACCCTTTCAAGCTGTGAAATCTGCGTAATCTGCGGATAAAATTCTTTTCTTCTGCAAGGCTGGTAAGCCGGAACATGATTCTCGTCATCGACAACTACGACAGCTTCACCTACAACCTGGTCCAGTATCTGGGCGAGCTGGAGGCGGATGTCGAGGTGCTGCGCAACGACGCCAGCGACCTGGCGGCGATCCGCGCCATGCAGCCGGCGGGCATCGTTATTTCGCCTGGCCCCTGCACCCCGAACGAGGCCGGGGTGTCGCTCGAAGTGGCCCGGGAACTGGCAGGGCGGGTGCCGATGCTGGGGGTCTGTCTCGGGCACCAGGCCATCGGTCAGGCCTTCGGCGGCGAGGTGGTGCGGGCCCACGACGTCATGCACGGCAAGGCCTCGGTGATCCACCACACGGGGGAGGGCGTGTTTGCCGGTCTGGCCAATCCGCTGACCGCTACCCGCTACCACTCGCTGGTGGTGGCCCGCGACACCCTGCCGGCGGATTTCGCGGTAACGGCCTGGACCGAGACCGAAGCCGGCGAGGTCGACGAGATCATGGGGCTGATCCACCGGCCCACGGGCGCCGAGGGGGTGCAGTTCCATCCCGAATCCATCCTCTCCGAGCACGGCCACGCCATGCTGAGGACCTTCCTCGACCGCACGGCAATGCACGTGCCGGGATGACGTACCGAGGTAGCATCGTTTTATCCGCAGATTACGCAGATTGCGCAGATTTTCTGGGGCGGGGCATTCGACCTGGCTGCCCGCCCGCGATGTAGTTGTACTTGCAGCGGAATCTGCTGAATGCCTGGTTCGCTCCTCTTCCCATCTGTGAAATCTGCGTAATCTGCGGATGTATTTTTTGAGAAAGCGGTAACTGTAAGGCCATGATCGACGCGCAACTGATGAATCATCTCGTCGCCGGGCGGGACCTTGATCGAGACACCATGGTCCAGGCCATGCGCACGATCATGACCGGCGAAGCCACCCCGGCGCAGATCGGCGGCTTCCTGGTGGCGCTGCGCATGAAGGGCGAGACGGTGGCCGAGATCACTGCCGCCGCCGAGGTCATGCGCGAGCTGGCCACCGCGGTGCCGGTGGACGCGGCCTACACCGAGGAGCTGGTGGATACCTGCGGCACCGGCGGCGACGCGGCCGGGCTGTTCAACGTTTCCACCGCGGCGGCGCTGGTGGTGGCGGCCGCCGGCGGTCGCGTGGCCAAGCACGGCAACCGCTCGGTCTCGGGCAAGAGCGGCAGCGCGGATGTGCTGGAAGCAGCCGGGGTGAATCTGAACACCAGCCCCGATCAGGTTGCCCGCTGCGTGCACGAGCTGGGCGTGGGCTTCATGTTCGCGCCCGGATTTCATGGCGCCATGAAGCACGCCATCGGCCCGCGCCGCGAGCTGGGTGTACGTACCATCTTCAACATGCTGGGCCCGCTGACCAATCCCGCCGGGGCCCGCAATCAGGTGGTCGGGGTGTTCAACGGCCATCTCACCACGCCGATTGCCGAGGTGCTGGGTCGCCTGGGCAGCCGCCACGTGCTGGTGGTGCACGGCGAGGACGGTCTGGACGAACTGTCGATCAATGCCCCGACCCGGGTGGCCGAACTGCGCGACGGCCGGGTGGAAAGTTATCTGCTGGCCCCGGAGGACGTCGGCCTCGAACGGGGGTCGCTGGATGCCCTGCGGGTGGAGGATGCCGGGCAGAGCCTGGCACTGATACGCCGGGTGCTGGACGGCGAGCCGGGGGTGGCGCGCGACATGATCTGTCTCAATGCGGGGGCGGCCCTTTATGTATCCGGTCACGCCCGCGACATTGCCGAGGGTGTCACCCGCGCCGGTGACGCGGTGGACAGCGGCGCGGCGGCCGGCAAACTCGCCGCCCTGGCCGAACTCACGGCGGGCATGACGCCATGAGCGACGTGCTGACCCGCATTCTGGCCACCAAGCGGGCCGAGATCGCCGCGCTGCCAGCGGCCGACGTGCTGGCCGAGCAGGCCGCGGCCGCGCCGGCCCCGCGCGGTTTCGCCCGGCAGCTGCATCAGGCCGCGGATGCGCGGGGCATGGCGGTGATCGCCGAGATCAAGAAGGCATCGCCCAGCAAGGGCGTGATCCGCGAGGACTTCGACCCGGCCTGGCTGGCCGGCTGCTATGCCGATGGCGGCGCCGCCTGTCTGTCGGTGCTGACCGACCGGGAGTATTTCCAGGGCGCGCCGGAATACCTGGCCGCCGCCCGCGCGGCCTGCGACCTGCCGGTGCTGCGCAAGGATTTCGTGATCGACTCGCGGCAGGTGCTGGAGGCCCGGGCGATGGGCGCCGACGCGGTGCTGCTGATCGTGGCGGCGCTCGATGACGCGGACCTGCGCGCACTGTCCGTGCAGGCCCTGGATCTGGGCATGGACGTGCTGGTGGAGGCCCATGACGGCGAGGAACTGGCCCGCGCCCTGACGCTGGACGAGCGTTGCCTGCTGGGCATCAACAATCGCGATCTGCGCACGTTCCACACCAGCCTGGATGTGAGCATCGCCCTGCGCGACACGGTACCTGCCGATCGTCTGCTGATCAGCGAAAGCGGCATCCATACCCGGGACGATCTGGCGCGGCTGCGTCGAGCCGACATCCGTGCTGTGCTGATCGGGGAATCCCTGATGCGCCAGCCGGATCCGGGGCATGCGCTGGCCGGTTTGCTGGCCTGACGTCGCCGGAATGACCCATCACGAACCACCGAGATCATGAAAGCCATCATCAACTGGCAGGACAACCTGCACTTTACCGGTAGCGCCGACAGCGGCCATCACATCGACATCGACGGGCCACCCGATCTGGGGGGCGAGAATGTCGGCTTCCGGCCGATGGAGCTGATGCTGCTGGGCGTGGGCTCCTGCAGCGCCATGGACGTGATGCACATCCTGAAGAAGGCGCGCCAGCCGGTGACCGGTTGCGACATCGAGGTGGACGGCACTCGCGCCGACACCGACCCCAAGGTGTTCACGGCGATTCACCTCAGGTTCGTCGTCACCGGTGACGGTCTGTCGGACCGCCAGGTGGCGCGGGCCGTGCAGCTGTCGGCGGAGAAGTACTGTTCGGCCTCGATCATGCTGCAAAACAGCGTGACCATCACCCACGATTACGAGATTGTTTCCGCGGACGGCTGACGCGGGCATAATTCGCGCCCTTTCGTCACAGCCCGGACAACCGCTGGAGGTGCCATGGACAAGCTGAGACTCCACGGTTTCAACAACCTCACCAAGTCGCTGTCGTTCAATATCTACGACATCTGCTATGCCCGGACCGGGGCGCAGAAGAAGGCCTACGTGGCCTATCTGGACGAGGTGTTCAACGCCGAGCGGCTGACCCAGATTCTCACCGAGGTCACCGACATGATCGGGGCCAACGTGCTCAATATCGCCCGCCAGGACTATGAGCCCGAAGGCGCGTCGGTGACCATCCTGATCGCCGAGGAAACCGCCTACGACGGGCCCCTGCCCGAATCCGTGGTGGGGCATCTGGACAAGAGCCACATCACCGTCCACACCTACCCGGAGTTTCATCCGGACCACGGCATTTCCACCTTCCGGGCGGATATCGACGTGTCGACCTGCGGGCTGATCTCGCCGCTCAAGGCGCTGAATCTGCTGATCCACAGTTTCGAGTCGGACGTGGTGGCGCTGGATTACCGGGTGCGCGGGTTCACCCGCGACGTGGAGGGCGCCAAGCACTTCATCGACCACCAGATCCACTCGATCCAGGATTACATCGCCGACGACATCAAGAACCGCTACCAGATGGTCGACGTGAACGTGCCGGCCGAGCGTATCTTTCACACCAAGATGCGGCTGCTGGACTTCGATATCGATGACTACCTGTTCGGCGACAGTCCCAACGATCTGAGTTCCGAGGAGGCCGACGGCATCCGCGAGCGCATCGAGCACGAGGTCAACGAAATCTTCTACGGCCGCAACATCGTCGTGGACGGCGACGGCTGACCGGCAGTGGATATCAAGCCGGAACAGGTTTCCGATCACCTGGCCCGGGGCGCGCTGGCGCCGATCTACCTGCTGGCCGGCGATGAGCCGCTGCTGCTGGATGAAGCCACGTCCGCCATCCGCGCCGCCGCCGCCGCGCAGGGGTTCGATGAGCGCCGGGTGCTGCATGCCGAACCCGGCTTCGACTGGTCGGAACTGACCGCGGCGGTGGGCGAACCATCCCTGTTTTCCAGCCGGCAGTTGATCGAACTGCGGCTGTCATCGAAGGGGCCGGGCCAACCCGGGAGCGCCGCGATCAAGGATTTTGCCGCCCGGGCGCCGGCGGACTGCATGCTGCTGGTACACGCCGGGCGCCTGGATGCGGATCAGCGCCGGTCGGCCTGGTACAAGGCAATCCAGAGCAGCGGCCACGTGATCTATGCCTGGCCGTTTCCGGTGGCTCGCCTGCCGCAGTGGATCGAACGGCGGGCCACCGCCCGCGGTCTGACCCTGGACGAGGAGGCGCTGGCGGTGCTGGTGGCGCGCACCGAGGGCAATCTGCTGGCCGCGGCCCAGGAAATCGAGCGCCTGACCCTGCTGTTTCCGGAAGGCCGGGTGGACGCCGACGGCATGCGCGCGGCCACCGGCGATTCCGCCCGCTTCGACGTGTTCGATCTGTCCACCAAGGCCCTGGATGCCGACACCGCCGGGGTGGTCCGCAGCCTGGACCGGCTGCGCGAAGCCGGCATCGACCCGGTGCCGGTGCTGTGGGCCCTGGTGCAGGACCTGCGGCTGCTGTTTTCCGCCAGCCTCGCCGCCCGCCACGGCGGGGTCGATCGGGTGGTCAACGATCGCCGCGTGCGCATGCCGCCGGCCCGCCGGGCGCAGATCGGCGCGGCCGCCCGCCAGCGCCGCCCGCGCGATCTGCTGGCCTTGCTGCGCCGGGCCGCCCATGCCGACCGCGTGTGCAAGGGTGCGGCCCGGGGGCGGCCGTGGGAGGAACTGTTAACATTGGCGCTGGGACTGGCCGGCCGGCCGATGGCTGTCTCGGCCCCTGAATCGAGGACAAACGGAGCGCCATGAGCGCAACTCAGACTGCGACCGCCGACGCCGCCAACGGCGTGGCCGAAACCATGCAGACGATGGGCCGGCAGGCCCGCGAGGCCGCCCGGACCATGGCCGCCGCCGATCCGGGCAGCAAGAACGGCGCCCTGTTCGCCATAGCCGATGCGATCGAGGCCGCCCAGGCCGATCTGCTGGCTGCCAATGCCCGGGACCTGAAGGCCGGGAAGGGGCGGCTGGACGACGCCCTGATGGAGCGGCTGGAACTCACGCCGGCCCGCATCGCGGCGATGGCCGAGGGCGTTCGCCAGATCGCTGCGCTGCCCGACCCGGTCGGTGCGATCAGCGACCTCGCCTACCGCCCGTCCGGCATCCAGGTGGGACGCATGCGCGTGCCGCTGGGGGTGATCGGCATCATTTACGAGTCGCGGCCCAACGTTACCGCCGACGCCGCCGCCCTGTGTCTGAAATCGGGCAATGCGGCGATCCTGCGCGGCGGTTCGGAAGCGCGTGAATCCAATCTGGCCATTGCCGCCTGCATCGAGCGTGCTCTGGCCGATGCCGGCCTGCCGGCCGCGGCGGTCCAGGTGGTGGCCACCACCGACCGGGCCGCGGTGGGTGAACTGCTGCGCATGGAGGAATACGTCGACGTGTTGGTGCCGCGGGGCGGCAAGTCGCTGGTGGCGTTCGTGGCCGAAAATGCCCGGGTGCCGGTGATCAAGCATCTGGACGGCGTCTGCCACGTCTATATTGACGACGACGCGGACATCGACAAGGCAGTGGCCATTACGGTGAATGCCAAGACCCAGCGCTATGGCACCTGCAACACCATGGAAACGCTGCTGGTATCCGAGGCCGTGGCCGATCGCGTGCTGCCGCGCATCGGCGAAATCCTGGCCCAGGCCGGGGTGGAAATCCGTGGTTGCGACATCACCCGCGGGCTGCTTAGCGATGCGGTGCCCGCCAGCGATGCGGACTGGGGCGAGGAGTATCTCGGGCCGGTGCTGGCGGTACGGGTGGTGGCCGGGGTGGATGCGGCCATGGCGCACATCGACGCCTACGGCTCGCATCACACCGATGCCATCGTCACCGAGAACATGGCCAATGCGCGCCGTTTCATGCGGGAAGTGGATTCGTCGTCGGTGATGGTCAACGCCTCCACCCGCTTCGCCGACGGCTTCGAATACGGCCTGGGCGCGGAGATCGGCATTTCCACCGACAAGCTGCACGCGCGCGGACCGGTGGGTCTGGAAGGCCTGACCACGCTGAAGTACGTGGTGTTCGGGGACGGCCATGTCCGTTGATACTCGGCCGATGCGGGACGTCCGCTCCTGATGTCGCTGACTCGCCCGGTCGGCATCCTCGGGGGTACGTTCGATCCGGTGCACAACGGCCATCTACGGTTGGCCATCGAGCTGGTCGACCAGCTGGGGCTGGCCGAAATGCGGCTGATCCCCTCGGCGCGTCCCCCGCATCGGGGCGAGCCCGCGGCGTCGCCCGGCCAGCGCGCCAAGTGGCTGCGGGTGGCCATCGCCGAACAGCCGGGACTGCGCCTGGACGACCGCGAGCTGCTGCGTGACGGCCCCTCCTACTCTGTTGACACGCTGGTCGGCCTGCGCGCGGAACTGCCCGACACGCCCCTGTGTCTGGTCATGGGCATGGACGTGTTCGCCGGCCTGCCGGGCTGGCACGAATGGCAGCGTCTGTTCGATTACGCGCACATCCTGCTGGTGGCCCGGCCGGGCACCGACGAGGCCCTGCCGGCCGCGGCGCAGGCGGTACTTGACGAGCGCCTGCAGCCGGATGCCGCGGCGCTGGGCCGGGCACTGGCGGGCGCCATCGTGCGCTGCGAACCGCCGCCGCTGGCCATTTCCGCCAGCCGCATCCGGTCGCTGCTGGCGGCGGGACGCTCGCCCCGTTTCCTGTTGCCGGACGTGGTTCTGGCCGACATCCTCGACGCTGACGTCTACCGGCAACAACAACCTGCGGATTGCGCATGAACGATGACCAACTGCGGACCCTGGCGCTCGATGCCCTGGAGGAACTCAAGGCCGAGCACATCCAGGTGCTCGACGTCCGCGAACTGACCACCATCGCCGACCACATGATCGTGTGCACCGGCCGCTCCGGGCGCCACGTCAAGCGACTGGGCGAGACCGTGGTCCAGCACGCCAAGCAGGCCGGGCTGAAACCCGGGGTAGAGGGTCTGGCCCAGTCCGAATGGGTGCTGATCGATCTCAACGGAGTGATTGTCCACATCATGCAGCCCACCACGCGGGCCTATTATCAGCTGGAAAAGCTCTGGGATATGGGCGGCGAATCCGCCACCGAACAGGGCTGATCGGTTTCGATCACGAGGCAGACATGGCAGCAGAGACGCAGGCAACCACCACCGATACCCTCGCCCAGGCGCAGGATGCCCTGCTGGGCCCGGCCGCGCTGGAATCGAGCCAGATCGCCCGGGTGCTGGGTTCGCTGATGCGGCCGAACGTGGACGCCGCCGATCTCTACTTCCAGCGTCGCCGCCGCGAGGGTTGGGCGCTGGAGGACGGCATCGTGCGGACCGCCAGCGCCGGGGTGGAGCAGGGCGTGGGCGCCCGCGCCATCAGCGGCGAGAAGACCGGTTTCGCCTATTCCGAGGACATGACACTGCCCGCACTCACCCGGGCCGGCGACGCCGCCTCGGCCATCGTGCAGGCCGGCAGCACCGGCCGGGTGGCGGCCTGGCAGTCGACGGCCGCGCCCTTACTCTACGCCGCCCTCGATCCTGCCGACGGCTGGGACGAGGGCGCCAAGGTGGCGCTGCTGCATCGCGCCGACGGCGCGGCCCGCAATGCCGACGACCGGGTGACCCAGGTGCAGGTCAGTCTGGCCGGGGTGCAGGACGTCGTGATGGTGGCGGCCTCCGACGGCACACTGGCCGGGGACGTGCGTCCGCTGGTGCGTCTGACGGTCACCGTGCAGGTGGCCGCGGGCGGCCGGCGCGAACGGGCCAGCGCCGGGGGCGGTGGCCGCTGCGGCTACGATTTCTTCGTCGCCGACGACGAAGACGGCCGCGCGCGGGTCGAGGGCTACGCCCTGGAGGCCGTACGCCGTGCGCTGGTGCGGCTGTCGGCCGAAGAGGCGCCGGCCGGCACCATGAGCGTGGTGCTGGGGCCGGGATGGCCCGGGGTGCTGCTGCACGAGGCAGTCGGCCACGGGCTGGAAGGCGATTTCAATCGCAAGGGTAGTTCCACCTACAGCGGCCGCGTGGGCGAGAAGGTCGCCTCCGAGCTGTGCACCATCGTCGACGACGGCACCATCGCCGGCCGCCGCGGTTCCCTGAGCATGGATGACGAAGGCGTGCCGGGTGGCTTCAATACCCTGATCCGCGACGGCGTGCTGGTGGGCTACATGCAGGACAAGCACAACGCCGGCCTGATGGGGGTGGCGCCGACCGGCAACGGCCGCCGCGAATCCTTCGCCCATCTGCCCATGCCGCGCATGACCAACACCTACATGCAGCCGGGTCGCGACGATCCCGCTGCCATTCTCGGCTCGGTCGAGGAGGGCATTTTTGCCGCCAATTTCGACGGCGGCTCGGTGGACATCACCTCGGGCAACTTCGTGTTTTCCGCCTCCGAGGCCTATCGCATCGAAGGCGGCCGGCTGGGTGCGCCGATCAAGGGCGTCACCCTGATCGGCAATGGTCCCGATGTGCTGGAGAAGGTCTCGATGGTCGGCAACGACCTGGCCCTGGATACCGGTATCGGCGTCTGCGGCAAGAACGGCCAGAGCGTGCCCGTCGGGGTCGGTCAGCCCACCCTGCGGGTGGACGGGCTCACCGTCGGCGGCACCCAGGGCTAGGCTGTCCCGCTTGGGCCAGCGCGGCGACCTGCGTATCGTCGGCGGCGCCTGGCGCGGGCGACGTATCCCGATCGCCGACGCGCCCGGCCTGCGGCCCACGCCGGACCGGGTCCGTGAAACCCTGTTCAACTGGCTGGCCCCACAGCTGCCGGGGGCCCGTTGTCTGGACGCCTTTGCCGGCAGCGGCGTGCTGGGGCTGGAGGCCCTGTCTCGCGGGGCCACCGGGTGCGTATTCATGGAGCCGGACCGGCGCTGCCGCGAGCGACTGGCCGCAGCGATCGACACCCTGGGTGCGACCGGCGCGGTTATTGATCCGGGCCGGTCGCCGGAGGGCTGGCCCGGCCTGGCGGAATCGGGTTTCGATCTGGTGTTTCTCGACCCGCCCTTCGACGCCGACCTGCTGATCCCGGCCCTGGCCGCGCTGCCGCCCCGGCTGCGGCCCGGCCATCGGGTCTATCTGGAGTTCGCCGCCCGCCGGGAACCCGACCTGCCCGCCGGCTGGGCTTGGCACCGGCGCAAGCGGGCCGGGGACGTGGGCTACGGCCTTGCAACCTGGTCGGGTGCGGGCGAGGATGCGGAGCATGACTGAACACAAACCCGTGCGGGCGGCCTATACCGGCACGTTCGACCCCATTACCAACGGGCACGCGGATGTCATCCGCCGCGCGGCCCGGCTGTTTCCCGAACTGGTCGTGGCGGTGGCCAACAACACCTCGAAGAAATCCATCTTCGAGCCCGACGAGCGCATCGAACTGGCCCGCCGGACGCTGGCGGACCTGGACAACGTCACCGTCATGGGCACCTCCGGTCTGATCGTGGACTGGGCCCGCGAGCAGGGCGTGACCGTACTGGTGCGCGGCGTGCGCGGAGTGGGGGATTACGAGTACGAACGCCAGATGGCGGTGATGAACCAGCATCTGAACCGCGACGTGGAAACCGTGCTGCTGGCCCCCTCGCCCCAGTACGCCCATATCTCCTCCACGCTCGTGCGGGAAATCGCGATCCTGGGTGGCGACATCGGCGGGCTGGTGCCAGCCCCGGTGGCGGAGGCGTTAGCGGCCAAGTCCCGCGGCTGACCCCGCCGGCTTGTCCCGGCTCGAGGCAGATTCAGTAAGGAGACCATTACCGTGCGTATCGTTCCCGGTCGAATGATTCGATCCCTTGTCCTGTGGCTGACGCTGGCCGGCGCCGCAGGCATGGCCGCAGCGGTGGAACCACCGCCGGGTGCGGCCGTGGCCAGTGCCCATCCCGCGGCCACCGAGGCCGGCATCGAGATTCTGGAAGCCGGCGGCAACGCATTCGATGCCGCGGTGGCGGTATCCGCCGCGCTGGCGGTGGTGGAGCCGCAGGGCTCGGGCCTCGGCGGTGGCGGTTTCTGGCTGCTGCATCAGGCGGGGTCAGGTCGCAACGTCATGGTGGACGGCCGCGAGGAGGCCCCGGCGGCGGCCACCGAGGACATGTACCTGGACGAGGACGATGACTACGTGTCGTCGCGCTCCAAGAACGGGCCGCTGGCCGCCGGTATTCCCGGCGAACCTGCCGCTCTGGCGCACATTGCCGAGAAATACGGCGAGTTGCCGCTGGCCGAGTCGCTGGCACCGGCGATCCGCCTGGCCCGGGACGGCTTCGCCATCGGCGACGAGCTCGTGACTCTGCTGCACTGGCGGGCGACCACCATGAAGACGGTGGGGGGCGTGGCCGGTGAGCTGTTTCTGCCCGGCGGCGTGGTGCCAGACGCCGGCTTCGTGCTGAAGCAGCCGGCGCTGGCCGACACGCTGACCCGCCTGGCCGAACAGGGGCGCGACGGGTTCTATGCCGGGCCGGTAGCCGAGGCGCTGGTGGAGGGCGTGCGTGCGGCCGGCGGTATCTGGCAGCTGTCGGATCTGGCCGAGTACGACGTGATCGAGCGCGAGCCCATCGTCTCGCGCTTCCGGGACATGACGCTGATCGGCGCGCCGCCGCCGTCTTCGGGCGGGGTGGTGCTGGCCGAGGCGCTCAATATTCTCGATCGCCTGCCCTGGTCGGGCCTGTCCGAGGTCAAACGCAGGCACTTGGTGGTTGAGGCCATGCGCCGCGCCTATCGGGACCGCGCGGCCTACCTGGGCGACCCGGATTTCGTGGACATGCCCATCGATCGGCTGATCAGCGGTGATTACGCGGCCGGGTTGCGCGTCGGCATCTCGCTGGAGCGGGCCACCTCCAGCGACAGTCTCGCCCCGGCAACGGCGGATGTGTCGCCGGGCACGGATACCACGCACTTCTCGGTGATGGATGCCGCCGGCAATCGGGTGGCGGCCACGCTATCCGTGAACTATCCCTTCGGCAGCGGTTTCATGCCGGCCGGCACCGGGGTGGTGCTCAACAACGAGATGGATGATTTCTCCGCCAAGCCGCTGACGCCCAACGGCTACGGACTGATTGGCACCGGCGCCAATGCCATTGCGCCGGGCAAGCGACCGCTGTCCAGCATGAGCCCCAGCTTCGTGGAGGCGCCCGACCGCACGCTGGTTATCGGCACGCCGGGGGGTAGCCGCATCATCTCCATGGTGCTGCTGGGCATTCTCGAGTTCGCGGAAGGCGCGGATGCCCAGGCGATTGCCGCACTGCCCCGGTACCACCACCAGTTCCGACCGGATCATATCTACTTCGAGCCGGATGCCCTGTCCGACGCCGACCGTGACGCGCTGAAGGCCATGGGGCACGCGCTGGAGTTGTCTGACCGGGATTACGGCGACATGCAGGTAGTGATTCACGATCGTGCCGGCAATCGGCTGGAGACCGGGAGTGATCCGCGGGGTATTGGCGTCGGGAAGGTTCTGGCGGCTGAAGAAGACGATTAAACCGTGCAGCGCGACACGATGTGTAGGGCGCCATTCATGGCGCCTGCCCGAATCAACGGGCCACGCAGCGCCAAGGAAACGCCATTGCGAGGCCCCGTCAGGGGCCGCGGCAATCTTGATTCTTCCCGGTAATTCAGTATTTCCAGAGCTTGAAGAACGAGGAGAATTCCGCCCCGCTGAAGCGGGCCGGGTAACTTTCTTGTGCGACAAGAAAGTCACCAAAGAAACGCTTCCGGCGGGCGAGTCCTGCCTCGAACGGGGTTCGAGGCAGGATGCCCTGTGCGCTTCGGTCGGCGAGGGGGTGTTTCGACGGGTCATCCATGACCCGGCGAAAACCGCGCGCCCGTCCTGGGCGCGCCCCTACGGGCCGGGA
>JAVKCJ010000014.1:0-3656 GCA_040222795.1 Salinisphaeraceae bacterium
GCTGGCGACAGCGCCGAAGACGACCAGGCGTAGACGTTTTTCCCGCGCCGGGGCCCGTTCTGCGGCCCCGGCGCGGTATATCTTGACACCCGGGGTGGGAGTCTTTAGTATTCGCCGCCTCGCCGTGACAGGCCGGGTGCCCCCGGCCTGTCTTTTATTACCGGAAACAAGGTTTTAGCTCGTGGCTACGGTGAATCAGCTCGTCCGTAAGGGACGCAAGAACAAACCGGTCAAGAACGCCGTGCCGGCGCTGCAGGGATGCCCGCAGCGGCGGGGTGTTTGCACTCGCGTGTATACGACCACGCCCAAGAAGCCGAACTCGGCGCTGCGTAAGGTCGCCCGCGTGCGCCTTACCAACGGTTTCGAGGTCACCAGCTACATCGGCGGTGAAGGTCACAACCTGCAGGAGCACTCGGTGGTGCTGATCCGCGGCGGTCGTGTCAAGGACTTGCCCGGTGTGCGTTATCACACGGTGCGTGGCGCACTGGATGCGTCCGGCGTCGAAGCTCGTCGCCAGGGCCGCTCCAAGTACGGCGCCAAGAAGCCGAAGTCGTAAGGGATAATTAGATATGTCACGTCGTGCCGCCGCACCCAAGCGCGAGATCCTGCCGGATCCCAAGTTCAAGAGTGACCTGCTTGCCAAGTTCATGAACATGCTCATGCGTGACGGCAAGAAGTCCAAGGCCGAAGCCATCATGTATGGCGCGCTGACCGAAATTTCGTCGCGCAAGAAGACCGACAATCCGCTGGAAGTTCTCGAAGAAGCGCTGGACAACGTTCGTCCGGCGGTCGAGGTCAAGTCCCGGCGTGTCGGTGGTGCCACCTACCAGGTGCCGGTTGAAGTGCGCGCCGTGCGTCGCACCACACTGGCGATGCGCTGGCTGATCGATGCCTCCCGCAAGCGCGGCGAGCATTCCATGGCCCGGCGTCTGGCTGGCGAAGTGATGGACGCGGCCGAGTATCGTGGCGCGGCGGTCAAGAAGCGGGAAGACACGCATCGCATGGCCGAGGCCAACAAGGCGTTTTCGCACTTCCGCTGGTAAGCGGTCGCGACATTCGACACTACTGCAGAGATCTCCATGCCCCGCAAGCATCCTATTGAGCGCTATCGCAACATCGGCATCATGGCCCATATTGATGCCGGCAAGACGACCACGACCGAGCGCATCCTGTATTACACCGGCATCTCCCACAAGATGGGTGAGGTGCATGACGGCGCGGCCGTCATGGACTGGATGGCGCAGGAGCAGGAGCGCGGCATCACGATTACGTCGGCGGCTACTACCTGTTTCTGGCAGGGCATGGAGCAGCAGTATCCCGAGCAGTACCGCATCAACATCATTGATACGCCCGGGCACGTCGACTTCACCATCGAGGTGGAGCGCTCCCTGCGAGTGCTCGACGGCGCGGTGTGTGTGCTGGACGCGAACGCCGGTGTGGAGCCGCAGACCGAAACGGTATGGCGGCAGGCCAACAAGTACCACGTGCCGCGCATGGTGTTCGTAAACAAGATGGACAAGCTCGGTGCGGATTTCTACCGCTGTGTCGACATGATCGACAAGCGCCTGGGCACCAAGCCGGTGCCGGTGCAGCTGCCGATCGGGGCCGAAGACAATTTCGAGGGCGTGATCGACCTGCTGCGCATGCAGGCGATCTACTGGAACGAGGAAGACGCCGGACGGACGTTCGAAGCGCGCGATATTCCCGATGCGCTCAAGGCCGATGCCCAGAAGTATCGCGATGCGATGATCGAGGCGGCCGCGGAAGCCAACGAAGAGTTGATGGACAAGTATCTCGAGGGCGGTGAGCTCACCGACGACGAGATCAAGAGCGGCCTGCGTCTGCGCACGCTGTCCACCGAGATCTGCCTGTGCCTGTGTGGCACGGCATTCAAGAACAAAGGCGTGCAGGCGCTGCTCGACGCGGTGGTGGACTACATGCCGTCGCCGGTCGAAGTGCCGCCGATCAAGGGTACTGATGCCAACGACGAGGACAAGCCCGTCGAGCGCAATGCCTCCGACGACGAGCCGTTCGCGGCGCTGGTGTTCAAGATTGCCACCGATCCTTACGTCGGCTCTCTGGCCTTCATCCGGGTCTACTCCGGCGTTCTCAGTTCGGGCGACTCGATCTACAACTCGATCGACGGCAAGAAGGAGCGCATCGGCCGGCTGCTGCAGATGCACTCCAACACCCGCGAGGAGATCAAGGAGGTCCGCGCCGGTGACATTGCCGCGGTGGTCGGGCTCAAGAGCGTAACCACGGGCTACACCCTCTGCGCGCTCGATTCCCAGGTGATTCTGGAGCGCATGGAGTTCCCTGAGCCCGTGATCGCGGTGGCGGTCGAGCCCAAGACCAAGTCCGACCAGGAAAAGATGGGCGTCGCGCTGGGCAAACTGGCCCAGGAAGACCCCTCATTCCAGGTGCGCACCGACGAGGAATCCGGTCAGACCATTATTTCCGGCATGGGCGAGCTTCATCTGGAGATTATCGTCGACCGCATGAAGCGCGAGTTCAACGTCGAGGCCAATGTCGGCGCCCCGCAGGTCGCGTATCGCGAAACCATTCGCGCCGCGGTGGAACAGGAAGGCAAGTTCGTGCGCCAGTCGGGTGGCCGTGGTCAGTACGGTCACGTTTGGCTCAAAATCGAGCCGCAGGAAGAAGCGGGCGCGGGTTACGAGTTTGTCAACGCGATTACCGGCGGTGTCGTGCCCAAGGAATACATTCCGGCGGTCGACAAGGGCGTCCAGGAATGTATGCGGAATGGCGTCATAGCGGGCTATCCGATGGTTGACGTCAAGGTTACCCTGTACGACGGGTCTTACCACGATGTTGACTCCAACGAAACGGCGTTTAAAATTGCCGGCTCGATGGCGTTCCGTGAGGGCGCAAGCAAGGCCAAGCCGGTCCTGCTCGAGCCGATGATGGACGTCGAGGTGGTGACGCCCGAAGAATACATGGGCGATGTCATGGGCGATCTGAATCGCCGTCGCGGCACCATCAAGCAGATGGAAGACGGGCCCACGGGCAAGACTTTGTCCGCCGAAGTGCCGCTGTCCGAGATGTTTGGTTATGCCACGGACGTGCGCTCCATGAGCCAGGGCCGGGCGACCTACACCATGCAGTTTGAGAAATATTCCGAGGCGCCGGCGAGCATTGCCGACGGCCTGATCAAGAAGCAACCGGCAGAAGCCTAAGGGGAGTTAGCCGTGTCGAAGGCAAAATTCGAGCGCAGCAAGCCGCACGTGAACGTGGGCACGATTGGTCATGTTGACCATGGCAAGACGACGTTGACGGCGGCGTTGACGGTGGTATCGAACCGGTTGTTCGGGTCGGAGCTGTCGGCGTTTGACATGATTGACAAGGCGCCGGAAGAAAAGGCGCGCGGTATCACGATTTCGACCTCGCACGTTGAGTACGAATCGGAAGGCCGTCACTACGCCCACGTGGACTGCCCGGGTCACGCCGACTACGTCAAGAACATGATCACCGGTGCCGCGCAGATGGACGGCGCGATTCTGGTGGTGAGTGCGGCCGACGGCCCCATGCCGCAGACGCGCGAGCACATCCTGCTGTCGCGCCAGGTTGGCGTGCCGCACATCGTCGTGTACCTGAACAAGGCCGACATGGTCGACGATGCCGAGCTGCTCGAGCTGGTG
>JAVKCJ010000015.1:0-14021 GCA_040222795.1 Salinisphaeraceae bacterium
CGGCAGCGTCACCTTCATGGGGCGCGACCTGCTGGCCATGGAGACGGAAGAGCGGGCAGCGGCGGGGCTGTTCCTCGGCTTTCAGTATCCGGTGGAGATTCCGGGGGTTGGCCTTTCAACTTTTCTCAAGACGGCGGTCAACGCCGTGCGACGGGTGCGCGGCGAGAAGGAATATGACGCCATCGAGTTTCTCCGTCTGATCAAGGCGGAAGCGGCAAAGCTCTCCATGCCGGAAGACATGCTGCGGCGAGCGGTCAATGTGGGCTTTTCCGGCGGCGAGAAGAAGCGCAACGAAGTGTTCCAGATGCTGATGCTGGAACCGAAGCTGGCTATCCTGGATGAGACAGACTCCGGGCTGGACATCGACGCCCTGAAGACGGTGGCCTACGGCATCAACGCACTGCGCTCGCCCGAGCGGGCCACCGTACTGGTCACCCACTACAAGCGCCTGCTCGAGCACGTGGTGCCGGACAAGGTGCACGTGCTGGCCGGCGGTCGCATTGTGCGCACCGGCGGCATCGAACTGGCGGACACGCTGGAAGAGTCCGGCTACGCCGGCATCGAACAGGCCGACACGCAAGCACAGGCATCATGACCGGACAGCGCCAGGACATCAGCCCCAGCATCGATCACTATCTGGCGGAATTCGCGCGCATCGAGCGCGACCTGCCCGGCGATCTGACCCGCGAACGCCACGAGCGTCTGCGGGCCTTTGCCGACGGCGGCTTCCCGCACAAGAAGATCGAGGACTGGAAGTACACCGACGTCAGCGCGATCGAGGCCGCCCGCTTCGAAATGGCGACCTCGGCCGCCGACGTACCCAGCGGCGATCTCGCCAACTGGTGCCCGAGCGATCTGGACTGCCACCGCGCGGTGATCGTGGACGGCCATTTCCAGCCGCATCTGTCGGACCTGGACGCCCTGCCCGCCGGCATCCGCGTGCGCGCCCTGGCCGAGAGCCTGGCCGATGGCAGCGCCCCGGCCCTGGGCACCACGGTCGACGGCCACGGCAGTGCCTTCACCGACATGAACGCCGCCTTCGCCGCCGACGGCCTGCATCTGCAGGCGGATCCCGGCGCGGTGGCCGACAAGTCGCTGCACGTGCTGATCGTGGCCAGCGGCCGGCAGGACGGCGTCATGGCACAGGTTCGCAACGTGCTGGAACTCGGCGACAACAGTCAGATTCGCGTGATCGAGCACTACATCGGCCTGGGCAACCACAGCTACTTCACCAATGCCGTCACCGAAGTGCATGCGGCGCCCGGCGCCCGGCTGGAACGCATCCGCATCCAGCAGGAACACCCGGAAAACGGCTACCACGTGGCCAGTTTCCACGCCCGCCAGCAGCGTGACAGCCGCATCATCAACTACGGCATCGATCTGGGCGGCCGTCTGGCCCGCATTGACACCAACAGCCGACTGGACGACACCGGCGCGGAAATCCACCTGTACGGCGTCTACGCCCCCACCGGCGACCAGCACGTGGATAACCACACCCGCGTGGATCACGCCAGGCCCCACGGCACCAGCCGCGAGGCCTACAAGGGCGTGCTCTCGGGTAAGAGCCGCGGCGTGTTCAACGGCAAGGTCATCGTCCACAAGGACGCGCAGAAGACCGACTCCGAGCAGTCCTCGGATTCCCTGCTGCTGTCGAAGCAGGCGGTGGTCGATGCCAAGCCGGAACTCGAAATCTATGCCGACGACGTCAAGTGTGCCCACGGCTCCACCGTCGGCCAGCTCGACGAGCACGCGGTGTTCTACCTGATGAGCCGAGGCCTGGACCAGGACGGCGCCCGAGCCGTGCTCACCTACAGCTTCGTGGATGAGATCATCGGCCAGATCGACCTCGAGCCGATCCGGGTATTCCTCGAGCGCGCCGTGCTGGAAAAGCTCCCCGCCGGCAGCCGCTTCGCCGGCCTCGCCTGATTCCGACCATGGCCAGCGACACCGCCACCAGGCTGCCGGAAACGCATCTGGACGTGGCCGCCCTGCGCGCCGCGTTCCCGGTGCTGGACCAGCGGGTGCACGACAAACCGCTGGTGTATCTGGACAACGCCGCCACCACCCAGAAGCCGGCGGCAGTAATCGACGCCGTGGCCAATTATTACCGCCACGACAACGCGAATGTCCATCGCGGCGTGCATGTACTGTCGCAGCGTTCCACCGAGGCCTATGAAGGCGCGCGACAGGCGGTAGCCGGCTTCATCAATGCCGAGCGGGAACACCAGATCGTGTTCACCCGCGGCACTACCGAAGCCATCAACCTGGTGGCCCAGAGTTACGCCCGCCCCCGCCTGCAGCCCGGCGACGAAATCCTGATCACCGAGATCGAGCATCACACGAATATCGTCCCCTGGCAGCTGGTGTGCGACGCCACCGGCGCCACCCTGCGCGTGGCGCGCGTCAACGATGCCGCCGAGGTCGACCGCGAGGATTTTGCCGCCAAGCTGGGCCAACGCACCCGGCTGGTCGCCATTAGCCAGGTGTCCAACGCCTTCGGCACCATCCATCCGGTGCACGAGCTCATCTCCCTGGCCCACCAGCAGGACGTACCGGTACTGATCGACGGCGCCCAGGCCACCGCCCATATGCCGGTCGACGTGCAGACGCTGGACGCCGATTTCTACGCCTTCTCTGGCCACAAACTGTTCGGCCCCACCGGCATCGGCGTGCTCTACGGCCGTGAATCCCTGCTTGACGCCATGCCCCCGTACCAGGGCGGCGGCGACATGATCGAGACCGTCACCCTGGAAGGCAGCACCTGGAACGAACTACCCGCCAAGTTCGAGGCCGGCACCCCGAACATCGCCGGCGCCATCGGTCTGGGGGCGGCGATCCGCTTTCTGGATGGCTTCGACCTGGACGCCATCGCCGCCCACGAGGAACAGCTACGCGCCCGGGCCACCGCCGCCCTGGCGCAGATCGACGGCCTGCGTCTGATCGGCACCGCCGATCACAAGGCCGCCATCCTGTCGTTCGTGATGGGCGACGCCCATCCGCAGGACATCGCGACCATTCTGGACTCCGCCGGGGTGGCGGTCCGGGCCGGCCACCACTGCGCCATGCCCGGCATGGCCCGTTTCGGGCTGGAAGGCACCGCCCGCGCCTCGTTCGCCGCCTACAACGACGACAGCGATGTGGATGCGCTGACCGAGGGTCTGGCGAGCGTCGCCCGGATTTTCGGCTAGGTAACCGGCTCCGACCCGCAGTTCGACAGCAGCAGCACCGGCGGGCTCAACTGCATGGCGAAGGGCTGCGCCTTGCGCAGCGCGCTCAGGCCGAGAATGTTGCGGTCCCCGTCCGGCATCACCGTGACCTCGATATCGGTCAGCGTGCAGCTATCCCCCAGCTTGAGCGACGCCACGCGATAAACCGGCACCCGCAGCAACTTGCCGTTGGCCATCCGGCCCGTGATCTCGCGCAGGTAATTAACGGTCGTGTCGCGTTCAAGTCGTTTGAAGGTCTGGCGCGAAAGTGCCACATAGCCGGAACCGGTATCCACCAGGAAATCGGTTTCCACGCCGTTGCCGAAGTCCCCATGGACGTAGTAGTTTCCAGAGTCCACCTGTTGCATCGCCGCCGAGTAGGCAAAACGATCGGCTGCCGCCGCACCAGTGCTCATGAGCATGGCAGCCAGAATCGGCAAACAGAGGTTGGAAAGCCGCTTATTCATACCCCGGAATGGAGCAACACTCGTGCCGAACTTCCTGTTCCGCATGGAATCAAAGGGTTGAGAAGACGATAAGAGGTGAACACACTCTGACGATTGCACTGTAAAGGTGCGTTTTTAATGAAATTGCACCAATAACGCGCCTTCAAAGGTGCGCTTGCACCATAATCAACGCCGTGATCCCGGCGATCGAGAACGCAAGGAGAGGAGCTGACCCATGAATCGAGGAAAGACACTGATGACCGTCGCCGCGTCCGCGGTGCTTGGCGCATCCCTGGCACCGGCCGTCGTGGCCGCCGAACGCGAAGCCGGCATGCATCGCATCATGGTGACCGATTTTTCCGGCCGGCCGCCGTACGATCGCGAATTCCAGACCCGTGATGAAGCCGAGGCGCGCACCTATGCCCGGCCGGCACCGGCCGTGGGCGATACCGTCACGGTGGTGGACTATCGCGACCGTCCGCCCTACCGGCGTCAGGTGGTGGAGATCGATCAGTCCAACGTGACCGATTTCGCCCGCTTCGAAGAAGTCGAAGCCGTGGAACGCGAACAGCATCGCTTCGGTCCGCCCGGCAAGAACTTCCGCCGCACACGGTAGACAGCAATGCCGCTGGGGCCCGGCCGGTTGGACGACCGGCCGGGTCCTGCCAGGGCGCCACCATCCCCGTCGCCGGTCGCCCCGGCCGCGCCGACGCACCTTCGATAAATCGTGATGAGTTGACAGACGCCTGCTTCTGATCGATATTGGACTGATCAGTCCGAAATAAGATCGCCCGACTCCATCCATGCCCCGCACCCGCGAATTCGATCGCGCTGCCGTCCTCGACAAGGCGATGCACGCCTTCTGGGAGGGCGGCTATCGCGCCACGTCGCTTGATCATCTGCTGGCGGCCACGGGCCTGAGCAAGAGCAGCCTCTACGACACCTTCGGGGGCAAACAGGCCCTGTTGCTGGAATGCCTGGATGCCTACGCGCGGCAGCTGTTCGCGGGCCCTATCGAGCCCCTGCTTCGTGCCGGCGCCACCTTCGACGATATCCGGGAGGTATTCACGCGCATCCTGGCCCACGCGGCCACCCCGGCCGGACGCCGCGGTTGCCTCGCCAACACCTGCATGGGGGAACTGGGCGGCAGCGACGCCGCCGTGAGCGCCGCCACCGGTGCCATCGTGGAACGGATCGAATCGGGCTTCGCCGCCGCCGTGGCAACAGCTCAGGCGCGCGGCGAGATTACCAATCCGGAATCCCCGGCGGTGCTCGCCCGCTTCCTGTTCAACACCCTGTCCGGCCTCAACCTCGCGGCCCGCGCCGGGGCGTCACACGACCGCCTGCAGGACATCGTCCGCGTCACCCTCGATGCTCTGGCCCCGGCACCCGCCGTCGCCCACACGGAGTAACACCATGAATCTGCTCAAGTCCATTTTCGTCTCCGCGTTCATCACGGCGGGCCTGCTTGGCACCGTGTATTCGCTGTACCAGCTTGCGACCGGGGGGCTGTTGTCGCCCTGGCTGGGCACCGTACTGGCCTGCGGCGCGCCCACGCTGCTGTTCGCCCGGCTGTTCGCGGTCTCCACGCCACGCACCAGCGAGAACCTCTATCTGGTGCTCGCCGGCGGGGTCATCGGCACGGTGCTGGCGTTCGCCCTGGGCGGTGGCACGCCTGCCCTCATTGCCCTCGCCGTGGGCGTGATCGCCAATCTGGCCTACGTGTTCTGGTATTCACGCTTCCCGCCGGCGGCAACCAGCCTGCGCGAGGGCCAGCCCCTGCCCGAGCTGACCCTGACGGAAAATGGCCAGCCGCTGACCACGGCGGAACTCACCCGCACCCCGGCGCTGTGGATCTTCTATCGCGGCAACTGGTGCCCGCTGTGCATGGCCCAGGTGCGGGAAATCGCGGCCCAGTACCGCGAGCTGGAACAGCGAGGGGTCGCCGTCCATCTGGTCAGCCCGCAGCCGGAAGCCAATACCGCCAGCCTGGCCCGGAAGTTCGATGCCCCGATGCGTTTCCTGACCGACACCGAGAACCGGGCCGCCGACACACTGGGCATTCTGGAGAAGAACGGCCTGCCCGCCGGCATGCAGGTGCTGGGCTACGACTCGGATGTGCCCCGCCCCACGGTGTTCATCACCGCCGCCGGGGGCACGGTGATTCACGTCGACCTGTCCGAGAACTATCGCGTGCGTCCGGAACCAGCCCAGTATTTCGACGTGCTCGATCGGCACGTCACCACCTGACCCCAGTCAACCACGACAAGGATCCCGTCAATGATTCATCTCTATACCGCGTCCACCCCCAACGGCTGGAAGGCCTCGATCATGCTCGAGGAGCTGGGCGTGCCCTACGAGCTGCACCCGATCTCCCTGTCCAACGGGGACCAGAAGCAGCCGGACTACCTGAAACTTAACCCCAACGGCCGCATTCCCACCATCGTGGACACCGACGAGAACGACCTGGCCGTGTTCGAGTCGGGCGCCATCCTCATCTATCTGGCCGAGAAATTCGGCCACTTCCTGCCCGAGGGCACCGCCGATCGCTCCCGGGTGATCCAGTGGCTAATGTTCCAGATGGGCGGAGTCGGCCCCATGCAGGGCCAGGCCAACGTGTTCTACCGCTACGCCCCGGAAAAGATCCCCTTCGCCATCGAGCGCTACCAGTCCGAAACCCGCCGCCTGTACGAAGTGCTGGAAGCCCGTCTGGAAGGCCGCGACTATCTCTGCGACGAGTACTCCATCGCCGACATCGCCAACTGGTCCTGGGTATCCGTGGGCTTCTGGGCGGGTGTGGAAACCGGCGACCTGCCCAACCTCTCACGCTGGCTGAAGGCGATCGGCGAACGCCCGGCCGTGCAGCGCGGCATCGCCATCCCGGAACCCCTGGTGCTGGACGACGGCGGCGAAGAGGTCACCAAGATGGCGCAGTCGATGCTGCAGACGGGCAAGGCCTGACGGGCCGAGCCATTGCCGGCGCTAGGCGTTCGCAACCGCGGCGGGGCCGCTGGTTGAGCCGCCATCGAAAACCACACGATGTCGTCCCGCCTGTTTGGCACGATAAAGCGCCCGATCCGCCTGCCGGATCAGCGCCGCGGGTTCCAGTGATTTCGCGGGCGTCAACGTGGCGACACCCACGCTGACGGTGACGATCGCGCCCGCATCCGATGCCGGATGCGGTATGGCCAGGTCGTCTACCGCTTTCATTACGGCTGTCGCCACGTTCGTGGCACTAGTCTCGTCCAACCCCGGCAGGAGAATGCCGAACTCCTCGCCCCCGAGGCGAACCACGATATCGGTAGCCCGTCGGGCCCCTTTCGCCAGAGCCGCCGAAACCCGAATCAGAACGGTATCGCCGGCCGGATGGCCGAGCTCGTCGTTGTATTGCTTGAAACAGTCGATGTCGATCATGAGCATCGACACGGGTGTGCCGCCCGAACCGGCTTCCGTCCAGGCCAGGGGCAGCGCCCGATCCAGCAGTCGGCGATTGGCCAGGCCCGTCAGGGCATCACGCTCCGCGCGCTCGCCAAGCAACTCGATCTGCTTTCGATAGCCAAGTTCGCGCTTGCGCAAGGCATTGACGTTACGCACCAACACGGTCTGCTGTCGAAAGGCCTTCGCCCGCTCGCCGGATTGTGGAAATTCCAGCAGATACACCACGCCCGTCGGATACGCCACGCGACTGCACCAGCCGATTCGGCCGGCAAGGGGCTCGGCAAGGCGACTCTTTAGATCAAGACGTGCCTGTGAGCTGCGACGTATATGGCGCAGTACGCTGTCGGCATCCGCACCCGGCGCCAGAAATTCTTTCAGCACCCCGGGGGTGGTATCGAACAGTTTCCGGCAGGCCTGGTTGCAATCCACCGTCTCTCCCGCTTCGTCCAGCAGAATCATCGGGGTGGCAGCGCCCTGGAATACGGCCTCGTACAAGCCTCAGCCCTCCGAGCGGAAATACTCGCGACCGCTGTCCACGTTCTCGACGGGTTGCAGGTAGACCGTCACACGGCATTCCGAATCACCGCGGGCGATCGCCTGGTCAATGGATACACGAGCGTAGCCCAGATTCTCCGCCACAATCACACCGAATACGTTCGACGTCATCATGCACAATGCAGGGCGGCCGGCCTCCGCTCCCCCAAACGGGCAGCGCCGGTTTCCCAGTACGATTTTGCTGTCGTCCTGTGATATCAGATAGAACTCCCCCTGGATACGGCGCTTGAGATCCACCAGTACAGCCGCTACCTGCTCCCGGTCTAACAGCGGAAGCGCGAGTGCCCCACGGTAGGCATCATTGATTTCCTCACCGATGTTCTGACCCACCAGGCTGATGAAACCCTCGGACTCTTCGAGACCAACGGTATCCTGTAGTGCACCACTAAGGTGGCGGACGAGGCGCCGCAGGAAGCCGTCGCGTTCGAGCGCGACACCACAGGTAGAGACCGCTTCATCCATTGCTGCCGCCTTGGCGATTGAATTTAGTGGAGTCAACTGGATTCGCCGTTACCTCATTAATCTACGGCCAACCGCCGGAATTCTTTAGGCACACGACCAATTGCCGATAGATGACCGCAGTGCAGGGTTCCGGCACTGATCGTATCGGGGCAGCGCGGTCGCAGGTACGGTGTGCCCATAGATGGCGCCAGCAATGGGTGCGTTTCCCCGGCCGGCCTGCCATGATGCCCATCACGTTATTCGCAGAACCGCGTTATGGATATCGACACCGCCAAACCCGTCATGGTCACCGGCGCCACCGGCTACGTCGCCGGCTGGCTGGTCAAGCGTCTGCTGGATGCCGGCCTCACCGTGCACGCCGCCGTGCGTGACCCGAACAACCCCGACAAGCGCCGCCACCTGGATGCCATGGCCGAGGACGCCCCCGGCAACATCCGCTACTTCGGCGCCGATCTGCTCACGCCCGGCTCGTACAAGGAAGCCATGGCCGGCTGCTCGATCGTCTTCCACACCGCCTCGCCGTTCACCATCGCCGTGAAGGACCCGCAGAAGGACCTGATCGAACCCGCCCAGCTGGGCACCCGCAACGTGCTGGAATCGGTCAACGACACACCCTCGGTGGAACGCGTGGTGCTCACCAGCAGCTGTGCTGCCATCTACGGCGACAACGCCGATCTGGCCGACACCCCGAACGGCGTATTCACCGAGGAAATCTGGAACACCAGCTCCTCTGTGGATCACCAGGCCTACTCCTACTCCAAGCTGCTGGCGGAGAAGGAAGCCTGGAAGATTGCCGACGCCCAGTCCCGCTGGCGGCTGGTCACGGTTAACCCGTCGCTGGTGATCGGCCCGGGCACTAACGCCAAGGCAACATCCGAGAGCTTCAACATCGTCAAGCAGATCGGCGACGGCACCATGAAGATGGGCATCCCGGACATCGGCTTCGGCGCCGTGGACGTTCGCGACGTGGCCGAGGCGCACTTCCGCGCCGCCTTCGTGCCGGAAGCCGAGGGCCGCTTCATCGTCTCCGGCCACAACACCGGCTTCCTGGAAATGGCCCGCACCCTGCTGGACCGCTACGGCGACGCCTACCCCATTCCCCGCCGCAAGCTGCCCAAGTGGCTGGTGTGGCTGGTGGGCCCGCTGACCACCAAGGGCCTCACGCGTGAGTTCATCAGCCGTAATGTCGACCTGCCGTTTCGCGCCGACAATCGCCGCAGCCGCGACATCCTGGGCGTCACCTACCGCCCGCTGGCCGAGTCCATGAACGACTTCTTCGCCCAGCTGATTGAAAGCGGCCGGCTGAAGAAGCGCACTGCCTGACGCCTGGCACGCGACGAGCCCCGTAACCGGCATGCCAGGCGGATGATCCGGCCAGACCGCTGATGTGCACCCGCTACCTCACCCCGGACCAGCGCGCCTACGAGCAGGCCATGTCGCACGTCACGCCGTTCTGGGAGGACTTCGAGCCGCACTATGACGTGCGCATCACCAACCACGTCCCGGTCATTCGCCCCACGCCGGACGGCGGCTATATCGGCGAGGCCATGTACTGGACCCTGCTGCCGCCGCGCTACGACTCGAAAAAGGCCTGGCGCCTGCCCACCTTCAACCTGCGGGCCGAGCGCCTGGACGAAAGCCGCATGTACGCCACGCCGTTCCGGCAACGGCGCTGCCTGCTGCCCGCCGCCGGCTTCTACGAATGGCCCGAGGTCGACGGCCGCAAGACCCGCCACTGCATCCGCCCGGCCGAGGCCGGTCTGTTCTTCTTCGCCGGTCTGTGGAACGCCTACCAGTCCCGCGACGGCAGCGAGGCCGACCACACCTGCGGCCTGATCACCTGCGACGCCAACCCCTTCATGCGGCCGCTGCACAACACGGGCAGGAACAAGCACCGCATGCCCGTGATCCTGGACTGGGCGCGCGGCAACCGCTGGTTGTTCGGCGACACCGACGAGGCCCGCGAGCTGCTCGCCCCCTGCCCCGACAACTGGCTCATGGCCTACCCGGTCACGCGTAACGCCGGCGACGTCCCCGAGCAGACGGAACCGGCCGGCGAGCCGGTGTACGGTTAATGGCTCG
Source organism: Salinisphaeraceae bacterium (assembly GCA_040222795.1). GTDB lineage: Bacteria > Pseudomonadota > Gammaproteobacteria > Nevskiales > Salinisphaeraceae > Spectribacter. Next base: position 10,190 of record JAVKCJ010000015.1, read on the forward strand.
TGACCGGTCCACCGTGCCCCGCATGATCCTCACCCTGCTGCTCGCTGGCGGCGCCGCCTTCCTGCTGCTGGCCGGCTGCATGTTCGTGTTCCAGGAACGCCTGCTGTTCATGCCCAAAACCCCGGGCCGTGACCTGCGGGCCACCCCGGCCGATATCGGACTAACCTACGAAGACGTTCACCTGGAAACCGCCGACGGCGAAACCCTGCACGGCTGGTTCATACCTGCCCCGGATGCCAAGGCCACCCTGCTGCACTTCCACGGCAACGCCGGCAACATCGGCGATCGCGTCGACCTGCTCGCCCTGTTCCACCACATCGGGCTATCCGTCCTGATCATCGACTACCGCGGCTATGGTCAGTCCACCGGCCAGCCAAGCGAATCAGGAACCTACCGCGATGCCGAAGCCGCCTGGTCGCATCTGGTGGAAAGCCGGGAAACGCCGCCCGATCGCATCATCCTGCATGGCCAGTCGCTGGGCGGCGCCGTGGCCGCCTGGCTGGCCACCAAAGTGGAACCAGCCGGGCTGATTCTGGATTCCACCTTCACCTCGGTGCCGGACATCGCCGGCGAGGTGTATCCCTGGCTGCCGGTACGGCAACTCGCAAGGCTCAACTACAACACGCTGGATCGAATCTCCGACATCGACGCCCCGATCCTGGTGCTGCATTCACGGGAGGACGACATCATCGGGTTTCATCACGGACAACGGCTGGCGAAGACCGCGGGCGCCCGGCTGGTGGAACTACGTGGCGGGCACAATGAAACTCTGATGCGAAATGAGGGGATTTATCGGGAAGCGATCGTAGATTTTATTCGCTCTGCACTCGACGCGAGGGAATAGCTTGGCGATTTCAGGGCAAAACGCAAGACTTGATTCCAGGAGCCCTTGCAAGCCAGGAACTCTACTTTTGAACTGTCCGCTTGACGGAGAAGCATACGCTTACACCGGCTCTAGCGTCATATCAATCTCACTCATTACGCGATCAGTCTCAGCCAACACTTTAATGATGCGCTGATAGTGCCTCACGTCATCAAATTTCAGGGCGCGATCTTTACGGTCTTTGAGCCACTTCTGAGCGGGCTGATAGCCGCCCATGTAAAAGTTCCAGGCCAATTGCGGTACATCGGCAAAGTATTGGTTCTTATTAATCCAAACCTTGCCATCTCGGTAGGTGTTTTTGCCGATGGTGCCCACAACATTGTCTCCATCTCCCTCGAAGGGATATGACGCAGCGCCAACGGCTGTCGGTTCCATCAGGTGCAATTTACGCAAGGTCTCGCCCCGGGTTGAAACGTGCCAGAACTCATCGGCACTAGCTGGCCAAGGGATGCGCGGAAAGTCCGCTTTTAGGAGATCGGCATAGGTTTCACGATACGCCCGGCAGTGCAGCACGCCGTAAATATAGTCAAATATGGCTACTTCATCTGGAGTGCCATGGTCGCGGTGTTCGGCAAGCTTTCGCAATCGAGCATAGAGCCTTTGGTCGAAGTTGATCTGGCGCTTCGTGTCTTGCAAATAGTCTTCCTCAGGATAAAGGTAGAGCGGGAAACAATAATCTTGGCCTCGATTGCCTAGATAAAATGTACCGTGGTTACATGCAATCTGCGTGACACAAGCGAAAGAGAAATAATCCCTAACATTTTGCCTATTAGTGATAAGAGCAAAATTTTCGCGACCGACTACGTGTTGCATTACCTCGCGGCGAGGATAAGCAACGAAGCCTTTCGTCCGGCCAGAGTAGTACGTGTACCTTATGTCGAACGGCTTATAAAGGAATGGGATTATCCGACCATCCGCACGCTCAATGTCATCCTTTGCGCTCGCGACCGTCCAATCACGACCATCTTTCGGTAAGCTGTACTTGGCGCGTAAGTCATCTATACCTAATTCCCGAAAGTCTTTTGTTGCCAGATTGAGCTGATCTTTCTCCATTCCGACGGAAAGTTTATCTCTCTTCGTCTGCATCCCAGAACTGTATAGAATGAAGAAATCCTTGACGGAAAAGCCTTTCTCGTAGACAGCAATATTCTCTGAGGTCTGTGGTTTGAATAGGTACCCCGGGCCAGTCGGAAGCCATTCTTCAAATTCTAAATTAGTAACGTTCTCCGCTTCCAAACGCTCGTACTTTTTTGCGCGTGATCCTATAAATTCATAGTATTTTAGTTTCCCAACTGCTTCGGAGTTTCCTTGGTTGCGAACCATTACCGATATTGCAACTCCTTGGGTAATATCAAAGACATTCTCGTCGCTCTCTCCCCCTGTCGATTCATTCCTGATATCCCCATGAAGATTAACAATAAATATTGAATCAAATGTCTCTGACAAGTGTTTCCTCATTAGACGATGGCTTGTACCATCAAGAAATGAGTTGTTGGTAACCATGGCAACGATTCCATGGTCGTTATTTTCTATGAATGATTCAGCTAGCCGAAGAAACTTGATGTAGTCGTCGTCCAAGTTAACTTTTCTCTCGCCAAGGCCACGCTTATATGGAGTCAGTTGATCCAATATCCACTGGCTAGTGTTATTGCTGCTTGGATTGTATGGTGGGTTTCCGATCACGCACATTATTGGCATGTCGCGTTTCACCGTGTTGGCCCCCTTCACCTCGGTAGCAAGCCAACGTGAAAAAGGCAGTTCATGCTGTGGCGGCTCGCCTTCTTCCAGGGAGTTTGTCAGGTAGATCGACTGGCGTGGTGGATTAGGTGACGGCGTGTACCCCAAATCCGTTAGCACCATATCCAACTTCAAGTGGCACATAGCGTACGAAGCCATCAGGATCTCAAAGCCGTGAATGCGCGGCATCAGGTCACTCTCTATGTAGCCGCTCCACATACCCGGTGCTACGCCTTTGATCTTCGGTGCGATTTGCTTAATAACTTCGGCCAAAAACGTCCCCGTACCGGTCGCTGGATCAAGAATCTGAACGCGGTGAACCTCCTTTTTAATCAAGGCATTTTTGCCATCGACTGTTGGCTTACCCTTCTTGGTGAGTTTAGGTTGTCCGGTATCCCATTCGATCTTGGCCGTCGATGTATCAGCCAGACCATCAAGCAGCCCGAATTCAGTCTGCAAGACGGGTTCTACCCCGTTTTCGCGGACGGATTGGAAACGTCTAAAAGCTTCTGATCCTGCTTGGCGACTCGGCGTCGCATTCGTGGGTTGTGGAATCGCTCAATGTAGTCGAACACATCCGCTCTGGCGGCATCCAGTGTCAAATACCTCGCGTGCTGGATGCGCTCGCGCTTAAGTATCCCGAAAAACCCCTCGCAGGGCGCGTTATCCCCGCAGTGGCCGACCGCACTCATCGAGCAAATCAGGGTGTGCTGCTTGAGCAGGCGCTGGTAATCGCCGCTGAGAAATTGGCTGCCGCGATCTGAATGCAAGATCACCGACCAGCCGCCCTGGCGTTGCCAGATGGCCATCTCCACCGCCCGCATCACCATGCGGCGGTCCTGGCGGTGGTGCATGGACCAGCCGAGCACGACATGGCTGAACAGATCGAGCACCACGCATAGAAATAGCTTGCCCTCTCCGGTCTTGATCTCGGTGATATCCGTGACCCACTTGGTCTCCGGCTCGGCGGCGGCGAAATCTCTTTGCAGATGATTGCCGATACCTACCGGTCGGATGCCCGGCTTGCCGCGGCCCCGGCCCTTTTTGCGAGGCCAGCCCTGGAGACCGTGACGAGCCATCAGGCGGGCGACGCGATTCAGGCTCACGGTTTCGCCTTCGTGCACGAGATCCTCCTGCATGCGAGGCGCGCCAATCACGCCTCGGCTGTCCTCATGAATCTCCCGGATACGTCTGAGCAAGCGCTGATTGGCC
>JAVKCJ010000016.1:0-110991 GCA_040222795.1 Salinisphaeraceae bacterium
GACAACGTCGGATCGCCTGATACCTCAGGACGACTCCCTGGCGAAGTACGTTGCCGCTTCGCGCAAAAAATCCCGTTCCTTGGTCACCCGGGCCAGCTCGCGTTTGAGCCGCATCACTTCCTGATCCCGCGGGGTGCCGCTGCCCTTGAACGCCTGGCTGGCGCCGGCATCGGCCTCGCGCCGCCAACGGGTGAGCATGTTCGGGTCGATCCCGATCTCCCGCGCTACTTGCCGACAACTCACGCCCGGCTGGCGGGTCAGCTCCACCGCTTCACGCTTGAACTCGGGACTGTATTTTCGTCGCTTGGTCATGAACACTCCTTACAGGCCCATTGTGAGCCTTTTCAGATGTGTCCGCAGTAACGGGGTAGAACCCGACTTCATCCACAGCACGAACGATGAAATTCACTATGGGCTCGGGGGTATACCAGACGCCACGAGATTTGCGTTTACCTGGATTGTAGGCCGCAAGGAATGTCTCATAGAAATGAAGAAAAGGATCTTGCCGGCCGGTCAGCTTACCGAAGCCTTCCATGATGGATGCCACATCGGTAGCGCTAAAAATGCCAGCGAGGTCGTCAATGATCCAGGCAATGCGCTCATCCAGCCCGGATCCGGCTACATAGTTGAATAAGTTTTTCAGGAAAGGGTTGGTCTTGGGTAGCTTGTCTAGCGCCTCATGGCGGCTGAATGACTCCAGAGTGTCATCGTGCAATCTAGCCGCAAACATGCCGTAGCAGATCGTTTCGGCGTAGATGTCGGCGAAATCTTCGGGTTGAATATCGTGAATCAGGTTTTCCTGAAAGGTATTGAATTGAAAGGCTAAATCCGTGTCGACCTCATTGCTCAGGTCATCAGCCAAAGCATGGTAGAACACAGATTTAATTAGCTTGGCCTTGCCCGCCATGCGCTTGGCCAAATCCTTCGGACGGGTGATACTCAGGGGTGTTTGAACAATGAAATCGGCCAGCAATGATTCCAGTTTGGTGTATTGGCTTTCATCGGGCTTGATGGTTTTGTCCAGCGTCCCAATGGTGACGGACTCCACCAGTTCACCATCGCGGTAGAAGTCCCAATCCAGCCCGTTGCTATAAATCAGGCTGGGCAGCGCATCGAGATAGCGTTTTTGCTGCTCCTTGCTGTAGCCCTTGAGGTTGCGAATGTTCATATCGATATCCTTGGCCTCAAGGTGTCCCACCACCAGGTCACCCCGCTGTATGATAAAGTCCGGCGCGCCGCACTCCACTCGCTTGGGTTCGTTCAGCGCAGATATCTCGTCATTCAAACTCCTGAACAGACTCTCAAACGAAGAGCGATAAGAGTGCTCTGTGGCCGAACCAGTCTTATATATAGTACTAATTTGGTTCAAAAACTCTTGGGTTATGCTCATTCGTTCTCCAATTTAATCGAAAAATTTCCTAAGATCGATTCCTGCCGTTTACTGAGGAACGGATACTAGCAAGTCTTCTGCGGGAATCAGATGGCTAACGCATAACTAACCGGCGCGAGGTACGAGCGTCAGGTTGAGTGCCGTGTTAAATGGCTTCGTTTCGAGCCGCCCAGGTGGATACGAGGAATGTTGCCATTGCTCCGGAAAGGTTCACTGCTAGCTCAGCGTGCCGCGTCGCAGGCTTTACCGGCCGCTTCCCCTGCCCATGCGAATCGCTCACGCGGTTGCGCAGGGCTCCGAGACCGGACACTACCGACGTACATCCACCGAGGATCTGCTTAAACACATCCTCGGTATGCTGGCTTGGCGCGATATTCAGCGATTCCGAAGCAAGGCGATATAGTTTAGGAATGTCCGCATCTCCGTACTCCGTACCCACTTCATCGAGGATATGCTTGCATACTGTCTCGAGAAGCGTTCGCGCCATAGTTATTGCCCCCTCCGGTTCTGTGAGCCGCCGGTCGAGAGCTTTCGACCAAAGAGCATGGACGTGCGAAGCATCAAAACTCTCCAGAGACGCTGAGACCGCCTCATCCGACGGACAGCCCCCGCCACGTTCGAGAAAATCAAGTAGGGCCTCGAATTCGCCCCAGATGAACTGCCGACGCTCCTTGTATGTAGGGAACAGGTGCTTAATGAACTCCCAGAATTGGGACAGATTCCTGCATGTGCGGAGGAACCGAGGAACTAACCCTTCCGTAGATGGGTTTCCCACGAATACCTGGCGCAGTTCTTGATACGTCGCATCATCCTCTACACCTCCCGTTGCATGGGAGACAAGGAGATTCTGCAAGGACTCAGCTTGTTCTAAGGGTTCGGTCATAGGCGGGGTTCCACGCCCAATTAACACTTAACTCGACGACAGAATGTAGACATAGCATTTCGGCGATATGTCGCATACCATCTTGTTCTCAGGCGTGCGAGCTTTGCTATGCCGTAAATTCTGGTCTAAGAAATTACTAATATGATCCGACCTCAAGCGAACCCCCGTTTGCCGCTCGCATAAACGCCGTTTCCGCCACGTTGCCCCCCGTCCAAGCAAGAAGGCAACCACCTCTCCCTGTTACCCTGTGGATATCGTCGCTGATCCGGCGGTGCGCGGAGCCTGACCTGGTTCGGGCCTGTTTCGCGGCACGCTGATCGGCGAGATTGGCCGCCGGCGGTGCTCGCCGGCAGTCTCATCCAACGCAACGGAGTATTCATGGATAAGAATCCGGACAAAGGCTACGTCGCCCTGCTCGGCTGGAGCCTGGGCGCCATCGAGGCAGCGGACCGCTTTGACCGGCGATACGTGGTGGTGGCCCCGGACTGGGCCGAGGACTACTGCAAGGAACACGAAATTCCCTATATCCCCTGGAATTTCGAGCGCCTGAACGACAAGTCGATGGAGATTGCCGAGCGGCTGCGCGACGAGGGCGTGGACGTGGCCATCCCGCTGTTCGAGGAAACGGTGGAATGGGCCGGGGCGATCAACTCGGTGCTGATGGAAAACCCGCGCCTGCACGGCCAGGCGGTGTTGTTCCGCGACAAGGCGCTGATGAAGCGCCGGGCGCAGCTCGGTGGCATCCGGGTGGGCATCTTCGAGGAAGCCCACGAGATGGATGATGTGTACCGCTTCTTCCGGCGCGTGAACCAGACATTGCTCAAGCTGGACGGCGACCCGGATGACCCGATCCACCTGAAGGCCTTCGACAAGGCTGGTTGCCTGGGCCATCGGATGATCCGGACGGTGGAGGAAATCGACGCGATCCCGGAAAGCGAGTTCCCGCTGCTGATGGAAAGCCATCTGGACGGCTGGGAATTCGCGGTGGAAGCCTGGGTGTGGGACGGCAAGATCCAGTTCCTGAACATCTCGGAGTACGTGACCCTGGGTTATTCCGTATTCGTGCCGGCCACACCGGAGCTGGAAAGCTGGCGGGCGCTGATTACCGAGCAGATCGAAAAGCTGATCAAGACGTTCGACATCAAGTTCGGGCAGATTCACCCGGAGTACTTCGTAACCTCGGACGGCACCATGTACTTCGGCGAGGTGGCCTACCGTCCGCCGGGCTTCAAGGCCTTCGAGCTGATCGAGCGGGCCTACGGGTTCAATGCCTATCAGGCCAACATCCTGGTGTTTGACCCGAAAACCACGCAGGAGGAAATCGACGCCTTCTTCCCCGAGGCGGTCACCGGTGCCAGCGGGCATGCTGGCTGCTTCGGCGTGTACCCGCGCCGGCGCGTGGTGAGCAAGCTGGAGATTCCGGCAGAAACGGAAAACCATCCGTACTACGAGTTCCACGAGCTGTCCCAGCCGCTGGAAGAGACGGTGACGAAACGCTCGGCCTTCGGCACGCACTGGGGGCTGGTGTTCTTCTTCGGGGAGAATCCGCACACGCTGCGGGATCTGCTCAAGGCACAGGAAGAGCTGGACTACTACGTGTAGGACTGGTTGGCGGGGCGTTTGCTCCCGCGCGCTCATCCTTGCCCTCTCCCGCTTGGCGGGAGAGGGGATGGGTCTCTCCATCCGGCCGGGAGATCGCCGCGGTAGGCCCGCTTCGCGGGTCCGTCTCGCGATGACGAAAAGGCCGAATGAATTCGGCCCTACCGCTCAGTGGATTTTCTTGGCTGCCATCCCGCTATCCGACCGTTCCTTCTCCCTTCAGGGAGAAGGTCAGGATGAGGGGCGGCGAAGCGTGGTGCTTCGCCGGAGCACCCTATCCCTGGCCCTCTCCCGCTTGGCGGGAGAGGGGATGGTTGCTCGACACCGGGTGGTAGCCGTTCAGTCTGCCCAGGGAATATTCGCGGCCCAGCTCGTTGCAATGGCCTCGCGGATGGCGGCGACATCGGCATCCGGCACGGCGGCCGGGTCGCCGACTTCGCGGGTCTCGTAATGGAACACGTACAGCCGGGACACGAACTGGCCGAAGGGCAGCGATGATTCGCCTTCCAGTTCGTCGTGGCCGCGGGTGGTGGTAACCACGCCCTGCCCCCAGTCCTGACCGCGGTCGCGGTTGGGGTTGTAGAAGTACACCCGCCACTCGCCCTCGGGGCCGCGTTCGATGCGCTGGATGGCAATGGCGTGCCAGCCCACGAATTCGCCGCGATAGTCGGTGACTGCCACGCCGCAGGGCTGGACGTACACCAGTTGCCGCCCGCCGTTGTAGACCGGGTGGTAGGCGGCGTGGAACAGGCGGATGAAGTCGTCGCAGCCGCTGACGGCCTGGTCATCGTCCAGCACTTCGGCGAAGCCGCGCTTGACCCACCAGCCGTGGAATTCGGGGTTCACCCAGCGGTGGCCGTCACCCGGCCGCTCGATGGTGCGGCGGCTCATTTCCATGTACACCCGGTCCAGGTGCGGCGTGAGCACCAGCGATACCGGGTCCAGCTCGGTGTGCAGCGACTTGGCCAGACCGGCTTCCAGCCCGGCCGAGGCGATGGCGTCGCCCTCGAAATGCATCAGAAGCTCGCCATCGCGGGCGGCGCGGGCGATCAGTTCCAGCAGGTAGCCCGCGTCGTTCTGCGCCCACATGCTGATGGCACGGGCGGCCTGACAGGTGGGGTTATGGCCCTGATCCACCCCGCGCGGCTGACCCAGCACCGACAGTGTCCCGGCCACCAGCAGCACGTTGGCAGTGGGCGGGTCCGGCCATTCGCTGGTGGCGCGGAGCTGTTCCGCCACCTCTTCATTCATGGGCAGCACCATCAGCCGGCGCAGGCCCGGCGGTACCGGGTCGAAGAACAGCGTGCCCTGCTCCAGCAGCCGGCACAGGCCGTAAATGCAGCGGGCGGTCTCCGGGAAGATGGCATAGCCGATGGTTTCGCTGATCAGGTCTCCGTGCGTCACCAGCACCACCCGGCCCACCGGCCCCAGGGCCAGCGCGTCGGGCAGGCGCTCGGGGGCATTCTCGGCGAGATAGCGCAGCAACAGCGCATGCTGCGGGGCGACCAACCCGGTGCCGGCCATGGATTCCCCGAACACGCGGGCTTCCACCGCCAGCGTTTCCGGGTCCAGCGCGGTGAGCGCGGCGGTGTAGTCGTCGCCGGTGTGTTCGCGGGCCAGGTCGGTAGGGCCGTGCAGGGCGTCGATCAGCCGGCGGGCACGGATTTCGCTTTCGTCGCCAGCGCCAGCGCCAGTGGCAGCGTCGGTTTCATCCAGCGCCCGGTGCGCAGCATTCAGCAGGTGCTCGATGCGCTGGACCATGATCGGGCGTTGCTGCAGCACGCGCTCGGCCTCGTCCACCAGCGCGGCCAGCAGACCGCTCATGCCCAGCGTGCCGACCAGGAACGCGAACAGCCGCTGCAGCCGCGGCCGCATCGGGTTGGGCTGTTCGCGGTCGGATTCGGTGGCGGTGGGAAACAGCAGGTCCAGATTACTGGCCAGCACTTCGTCCAGGAAATGCCGCGCCGCCCCGGCGTCGAAATCCGGGGCTGGCTCGGCCTCGCCGGTGGCGATGGCCAGCAGTCGCAGCTGGTTCAGGCATTCCAGCGCCGGCATCATGCCGCCGCTGAGCAGCGTGACCCGCACCAGCCGGTGTTGCAGGTTGGCGGGCTCGGCCCAGTCCCCGCCCAGGAATACACCGGCGCAGTCGAAGCGCGGCGCCAGCCGGTAAAGCGCGGCCACGCCGTTGTCGCTGTCCAGGAGCCGGGGTACCAGCGCCAGCAGGCGAGTCTGGTGCATGCCCTTGCCAAAGCTGCGGGCAGCGGCCAGGTTGTCGAGCATGCGCTCGAACTCGCGAATCTGCCGGTCATCGGCCGGCGGGGGCGCGTTGTACGGGTCGGGAATTGCCATGAAAAGCGGCGGCCAGCTGGGTGCCGGTCCGCGACGAAGTCCGCCTGTGGTGTCGGCTGGCGACGATAACACAAGGGCCCGCGGGGGTTTCAGGCGATGGCGGTGATCACCAGTTGCAGGTTATCCATCGCCTGATAGCGGTTGACGTCCAGCCGGTAGACGGCATGGATGCGGTCGCCAACTTTGTGCTCCTGATTGAAGGCGATGGCAGACAGGGCGGCACCGCCGTCGGCCGGCATCAGGGTCAGCTTGAGATGCCGTTCGCCGACGATGCGCTGATCCAGCACGCGGAATTCGCCGTCGAACGCCGGTTCCGGGAATCCGGCGCCCCAGGGACCGCCCTCGCGCAGGGCCCGGGCGGTGTCCAGGCTGAAGTCGTCGCCGGTCAGAGCGCCATCGGTGTCGATGATGCCCTCGAGCATGGCCGGGGTGACCCAGCGGTCAACCTCGAGGGCGAAGGCGTCGCGGAAGCGGTCCAGCTCGTGTTCCGCCAGGCTCAGGCCGGCGGCCATGCCGTGCCCGCCGAACTTGTCCACGAGCCCGGGATGGGCGGTGGCTACGTTGGCCAGCACGTCGCGGATGTGCACGCCCGGCACCGATCGGGCCGAGCCCTTCAGGCCGCCCGCCCCGGCACGGGCGAAGGCGACGACCGGCCGGTGGTAGCGTTCGCGGATGCGGCCGGCCACCAGCCCCACGATGCCCTCGTGCCAGTCCGCTTCGTGCAGGCACAGCCCGGATGGCAGACCGGCGTCGCCCAGGTCCAGGGCCGCCAGCGAGGCCAGCGCCTCGTCCTGCATCTGCGACTGACGCTCGCGGCGCTCGGCATTGAGTTGTTCCAGCACCAGCGCCGCGGAATCGGCGCCATGGGCGTGTGCCGCCAGCAGGCATTCCACCCCCAGCGCCATGTTGTCTAGCCGCCCGGCCGCGTTCAGACGCGGGGCCAGGCCGAAGCCGATGTCGGTGGCCACCAGCCGGTTGAGTTCGCGTCCGGCCACCTGCGCCAGGGCGGCAATGCCTGGCCGGGTGCGGCCGCGGCGAATGCGCTTGAGCCCCTGGCTCACCAGCACGCGGTTGGTGTGGGTCAGCGGTACCACGTCGGCCACCGTGCCCAGGGCCACCAGATCGAGATAATCCGCCAGCACCGGCTCCGCCTGGTCGCGGAACCAGCCGCGTTCCCGCAGCCGCGCCCGCAGGGCGAGCATGACGTAGAAGATCACCCCGACCCCGGCCAGCGCCTTGTCCGGAAAGGGGCAATCCAAGCGGTTGGGATTGACGATGGCATCGGCGGCCGGCAGCTCGGGCGGGGGCAGATGGTGATCGGTGACCAGCACCCGGCACCCCAGTGCATGGGCGGCGGTGACGCCGTCGTGGCTGGCGATGCCGTTGTCCACGGTGATGATCAGCTGCGGGCGCAGCTCGCTGGCCGCCTCGACCACGGACGGGCTCAGGCCGTAGCCGTGGCGGGCCCGGTCCGGCACCAGGTAATCCACCTGTCGGCCGCCGAAAGCACGCAGCAGGTTCACGACCAGAGCGGTGGCCGTAGCGCCGTCGGCATCGAAATCCCCCACCACCAGGATGCGCTGGTCTTCGGTGAGCGCCTGCTCGATCAGGTCGCAGGCAGCATCGATATCGGCAAGCTGGCGAAAGTCCGGCAGGCGGGCGAGGTCCAGCGACAGCGCGTCGGCGTCACCTACCCCGCGGGCGGCGTAGACGCGGCGCAGCAGCGCCGGCAGCGAGGCCGGCAGTGCGTCGATGGCAGCCTGAAGCGGGCGGCGGCGCAGCACCAGCCCGGCTCCGTCCCGGGCCGGGATGCGGTGGAGTTCAGCCTCGGCCACCAACCGCGGCGTCAGACCGCTTCGCCGATCACCGCGCTGACCGCATCCAGCGTGGCCGGCACGGTTTCGATCCCGCTGCCCTGGCTGATGGCGATGTCCGGGTCCTTCAGCCCGTGGCCGGTGAGCGTGCACACCACGCTGGTGCCGTCGGCAATGCGGCCACGGCTGATGTCGCGCAGGGCCCCGGCCAGGGATGCCGCCGACGCCGGCTCGCAGAACACGCCCTCGCGGGCGGCCAGCTGCTTCTGGGTGGCCAGGATTTCCTCGTCGGTGAGTTCATCGAACCAGCCGCCGGATTCCTCGCGCACCACCCAGGCAGCATCCCAGCTCTGCGGATGCCCGATGCGGATGGCAGTGGCCACGGTATCGGGATCATCCACCATCGAACCGCGCAGGAACGGGGCGCTGCCGTTGGCCTGGTAACCCACCATGGTGGGGCGCTCGCCGTTGCCGCCGCCGGCGTAGGCGCAGCGTCCGCCGCAGTAGCTGCAGGCCTTGGTGACCGCGTCGTGATGAGTGGCGGCGCATTCGCTGTAGCCGATCCAGTGTGCGGTGATGTTGCCGGCATTGCCCACCGGCAGGCAGTGGTAGTCCGGCGCGCGGCCGAGGTCCTCGACGATCTCGAACGCGGCCGTCTTCTGCCCCTGCAGGCGGTAGGGGTTGATCGAGTTGACGATGGTCACCGGCGTCTGCCCGGCCACTTCGCGCACCAGCCGCATGCCGGCGTCGAAGTTGCCGGCGATCTGGATGATGCGGGCGCCATGCATCATCGCCTGGGCGAGTTTGCCCATGGCGATCTTGCCGTCCGGAATCAGCACGAAGGCGGTGATGCCCGCCCGTGCCGCATAGGCGGCCGCCGCGGCCGAGGTATTCCCGGTGGACGCGCAGATGATGGCCTTGGCGCCCTCTGCCACCGCCTGGGTCACGGCCATGGTCATGCCGCGATCCTTGAACGAGCCGGTGGGATTGAGCCCCTCGTACTTGACGTATAGCTCGCCGCCGAACCCAATGTCGCGCGGGATGTTGTGCAGGCGGATGAGCGGCGTAGCGCCCTCCCCCAGGCTGATCAGCCGGGCATCATCCGCGACCGGGAGCCGATCCCGGTAGCGTTCGATCAAACCTGTATAACGATTGCTCATACGAATGGTTACCTACACGCCCACCGCAAGGGGCGCAAAGAAGAACGGATATGCGCCAGCAGCGGCTTTCAGGAAAATAACGCTTTGCGACCTTTGCGTGCGTTGCGGTTCGTGTTCAGAAGCAGCGATCAATCTTCAAACTGCGCCACACGCATGTGCACCAGCCCGGGCCGCGTGTACGGCAGATCATCCAGGCTGTCGAAGAACTTCATCATCTGGCCCTCTATCACCGGCTTGGTGACGATGATGATCAGAGCGTCGTCGCCGGCGGTTTCCGGGTCCTTCTGCAGGATCGCCTCGATGCTGATCTCGTGCTGGGCCAGCAGGCCGGTGATCTGGGACATCACGCCCGGTTCATCGGCCACCTGCACCCGGAAGTAGTGCCCGCAGAAGAAGCCCTCGTTGCCCAGGATCGGCGTGTCGGTGATCTGATCCGGCTGGAAGGCCAGATGCGGCACCCGGCCGGTGGGATCGACGCTCATGATGCGCACGGTGTCGATCAGATCGGCAACCACCGCCGAGGCGGTGGGACCGGCGCCGGCGCCGGCGCCGTAGTAGACGGTCGGGCCCACGGCGTCGCCGTAGACCATCACCGCGTTCTTCTCGCCTTCCACGTTCGCCAGCAGCGCCTTTTCCGAGACCAGCGTGGGATGCACACGCAACTCGATGCTGCCGTCGTTGCGCCGGGCGATGCCCAGGTGCTTGATGCGGTAGCCCATTTCCTCGGCATAGGCGATGTCGTCGGCGTGGATGCCGCGAATGCCCTGGGTATAGATGCGGTCGAACGACAGCGGAACGCCGAAGGCGATGGAACCCAGGATCGCCAGCTTGTGGGCGGCGTCGATGCCGTCCACGTCGAAGGTGGGATCGGCCTCGGCATAGCCCAGCGCCTGGGCCTCGGCCAGGGCCTCGGCGAAATCGGCACCCTCGAACTTCATCTGGCTGAGGATGAAGTTGCCGGTACCGTTGATGATGCCGGCCAGCCATTCGATGTGGTTGGCAGCCAGACCCTCACGGATCGCCTTGATGATGGGAATGCCGCCCGCCACGGCGGCCTCGAACGTGACCACGACGTCGTGCTTGTCGGCGGCCGCGAAGATTTCGTTGCCGTGCAGCGCGATCAGGTGCTTGTTAGCGGTAACCACGTGCTTGCCCTGCTCGATCGCGGCCATCACAAGCTTGTAGGCGTCGTCCTCGCCGCCGATCAGCTCGAGCACCACGTCGATATCCGGATCGTTGACCACCGCGAACGGGTCGGTGGTCAGCCGGATGTCGTCGGTGGCGCATTCCCGCGGCTTGTCGAGGTTCTGCACCGCCGCATGGGTAATGCGCACCACACGGCCGGCGCGCCGTCCGATCTCCTTCGCGTTGTTCGTCAGCAGATTGACGGTGCCGGCACCCACGGTGCCCAGGCCCAACAGACCGACATTGACCGGTTTCACGCTGATGTCTCCCTTCGTTTAACGCGCGGCGCCACCCCGAATGGCGGCGCCGCAAATGGCCGGTTCAGGCCGTCATGCAATGGCCGAATCCCGCCGCAGCATACGCTTGATGTTGCGCAGCGCCTGGCGGGTTCGCTGTTCATTCTCGATCAGCCCGATGCGCACGTGATCATCACCGTACTGGCCGAAGCCCACGCCCGGCGACACCGCCACCTCGGCATCGCGCAGCAGCCGCTTGGAGAATTCCAGCGACCCTTCCGCCCGGTACATTTCCGGCACTGGCGCCCAGACGAACATCGTCGCCTTCGGCTTTTCCACTTCCCAGCCGATCTCGTTGAGCCCGTCACAGAACACGTCGCGCCGGGCGCGGTACATCTCGCGGATTTCGGTCACGCATTCCTGCGGGCCATTGAGGGCGGCGATGGCTGCCACCTGCACCGGCGTGAACATGCCGTAATCCAGATATGACTTCATCTTGGCCAGGGCGGCAATCAGCGTGGGATTGCCGCACAGGAAGCCCACCCGCCAGCCGGGCATGTTGTAGCTCTTGGACAGCGAGAACGACTCCACCGCCACTTCCTTGGCACCCGGCACCTGCAGGATCGACGGCGCCTCGTGGCCATCGAACACCAGGTCGGCATAGGCCAGGTCCTGCACGATCCACAGATCGTATTCCCTCGCCATCGCCACCGCCTTTTCGAAGAATTCGAACGTGGCGCATTCCGTGGTCGGATTGCAGGGAAAATTCAGCAGCATCATCTTCGGACGCGGCCAGGACTCCTTGATCGCCTTTTCCAGTTCCTCGAAGAAATCGGAGCCCGGGGTCAGCTGCACGTGGCGCACATCGGCCCCGGCAATCACCGCGCCGTAGGGATGAATCGGATAGGCCGGATTGGGCACCAGCACCTGGTCGCCCCGCTCCAGCGTGGCCAGCATCAGATGGGCCAGACCCTCCTTGGAGCCAATGGTCACGATGGCCTCGCTGTCCGGGTCCAGTTCGACGTCGTAGCGCCGCTTGTACCAGTCGCAGATCGCCAGCCGCAGCCGCGGAATGCCCCGGGACACCGAATAGCGGTGAGTGTCCCCGCGCTGGGTGACTTCCACCATCTTGTCGACGATGTGCTGCGGCGTGGGCTGATCGGGATTGCCCATGCCCAGATCGATGATGTCCTCCCCGCGCGCTCGCGCCGCCTTCTTCAGATCATTGACGATGCTGAAAACGTACGGCGGCAGCCGTTCGATACGGGGGAAGCTGGCTTTCGAGGAGGACAAACGCGTGGGCTCCGGCAACGGGCTGATCACGAATGAATGAGCCGCCCCGAGGGCGGCCCATCCCCGCGCCGCACCTGCGACGCAATGGCGGAATTTTGCCAGAAAGCCCGCCCCGCAACCAGATCAACGCGGCGGCAGCACCTCGCGCGGGTTGATCGGCGCGCCGTCGCGGCGGACCTCGAAGTGCAGCGCCGGCTGCTGGTTGGGGCCGACACCCATTTCCGCGATCGCCTCGCCTACCTTCACCTGCCGGCCCTGCTCGACCAGCAGCTTGCGGTTGTAGCCATAGGCCGACAGGAATTGCTCGTCGTGCTTGATGATCACCAGATTCCCGTAGCCCTTCAGCCCGGTCCCGCTGTAGACCACCCGTCCGGCCTGGGCGGCATGCACCGTGTCGCCCGCCTTGCCGCCTATGTCGATGCCGCTAAGCGATTCGCCGCCGGTATAGGCCCGCAGCACCGCGCCGCCGGCCGGCCAGCGCCAGCCTTCCGGCCGCGGGCGGCTGGCAGGCCGGGTCGGCACCGGGGCCGGCGCGGAGCTGGCGGCGGGCTGACGGCGGGCGGTGCGGGTGGTTTCCTCGGCCTTGCCGGATGACGGCGACTCGGCCCGCACCGGGCCATAGGGGTCCAGCGTGAGTTCCTGACCGGGATAAATCGTGTACGGCGGATCGATATCGTTCCAGCGGGCCAGATTCTGCCACTTGACGCCGTAATCCCAGGCAATCGAGTACAGCGTCTCGCCCCGCGCCACGGTGTGCAGTTCGGGCCGGAACGTCTGCCGCAGGGAGCAGCCCGCCAGCAGCGCTGCCACCAGCAGCGCTACAACTGGTACCAGAGCACTCCGACGGCGATGAGCAGCACCATTGTCCATCCGATCCAATCGACGTACCGCAACAGTTGACGCTCCAGCGCCGGGCCGAACCAGCGCACCAGCGCCGCCACCAGATAGAACCGCCCGCCCCGGCCAATGGCCGAGGCGGCGACGAACGGCAGCAGCGGCATGGCGCCGGCACCTGCCGCAATCGTAAACACCTTGTAGGGAATGGGCGAGAAACCCGCCACCAGCACCGCCAGGAAGCCCCAGTCGGCGAACCAGTCGCGAACCCGCAGGTAGCCGGTCCAGTAGCCCATGGTCTGCATCCAGACGGTGGCCGCGTCGAGCAGGAACACACCGATGGCATACCCGGCCACCCCGCCCACGACCGAGGCCAGCGTGGTGATAAGGGCAAACCGCCAGGCCCGCTCCGGCCGCGCCAGGCACATGGGCGCGAGCATCACGTCCGGCGGAACGGGAAAGAAGGAGGATTCGGAGAAACTCAGCCCCGCCAGCCACCAGCTGGCCCGGGGATGGGCCGACGCCCGCAACACGGCATCGTAGAGCCGTCGCCAGATTCGGGTCATTCCAGTCCCGCCACCAGCGGCACGAAACTCACCGGATCCAGCTCGCGGGTGGTGACGTCGCGGCCGTGGCGCTGCATCACCATAAGGCGCTGATTGCCCGGTGCCCCCACCGGCGCCACCAGCCGGCCGCCGTCGGCGAGCTGATCCAGCAGCGCGGCGGGCACCTCCTCGCCGGCGGCGGTAATCAGGATGCCATCGAATGGCCCGTAATCGGGCAGGCCCAGCGTGCCGTCGGATAACCGCACCCGCACGTTGATGTAGCCCAGCTCCCGCAGGCAGGCCCGGGCCCGCTGATACAGCGGCGGGATTCGCTCCAGGCTGTAGACGGACCTCACCAACTCGCCCAGCACCGCGGCCTGGTAGCCGCTGCCGGTGCCGATTTCCAGCACCGTATCCGGCGGGTCGCCCTCGCCCAACAGTAGCGCGGTCATGTGCGCCACCACGAACGGCTGGGAAATGGTCTGGGCGTGGCCGATGGGCAGCGCCGTGTCCTCGTAGGCCTTGTAGGACAGGGCTTCGTCGATGAACGCATGGCGCGGCACGCGGGCCATCGCCTCGAGCACCGCCTCGTGGGTGACCCCGGCCTGACGCAGCCCGGCCACGAGCCGGTCGCGCGCCCGCTGCGACGTCACGCCCAGACCGCGGGCGTGCGGATGCCGTGTCACGCCGGTCACAGGCCCCGCACCCACCCCGCGATCTGGTCCAGCGCGGCGAACCGGGTGACATCGGTCTGGATCGGCGTTACCGACACCCGTTTGCTCGCCACCGCGTGGAAATCGGTACCTGGGCCGGAGTCGGACTCGGCCCCGGCGGGGCCGATCCAGTAGATGGGATTGCCGCGCGGATCGTTCTGGCGCACCACCCGCTCGGCGCGGTGGCGGTTGCCCAGGCGCGTGGCCTCGTGGCCGGCCAGTTCGTGCAGCGGACAGTCCGGGACATTCACGTTGAGAATGGTATCGGCCGGCAGCGGGTCACGCTGGAGCAGATCGACAATGGAAACTGCGACCTGTGCGGCGGTGTCATAGTGGGACGGCGACTCGCCGTGCAGTGACACCGCCACCGCCGGCAGGCCGAGAAAGCGACCCTCGGTGGCTGCGGCCACGGTGCCCGAATAGAGCACGTCGTCGCCCAGATTGGCGCCTGCGTTGATGCCAGAGACCACCATATCCGGTTCCCAGTCGAGCAGGCCGGTGAGCGCGATGTGCACGCAATCAGTGGGAGTACCGTCCACGCAGTACACCGAGTCCTCGTGGGAACGCACCCGCAGCGGCTGTTCCAGCGTCAGGGAGTTGCTGGCGCCGCTGCGATTGCGGTCCGGCGCCACGGTGACCAGCTCATGGCCGGCTGCGGCCAGGGTTTGGCGCAGGCAGGTCAGGCCGGGTGCGTGGCACCCGTCGTCATTGGAGAGCAGAATGCGCATGCAGGGTGCTGATAATGGTTATAAAGTGGCGCCGAATACCGGCGCGGCAGCAGCCGTTATGGTAGCGCATCGGGCCGCCAACCGCTGATCGCCATGGATCGAAAACCGACCAGGACACTGACCCCGGAGGAACGCGAGCTGTTTCGGCGCGAAGCCGCCGACGCCGCGCCCCTGATCGGCAGTCAGCGGCGCCGGCCGGAGCCGGCCACGCCATCGACCCGCCCGCTGTCGCGCGAGGCCGACGAGGCCGCGGTGATCGCCTCCCTGCTCGATCAGGACCCGGAGGACGTGGAAACCGGCGAGGAATTCATGTTTCGCCGGCCCGGCATCCAGCTGGCCACCCTGCGCCGCCTGCGCCGCGGCCAGTACCGCTGCGATGCCGAGCTGGACCTGCACGGCCAGTTCGTGAACACCGCCCGCCATGCGCTCGCGGTATTCCTGGCGGAGGCCCGCGAACTCGATTACCGCTGCGTGCGCATCATCCACGGCAAGGGGCTACGTTCGGGCAACCGCGGCCCGGTACTCCGCCAGAAGGTGGCCGGCTGGCTGCGCCAGCGCAACGAGGTGCTGGCCTACTGCTCGGCGCGCCGGGTGGACGGTGGCACCGGGGCCGTCTACGTGCTGCTCAAACGCGCGTGAGCCGCTTTTCCAGGCGCTTGCGCAGCGTGTCGAACGGCTGATAGCCCTCGGTGAGACGCTTGTAGCCGCGCGCATCGCTGAGAATCACTGCCGGCATGCCGCGAACCCCGAACTGATGACGACGGTGGAAATCCCCCTGGGTGGCCTCGCGGGTATCCGGGTCGTTCAGGCAGGCGGTAAACGCCGCCGCATCCGGCGCCAGGTCCCCGGCCAGCTCGACCAGCACGGCGTCATCGGTCAGGTCGCGGGCCTGGCGATAGAAGGCCCCCTGTAGCCGGTCGAAGTAGGCCAGCGCCATGTCCGGGGCCAGCCGGCGCATGGCCACCACCGCCCGGCAAGCCGGCTCGGTGTCGTAGACAAAGCCCTCGGGCATGGCAGCGTCGAAGTCGAATGGCAGTCCGGTATGCGCCTGTACCTCGGCCCAGTGGTGCAGTACCCAGCGGCGCTGGCCCGGGGGCAGAACCATCGCATTGCCCGGATACAGGCCGCCGGCAATCAGCTCCACCCCGATCCGGTCGCCGTAGGCGGCCACCAGCCGGCGCATCTCCGGACCGAATCCGTAGCACCAGGAACACATGGGATCGGCGATGTAGAGCAGGCTGGCGTCGGTCATGCCGACTCGGCGGGTCGCTCTCTTGCGGGCTCGGTCACGTCGATGATCTCGCGTACCAGCATGGTGGCAAAACTGCCGGACGGCAGCGAGAAGCGCATTCGCAGGGAATCCGCGTCCGGCCAGTCCCAGGCCAGATCCGGCACCACCGCCCGCAGCGGCCGGCGGGCGGCATCCACCTTGTGCTTGACCAGACCGGCCAGCCAGGCCTCGAAGGGCGCCGTCACGTCGTTTTCCAGTGCCAGCACCTCGCCCGCGACCTCCGGCCGGCCACGGCCGGGCAACGGGCCGCTGGGATGGATGTCGAATTCCGCCAGCCGGCGCTGCAGGGTGTCGCCGGCGATTTCGTCATCCGGCGGCTGAAAGCCGCTCTGGCTGCCGGCCAGACAGACGAATTCGCCGGGCAACAACCGGTTCCAGTCGCCCTGCTCGACCCGCCGCGCCAGTACCTGGTTGAAAAGATGGGAACGCGCGGCCGACAGCGCGAAGCTGCGCCCGGCGGGCTTCATCCGCCGGCCGGCGAAAAGCTGGTCGGCCAGATCCAGATTGCCGGCCCCGTTGCCGAAGCGCTGGGCGCCGAAGTAGTTGGGGACGCCGGCATCGCGTACACGGGCGAGTGCCTGTTCGATCCGGTCGCGATCACCCGCGACCGACCGCAGGCATAGCTCGAACCGGTTGCCCCTATGCGTGCCGCGGCGCAGTTTGCGGTCGTGGCGGGTCATCGCCAGCCACTCGACGCCATCCAGATCCGGCGGGTCGGGGGGCGCCTGCTTGATCGGCACCGGCAGGGAAAACCACTGGGTGGTGACCGCGTGTCGGTCCTTGAGGCCGGCCATGCCGATGTCGCGGGAACGCAGGCCGTAATGGTCGGCCAGCCGGTCTGCCACGGCCGCGGTGTTCCAGCCGGTCTTGCGGACCTGCAGCCAGAGGTGCTCGCCCTGCCCGGTCAGGGTGACGGGCATCAGCTCCTCGACCCGGAAATCCGCATCCTCGGCACGCATCAGCGCGCAGGCATCCGGAGCCGGCCCGGCGGTGGGCAGCGAGACAACGGGATCGGGTCCGGGGGCGGGAGCGCCGGTCAACGGCGATCGATGACCAGGTAGAACTGCTCGCCTTGCTTGATCATGCCCAGATCGGACCGGGCGCGGCCTTCCATCGCCTTGCCGCCGTCGTCGAGCTCGGCGATTTCGGCGGCCATCGCGTCGTTGCGGGCGCGCAGCACCTCGTTCTCGCCGGCCAGGGTTTCGATCTCCTGGCTCAGCCGGTGGGTATCGGCATACCCGCCGTCACCCACCCACAGCCGGAACTGCAATCCGGCGATGAGCAGGCACAGCGCAATGATGGCGATGCGGTCCATGGGCGGAGTGTAGCGCTCCACCGACGCAAATGCACAAGCCGCGAGATGTGATCCCCCGCCTGCCGTCTAGACGGGGAACGCCCCGCGGCCGGGGTATTTCGCCCGATCACCCAGCGCCGCCTCGATGGCCAGCAGCCGGTTGTACTTGGCCACCCGGTCGGAACGGGACATCGACCCGGTCTTGATCTGGGTGGCACGGGTGGCCACGGCCAGGTCGGCGATGGTGGCGTCCTCGGTTTCGCCGGAACGATGTGACACCACCGCCGCATAGTCGGAGCGGGTGGCAAGATCGATCGCCCGCAGGGTTTCGGTGAGGGTACCGATCTGGTTGGGCTTGATCAGGATGGCGTTGGCCACACCGGCGTCGATGCCCTGGCGCAGGATACGGGTGTTGGTGACGAACAGGTCATCGCCCACCAGCTGTACCTTGTCGCCCAGCCGGTCGGTGAGCAGCTTCCAGCCGTCCCAGTCGTCCTCGGCCATGCCGTCCTCGATGGTGAGGATCGGATACTCGGCCACCAGCCCGGCCAGATAATCGACGAAACCGGGGGCGTGGAAGTCCTTGTTTTCGGAGGCCAGATGGTAGCGGCCGTCGCGGTAGAACTCGCTGCTGGCCACATCCAGCCCCAGCCAGACATCCTTGCCCGGCGTATAGCCGGCCCGCTCGATGGCGGTGACCAGCGTTTCCAGCGCCGCCGCGTTGGAGGGCAGATCCGGGGCGAAACCGCCCTCGTCGCCCACCGCGGTATTCTGGCCCCGTTCGGCCAGCAGCTTTTTCAAGTGCTGGAAGATCTCCGCGCCGCAACGTACCGCATCGGAAAAGGATTTGGCGCCGGTAGGCAGGATCATGAATTCCTGCAGATCGACGTTGTTGTCGGCGTGGGCGCCGCCGTTGATCACGTTCATCATGGGCACCGGCAGCTCTCGGGCGTCATCCCCGCCGAGGTGCTGGTAGAGCATCTCGCCGGCGTCCGCGGCGGCCGCATGAGCGGTGGCCAGCGAGACCCCGAGAATGGCGTTGGCGCCGAGCCTGCCCTTGTTGTCGGTGCCGTCTAGATCGATCATGCGCTGGTCCAGACCAGCCTGGTCGTCGGCGTCGAAGCCCTTGAGCGCCCGGCCGATCTCCCCGTTGACATTGGCCACGGCCTTGGTCACGCCGCGGCCCAGAAACCGGTCCTTGTCGCCGTCGCGGAGTTCAACCGCCTCGAGCGAACCCGTGGAGGCGCCGGACGGCACCATCGCCCGTCCCACCGCGCCGGATTCGAGCAGCACCTCGGCGGCCACCGTGGGATGTCCGCGGGAATCGATGACCTGAAGACCCTTGATCGACTTGATTTTCGACATAAACTCTATTTACCAACCAACTAGATTAAAAAGACTCTTCGAGATAAGGATGACGTTTGGCGACACTGTCCAGCGCTTGCAGTGTCTCCAGCAACTCGCGCACCCGGTTCAGGGGTAGCGAATTCGGCCCGTCGCACAGCGCTTCATCGGGCTGCGGGTGAGTTTCCATGAACACCCCCGCCACGCCGGCCGCCACCGCGGCCCGCGCCAGGACCGGAATGTATTCCCGCTGACCGCCGGACACGGCCCCCTGCCCGCCCGGCAGCTGTACCGAGTGGGTGGCATCGAACACCACCGGGCAGCCGTGGTCGCGCATGGCGGCCAGGCCGCGCATGTCCACTACGAGGTTGTTGTAGCCGAAACAGAAACCACGCTCGCACAGCATCAGCCGATCACCGCCGCCGGCGGCCACCGCCTTCTCCACGATGCGGGCCATGTCCCAGGGCGACACGAACTGCCCCTTCTTCAGGTTGACCGGCCGGCCGCAGGCCGCCACCCGCTGGATGAAATCGGTCTGGCGGCAGAGAAAGGCCGGGGTCTGCAGTACGTCCACCACCTCGGCCACCGGGGCAATCTGTTCCTCGGTGTGGACGTCGGTGAGCACCGGCACGCCGATCTGCTCGCGTACCGACTGGAGAATCTTCAGCCCCGCGTCCAGGCCCGGCCCGCGATAACTGTCATGCGAACTGCGGTTGGCCTTGTCGAACGAGCCCTTGAATACGTAGGGAATGCCCAGCTCGCGGGTGACCTCGGCCAGGTGGCCGGCCACATCCAGCGCCAGCTGCGGGGATTCCAGCGTATCCGGGCCGGCAATGACGAACAGCGGCGCCCGCGGCCCCACTTCGAAACCGCAGAGATTCATGCGGTCCGGCGTTCGCGCGCCGCGCTGACGAATCCGATGAACAGCGGATGCCCGTCGCGCGGCGTGGAGGTGAATTCGGGATGGAACTGACAGCCCAGAAACCAGGGATGGTCGGCCAGCTCCAGAATTTCCACCAGATCGTCCTCGACCGAGAAGCCGGAAAACGTCAGGCCGTGGTCGCTGAGCACCTGCCGGTACTGGTTATTGAATTCGTAGCGGTGCCGGTGGCGCTCCAGCACCTGCTCGCGGCCGTAGAGCCGCGCGGCCAGACTGCCGGCGACGAGATCGCATCGTTGCTCGCCCAGGCGCATGGTGCCACCCAGGTCCGAACTTTCGCTGCGCCGCTCCACCCCGCCGGCGACATCGTGCCATTCGGTGACCAGCGCGATCACCGGTTCGTTGGCGTAGGGCTGGAACTCGGTGCTGTGGGCGCCGGTCAGGCCGGCCACATGGCGGGCAAACTCGATTGCTGCCACCTGCATGCCCAGGCATATACCCAGATACGGAATCCCCGATTCACGGGCATGGCGGGCGGCGAGAATCTTGCCCTCGATGCCGCGCTCGCCGAAACCGCCGGGGACCAGCACGGCGTCACAGCCGTCCAGTACGCCCGGACCCTCGGTTTCAATCTGTTCGGAATCTACGTAACGGATGTTGACCCGCGTACGGGTATGCAGCCCGGCGTGGGCCAGCGCTTCGTTGACCGACTTGTAGGCGTCGGCCAGATCCACGTACTTGCCGACCATGGCCACGTTGACGTCCACGTCCTGCCGGGCGCGAGCGGCCACCAGCTCACCCCAGCCGGACAGATCGGCCGGGCCGGCGCTGAGACCGAAGTGGTCGATCACCAGCCCGTCCAGGTGCTGCGCCTGCAGCAGCGAAGGAATCTTGTAGATGTCGTCCACGTCCTCGGCGGCGATGACGTGGCGCTCGTTGACGTTGGTGAACAGCGCGATCTTGCGCCGCTCGCCGTCGGGCAGCGGCCGATCCACCCGGCACACCAGCACGTCCGGCTGGATGCCGATGGAGCGCAGTTCCTTCACCGAATGCTGGGTGGGCTTGGTCTTCATCTCCCCGCTGGAGGAGATGTAGGGCACCAGCGTGAGATGCATGAACAGCACGCGGTCACGGCCCAGTTCCACCCCGAGCTGACGAATGGCCTCGAGAAACGGCAGGCTTTCGATGTCACCGACCGTGCCGCCGATCTCCACCAGGCAGACCTGGGCGCCTTCGGCCCCTTCCAGGATGCAGCGCTTGATCTCATCGGTGATGTGCGGAATCACCTGCACCGTGCCGCCCAGATAGTCGCCACGGCGTTCCCGACTGATCACGTTGTTGTAGATCTGGCCGGTGGTGAAATTGGAAAGCCGGGAGGTGCGGTGCTTCAGGAAGCGCTCGTAATGCCCGAGGTCCAGGTCGGTTTCCGCCCCGTCGCGGGTGACATAGACCTCACCGTGCTGAAACGGGCTCATGGTGCCCGCATCCACATTCAGATACGGGTCAAGCTTGATCATGGAGACATCGAGCCCGCGCGACTCCAGCAATGATCCCAGCGACGCGGCGGCAATGCCCTTGCCGAGGGAGGAAACCACCCCGCCGGTCACGAAGATATAGCGAGTCGCCGACGATTCGGAGGTCATGCGGGTCCCGGAAGCGAGAAGGTAAGCGGTAATTGACGGGCGCGAACGCGTCAGCACGCCATGCTAGCCCAATCCCCCCGGCCTCACAACGTGGCGGGCGGCCAGCCGGGCAGGCGGGTGGACCAGCGCAGCGGCGGCAGAACGGCGCCGGCCGGTAGTTCGGCGGGGTCGGCAACCAGCCAGTCGGCCACCGCTACCAGCCGGTCGTCGGCGAACACCAGCGGCAGCCGTTCGCGCACCCAGGGTGGGACGCCCGCCTGCCGGAAGAGTTCGCCCAGACAGGCGTGATGATCGCGTCCCGGCAGCCGCAGGCGTTCCCCACCGCGCCGCAATTGCACCCGCAACGGGACCGGGCACGACGTCTCGGCATGAAGCTCCCCCAGGTCGCCCGGCAGGGCCAGCGGACCCCTGCCATCCCAGTCCACCGCCCAGCCGGCCGGCACTGACGCTAGCGGGGTAAACGCGAACAGCCGGCCCCCGAAGCGGCGCAGTTCCGCCCCCGGCCAGGTAACGCGAGGCTGACGCGAGGCCGCCGCGCCCAACGCCTGTAGCCGGATCTGCGCCAGATGACGCTGATCGGGACAGCTCAGACCCAGCCCGCGCAGCCAGTACCGCAGCAGGTTGCGCTGCCGGTCGGCGCCGAGCTGGCGCAGGGCCTCGACATCGAGGGTGTCGTCCCGGGCGCTTCCGGCCAGATCCGCCGCCGCCAGCTCGTCGAGCAGCCGGCGCGCTTCCGCGGCACTGGCGGCGGCGCGGGACAGCGATGTCGCCGCCGCCGGCCAGCGTGCCGCCAGCGACGGCCAGACCCGTCCACGCAGATAGGCCCGGTCCACCGCATCATCCTGATTGCTGGGGTCCTCGATCCAGGTCAGCCCCAGTTCCCGCGCCCGGGCCAGAAGATCGGCGCGGGTAAGGCCCAGAAACGGCCGCACCGGTTGCGAGTCTGCGGGAGACTGGGGCATGGCGGCCAACCCGGCCACGCCGCTGCCACGCAATGCCTGCAGCAGGAAGGTCTCGGCCTGATCATCCGCATGATGGGCGGTGACCAGCCGTTCATCCGGCTGCAGCGCCGCAGTCAGCGCCCGGTAGCGGGCATCGCGGGCCGCCGCCTCGGGGCTCTCACCCTGCCCCGTCGCCACCGTCACGTCGCGCCGCTCGAGCGTCAGCCCCAGCCCCTCGCAGACCGCCCGGCAGTGATCGACCCAGCGCCCGCAATCGGCATGCATGCCGTGGCAGACATGGACGGCCCGCACACGGCCCGGGACGACGGCGTCGAGTTCATGCAGCAGGACCGAGGAATCCACGCCGCCGCTGAATGCCACCAGCCAGCGGTCATCGTTGGCCGGGTCGACCAGATCGGTCAGGGCGGCCCGGATTCGCTCGCGCGGCGACGCCACCGCTGGGCCCGGTTCAGGCCTTGAAGTCGCCGAAACGCATCAGGCGTTCGT
This sequence comes from Salinisphaeraceae bacterium, assembly GCA_040222795.1. Lineage (GTDB taxonomy): Bacteria > Pseudomonadota > Gammaproteobacteria > Nevskiales > Salinisphaeraceae > Spectribacter. The sequence continues at coordinate 22,630 of JAVKCJ010000016.1, forward strand.
GCCGGCCGTTGACCAGATCGGTGCCGCCGGTGCCCAGCAACTGGTTGACCGCCGCATCCAGGCGCTCGCCGAGGCGGTTGGCCATGGCGTCGAAATCCCGGTGGGCACCGCCCAGCGGCTCGGGGATGATCTCGTCGATCAGCCGGTGTTCGTAAAGGCTTCGGGCGGTGAGCTTCATCGCGTCGGCAGCCTCCTGCGCCTTGCCCGAGCTTTTCCAGAGAATGGAAGCGCAGCCTTCCGGGGAGATCACCGAATAGACGCTGTATTGCAGCATCGCTATGTGATCCCCCACGCCGATGGCCAGCGCCCCGCCAGAGCCGCCCTCCCCGATCACGGTGCAGACGATGGGCGTGCGCAGGCGTGACATTTCCAGCAGGTTGCGGGCGATGGCCTCGCTCTGATTGCGTTCTTCGGCGCCGATGCCAGGATAGGCGCCGGGCGTGTCGATGAAGGTGAGTACCGGCATGCGGAAACGCTCGGCCATCTGCATCAGGCGCAGAGCCTTGCGATAGCCCTCGGGCTTGGGCATGCCAAAGTTGCGGTGGATCTTTTCCTTGGTGTCACGGCCCTTCTGGTGACCAATGACCATCACCGGCCGCCCGCCCAGGCGCGCCGGGCCGGCGATGATGGCGGAATCATCGGCGAAATGACGGTCGCCGTGCAGTTCCTCGAAATCGCTGAAGATCGCGTCGATGTAGTCGCGGGTGTAGGGCCGCTGCGGGTGCCGGGCCAGCTGGGTGATCTGCCAGGGCGACAGCTTGCCGAAGATTTCCTCGGTGAGACTGCGGCTCTTGCTCTCCAGGCGGCCGATCTCCTCGTTAAGGTTGACTTCGCTGCCGTCGGCCACGAACCGCAGTTCCTCGATCTTTGCCTGCAGTTCCGCAATCGGTTTCTCGAAATCCAGATACTCGAGGTCTTTGGTTGCCATGCCGTTCCCGGTTTTTCTGATCAATCGCCGTCAGGCGGCGGATGCGTCGCCGCGGCGGCGGTAGCGGATATCCACCGATTCCGGCCCGAGCAGGCCGCGCAGGTCCTGCAACAGGGCCTCGCAGGCCCGGACGCGCCGGTCCGGAATGGTCAGAACCCCCCGACCCACTGCGTTTTCGTACCGCACGACGATCCGGCATCCACCTTCCGCGCCATACCGGTCGAGACAGCCCACCAGTTGCTGCATGTCCGGCGACGACGACGCGGACAACTGTAACAGCAAGCGGCTGGCAAAGCGTTCCCGGGCGGCGTCCACATCCATGATCTCGTCGGGCTGGACGCGGTAGGCCTCGGTGTAATCATCCCACTGCAACTGACCCCGCACCACCAGCAACTGGTCCTGCGCCAGCAGGTGCTCGAAGCGGGCGGCTTTCTCCTCGAACAGCGGGCATTCGATGCGGCCGCTGCGGTCATCCAGGGTAATGATCAGCCGCCGGGCACGGCGCACGCGGCGCAGCTCCACCACCAGCCCGGCGATGACGACCTCGCGCCGCCCGTTGCGTTCGCTGGGCCGTTCGCCATCGCCCACCAGGTCGCTGATGCGGCCGCTGGTGAAATGCCGCAGCTCGTGCTCCCAGGCGTTGATGGGATGACCGGTCAGGTACAACCCGAGGGTATCGCGCTCGGCCTTGAGACGTTCTTCTTCCGGCCATTCGGGCAATGTGGCCAGACCCGGGCCGGCGGCCTCGTCGGGGCCCGCGTCCAGACCGAACATGTCGTTCTGGCCCACGGTGGCGGCACTGCGGTGCTGAACCGCCGCGGCCAGGGCATCGCCCAGCCCGGCCATCAGGCTGGCGCGGTTGGGGCCCAGGGGGTCCAGCGCGCCGGCGCGGATCAGGGCCTCGAGGGTGCGTCGATTGAGTTTGCCGGTGTCGATGCGGCGACAGAAATCGTGCAGATCGGCGAAGGTGCCACCCGCCTCGCGCTGGCCGATCATGGCCTCGATCGCGCCGCGCCCGACGCCCTTGATCGCCCCCAGGCCGTAGCGGATGGTGCCATCGTCAACGACCGAGAAATCGTAGGCCGAGGCATTCACGTCCGGGCCCAGCACCTCTATGTCCATGCGCTGACACTCGTCGATCAGGGTCACCACCTTGTCGGTGTGATCCATATCGGCGGACAGTACCGCGCACATGAACGCGGCCGGGTAATGGGTCTTGAGCCAGGCGGTCTGGTAGGACACCAGCGCGTAGGCCGCCGAGTGCGACTTGTTGAAGCCGTAGCCGGCAAACTTCTCGATCAGGTCGAAGATGTAGGCCGCGGTGTCACCGGCTACGCCCTGGGCCTCGGCGCCCTCGACGAACACGGCCCGCTGCTTGGCCATTTCCTCGGGCTTTTTCTTGCCCATCGCGCGTCGCAGCAGATCCGCGCCACCCAGGCTGTAGCCGGCTAGTTCGCGGGCGATCTGCATCACCTGTTCCTGGTACAGGATCACCCCGTAGGTGGGTTCGAGCACCGCTTCCAGCCGTGGGTGCGGGTACTGGATCTTGGCCCGCCCGTGCTTGCGAATGATGAAATCCTCCACCATCCCCGATTCCAGCGGCCCCGGCCGGTAGAGGGCCACCAACGCCACGATGTCCTCGAACTGATCGGGCAGCAGCCGCTTGATCAGCCGCCGCATGCCGGCGGACTCCAGCTGGAACACCGCGGTGGTATGACCGGACTTGAGCAGCTTGTAGGTGGGCGCGTCGTGCATCGGCACGTGGCGGATATCGATGGCCTCGCCGCCCTGGGCCTCAAGGCGCCGATTCGCGATCGCCACCGCGCGGTCGATGATGGTGAGCGTGCGCAGCCCAAGAAAATCGAACTTGACCAGACCCACCGCCTCGACATCGTCCTTGTCGAACTGCGTCACCCGGTTGCCGCCGTTGGGTTCGCAGTACAGCGGGGTGAAATCGATCAGGTCGCTGGGGGCAATCACCACCCCGCCCGCGTGCTTGCCGGGATTGCGGGTGAGGCCCTCGAGCTTGAGGCACAGATCGATCAGATAGCGGACCTCGTCGTCGTTGTCGTAGCCCTCGCGCAGCTCGTCGGACTCACCCAGCGCCCGCTCCAGGGTCATGTCCACGGCAAACGGCACCTGCTTGGCGATGCGGTCGACATAGCCGTAGGGGTGCCCCAGCACCCGGCCCACGTCGCGCACCACCGCACGGGCGGCCATGGTGCCGTAGGTGATGATCTGGGAGACCCGATCCTCGCCGTAGCGCTGGGCCACATACTCGATCACACGGTCCCGGCCGTCCATGCAGAAATCGATATCGAAATCCGGCATGGACACTCGCTCGGGGTTAAGAAACCGCTCGAACAAAAGATCATAACTCAATGGATCAAGGTCGGTAATACCGATCGCATAGGCCACCAACGAGCCGGCGCCGGAGCCGCGCCCCGGCCCCACCGGCACCGCATTGGCGCGGGCCCAGGCGATGAAATCCGCAACGATCAGAAAGTAGCCGGGAAAGCCCATCGACTCGATCACGTCGAGTTCGTGATCCAGCCGCTTTCGGTAACCCGGCTCGGCCGCGGTGCGGGCATCGGCGTCCGGGAACAGGTCCGCCATCCGCTCAGCCAGGCCGGCTTCCGATTCCGAGCGCAGGTGGGATGCAGCGGTGTGTCCCTCGGGAACGGGGAAATCCGGCAGGAAGTTCTCCCCCAGCGACAGCGTCAGGTTGCATCGCCGGGCCACCTCCACCGTGTTGGTCAGGGCCTCGGGCAGATCGGAAAAGGCCGCAGCCATCTCCTCGGCCGTCTTCAGGTACTGCTCGGCGGTGTAGTGACGGGTTCGGCGGGGGTCGGCCAGCGTGGTCCCCTGATGAATGCACACGCGGGCCTCGTGGGCCTCGAAGTCGTCGCTATCGAGGAAGCGCACGTCATTGGTAGCCACCACCGGGATGTCCTGCGCCAGGCCCAGTTCCAGGCTCGCGGCCACACAGGCTTCCTCGCCCGCCCGGCCGGTGCGGGTCAGCTCGAGGTAGAAACGGTCGGGGAAACGGGCCTGCCAGCGTCTGGCGGCCGCTTGCGCCAGTTCCGGCTTGCCGGCCGCCAACAGCCGGCCGATCTCGCCGTGATCGGCACCGGACAGGGCGATCAGACCGTCGGTTCGCCCATCCAGCCAGTCCGGATGGGTAATCGCCTGCCCCCGCTGCTGTCCGTGCAGATAGGTGTGGGTGAGGATTTCACAGAGGTTGCGATAGCCGCGGCCGTCCTGGCACAGCAGCGTGGCCCGGGCCGGGGCCTCGTCGGCGCGCTCACGCAGCCACAGGTCGGCCCCGATGATCGGCTTGATACCGACAGCCAGCGCCGCGCGGTAGAACTTCACCATGCCAAACAGGTTGGCGTTGTCGGTGATCGCCACCGCTGGCATGCCGGCGTTGCGCGCAGTCTCCAGCAGCGGCTTGATCCGCACCAGCCCGTCCGATAGCGAGTATTCGGTGTGCAGTCGCAGATGGACGAATTCGGCCGGCATGGGCCGGATGTTAACGCAGCGTCTCGTCCCCGGTCAGCGCTGCCCGCGCGGCCATGGCCCGGCGTACCGGCGCAAAGCTTTGCCGGTGTGCGATGCAGGGGCCGAGCCGCTCGAGCGCCGCCCGATGCGCGGCGGTGGGATACCCCTTGTGTTGCGCGAATCCGTAGCCCGGGTGGGTCTGATCGAGCGCCACCATCAGCTGATCGCGGGCCACCTTGGCGAGAATCGATGCCGCGCTGATGGCCGGTTCCGTGGCATCGCCGCCCACGATCGCCCGCGCCGGCATGGCCAGCCCCGGACAGCGGTTGCCATCCACCAGCACCCGCCCCGGCTGCGGCGCCAGCCGGGCCACCGCCTGCTGCATGCCCCGCATGGTGGCCTCGAGAATGTTGAAATGATCGATGGCGGCAGGCGACACCACGGCCAGCCCCCAGGCCACGGCGCGGGCGCGAATTTCCCCGGCCAGCCGGCGGCGGGCGGTTTCGCTCAGGGTCTTGGAGTCAGCCAGGCCGCTGAACTCGCCCTCCGCCAGGATCACGGCGGCCGCCACCACCGGCCCGGCCAGCGGACCGCGGCCGGCTTCGTCTACGCCGGCTGTGCGTGCCACGGCGGCGATTCGATGATTTCGGCCACGGCCCTCGCCGCGCCCTGGCTGGCGCCGCGGCGCAGCTGCTCGTGCAGGCTCTCGAACGCCTCGATCTGCTCGGCGCGCGCGGCCTCCGAGGTGAGCAGACGATACAGCCCGGGCCCGAGCACCTCCGGCCGCGCCTCGTTCTGCAGCACTTCGGGCACCAGCATCCGGTCGGCGAGCAGGTTGGGCATACTCACCCAGGGCACCTTGATCAGGTCCAGGGTCTTGGCGATGTGATAGCTGACCGGCGATACCGCGTAGGCCACCACCATCGGGGTCTTGGCCAGCAGCGCTTCGAGGGTGGCGGTACCCGAGGCGGTCAGCACCACGCTGGCGGCGCGCATTACCTCCCGCGCCCGGCCTTCGATCAGCGTGATTCCCAGTTCCGGCGCCAGGTCCCGGCACTGGGTTTCAAGCTTCTCGCGCAGCGACGGCTTGGCTACCGGAATCACGAATCGAATCCCGGGCAGACGTGCATGCAGCCAGCGTGCGGTGGCCAGAAAGCGCGGACCGAGACGATCGACTTCCGCGTTGCGGCTGCCCGGCAGAAGGCCCACCCAGGTCGCGTCGGACGCGAGCCCCAGGGCACGCCGGGCGCTATCCGCATCAGGGTGCAGGGGCAGTTCATCCGCCAGCGGATGGCCGACGAAGCGAACCGGCACGTGATGCCGCCGAAAGAAGGCCTCCTCGAACGGGAAGATCGACAGCATCATGTCGGCAGCCTCGCGCAGGTGATAAACCCGCCGTTCCCGCCAGGCCCAGGCTGTGGGGCAGACATAGTGGACGGTCGGGATACCCGCCAGCCGCAGCCGGCGCTCGAGGCCGGTGTTGAACGAGGGTGCATCGATGCCGATGAACACATCCGGCCGCCAGGCCGTGATGCGCTCGATCAGATGGCGGCGCAGGCGGATCAGCCGGGGGATCTCCCGCAGCACTTCGCCAAGACCGAACAGGGACAGATCATCGATACCAGCCAAAGCCTCGCAACCGGCGTCAGCCATGGCCGGACCGGTCACCCCGAGAAACCGGGCGTCGGAATAACGGGCCTTGAGTGCCCCGAGAAGGCCGCCCCCGAGCGTATCACCCGAGAGCTCGCCCGCCACGACAGCGATCCGCGGGCCGGCATCGTGCATGGCTGCTACCGGATGATGCCGCGTTTGGAGCGGTTCAGTGACGCCAGGAAGATATCCGCTGCCGGATTGGCATCGGCCAGCGGCGCCAGGGTTTCCCGGGCGGTGTCGAACAGCAGCTTGGCGCGATAGACAGTACGATAGGCCTGTTTGACCGACCGCACATCTTCCTCGGTATAGCCACGCCGCCGCATGCCCACGGAATTGATGCCATGGGGCTGTGCGGTGTAGCCGGAACAACGCACGAAGGCGGGTACGTCGCGAGTGACCCCCGTGCTGTAGCCGAGATAGGCCAGCGTGCCCACCTGGGTGAACTGGTGGACCATCGCGAAGCCGGCAAGAATGCAGTGGTCGGCCAGGTTCACGTGGCCCGCGAGACTGGCACCATTGGCCATGGTGATCCCGTCGCCCAGCACGCAGTCGTGGGCGATGTGGACGTAGGCCATCAGCAGATTGTGATTGCCGATGCGGGTGACACCCTCGTCGAAGAGCGTGCCCCGGTGGATACTGCAGAACTCGCGGATGGTGTTGCCATCGCCAATGTCGACGCGGGTGGGCTCGCCCTTGTAGCCGCGGTGCTGGGGCTCCTCGCCTACCGAGCAGAACTGGAAGATCCGGTTGTCGCGGCCGATGCGGGTGTGGCCGCTGATCACCACGTGCGGGCCGATGCGCGTACCGGCGCCGATCTCGACATCCGGCCCGATCACGCTGAACGCGCCGACCTCCACGTCGTCTGCCAGCTGCGCCCCCGGATCGACCCTGGCGCTGGGGTCAATCACCGGCATCGCTGTCTCCGTTGGGGCGCGCGGGCGTGGCCATCAGGTCCGCCGCGCAGGCCAGTTTGTCGTCCACCCAGGCCTCGCCGCGGAATTTCCACAACCGGCGCTTGGCCGAGATGATCTGCACTTCCAGCCGCAGTTGATCGCCGGGCATGACCTGGCGCTTGAACCGTGCCTTGTCGATGCCGGCGAAGTACACCAGCGTGCCCTCGTCGCGGGTATTGGCGGTGCGCATCCCCAGCAACAGCCCGGCCTGGGCCAGCGCTTCCAGGATCAGCACCCCCGGCATCACCGGCTGGTCGGGGAAATGCCCCGGGAAGAAGGGTTCGTTCATCGAGACGTTCTTAAGCGCCGCGATGCGCTCGCCCGGAATACACTCCAGCACCCGATCAACCAGAAGAAAGGGAAACCGGTGCGGTATCTGCCGCAGAATCCCGATGATGTCGTCGCGGTGGTTCAAGCCCTGTCTCCCTTGTCGTTATCCGGTTTTTCCAGCGCCCGCAGACGCTGTTCCAGGCGGTCCAGCTTGCGGATCAGCGCCAGCCGTCGGTGCCAGTCCCCGGCCGGCATCGCCTTGAGCGTGGAGGAATAAATCCCCGGCTCTGTGATGTCGGACGGCACCTGCGTGGCACCGGTGAGTACCACATCATCGACGATACGCAGATGATCACCGATACCCACACCGCCTCCAATCATACAGCGGGCGCCGATCTGCGTGCTCCCGGCAACGCCCGTGCACCCGGCGATCACCGTCAGGGCGCCGATGCGGCAGTTGTGCGCAATGTGCACCTGGTCATCCAGCTTCACCCCGCGTTCGAGCAGTGTATCGCCGATGGTGCCGCGATCGATGGTGCAGCCGGCACCGACTTCCACGTCATCCTCGAGGCGCACGCCACCGAGCTGGGGAATCTCTACCCAGTCATCCCGGTCACGAGCCAGCCCGAATCCGCGGCCGCCGATCACCGCCCCGGCCTCGACCCGTACGCGGGCACCCAGGCGCACGCCCCGGCCCAGCACGGCGTTGGCGCCGATGCGGCAATCCGGCCCGACCTTGCAACCCGCTTCCAGAACGCAACCGGGCGACAGCACGCTACCCGCAGCAACGGTGACACCCGCCTCGATCACGACGCGCGGGCCGATGGCCGCCCCCTCATCTACCTGCGCGGCAGGGTCGATGATCGCGGACGGATGCACGCCGGCGGCTGGCGGTGGCGGCAGAAACAGCGCCGCAACCCGGGCATAGGCCAGCTGCGGATTGTCGGCGATCAGCGCCGGCACCGGGCAGCGGTCGGCCATATCGGGGGCCAGGATCACTGCCCCCGCGACCGTCTGTGCCAGGAAACCGGCCTGCTTGGGATCGGCGAGAAAACTCAGCCGCCCCGGCATACCCGGCTGCAGCGAACAGACACCCTCGATCAGGCCCGCCCCGTCACCCTGCAGGGTTAGCCCGAAACGATCGGCGATGTCGCGGAGTGAAAACGCCACCGGCGTGGCTTTTTCCCTTATCGGGATTTGAGGCGCTCGAGCACCTGGCCGGTAATGTCCACCTGCTCCGTGGCGAACAGCACGCCATCGCCCAGGATAAGGTCGTAATTGCCAGATTCGGCGAATTCCTGGATCACCGCGCGCACGTCCTCGCGCAAGCCTTCCATCGCCTTCTGTTCGGCGCGCTGGACGTCCTCGTTGAACTCCGACTGGGCCAGCTGCAGGCGGCGCTGCTGGTCGCGGATGCTCTGCTCCAGTTGATCGCGGGCTTCGGCGCTCATCACCGAGCCGTCACGCTGCAGGCGCTGCACGTCCTCGCGCAGCTTTTCCTGACGGGACTGGAGATCGTCCCGGCGGCCGGTGAATTCCTCTTCCATATTGGCGCGGGCGCGCTGGGCCTGTGGCGACTGGCTGACCAGCTGCGGCAGATTGACCACCGCGATCTTGAGCGATTCCTGCGCATGGGCTACGCCACCGGCCAGCAGCATCGCCGCCGCGAATGCCGTCAGAAATTTTGTTCCTCTCACGATTTAACCTCTCGATGGTTTGATTGCGCCCGGTCCCCGGGTTCCGTTGCCTGCCAACCGCTGCGGCAGCCTGCTAGAGCCCGACGCCGAACGAGAACTGAAACCGGTCCACGCGGTCATTCGGCCGCTCGTCCACGTACACGGCATAGCTTACCCGGAGCAGCCCGAAGAATGGCGTAAACCAGTAGAACGCCGCCCCCGCGGAACTGCGCAGGTCGTCATATTCAAACTCGTCGGCGCCGCTGAAGACGTTGCCGACGTCATAGAACAGGCTGAGCCGGGTGGACTTGTTATCGCTTTCCAGGAACGTCGGAATTACCAGTTCGTTCTGCATGGTGGTCAGGAACTGGCCGCCGAAGGGATTGTTGAAACTGTCCCGGGGGCCGAGAAAGCCGTCCTGATAGCCGCGCACGGAACGCGCGCCGCCGGCAAAGTAGTTGTCATACGGCGGCACGTCGCGGCCTTCGCCCCAGACGCCGGTATCGGCCACCCGCAGATTGGTCTCGAACACGAAGTCGTCCGACAGCCAATCGCTCCAGGTGCCGACGGGAAAGAACTGTTCGTGCGTGAAGCTGGCGTTGTAATACTCAACGTCCGAACCCGGCAACTTGAAGTCGAAGTTCACCGAGGTATTCGCGCCACGGGTCGCAAAGAACGAGCGGTTGCGGGTGTCCCGGTTCCAGCCGGTACGCAGTTCATAGGTGAAGAATTCCCGGCCGTTCTGGCGAATGAACTGACGCAGTTCCGCCGAGGTCAGGAACGTCGGCTGACCGCCCAGGGTGATCGGGTCGATGCGGGTGGAAATCTCGTTGGTCTCGACCCCGAAACCGAGTCGGAAACTGGAATACTCGGAAATCGGGATGCCGAAGGTGGTCGCCGCGCCGATGGAGTTCAGGTCGAACCCGGACCCGAAGCGGATGATCTCCTCGGTGTCGCGATAGAACGCCGAGAGGGTGCGGGAGATGCCGTCCTCGGTGTAGTACGGGTCGGTCCAGCTACCGGACAGGGTGCGCGCGAAGCTGTTGGTTTCCGCCTGCAGGCGCAGTCGGTTACCGGTGCCGCGGAAGTTGCTGTGGCTGACACTGCCGTTGATCAGGAAACCCTGGGCATCCGAGAACCCGACGCCGAACTGCAGGGTGCCGGCGGGCCGCTCGGAGACGCTGAAATCGACGTCGACCAGATCCTCGGAGCCCGGTACCGGTTCGGTTTCGACGGTGGCCTGCTCGATGAACTGCAGCCGCGCCAGCCGCACCCGCGAGCGTTCCACCGCACGCCGGGCAAAGGTGGCGCCCTCGAACTGGCGCATCTCGCGGCGCAGGGTCTCGTCGTTGGTCTTCTGGTTGCCGGAAAACTGAATCCGGCGCACATAGGCGCGCTTGCCGGGCTCCACGAAGAAGGTCACCTCGACGGTCTTTTCCTCGTCATCCGGTCGCGTGAGCGGATCCACCTCGGAGAAGGCATAGCCGAAATCGGCCAGTCCGGAACTGATGCGATTGGACGTGTCGGTCACCAGCTGACGCGAGAAGGTCTGGCCCTCGCGGGCGCTGACCAGCGACCTCAGATTGGATTCGGGGACGATCAGATCGCCGGCGAACTCGATGTTGCTGATGGTGTAGGCATCGCCCTCGTCGACATTGATGGTGAGGAAGATGTCGCGCTTGTCCGGCGACAGCGACACCTGGATCGAGGTGACATTGAACCGCAGATAGCCCTGGTCCTGATAGAACGAGTTCAGGGTTTCCAGGTCCCCGAGCAGCTTTTCGCGCGAGTAGTTGGCACGACTGCGCCAGAAGGTCAGCGGGTGGGCGTAGAAGGGCTTGACCGATTCCAGCGAGATGACGTCCAGCAGTTCCTCGTCGGTAAAGTCCTCGTTGCCGACGATGTTGATATCCGCAATCTTGGCGACCTGCCCTTCCTCGACCTTGATCGCGATCTCCACGCGATTGCCGTCGAGTTCGGTCACCTCGGTGTCCACGTTCACCGCGTAGAAGCCGTTAGAGTAGTACTGGCGCTGCAATTCCAGCCGCAGCTGATCCAGCAGCGCGCGCTTGTAGAGCTCGCCCTCTGCCATACCCTGCTGGCGCAGGCTTTCCTTGAGTTCGTCCCCGCCGATCTGCTTGTTGCCCTCGATGGTGAACGAGGCGATCTCCGGACGTTCACGGACGTCGACCACCAGCGTGTTGCCGTCGCGACCGAGGGACACGTCTTCGAACAGGCCGGTGTCATAAAGTGCGCGGATCGCCTGGGCACTGCGGGCCTGATCCACGCGGTCTCCCACCGACAGCGGCAGGTAGGTCAGCACGGTGCCGGCCTCGAGCCGCTGCACGCCCTCGACGCGGATGTCCTCGGCGGTAAATGCGGTGAATGCCCAGGCCCCCTGCCCCGCGAACAGCATCAGCCCCGCGAGCAGGACAAGACGACGGCTGGCGGCCGCAATCACGAGGGAAACCGGATGCTGTGACGGCAAACAGAAGCCAGCAGGCAGCGCATGAAGATGCTCCCGAAGATCAAAGGCTCACGTAGTGCCCGGCCGTCAGCCGAGCAGTCGCATGATGTCGTTGTAGAAGGCCAGACTCATCAGCATGAGAAGCGCCAGCATCCCGGCCTGCTGGCCGATGATCTGGGCGTGCTCGGAGAGCGGCCGACCGCGAATAATTTCGACGGCATAATACATAAGATGTCCGCCGTCTAACACAGGCACAGGCAGCAGGTTCAGCACCGCCAGACTGACGCTGACCAGGGCCAGGAACCCCAGGAACGCCTCCAGCCCGATGGTGGCCGTCTTGCCCGCGTAGTCGGCAATCTGGATCGGACCGCTGATGTTCTTCCAGGAAACGTCACCGATCACCATGCGCCAGAGCAGGCGCACCGTCAGTGCGGTGATCGACCAGGTTTCGGCCACCGCGGCCGGGATGGCGGACAGTGGGTCCAGTCGGGTGATGGTACGCAGTTCCTCCCACTGGCTGGCATCGACAGATATCTGCGCGCCCAGGCGCCCCACCGAACCGTCCTCACCCTCGGTCCGGGCCAGGGTCACCGGCAGGGTCATCGGCTGGCCGTTGCGTTCGATCTTCAAGTCGATCGTTTCGCCGGGTCGCGCCTGCACCCAGTCGACCAGCGCCTGCGGACCGTCAAGCGATTCGCCTCCGGCCGCCAGCACCCGGTCGCCGGCCTGCATGCCGGCCGCGGCGGCCGCGCTACCGTCGAGCACGTCAGCGATTATCGGGACGCCCCCCGGCCGAAACGGCTGTATCCCCAGTTCGGTGAACAGCGTCTCCGGTTCCGCGGACATTCCACTCAGATCCAGCGTCACGCGGCGCTGGCCGCCATCGGCGGCATTCACCGTCAGCGAAACTGCGTCGCCGTCAAGCGTGCGTTGCAGCAATGTGAGTCGCAGTTCCTGCCAGGTCGGCGTGTCCTTGCCATCCACCGCCACGACCTGATCGCGCTGTTCCAGACCTGCCGCGGCGGCGCGGGTCTCGGCCGGCACGTCGCCGATCACGGGCTTGATACCGCCTACCCCCAGCATGAACACAAGCCAGTAAGCCAGGATGGCAAAAAGGAAATTGATACCCGGCCCCGCTGCCACAATGGCAATGCGGCTGGCCACCGGCTGACGATTGAAGGCGCGATGTACCTGATCGGCGGGCACCTCGCCCTCGCGCTCGTCGAGCATTTTCACGTAGCCGCCGAGCGGCACCGCGGAAAGCCAGTATTCGGTGCCGTCGCGGCCGGTCCGGCCCAGCAAGCGGGGCCCAAAGCCCACCGAATAGCGCAGCACCTGAACGCCCAACCGCCGGGCAACCCAGAAGTGGCCGAATTCGTGTACCGCCACCAGCACACCGATCGCGACGATGAATGCCGGTACCGACATCAGCCAGTCAGGCATGACAATCCCCTGGTTGAACGCAATCCATGAACGGGCGTTGGACCGCAGCGGTCCCGTTTCGATCCCGATTCAGGCGAATAATCACAGCGGCAGCCATTGCAGTCCCAGCACGAACAGTGGCGCCGCGGCCAACAGACTGTCGATGCGATCCAGTACCCCGCCGTGCCCCGGAAACAGATTGCCGCTGTCCTTCACCCCGGCGTGGCGCTTGAACATGCTCTGGGTCAGATCCCCGACGATGGAAATCGCCCCGGTCAGAACCGTCAGCAGAATAAATGCCAGGGCCACCCCGCCGGCAAGATCCAGCCACCAGGCGGCCAGGGCTCCGGCAAGCGCAGTCAAAGCCAGACCGCCGACGGCACCCTCCATCGTCTTGCCCGGGCTCACGTTGGGCGCCAGCTTGTGTCGACCCAGCGCCCGGCCGGCAAAATAGGCGCCGGTGTCCGCGGCCCAGATCAGCACCAGCAGAAGCAGAAGCAGCGTGGGACCGGCCGGATGGGCATGCAGGTCGACCAGGGCGACGAAACAGGCGCTGAGTACGAGCAGGCCGCTGGCCAGCGTCAGGGCCGGGCGTCCCAGACTGGCATTCCAGCCGCGGGGAAAGGCCGGAATCCACCGCACGACGGCGGCCCACCAGACCAGCGCGGCCCCGAGCCAGGTCAGGACCAGGCCCGGGTGCGCCAGCCCGTACCAGCCGCCAATCATCACCAGCGCCGTGACGGCCGCCCACGCCCCACGCGGGCCGGCCGCGCGAACACTGCCGAGTCGACTCCATTCCCAGGCACCCAGCGTCAGCAACACGCCGACAATCAGCGCAACGCCGGTGGTGGAAAGCCAGAGGATGGCGGCAATGACCAGCGGCAACGCCACCAGTGCCGTGAGGATCCGGGTTTTCAGCATGACCGTGTCTCGTCCACCGCACCGAAGCGCCGATCACGACCGGCGAACCAGTGCACCGCCTCGGCCAGGGCCGCATCATCGAAATCCGGCCACAGGGTGTCGGCGAAGTAGAGTTCGGTATAGGCCAGATCCCACAGCAGGAAATTGCTGATCCGCCGTTCGCCGCCGGTGCGAATGAACAGGTCCGGCCCGCCATATTCCGCCAGACTGGTGGCGTCACCCAGCGCGGCTTCGTCGATGGCGTCGGGGGCCTGCTCGCCATCGACACAGGCCCGCGCCAGTTTCCGCGCCGCGTGGACAAGGTCCCAGCGCCCGCCGAAATCCACCGCGATCAGCAGATTCAGTCGATCGTTGGCCTCGGTGAGACGTTCGGCCCGCCGCATGTCCGCCTGCAACGCAGGCGACAGCCGCTCACGGGCGCCGATGAAGCGCAGCCGGACGCCGCGGGCGCGCAATTCATGGATCTCGCGGCGGATCGTCCGCTTGAACAGCGCCATCAGCAGGGACACTTCCGAGCCGGGCCGGCGCCAGTTCTCGCTGGAAAAGGCGAACAGCGTCAGGGTGCGGATACCCAGATCGGGAGCGGCCCGGACCACCGCGCGGGTGGCCTCCGCACCGGCCTTGTGACCATGCGCCCGGGCATGGCCTCGAGCACAGGCCCAGCGGCCGTTGCCGTCCATGATGATGGCGACGTGGCGTGGCCCGCCAGATTCCACCGGCATGGCAGCAACCGCCCCGTTCAGACCGTCATCACTTCCTGCTCTTTGGTATCGAGCAGCGAATCGATCCGGCCGACGTGTTCGTCGGTCAGGGTCTGGATGCGGTTTTCCGCGCCGCGGGCCTCGTCCTCGGTGATGTCCTTGTCGTTGACCAGTTCCTTGAAGTCCTGGTTGGCGTCCCGCCGGATGTTGCGTACGGCGACCCGGGTATCCTCGGCTTCCTGGCGCAGGATCTTGACCAGGTCGCGGCGGCGCTCCTCGGTCAGCGGCGGCAGCATCACCCGGATCACCTGGCCGCTGGTGGAGGGATTGAGGCCCAGATCCGAGGTCATGATCGCCTTCTCCACCACCGGCACCATGGACTTCTCCCAGGGGCTGACGGTGATGGTGCGGGCGTCCTCCACGCTCACGCTGGCCGCCTGGTGAATGGGCACCTTGGCGCCGTAGTAGTCCACTTCCACGTGGTCCAGCAGGTTGGCGCTGGCGCGGCCCGTGCGGATCTTGCTGAAGTTGTCCTGCAGCACGCTGATGGACTTGTCCATGCGCTGCTGAGCGTCCTTGAGAATCTCGTCGATCATGGCGGCTAGGCCTCCGTGGAACCGGGACGGCTGTCAACCAGCGTACCCACCGTGGTGTCACCACGCACGATGCGGCCGAGGTCGCCGGCCCGGTGAATGTCGAATACCCGTAGCGGCAGACCATTATCCCGGCAGAGCACGATGGCGGTGGTGTCCATCACCGCCAGCCGGCCGTCGATGACTTCGTCGTAACTAAGGTGCTCGTGGCGGGTGGCACCGGCGTCCTTGTTGGGATCGGCGCTGTAGATGCCGTCCACCTTGGTGGCCTTGAGCAGGAGGTCGGCGCCGATCTCGATCGCCCGCAGGCTGGCTGCCGAGTCCGTGGTGAAGAACGGATTGCCCGTGCCGGCAGCGAAGATCACCACCCGGCCCTTATCCAGATGCCGGATCGCCCGGCGGCGGATGTAATCCTCGCACACCTGGTTCACGCGGATCGCCGACATCACGCGGGCCGTCATGCCGGCGCGCTCCACCGCGTCCTGCAGGGCCAGGGCGTTGATCACGGTGGCCAGCATGCCCATCTGGTCCCCGGTTACCCGATCCATGCCGGCCCCGGCCAGGCCGGCGCCGCGGAAGATATTGCCGCCGCCGACCACCACCGCGATCTGCACGCCAAGGGCTATCTGGTCGCCGATTTCACCGGCCAGACGGTGAATCACCGCCGGACTGATGCCGTAGTCGGATTCGCCCATCAGGGCTTCGCCACTGAGTTTGAGCAGAATGCGGCGGTGGACCGGCTTGTCGGACATGCAGTCCTCTTATTGCTTGACCAGAATCACGCAGCCATGCGGCGGCACCGGCGGGCGCGCCCGCCAGTGGCGGGCGACATCCCGGTTTCTCAGGCCGAGCCCTGGGCCTGGGCTCGCACCTCGGCGGCAAAGTCTTCCTCGACCTTCTCGATCCCCTCGCCCACTTCGAACCGGGCGTAGGCCAGCAGTTTCGCACCGGCGGCCTTCAGCAGCTTTTCCACCGTCTGGTCCGGATCCTTGACGAAGGGCTGGCCCAGCAGGGTGATCTCGGCGAAGTACTTGCGCAGGCGGCCCTCGACCATCTTCTCGATGATGTCATCCGGCTTTCCGCTGTCCTTCGCCTGCTCGATCAGGAACGTCTTCTCGCGCTGACGCACGTCTTCGGGCACATGCTCGGGCGAGGCATATTCCGGGTTGGTGGCGGCCACATGCATGGCCACATCCCGTGCCAGCGCCTCGTCGCCACCTTCCAGCGCCACCAGACAGCCGATCCGGCTGCCATGAAGGTAGGCACCGATCACCCCGCTGTCCGCCGTGATGGTGTGCACCCGACGCACGGAGATGTTCTCGCCCAGCTTGGCCACCAGGGCCCGCCGCCGGGCGTCGACGGTCTCGCCGTCCACATCCAGCTCGGACAGCGCGTCGGCCTGTTCTACCCCGGCCGCCAGTGCCGCGCCGGCCACCTGTTCGGCGAAGGCCACGAAATCGGCGTTGCTGGCCACGAAATCGGTCTCCGAGTTCACTTCCAGCAACAGCGCGCGGCTGCCATCATCGCTGACCGCGGTGACCACACGGCCTTCCGCGGCCACGCGACCGGCCTTCTTGTCGGCCTTGGCCAGGCCGTCACGGCGCATGTTTTCCGCCGCGGCGTCGATGTCGCCATCCGCGGCCTGCAACGCCTTCTTGCATTCCATCATGCCGGCGCCGGTGCGCTCACGCAGGGCCTTGACCTGAGATGCACTGATCGTCATGGATCTTCCTTTAGGTTCTGGATGTTGCGCAGCAGACTTCAGCTCTTGTCCGCGGTGTCCTCGTCGCCTTCCGGCTTGGCCTCGGCATCCACCGCGGCCACATCCTCGAGCGACGCCGTCGCGGCCGGTTCCGCCTCGGCTTCGGATTCCTGGAACACGGTGTTCTGGGTCACCTTGGGCGCTTCCGCCTGGGCTTCGGGCTGGGCCTCAGCCTTGGCCGGCGCCGCCGCTTCGGTGTCGTCGACCTCGACATAATCGCCGCTATCGTCCGGACGCACCGAGATACCGCGGCCGGCAATGACCGCATCGGCCATGACCTGGCTGTAGATGCGGATGGCGCGGATCGCGTCGTCGTTGCCCGGAATGACCATGTCGATCTTGTCCGGGGAGCAGTTCGAATCCACCACTGCCACCACTGGGATGCCCAGCTTGCGGGCCTCGTCCACGGCAATGTTCTCGAAGCCGACGTCGATCACGAATAGCGCGTCGGGCAGGCTGGTCATGTCCTTGATGCCGCCGATGCCGCGCTCGAGCTTGTCCCGCTCGCGGGACAGTTCCAGCCCTTCCTTCTTGGAGACCTTGCGGATCGAACCGTCCTCGATCATCTGCTCCAGGTCATGCAGGCGCTGGATCGAGTTCTTCACCGTCTTGAAGTTGGTGAGCATGCCGCCCAGCCAGCGGTGGTTGACGTAGGGCATGCCGCAGCGGGCCGCCTGGGTGCCGATGGCATCGCGGGCCGCGCGCTTGGTGCCCACGAACATCAGTTTGCCGCCGTTTGCGGCCAGCCGGCTGACGTAATTGTAGGCATCCTTGAGGAGCGGCAGGGTCTCCTCGAGGTTGATGATGTGAATCTTGTTGCGATGACCGAAGATGTAGGGTTCCATCTTCGGGTTCCAGTAGCGCGTGCGATGGCCAAAGTGCACACCCGCTTCCAGCAATTCGCGCATGCTGACGTCGGTCATGAGTTGTCTCCGGGTTGAGCCTCCGCGCCACCCCATGCGGCAATCCCGGCTTGCAGTTGCAAACAGGACACCCGGCCGCATGTGCCGGTGGGCGTGAGAATTTTTACAAAGTGCCGGCAAGCCGGCCGCGTTACGAATAACGCCCGCGTTGCCGCGAGCGGCGGCGCTTTATACCATACTGCGCTTTGCCCGACCAGCACGTCGCCGCGGGAAATCCCGCCGGCATTCGCTCGCGGCGCGCCCTGATCGGCCCCGCGGCATCCGCCCCGCCAACACGCGAGACATATGACTGCCACCATCAAGACCGCCGAGGAACAGGACCGGATGCGCACGGCCGGCCGCATGGCCGCCAGCGTGCTAGACATGATCGGGGACTACGTGCAGCCGGGGGTGACCACCGGTGAGCTCGATCGCCTGTGCCACGAATACATCGTCGGCGAGCTGGACGCGATCCCTGCCCCGCTGAATTATCACGGCTTTCCCAAGTCCGTGTGCACCTCGGTGAATCACGTGGTCTGCCACGGCATTCCGGGCGACAAGAAACTGAAGAAAGGCGACGCGGTGAACATCGACGTCACCGTGATCAAGGACGGCTACCACGGCGACACCTCCCGCATGTTCTTCGCCGGCGAGCCCGGCGTGCAGGCCGCGCGCCTGTCCGACGTGGCCTTCGAGGCCCTCTGGCAGAGCATCGACATCGTGCGCCCCGGCACGACGCTGGGTGACATCGGCGCCGTGATCCAGCGCCATGTGGAAGGCAGCAATTTCTCGGTGGTGCGCGAATACTGCGGCCACGGCATCGGGCGGGATTTTCACGAGGATCCGCAGGTGCTGCATTACGGCCAGGCCGGCACTGGTCTGGCCCTGGAAGCTGGCATGACCTTCACCATCGAACCCATGGTCAACGCCGGCAAGCGTCACGTGAAGGTGCTGCGCGACGGCTGGACGGTGGTGACCAAGGACCACACCCTGTCGGCGCAATGGGAACATACGCTGCTGGTCACCGCTGACGGGGTCGAGGTGCTGACGCTGGGTCGGGACGACTCTTGAGTTCCGCGGCGGATCGCGCACCGCAGACGGGCGACCTGCAGGCCGAGTTGTTCGCCCATACCGATGGCGTCGCGCCACTAGAGATTAAACCGGTACGCGCCGCGCTCAAGGGGGTGCGCAAGACGCTTGGCGAAGCCTTCAGCGCCGGCACTCCCATCGACGAGCTCGTTCGGCTTCGTGCCGCCTGCACGGACCGCATCCTGGTGCGCGCCTGGCAGGAGCTGATGGGCGAGGTCGACACCCGCACCGCCCTGGTTGCCGTGGGAGGCTACGGCCGCGGCGAATTGCTGCCCAATTCCGATATCGACCTGCTTATTCTCTACCGCGATGGCTGTCTGGACGAGATCCGCGACGGCCTGGAACGGTTCGTCACCTTCATCTGGGATATCGGCCTGCAGATCGGCCACAGCGTGCGTTCGCCGGCCGAATGCACCGACGCCGCGGCCGATGACGTGACGGTCATCACCAATCTGATGGAGGCGCGCCGGCTGGCCGGCGACGCCGGGCTGGTGGCCGACATGGGAACGCGGCTGCAGCCGGATCAGGTATGGCCAACCGCCGCTTTTTTTCAGGCCAAGCTGGAAGAGCAGCAGACCCGACACGCCCACTACGACGAGACCGCCTACAAGCTCGAGCCCAACACCAAGGAATCGCCCGGCGGCCTACGCGATATCCAGACCATCGCCTGGGTGGCCAAGCGCCATTTCGATACCGACACGCTCTACGGCCTGGTCGAACACGGCTTCCTCACCGAACGGGAATACCGCGAACTGCGCCGGGGGCAATCCTTCCTGTGGCGGGTGCGCTTCGCCCTGCACATGGTGACCGATCGTTGCGAGGACCGCCTGCTGTTCGACCATCAGGTACGGGTGGCCGAAATGCTGGGCTACCAGGACGCCAGCCACAATCTGGCGGTCGAGCAGTTCATGCAGCGTTATTATCGGAATATCAAGGCGCTGTCTGCACTAAACGATATTCTGCTTCAACTTTTCAGTGAAGCGATTCTGCATGCCGGCGAGGATGCCGAGCCACGCCCGATCAACGGACGTTTTCAGGCCCGGCTGGGTTTCATCGAGGTGCGCGACGACGAAGTCTTCCGCCGGTCGCCGCGGGCCCTGCTGGAAATCTTCTACCTGATGCAGACCCGCCCGCGGCTGGTGGGCATCCGCGCCCATACGTTGCGGCTGATGCGCCGCGACCGCCACCTGATCGACGACAAGCTGCGGGGCGACGTCCGCAGCCGGCGTCTGTTCACCGAGATCATGCGCCAGCGCAACGGCGTTACCCGCGCGCTGCGGCGGATGAACCGTTATGGGGTTCTGGGCCGCTACCTGCCAGCCTTCGGCGACATCATCGGCCGCATGCAGTTCGACCTGTTCCACACCCTGACCGTGGACGAACACACACTGTTCGTGATCCGCAACTTGCGACGACTGGCCCTGCCGCGCTTCGATCACGAACTACCGGCGATCAGCCGGGTGATGCAGAGCCTGGACAAGCATGACCTGCTTTATATCACCGGGCTGTTCCACGACATCGCCAAGGGGCGCGGCGGTGATCATGCCGAACTTGGGGCCGAGGACGCCGATCTTTTCTGCCGCGAACACGGCATGGCCAGCGAGGATCGCGACATGATCTGCTGGCTCATCCGACAGCACCTTCTGATGTCGATGACGGCCCAGCGCAAGGACATCAACGACCCCGACGTGGTCCACGAATTCGCCCAGGCGGTGGGCACGGTGGAGCGGCTGGATCGCCTCTACATCTTCACGGTGTGTGACATTCGCGCCACCAATCCCAACCTGTGGAACTCCTGGAAGGAAAGCCTGCTCACCGAGCTGTACACCAATACCCGGCGCAATCTGGAGCGGGGGCTGGACAACCCGCTGGAACAGGCCGAGCTGGTGGCCGAGAACCGCAGCGCCGCCGCCGCCCTGCTCACCCGCCGCAAGGTGCGCACGCCGGCGTTCAAGCAGGTCTGGGCCCGTCTGGATGACGACTACTTCCTGCGCCACAGTGCCGAAGAGATCGCCTGGCACACTGCGGCCATCGCCCGCCATCAACAGCAGGCGGAGGCCGATCAGCCGCTTGTAATTGTCGATAGCGTCGGGGATCAGGGCACCACCGTATTCGTCTACACCCGCGACCGGGATTACCTGTTCGGCCTGACTACCGGCATCCTGGCTCAGCTGGGGCTATCGATCCTGGATGCGCGAATCAACACCACGGTGGACGACTGCACCATGGACAGCTACGTGGTCACCGAAAGCGATGGCCGCCCGATCACCGACGCTCGCCGCGGTGCCGAGATCGAAACCGCGCTGGCCCAGGCCATTGCCAACCCGGAGGTCTCCGAGATCCGCGTTACCCGTCGCAGTTCGCGTCGCAGCCGGGCATTCTCGGTGCCCACCCAGGTGTATTTCACCGTCGATCACCGCCACCAGCATACGGTGATGGAACTGACCACAGCCGACCGTCCCGGGCTGCTGTCGACAGTCGGCCAGATCTTTCGCAAGCGGGGAATCCTGGTCGATACCGCGAAGATCGCCACCATCGGCGAGCGGGCGGAGGACGTTTTCCACATCACCGACCGGAACGGCGCGCCCATTACCGATCCGGCCATCTTCTACCAGCTGCGCCAGATGCTGATGCGAGTGCTAGACCGGACCCGGGACGAACCATGAATCCCCGTCTGGATCGCCTGCAGCCCTATCCGTTCGAGCGTCTGGCCGAGTTGCTCGCGGGCGCGGTTCCGCCCGCTGATGTGGCGCCGATTTCCCTGGGGGTGGGTGAACCCCAGCACCCGGCCCCGGACTGCGCCCGGCAGGCCCTCATCGACCATCTGGACGGCTTTTCCCGCTATCCCGCCACCCGTGGTGAAGCCGGGTTACGTGAGGCAATCGCCGAATGGCTGGCGCGTCGTTTCGGGCTCGACCGCTGCCCGCCCGACCCCGACACCCAGATTCTGCCCGTTGCCGGAACCCGCGAAGCCCTGTTCGCCTTCGCCCAGGCGGTGGTGACCCGCCCGAACGCCCGGGTGGCCCTGCCCAACCCGGGTTACCAGATCTACGAGGGCGCGGCCCTGCTGGCCGGCGCCGAACCTTTATACCTGCCCTGCCGTGCCGACAACGGCTTCCGGCCCGATCTCGATGCAGTCACGCCGGCGCAGTGGCGGCAATGCGATCTGGTCTACCTGTGCTCCCCGGGCAATCCGACCGGCGCGGTTCTAGATGCCGATTACCTGGCGCGGGCCCTGGCGCTGGCCGAGCGCCACGATTTCATCCTCGCGGCCGACGAGTGCTACAGCGAAATCTATCTCGACGAGCAGGCGCCACCGCCGGGCCTGCTCGAGGTGGCCGCGGGTCAGGGCAATAATCGCTTCCAGCGCTGCGTGGTGTTCCACAGCCTGTCCAAGCGCTCCAACCTGCCCGGCCTGCGTTCGGGTTTCGTGGCCGGTGACGCCGAGGTGCTGCGCCAGTTCCTGCGCTACCGCACCTATCACGGGGCCACGCTGGGCCCGCCGGTGCAGGCAGCCAGTCGCGCGGCCTGGTCGGACGAGGCGCACGTCCTGGCCAACCGCGATGCCTATCGCGCGAAGTTCGACGCGGTCCTGCCCATTCTGGCCCCGATGCTGGACGTGGCCCGCCCGGCCGGCAGCTTCTATCTATGGCCGGCGCTCCCGGATGCGGTGGCCGGCGGCGACGACGAAACCTTCGTGCGCGCCCTGTTCGAGCAGCAGCACCTGCGCGCCGTGCCCGGCCGCTACCTCGGCCGCGATGCCGGCGGCGGCAATCCCGGCAACCGCCGTCTGCGGCTGTCGCTGGTGGCCGGCGTTCCCGAATGCGTCGAAGCCGCCCACCGCATCGTCCGGGTGGCGGAACGGCTCGGGGCCTGAGCGGCAATGGCTGGCAGCGGGCCGGCCCGCTGGTAGAATCCGCGTCCTTCATTCGCAATCAGACAATTCCATGGCCGATCTGCAGACCACCATTGAGCAGGCGTTCGAGCAGCGCGACACCATCCGTCCCGACCGTGCCGACGCTGCCGTGCGCGAGGCCGTGTTCGAGGCGATCGAACAGATCGATCGTGGCCAGGCCCGGGTAGCCGAGCCACGCGATGGCCAGTGGGTGGTCAACCAGTGGCTCAAGAAGGCGGTGCTGCTGTCCTTCCGGCTGCGCGACAACGAAGTCGTAGACGGCGCCGAAACCCGCTACTTCGACAAGGTACCGAGCAAGTACGCGGATTTCGATGACGCCGCCTTTCGCGCGCAAGGCGCCCGCGTGGTGCCGCCGGCCACCGTACGCAAGGGCGCCCACATCGCCCCCGACGTCGTGCTGATGCCTTCCTACGTGAACATCGGCGCGTTCGTGGGCCGCGGCACCATGGTCGATACCTGGGCCACGGTTGGCTCCTGCGCCCAGATCGGCGAGGGCGTGCATCTGTCCGGGGGCGTCGGCATTGGCGGCGTGCTCGAACCGCTGCAGGCCAACCCCACCATCATCGAGGACAACTGCTTCATCGGCGCCCGCTCCGAGATCGTCGAAGGCGTGATCGTGCGTGAAGGTGCCGTCATTTCCATGGGCGTGTTCATCGGCCAGAGCACGCCGATCTACGATCGCGAAAGCGGGGAGATCACCCGCGGGGAAGTTCCAGCCGGCGCCGTCGTGGTTGCCGGTAGCCTGCCCCGCGACGGCGGCCGTTATAGTCTGAACTGTGCAGTGATCGTCAAGCGGGTGGACGCGGCTACCCGGGCCAAGGTCGGCATCAACGAACTGCTGCGAAGCGCGGACTAGCGCGCTTGCGCGCCCGCTTTGCCGGTTTCAGGTTTCGGGTTTCAAGTTGCGGAAAGCGTCTCTAGTGAACGTCATCCTTTACGGCCTGAAGAACTGTGATACCACGCGCAAGGCGGGCCAGTGGCTGGCCACCGCGGGCATCGACCATGCGTTCGTCGACCTGCGCGCCGACGGCCTGGATCCGACGCGCCTGGATGCGTGGCTGGCGCAGGCTGGCTGGGAGACCCTGCTGAACAGGCGCAGCACCACCTGGCGCGAGCTACCGGACAACGATAAGCAGGCGATCGACGCCGAGCGCGCCCGCAATCTGCTCCGGGCGCATCCCACGCTGATCAAGCGGCCGGTACTCGAGCACGGCGGCAACCTTCTCGTGGGCTTTACCGCCGCGCGGTACGAAGCCGCGCTTGCCGGCGCGGACTGACCCAGGACCTATGGACGCCACCCTGGCACTGGCCCGCGACCTGATTGCCCGGCCGTCCGTGACCCCCGACGATGCCGGCTGCCAGTCACTTCTGGCCGAACGCCTGACAGCCACCGGTTTTCGGGTGGAGACCCTGCGCTTCGGCGAGGTCGACAACCTCTGGGCGGTGGCCGGCGACGGCGGGCGGCTGCTTTGTTTCGCCGGCCACACCGATGTGGTGCCGCCGGGCCCTGCCGAGGACTGGCATACCGACCCGTTCGAGCCGCGGCTCGACGGCGACCGTCTCATTGGCCGCGGCGCTGCCGACATGAAGGGTAGCGTCGCCGCGATGGTGACCGCGGCCGAACGGTTCCGGGCGGCCATGGGGGAACGTCAGACGGGGCGGTTGGCATTGCTGCTGACCAGTGACGAAGAAGGCCCGGCCCGCGACGGCACGCGCCGGGTGATCGACACGCTGAATGCCCGGGGCGAACGCATCGACTGGTGTGTGGTGGGCGAACCCTCAAGCCACGCCGCACTCGGCGATACCATCCGGCACGGTCGTCGTGGCAGCCTGACGGGTCACATCCGGGCCCATGGCCGCCAGGGCCACGTGGCCTATCCCGATGCCGCCGACAACGCCCTGCACAGGCTGATGCCGGTGCTCACCGAACTGGCCGGCCACACCTGGGATGCCGGTGATGCCGATTTCCCGCCCACCAGTTTCCAGATTTCCAATCTCCAGGCCGGTACCGGCGCGGACAACGTGATTCCGGGCCGCGCCGAGGCGCGATTCAATCTGCGTTTTTCGCCCGCGCTGACGCCGGACGCGATCAAGGCCACCGTGGACGCCGTATGCCGGCGACACGCGCTGGCCTGCGATATCGACTGGCACCTGTCCGGCGAACCCTTCATCACGCGTGACGGGGCCCTGCTCGACGCCGTCAGCGACGCCTGTGAGGCCTGCCTCGGGCGTCGGCCGGTCCACTCCACCGGCGGCGGCACTTCGGACGGCCGGTTCATCGCCCCCGCTGGCGCGCAGGTGGTGGAGCTGGGCCCGGTCAATGCGACCATTCACCAGGCGAACGAGTGGGTCTCGGCCGCAGACCTGACCACCCTCTCGCAGATATTCGAAGACGTCATGCGGCGTCTGCTCGGCTCCGCGGCCTGACGCCGGATCAGGCCGGTGCGCCGCCAGTCCAGCGGTCGAGCTGCTCGTCCGCGTGGTGATAGGCGCGGTAGACGATGTCATCGATATCATCCCAATCAAACATCCCCGACTTCCCCACCGGCATGTGCAGTACCAGGTCGGCCTGACGATCCAGTTCCCGCGTCTCCCGTTCGCTGGTGAGCGTGGCTGACTGGAACAGGATCTTGAAGATGTTCAGGTGCCGAGGGGCACCGTCGACGCTGCTCAGCAGCTCGGGGAGATCGTCCTGGGCCTGCTCCACGCGCAGATCGGCGTTACGGCTGACGTCCGACACCAGGACCGGGCCCAGTCCCATGCCGTGCATGGTTTCAAACGGAATACTGCGCATCAGGCCACCGTCCACCAGCAGGTCGCCCTGATAGACCGTGGGCGGCGCGATGCCCGGCACTGCCATGCTGGTGCCGATCCAGTCCGCCAGGCGTCCGCGATTATGGATCACCGGCAACCCCCGGGTGAGGTTGGTACTTTCGCAGAAGAACGGCATCGGCAGATCCTCGATGCGGCGTTCCCCGAAAATGCTCAACAGCTGTCGACGGAATTTCTGACCGGAGATCAGCGATACCCGGGAGAAGGAGTAATCGTTGAGGTGATTGTGGGCCACGAAGGTATCCCGCAGCGTATCCAGCACCGTGTCGGAATCATGACCGCAGGCCACCAACCCGGCCACGAACGCGCCCATGCTGGTGCCGCCGACCGCATCCACGGCCAGTCCGCGATCCTCCAGCGCCCGCAGCAGACCTACGTGCGCAAAGCCCCGGGCACCACCGCCGCCCAGCACCACACAAAGTGCCTGGCCCGATATCAGTCGTACCGCCCGGCCCAGTGCCGCCGCCGGCAGCGAGGCGTCGATGCGGTGCTGATGCTCGACCGGTAATGCCGACTGCCAGTCCGGCCCTTCAGTCGGGACGTCCTCACCGTCCCGACCGATCAGCAACAACTCTACCGGGGCCCGAAGTTCCGCCTCGCGCAGCCAGGCAAGCACCCGGCTGCCGGCCGGATCACGGTCACGATGGGCGATGACCACGATCCGATCCGCCTGCCGCACGCAGCGACGCGTCCAGGCGTCCAGATCCCCGGTGGCCTGGTAGACCAGATAGCGATAGGCATCCTCGAGGCGGTTGAGCCAGCCGGCCACTTGGGCGTTGCCCTCGGCCTCGAAATCGGTGGCCGCGGCCCCCTCGCCCAGCGCTTGATCCACCCGGGACGGATCCAGCCGCATGAGGGAATCAAATCCCGCCAGCGTTCGGCTGAACGCACTGCCGATGCCACGGATATCAATCCCGTCGTGGGCCGGTATCAGCGCGTAGGTGCGCGCACTGCGTCGGCGATCACGCGGATGAGGGCGCACATCGTGACCCTGGCGTTCCAGCAGCTGACGTACCAGTGCCAGCATTGCCGCCGGGTGCCGCTGGACGACAGTCTCGAAAGCCGCCTGGCTGATGCGCAGCACACGCGAATCCCGCAGTGCCAGCGCATCCGCGACCCGCGGCTCGCCGGTCACCAGGGCGACTTCGCCCACCGTCTGCCCGAGCCCGGCTTCCACCACGGCCGCCTCGGCGCCGCGGTCAGCCGAACGACTCACCCTCACCCGGCCGTGAACGACGAGAAACAGCGCATCACCGGGCTGACCCCGGCGGAACAGATAGTCGCCACCGCGGTAGTCACACCATTCGGCCGCGTCGCCCAGCGCCCGCAGCGACCGCCGGTCCAGGGCCCGGAACAACGGGCTGACCTTGAGGGCCGCGACGGCCTTCATGCGCTAGCGCGACTGCCGTCGGGCATCACCGGCCGGCAACCGGATTGGCTCAGGCCGCGTCCTGTTCCATCGCGTCGGTGTATTGACCACGCGCCGCCGCGCCATTGCACCGGGCACGGCGATAGTAGGCCTGCTGGGCGGCCGGTACGTTGTCCGACTTGCCGGACCAGGCCGCCAGTGCCGGGGCCTGCAGGGCCCGACCATAGGAGAACGACAACGTCCAGGGGGCGTCACCAAGCTGGTTCATCGCGTTCAGATGACGGGTCGCCAGCTCATCGCTCTGTCCGCCCGACAGGAACACAATACCAGGCACTGCGGCCGGCACATGGCGGCGCAGACAGCGCAACGTGGTGGCCGCAACCTCGTCCACTCCGGCCTGCTGCGGACACTCCGTGCCGGAAATGACCATGTTGGGCTTGAGCAGCATCCCCTCGAGCAGAACATGCTGGGCGACCAGCTCGTCGAATACACGCGCGAGCGTACGCTCGGTGACCGCCTCGCAACGGCCGATGTCATGCGGGCCATCCATCAGGACTTCCGGTTCGACGATCGGCACGATCCCCGCTTCCTGGCAGAGTGCGGCATAGCGCGCCAGCGCGTGCGCGTTGGTATCGATGCAGTAGTCCGTGGGTATGCCGCCACCAATGGTGATCACCGCACGCCACTTGGCAAATCGCGCGCCGGCCTTGGCATAGTCGGCCAGTCGCTCGCGCAGCCCGTCCAGACCCTCGGTAATCTTCTCGTCGGGGCTGCCCGCCAGAGGCTTGGCGCCCTTGTCCACCTTGATACCCGGAATCACGCCCTTGCCGGCCAGCAGATCGGTGAATGGGGTGCCGTCCAGGCCCGACTGGAACAGCGTTTCCTCGAACAGAATCACACCGCTGACGAAGGCCTCGGCACCCTCGGTAGTAAACAGCAGGTCTCGATAAGCCTGTCGATTGGCCTCGGTGGACTCCACACCGATACTGTCCAGGCGCTTGGTGATGGTACCGGTCGATTCATCGGCGGCGAGAATTCCCTTACCCGGTGCCACCAGCGCCCGCGCGGTATCAATCAACTGCTGCTGCATGCTGTTCTTCCTCATGTCTCGCGCCGCCGGATCGGGCGGCAATCTTTTTCACAAATGATTGACGGAAATTGGCGGAGAGGGTGGGATTCGAACCCACGAGGGGCAAAACCCCTGCCGGTTTTCAAGACCGGTGCATTCGACCACTCTGCCACCTCTCCATTATGAGTCGTGGTACGCATTGGCGTCGCTCGGGCTTCCTGCCCTCGCTGGTATCCGGCGCTCTCCGGCCGGGCTTCCTGCCCGGCGCTCGCCGGGACGAATCCGTGATTCGTCTGTCTCCGGCTCGCCCACTCTGCCACCTCTCCGTTGTAAGTCGTGGTGCGGCTTGGCTTCGCTCGGGCTTCCTTGCCGGCGCACAGTCTCGCTTTTAGTTGGTGCCGGGAACAGGAGTCGAACCTGCGACCTTGGCATTACGAATGCCCTGCTCTACCAACTGAGCTATCCCGGCTAATTAAATTGTCGATTATCAGTCGTCGCTCGGGGGTCCTGCCCTCGCCAGGCGCCTAGCCGGTGAGTACTACATGACTTGGCGGTGTCGATACTCCTGATCACGCCATGCCGGCACGTAAAAACCGCTGTAGATTCGGAGGTGGAGCGACGTCGATCTCGACCTCGGCGCGATTATAGAGAAACCGCCTCGCGGCCACAATTTCATCAGGGGTGGCTTGTCACCATTTCATTGTGCCCGAGGCCAGCAGTCCTCACGGCGCGCTTCCGGCTCGGCGCCGACCATCCCGCGCTGACCTGATGCCGTGAGCGTCAGAGTCCCGCAAGTATCGGCAGTCTGAGATCCCACTGGCACGGCCCGGATTTCGAAACCCCGCCGATTGGCGGTCACGATCGACAGGCGGTAATACGTTGTGCCGTCATCCACGACCTCCGTCGACGCCAGTCGTGGCGCACCAGTGTTTCGTGGCTCGCCGTCCGTCCCGGCGGCACCGGCGTAGGTATCGGTCCGCTGATAATGATCTTCCAGCGCCCGGGCCAGCTCTTGCAAGCCCCGGCGTGCGGGTTCCCGGTGCTGTACACGTTGCCAATTCGCATACTGCGGCCAGAGCGCCATGCAAATCGCACCCGCCAGGAGCAGAAGAATCAAAGCTTCGAGCAGGCTGAAACCGATTTGACCGCGTGCAGATCCGGGCCAACGTGACCATTCATCGGAAATTCGGCCGCGCTCATCGGACTGAACACGTGTTCGCACAGCCTGATGTCGTTCCATGATCTTGGACGTAAGCGTCGAGGGAACAATCATGGGGACTAGCGTAGCTTGCCGCCGGGCAGGATTCACGCTGATCGAACTGCTGGTCGGTCTGGCGGTCGCCGCGGTCCTTCTGGTTGTGGCCGTTCCCGCCTATCGCGCCATGATCGAACGCAATCTGGTTGCGTCCCAGGCCAACAGCCTGCTCGCCGACCTGCATTTCGCCCGCAGTGAAGCCGTCACCCGCGGCCGCGATGTGACCATCTGCAAGAGTGGCGACGGCCAGTCCTGCACCGCCGATGGCGGTTGGCAGCAGGGCTGGATCATTTTCGTCGACCCGACCAACAGCGGCGTCCGCAATGCGGCCGATGAACCACTTCTGCGGGTCAACAACCAGGCGCGCCAGGGGCTGGCGATTTCCGGCACCGGCACGCTGGACGAGCGCGTGACATTCGACGCCAACGGTTTCGCCGAGGGAACCGTCGGCACGCTCAGCGTGGCGCGCCCCGAGGACGCTGACGAACGCACCGATATCACGGTTCTGTTCAGCGGCAACATGCGTACCGAGAAATGCGGCCCGGCAAGCCCGTGCAAGTCATGATCCAACAACGGGGTTTCACGCTGCTGGAAGCGTTGATTGCGCTTGTAGTGGTGTCGATCGGCCTGCTCGGGTTGCTGGGATTGCAGGCCGTAAGCCTCTCCAACACGCATGTGTCGGCCACCCGCACGACCGCCAATGAGGCGGCCGAGGATATTGCCGAGCGCATGCGCAGTAATCTGGCGGGAGTGGACGCCAATCATTACGCCAGTATCGATAATCCATCGGCCGGCAAGGCCCCGGGCGTCGACTGCGTGAGCAACAGCTGCTCCGCTCAGCAGATGGCAGCCGTCGATGCGTACGCCTGGGATCAATCCATCAGTGCGCGGCTACCCAACGGACGCGGCCAGGTCGATTGCCTCGATAACGACCCGGCCGATGGCGACGCCTGCAGCCGGCAGTCTCCGCACCGCGTGACCGTGATCTGGCGTGAACGCGACCGGCAGGTGGAACGCCAGAATATAGAGGACTTCGACGCCTGCGACGACGAGTCCGACGACATCGATCAGCGCTGCTTCCAGCTGGAGTTCGTGCCATGACCAGTCGGCGGCGTCAGTCCGGCTTCACACTTACCGAGTTGATGATCGGCATGGTCATCGGTCTGCTGCTGCTCGCCGGCATTCTGGAGATCCTGCTGGGCAACCGGGAAAGCTTCCAGGTCCAGCAACAGCAGGCGGCGCTGCAGCAGAACGCCCGTGTGGTCTCCTATTTTCTCGACACCATTGTGGCGCACGCCGGCTATTACCCGGACACATTTCTGGATACCGAGCGGGTATTTCGCAATGGCGGCGATCCGCTCCGGGGCGAGGACGGGGCTTTCGACGAGGTGACCATTCGCTTTCAGTCCGACGGCGCCCTGAATGATTGCGCCGGCAGCCTGGTTGATGAAGATGTGATCTCCACCAACCGCTTCTATGTCTCCGACACCGATGACGACGGCAACGCCACCCTGCTGTGCCAGCGGTCGCTGCAGCAGGCCGACGGCAGCGCGGTGAAACGCGCGGATGGCAGTGCTGTGGGTGACAGCTATCTGCCCCTGATCGAGAACGTGTCAGCCCTCTCCATCCGCTACGGCATTGACACGGACGAGGACGGGTCCGTGGACCGCTATGGCGATGCCACCAGCGTCAAGGCCGTTTCCGACTTCGATCGGGTCCATAGCGTGCACATACAGGTTGTACTCGCCAGCGAGGGCGAGGTGCTGACCGCCGCGCGCGATGCCAACGAGGATCCGCAGTTCAAGCAGACCCTGTTCGATGACGACCTGGAACTGCCCAGCGACCGGCGCCAGCGCGTGCTGGTCGATCGGGTCATCGCCCTCAAGAACCGGCTGCCATGATGCGATACCAGCACCGTCAGTCCCCGCAGCAGGGATTTGTGCTGATCACCGGCATGATTTTCCTGATCGTCATCACCCTGCTGGCCCTGTCCACCATGGGCTCCACCACGTTGCAGGAGCGCATGACCTCCAATCAGCGCGAGCAGTTCCGCGCGCTGCAAGCCGCCGATGCCGCCCTGCGCGACGGTGAGCGCCGCCTCGGCCAGCTCGCTACATACCCGGAGGCCGGCCGGGATCACAGCTACGATCCGACACCCTCGGAGACCGACGCCGACGACACGGAAACGTGGCGATTGTGGACGGAAGACGCGCCCCTGGCCGGGGTAACAGCGGACATCAATGGTTTTCTGACCGACACGCCATGGGATGCCGCCAGCCAGGCCGGCGAGCCCGAACCGATCATATTCCGGTTTTATCAGTCCGGCGATCACGTCAAGGCAGCCGATCTCGGCCTGGTTGCCCTGCCCCGTGCCTATATCGAAGAGGTTGGCTTCCGGGCCGACAATCTGGATCCGGATACAGCCGCCCAGGGCAAGGGCGCCGCGCAATATCGGGTGACCGGTCGTGCAAAGGGCGGCAATCCCGGCGCTACTGCGGTTACGCAGAGCATCTATCAGAAGCGGTACTGAGCATGAAAAAAATGCGTATAGCTTTCCGATTGCACCCGGCCTGGTTAAGCGCAACAGCGTTCCTGGTTGCCTCACAGACTTTCGCGGCGCCACTGGACATAGCTGATCAACCGCTTTTCGTCACCAACAGTGCCAAGCCGAATGTGATCGTCGCGGTGGATGATTCCGGTTCGATGGACTTCGAGCTCTTGTTTGGCACGGACGGTGGCACCCTCTGGTGGAACCGCAATACGCGCAGCTTCTCGGATGGCAACGGCAATCTGTATTCACCGCCCCGCGACCAACAGGGAAGCTATTACAACTATACCTACCTGTTTCCGAATAACTGCAACGGTAACGGGGCCCGGGACCGGCGTGCGTATTGCAGTAACAGCGACTACTTCGCCATCCCCCCCATTCCGCAGTTCGCGTTCGCTCGATCGCCGGATTTCAACCAGTCCTACTTCGACCCATCCGTCACCTACAAACCCTGGGTCGGCTACGACGACGCGGATCCCGACAGTGCTTACGCGGACCCGGCCCGTGCCGGCGATCGATTCGATCTGACCGACGACGTCCGCGAGAACGATACTTACGAAAGCTTCGTGATCGGTCCAAATATGCTTCTGCCCGCTGGTCTCATCATTGATGCCGGCGGCGGCTGGTATCGCCTTAACGGTAATGCGACGCTCGACAACTACCGCTACCTCGCGATCGAGTACTTCCCGGCCACGTTCTACCTTGCATCGCCGCTTCCGGCTGAATTCGGCTATTCCGCCGATCCGTTGACGGGCAAGGCACCAGACGGCAGCGACCTGTACGGCTATCAGGTCCGACCGGGCAATTTCGCAACCGGCACCCAGTATCAGGCGATGATCCAGAATTTCGCCAACTGGTTTTCCTACTACCGCAAGCGCCATCTGGCCACCCGTGGCGGCATCGCGGGCGCGTTCGACCAGGTCAGTGGCTTCAATGTCGGGGCCTGCACCATCAATCAGACCGGCAGCCAGGACAGCGGATCACTGAACTATTTCGATGTCACCATGCGGGACCTGGACAGTGAGCGTGGCACTTTCATCGACTCGATTCTTGACATCGATTTCTCGCAGCCCCAAGGCACCCCGAACCGCCATGCCTTGCACTTCCTCGGCGAACAATTCGCCCGTAACGATGCTGTGATCACGCAACCCTGCCAGCAGAATTTCGGCATTCTGTTCACCGACGGCTATACCGGTGACCGGGACTACACATCAGGCGTGGACAATGCCGACGGCGGCCAGAGCAGCCCCTATGCCGACGGCAAGTCGAACACGCTTGGCGACACGGCGATGTACTACTACCGCCGACTCGCCGACCGTCTGGACGGCGACTTCGACCGCGGTCAGGTTGCCGTTCCAGCGGCCTGCGATCAGGCCGACCCGGACCCCTGGCTGGACTGCAACGACGATCTCCACATGGTGACCTTCGGCGTCACCCTGGGCCAGCAGGGGACCATTTTCGGTACTGACGAAGCCGCAACCGACGACCCCTACGCGAACCCGCCGAACTGGGACAGTCTGTCGTTAAGCACGTACGGTCCCGGCCAGGTCGACGACCTATGGCATGCCACCATCAACGGCCGCGGCACTCTGCTCAATGCCAATACCCCACAGGAAGTCGCCGACAACTTTGCTTCCACGCTGCAGGAAATCTCCGGCCGCCGCGGCTCGGCATCATCGCTGTCCATCAACACCGGCACCATCTCCAGCGACGCCCGGGTCTTCCAGGCCAGCTTCGTCAGCGGCCTGTGGACCGGCGATCTGACCGCCGCTTCGATTTCCGATGGCACCGGGAATGGGGCCTGCGAGGACGGAGATACGCTCGGACAGGTCTGCGGGCGGGAGTGGTCTGCCGCCACGCAGCTCAACAACGTCGACCCCGGAGACCGACAGATAGTGACCTCGAACGGCAACGGCAACGCGGTTCCGTTTCGAGCCGCTTCGCTTGGCGTGACAAATGACGAGGATAGTCAGCCATTCTCGGCCGACCAGCTCGCCTATCTCCGTGGCGCTCGCGGCAACGAACGCCAGAATGGGGGGTCATTCCGCAACCGTACCAGCCTGCTTGGCGACATCGTCTATTCGAGTCCGCTGTATGTCGGCGCGCCGAACCGTCTGCGGTATCCGTTCGACTGGGACGACGCCCGCCAGGAGGGTAACCAGAACACAATCGAGGACCAGGTCAGCCTGCCATATCGCTCGCTGACCGGGTCGAATTTCCTGGACAGCTACGCCAACCGCACTCCCATGGTTTACGTGGGTGCTGGTGACGGCATGCTGCACGGCTTCCGGGCCAGCGACGGCCGCGAGGCATTCGCCTTCGTTCCCGGCAGCCTGCTGCCGGCACTCGATGATCTGACCGATCCGGACTATGACCACCGTTTCTATGTCGACGGCAATCCTGTGGTCGTCGACGCAGTCATCGATCACGATGGCGGTTCCGCATGGCGCACGGTTCTGGTTGCAGGTCTGCGCGGGGGTGGCAATAGCATGTTCGCGCTTGATGTCACCGATCCGACAGCTCTTACCGAGGCTAATGCCGCTAACGTGCTTCTCTGGGAGTTCGAGGACGCCGATCTGGGCGCCACGTTCAGCGAACCCAGCATCGTGCGCCTGCACAACGGTCGCTGGGCGGCAGTGTTCGGCAACGGTTACAACAGTAGTGGCGAATCCGCGGTGCTGTTCGTGGTTGACCTGTCTGACGGTAGCCTGATCCGGAAGATCGATACCGGCGCTTCACCCGCCGTCGAGGGCAACCCGGGCTTCAGCAACGGTCTTGGCAGCGTCTTCCCGGTGGATCTCGACGGCGATTTCATCACCGACTACATCTACGCGGGCGACCTGTACGGCAACCTCTGGAAATTCGACCTGACCAGCACCAGCGCCGCCGACTGGGCAACAGGATTCGGCGGCAGCCCGTTGTTTACCGCCCGCACTGCCGGCGGGCAGCGCCAGGTCATTACCACCGAACCCCAGGTCGGATTTCATCCCTACGGCCGTGAGTACGGGGTGATGGTGTATTTCGGCACCGGCAAGTATCTGGAACGCGGTGATAATGTTGCCGATACCAGTGTGACCAACAGCTTCTACGGCATCTGGGATCTGGATGTCTTCAGCTTCACCGATAACCCGCCGTTCGCCACCAGCATCAAGGCCATTCCGGGCCGCGCGCGCCTGACAGGACAGCAGGTGCTTTCAGGCGTAGCGCTCGATGAGGATGGCCAGAGTTATCGCGGCGTTACGCAGAACCCGGTGCCGTATCAGGACGGCGCGGACGACGCCGAGGCCACAATCAGTGGCGCGAACAAGCGCGGCTGGGTACTCGATCTGCCGGCCAACAGCGGCGAACTGATTGATACCGATGCCACCCTGCGCGGACGCGTCGTGGCCTTCAGCAGCCTGGTTCCGAGTAACGACGCCTGTTCCGTCGGCGGCAACGGCTTCTTCATGGTGGTGGATGCCGCAACCGGTGGCCGGACGCCGTTCTCGGCGATCGACGTCAACGGCGACCTCACCTTCACCACCGCCGATACCGTGTCACTAAACGGCGAAACGATCCGGCCGTCGGGTATCGTGTTCAACAATGCGGTGCCGGGAGAGGCCGGCTTCATGATCGCGCGGCCCCAGCTGGTGCCTGATACCGACACCGGTGCCGGCGCCGCCTTCGACAACGCCATCATTCCGTTCAGTGACGGCACCAAGGTGAGCCGCGCCATCAATCCCGGCTACGAAGCCGACGGCCGCCGTAGCTGGCGGGAGCTGCGGCGATGACCTTCGGGGTACGCGTTAAGGCCGGGTTCAGTCTGATAGAGCTGGTGATCGCGGTCGCCATTGTCGGCATCCTGGCGGCAATCGCCTACCCGAGCTACGTCAACCAGGTGCGGGAATCGCGCCGCACCGATGCGCAGCGACTCTTGCTGGAGGCGGCGAATCGACAGGAGCGGGTCTATACCACGTCGAGCCCGAACAGCTACGCGGACAACATGGGCGCCGGGGGGCTCAATTATCCCAATGATAAATTAGAGACCGAAGGCGGCTGGTATCAGATTGTCGCGAATGGCACTGACACCAATGCGGATGGCATCAATGAGGGCTTTACGCTAGAAGCCACGGCGCTCGAAGACCAGCGCAAAGATGACTGCGTCGTCCTGCGGCTCGATCATCTCGGGCAACGTACCGCCTCGAATGCGATCCAGGACGGCAAGGATGTCAGCGCGGAATGCTGGTAGAACGCAATGCTCCCGCAGCTTCGTCGATGGCCTGGACCAGAGCCTGACCCGCCGCCGGCGCGCAGGCCACACCATTGCGGAAGTGACCGGTGTTGACGAACACGCCGGGGCATTCCGGCAGAGGGCCGACAATCGGTTCGCCGTCCGGGGCGGCCGGCCTGAGTCCGGCCCAGTGCGCCTCGATCGGAAGGTCCGCAAGCGGCGCATGCAACGCGGCGGCAGCGGCCAGGAGTACCCGGCGGCCCGCCTCGGTTGGATTGGCATCGAAGCCACTTTCCTCCACTGTGCTACCTATCAGGATGCGACCATCCGCCCGTGGAATCGCGTAACAACCGTCATGCACCAGTATGTGCAGCAAGGCGCCAGGCCTGCTGCGAAGCAACAGCATCTGTCCCTTGACCGGCCGAATCTCGGCGTACCCATGCGTACCCGGCATTCCGCCAGCCCAGGCGCCGGTCGCAACCACGCCAACATCGCCCCGGAAACAGCCCTGCGTGGTCTCGAAGCCCTCAAATCCGTCGGCATCGGCTTGCACCCGCGTCACCGCGCAATGCTCGCGGATATCCACCCCCGCCATTGCCACTGCCGCCGCCAGCGCCCGGCCCAGTCTCGGGTTGCGGACCTGAGCCACCTCTGGCAACCAGAGGCTCTGCCGATGCTGGCTGCCGGGCAAATGGTGGGCGATATCCGCCGCTCTCCAGGCCGAGTGGGCATGACCGGCCTCGACCGCCCAATCCCGCGCCCGTTGCTGTTCGTCGGCATCCAGGATCACGGCGCCGGTGCGGCGCAGTTCGCAGTCGATACCGGTGGCCGCATGCAGTTCCCGGCAGAGCGCTGGGTACAGTTGGGCACCCGTGGCAGCCGCGTTCTGAACGGATGCGGGATAACGCCAGGGATAGATCGGCCAGAGGACGCCCCCACCGGCCCAGGAAGCACCGCGGGCCACGCGCTCGGCGTCGAACAGCGTCACCGTATAACCCGCTCGACGGGCGTACCAAGCCGTCATCAGGCCGATCAGGCCGCCGCCGGCAATGAGGATGTGATCGGGGCGTGCCATGAGCGTGCCATTCTAACGCCGGCACGCTGGTCGGCCAGTGGCCACCACTCGTCGGAATTGCCACGCGCGGCAACCCGCAGTTGCCGATAACAAGGCGAGCTATGTCCGGACCTATCTTATCGAGGGGCTTCACGTTGCTGGAACTACTGGTTGCCATCACCGTATCCACCATCCTGCTGGTAATCGGCATTCCGGCCTTCATGCAGATGATCGCGGGTAATCAGCGCAGCGCGAACAGCGCCGATCTATATAGCGATCTCGCTTTCGCTCGGGCGGAAGCCATTTCGCGCAACCTCCAGGTGGGGGTCTGTCCCAGTGACGATGGCGCAACCTGCGCGGACGGTAACGACTGGCGCAACGGCTGGTTGATTTACGCCAATACCGATAACAGCACGGCCGGTGACGAACCGGATCCGGATGAGCCGGTTCTCGCCAGCCACGGGGAGATCGAAGGCCAGTTCTCCCTGACCGGCAGCGGAATGACCAGTCCGATTCTGTTCCTGCCCTCCGGGCGCAGCCGCAGCCAGGGCCGCTTCGAGCTTTGTCCCGATGACCCCGGCCTCAAGGGCCGCGCGGTGGCCATCACCTCGACCGGGCGACCGCGTATTGCCAATCTCGATTGCGGGGAATGAGGTGGCGGTCAAGGTGTCATCAACACAACGCGGCTTCGGCCTGATCGAGATCCTGATCACGCTGCTGGTGTTCTCCATCGGCATTCTCGCCGTCGCCGGCCTTCAGGCCATTTCCAAGAAGAACAACTTCGACGCGTTGCAGCGAACGGAAGCCGCCAACCTGGCTGGCTTTATCGCCTCCAGCATGCGCTCCAACCCCGCGGCGCTGGACGATTATCTTGTCAGCCAGAGCAGCCCGCGCGGCAGTCGTGCACAGCTCACGACGCCGGACAATGACTGCTACCAGAGCGATTGCTCGCCAGGCGAACTGGCAGCATTCGACCTCTGGCAGTGGGAAAAGGCACTGGACGGCGCGGGCGAGACAGTCACCGCCGATGGGGAGACCACGCGAACCGGCGGCTTGAGCCGCGCCAGTGCCTGCATCACCGGGCCGGCCGGCGGTGGCAGTGGTTTCTATACCATCGTGATTGCCTGGCGCGGTGTCACCCAGTTGGACCCTGGGGGCGTTACCTCTTGCGGTACCGGCCGAGGCCTTTATGGCGCCCCCAGCGATACCGCCGGCAGCGCGGCCGACGAGAGTTATCAGCGTGCGCTGGTGCTGGAAACCTTCATCGCCTCATGAACATTCGCACCCAGCATCGTCAATCTCGGGGTTTCTCGCTGGTCGAACTGATGGTGGCCATGACCCTGGGCCTACTCATGATCGCCGCCATCGGCACGCTGTTCGTCGCCAACAAGACCAACTACCGTCAGAACACCCTGATTGCGGAAATGCAGGACAACAGCCGGTTCGCCATGCAGGCGCTGGGGCGGGACATCGGCATGGCGGGTTTCATGGGTGGCATGACTGACGTCGGCGCGATTACTCGCGACAGCGATACCCTGCCCGCCATTGCCTCGGATTGCGGCCCGGGTGCCGACGGCAGCGGCGGCTGGGCGCTGGATAATGCGCCGATCGAGGTTCTCGACCAGCCCGGTGCAAGTGCGGCGGCTACCCATGCCTGCCTCGGCGACGAACCACTGGTGCCCGGTGCCGACGTCCTCACCGTTCGCCACGTGGCCGGGCTGCCGGCAGCCGAGCTGGATACCGGTGCCACGGCAACATTGCGCGCCAATACCTTCTACCTGCAGACCAACCGCACAGTCGGCTCCCTGTTCTTTTCGGGTACCGATGCCGAAGTCCCGGACACATCGCACGCGCCGCGGCTGCCGCCGAAGTCCATCTGGGAATACGAGTCACGCCTGTATTTCGTGCGGGACTACAGTCAGACACCAGGCGACGGCATCCCGGCCCTTTGCCGACGCTACCTTGCCGACCAGGCCAGTCCGCGGACCGACACCGAGTGTATCGCCGAGGGGGTGGAAAATTTCCAGATCGCCATCGGCATCGATACCGATGACGACGGCATCGTCAACCGCTACGACACCGACCCGGCCGCCACGGATCTGGCCCGGGCCGTTACCGCGCGGATTCAGCTACTGATGCGCAGTACCGCGGCGGACCCCGCGTACCGCAACGACAAACGCTACGACCTGCACGGCCACGACGACGACGGCGACGGCGCGATCGATGAAAGCGGCGACGGCTACGCGCCGGATGACCGTTTCTACCGGCGCCTGGTGCAGACCACGATCAATCTTCACAACCCGGCCCTGGCCTCGGGCACCGCACCATGACGACTTATCCCGCCATCCGCCGAAATCCGGTGACGCCGCCGCGCCAACGCGGCATAGCCCTGGCCACGGCGCTGATTTTTCTGGTGGTCATCACCCTGCTGGGCCTGGTCGCCATGCGCACCAGTACCACCGAACTGCGTCTGGCCCGGAATGAACAGGTCCGCATGGAAGCCATGCAGACCGCGCAATCGGTGGTCGATACGGTACTCGCCGACAGTGACAACTTCCCGCTCACGATGGGCCTCGACGCGCCACACTGTTTCGCCAGCGGCGGCGGCGACATCCAGGCGCTCTGCCCGCCGGAGCAGGCGCAATTAACGCTGTCCGGGCCGGATCAGCCCCTGCCGTCGCTGTTCCAGAAAGGCATCCATGCCGAAGTCCGGCGATTGCCGCCGGATCAGGCCCCGCTGCCGGGCGGTCTGCTGACCAGCATGGCCAGGTTCTCCGGCGCCGCGTTTGCCGTCCGCGGCCAGTATTCGCGCGGTCAAGCCGGCCAGGGCGCGGCCGATATAGAACAAGGGGTTATCAAACTGGTGCCCCGCCAGGAAAGGATCCGATGAGCCGTACCCGCGATAATCGACCGACTCGCACTCGCGCCGGCCCGCGCTGGCGCGCGCTGCTGGGCGGAATGTGCCTGTCGCTGGTGGCGACCCTATCGCCGGCACCCAAGGTGGTGGCCGATGACATCGACATCTACCAGCAGGCCGGCACCGCGGATACCCAGCCGCCGCTGGTGGTGCTCAACCTCGATTTGAATCTCGATCCGACCGAGATCGTTTGCAGCAACGTGCTGGCTGACCCGAGCACCCTAGTGGGAGAACCGGCCTGCGAACTGTTGCAGCAGGTGGCGGTGCTGCCGGTACTGGAACAGGCGCTGGGCCTGGAAATCGGCGAACTGCTGGATACCCTGCTCGGCAACAATCCGGTTACCGGTGGTCTGGTTGGTCTGGTTAGCGGCCTGACCGGCGCCACGCTGGGTTCGCTGGCCGATAGTCTGCGCGGCATCACCGGTGACGAAGGCAGCGGCACCAGTGTCGCCCTGGACCAGCTCGACGTGGTGCGACTGCTGCTCTACCGGGTACTTCATCAGCTCGTGGGCGTTCGGGTCGCGGTGCTTGCCAGTCACGCCAATACCTGCGAAGCAGCGGACTTCGATGATCCCCGCGCCGACACCGATAACTGCAGCAACGGGGCCGTCGTACTGCTACGGGCGACCGAACTGCTGGAAAGCAATCTCGACCGCACCGTCGACAACCTGCTCAACCGTGTCGGCCAGATCGATACACAGCGACGCAATCGGATCGAGGATTACACCAACGGCAACAAGGTGACGATGTGTCACAAGCCACCGAAGGACCCGGATGACACGGAAACCGTCAACGTGGATATCTCAATCAACGTCAATGCCGTTGACACCCATCTGGCTCACGGCGATTACATCGGGCCCTGCAGTGACCCGCCCGCGCTTGCGCCGCATCCGTTCCAGGGCAAGGAAGTCTATTTCGAGCTCCTGCGCTATCTGACCGGCGGCTCGGTCTACAACGCCGGCCTGAATCACGACGACAGCCTGCCGCTGCTGGCCGATCCGGCCGCCACCAACGCCAGCGGCGCCAGCTACAACAGCCCGCTCGATACCGCCACCTGCGGCGACATCCGGGTGATCAACGTTTTGCTGACCGATCCGGACGACCAGGACGAGTCGGATGCCGATATTCTCGCCTTTCCCGGCATGGCAGGCGCCGATGGCCCCGGCGATGGGGGCTTTACCTTTGCCGAAATGACCCGCCATCTGGCCGACCAGGGCTTCGACCACGGCGGCGGTAACTATCGCCTGCACAGCTACTACCTGATCAACGGTATCGAGGGCGGCGGCCCCACGCAGTTGCTGAGCAACCTCGTGGGCACCACCATGGATCTGCCCATCGGCCTCAATCCCCTGGCCACCCCGTTCGCCAGCCGCGACTCGTTCCTGCCGGTCAGTAATGACAGCGCCTCCCTCGGCGGCCCGCAACCGGTATTCTCCCGCGCCCGCCCCGGCGAGGCGCAACCCGCGCTGTTCACCGGCCTGTTCCAGCCCGATCCGGACCGGGCACCGGCGTGGAACGGCAATCTAAAGAAGCTGGCCGTGACCGACGGGGCCAGTCCGATCGTGGTCGACGCGCTCGGGCAGCCCGCCGTGGGGCCGAACGGCCAGATCGCCGACGGCGCACTGACGTTCTGGACCGAACCCAGCGACCTCGATACCGGTGTCACCGGTACCGTGAACGGACGCGACGGCGGCCATGTCACGCGCGGCGGCGCCGGTATGTACCTGGGGCCTCCCACCACCCCGCCAAGCCCGACCAACCCGCCCGGCAATGCCGGCAGCGGGAGCGGTGGGCCGCGGATTTTCTACCAGACCGCCGGCAACGGACTGTCGCTGGCACCGCTGAACCTCGATACCACCACGGTTGAAGAGGCGCAGCCCGCGCTGGCCGCCGATGACAAGCTCCATGCCGCGGAACTGGTTGCCTGGGCGCGCGGTTATGAAACCTCGCCCGCCGAGCTGGGCGAAGCGGGCTATGGCGGACTGCTTGGTTTTCTCGACAGCCTGGTTCAGGGCCTGACCAGTCTGGTGAAGAACCTGGTACGGGATGTGCTGCGAAGCCTGTTCTGCAACCCGATTCTCGGTCTGCTCGGCGTCATTCTCGGCTACAGCTGCGATGTCCCGGCGGCCGTGGAACCGCCACCGCAGGACTGGCAGATGGGCGATGTGCTGCACAGCCATCCACTTGCGATCGACTATGGCCGCGGCAGTGCCGGCGGCGACGACATCGGCACCAACATCCGCATATTCACCGGCACCAACCGCGGTTTCCTGCACCAGTTCCGGAATGACGCTAACGGCAGTACCAGCTTTGCCGGCCAGGAAGTCTGGCGACTCGCCCCGCGCGCGGTCATGGCCCACTTCAAGCGCTGGCAGTCCGGCAGCCCCACCGCCGCCAGCCGCCCCTATGGCCTGGACGGCGCGCCGGTCGCCCTGATCCAGGACAACGACGGCGTGGTTAAGCGCAGCCAAGGGGATCATGTATGGCTGTATTTCGGCCTGCGACGCGGCGGCAAGGCCTACTACGGGCTCGATGCGACCAATCCCGATGCCCCACCCCAGGGCCTCTGGTCCATCGAGAAGGGCGCTCCGGGTAGCAACTTCGCCGAACTCGGCCTGACATTCTCCACCCCGCAGCCCGGCTACGTCCGGCTGGCCGACAGCAACGGGGACACTAGTTCGCGACCGGTCCTTGTGTTCGCCGGCGGCTATGACGGCGGCTACACCAGCGCCGGCAATGCACTGGGCAAGGACGCCGCCCGCGGTAGTCTTGCCGGCACCGATGGCCAATCCGACAGCGCTCTGATCGGCCAGGACGATGACGAGGGTAATGCCCTGTTCGTGGTGGATGCCGAAACCGGCGAGCTGATCTGGAAGGCCCGGCACGGCAGCCGGGGACACAGCAGCAGCGCGGATGCCGATGTGTGGCAGCACCCGGCCATGGATGACAGCATCCCGTCGGACGTGACGGCGCTGGACACCGACGGCGACGGTCACCTGGACCGCCTCTATGTCGGCGATACCGGCGGCCGTGTCTGGCGGGCGGACATTGGCGCCCCGG
Source organism: Salinisphaeraceae bacterium (assembly GCA_040222795.1). Taxonomy (GTDB): domain Bacteria; phylum Pseudomonadota; class Gammaproteobacteria; order Nevskiales; family Salinisphaeraceae; genus Spectribacter. Next base: position 65,698 of record JAVKCJ010000016.1, read on the forward strand.
ATGCCGCGGACTGGCGGGCCGAGCCCATCGCCAGCCTGGGCCGGCATGCCGGCAATACCGGTCTCGCCGGTGACCGGCGCTTCTTCCATCCGCCCGACGTCGTGCGCGTCAGTGCCGGCGCACAGAGTTTCTACGCCGTGGTGATCGGTTCGGGTAACCGCGCCGACCCGCTCAACCGGGCAACCAACAATCGCCTGTTCGTCATCAAGGACGGGGAGGCGCTGCCCGACAATCCGGATTCCGTAACTCTGAGCGACTTGGCAAATTTCTCCGGCAACTGCTCGGGCGGGGCCTGTGACAGCCTGCTAGACCCGGCCTTCTCCCCGGCCGGCTGGCAAATGGCGCTAGGCAGCACCGGCGAAAAGATTCTCTCCAGCCCAACCACCATCGCCGGCAAGGTACTGGTTACCAGCTACGTACCGCCCGCAGCCGGCGGCAACGCCTGTACACCACAAACCGGCACGGGGCGGCTGTATGCGGTCGATATCCGCAATGCTGCCCCCGCCCTGCCCGCCTTCGACAGCGACGGGGACAGCGCAGCGGCCGGCGGCTCGCTGGCCATGGCCCGCAGTACGCCGCTGCGCAGCGCTGGCATCCCGGCGGAGGTGCAGTACCTGCGGCCCGAAACCTTCCTGGCCAGCGACTTCGGGATACTGGACATCAACCACCGGCTAATCTGGCGCACCTACTGGCGCGAACGCGTCGGCGATCAGTAACCGGCGGGTCCGGCTTCCGGCCGTACGGCCAGGCCCGTATCATTGCGTCGCATGCCCTGCCCTAGCTCCATCCCGGCCGTCCTCCGCCGCTATCAACGCGGCATGACGCTGATCGAACTGATGATCGTGGTCACCGTGGTTGGCATCCTGGCCGCGGTGGCCTATCCCTCGTATGTCAATGTGGTGGTGCGCAACAACCGTTCAGTGGCCCACGCCGCGCTTAGTGACCTGGTTGCCAGACAGGAGAATTTCTTCACCCAGCGCAAGCGTTATGCCCAGACCATTCGGGAACTGGGCTTTCCGTCAAGCCCGACCGGTGTCCGCAACAACGGCGCGCTGGATGACCTGGACAAATCGCCCAACCCGAGCGACATCGTCTACCACCTGCAGGTTTCGTCCGCCGCCCCCTTCAGCCAAGACACCAACTTCCGGGTGGAGGCGGTGCCGACCAACATGCAGACGCGGGACAACGACTGCGGCACGCTGTTCATTACCGCCGCCGGCACGCGCGGCGCCACCGGCGACAAGCCGGACGAGTGCTGGTAACCGCTGGCGTCAGGACTCCCCGCGCTTACGCCACATATCCAGCAGCAGCAACGCGGCACCCACGGTAATAGCACAGTCGGCGATATTGAACGCCGGCCAGTGATAGCCCGCCGCGTGCAGATCGAGAAAATCGATCACGTGCCCGCGGGCAACGCGGTCGATGGCGTTACCCAGCGCGCCGCCCAGAATCAGCGCCAGCGAGGCACCCACCAGCCGGTCCGTGTGCGGGTTGCGGCGCAGCCACATCAGAATGCCGATGCTCACCACCACCGTCAGGGCCACGAAGAACAGTGGCGTCGCCCCCGCAAACATGCTGAAGGCCGCCCCGGTATTGTGCAGGCGTACCAGGTTGAAGAACGGCGCGATCACCAGCCGGTCGTAGAGATCGAACGATCGGACCACCAGTTGTTTGGTGATCTGGTCGGCCACGATCACGATTGCCGAAATCCAGAGCCAGTGGGCGTTCTGATAGCGGAATGCTTGGCCGGACGCGGACTCAGACATGGGTGCCTCGGTTGGTATCGGGATTAGGCTCGTCTGCCGGATGGATTCGGGCCAGTATGGCCCGGGCATGGTCGATATCCGCCATCATCGCATCGCGCAGGGCGCTGGTGCTGTCGAATCGGGCTTCGCCCCGCAGGAACGCGTGGAAGAATACCTCGATCCGGGTGCCATACAAGTCCTCGTTGAAATCGAGCAGATGCACCTCGAGCAGACAGCCCTGGCCGTTGACCGTGGGACGGGTGCCCAGACTGGCCGCCCCGTCGACCATACGGCCGTCGGTCAGCCGCACGCGTACCGCGTAAACGCCATGACAGGGTGCAACCTTGCGCTGCAGGTCGAGATTGGCAGTCGGCACGCCCAGCGACCGACCCAGCCGCTGCCCCCGGATCACCCGCCCACAAACGCGGTAGGGCCGCCCCAGCAGCGTCTCCGCGACATCCGGCTTGCCGTCGGCCAGCGCCTCGCGCACCCGCGTGCTGCTCACGCGCTGGCCATCCACCGAGACCGTGGGTACCCGCAGTACCTCAAAGCCGCATTCCCGCCCCAGTGTCTCGAGCATGGCGAGATCACCCGCCCGGTCACGACCGAACCGGAAGTCCGCCCCCACCATCACCGCTGCCACCCCGAGCTGTCTCACCAGCAATGAGCGCACGAAATCCGACGGCGACTGGGCGGCGAACCGCTCTTCGAACCGGGCTCGTACCAACTGCTGCAGGCCGTAGCGGGCGCTATCCTCGATCTTCTCCCGCAGGCTGGAAAGCCGTGCCGGCGCCGCCTCCGGCTTGAAGAATTCAAGGGGCGTGGGATCGAAGGTCAATAATGTTGCCGGCAGATCGTACGCAGCCGCCAGCGCCGTCAACCGCTGAATGATCGCCTGATGGCCGCGATGCACACCGTCGAAATTGCCGATGGTTAGCACACAGCCGCGACCCGCGGGTGGCAGTGCTGTTACACGCCGCACGAACTCCATCAGGCGGCCCGCAGATGGCGCGGCCGCAGGCCGAGCGCCGCGATCACGACGGCATAAACCGCCAGACCGGCGCCGATGAGACCGACTAACCGCAGCGTCCGCTCGGACGCCCGCGCCGCCAGCCAGCTGTCGATATCCCCGGCCAGCCATAACAGCAGGACGCTCATCGTCAGCGTCGCCACCGTGACCCGGGAAAGCAGCGGCGCCCACCCGGCACTCGCCTGGTAGACCCCTTCCGCCCGCAACCCGCGAAACAGCAGACCTGCGTTGACGAAGGCGCCCAGAGACGTGCCCAACGCCAGCCCGGCATGCGGCGCCGGCCAGTCAAGCGCCACCACGGCGCCGACGAAGACCACGTTCATGACCATGGCGGCCGCCAGCGAGATCACCCCGAAGCGAACCGGCGTGCGCGTATCCTCACGCGAGAAATAACCCGGCAGCAGCACTTTCACCAACGAAAAACCCATGAATCCGAATGCGTAGGCGCACAGACTGTACCGGCTCATCAACACGTCCTGCACACCGAAGGATTGATACTGGAACAGCGTCGCGATCAGCGGCCCGGCCAGCACGAACAGCCCGGCCATGGCAGGCAGACCCAGCACGATCACCAGTTTCAGCGCCCAGTCCAGCGTGGCCGAAAACCTCGCCGGCTCGGCCTCCGCGTGCCGGGCGGACAGACTCGGCAGGATGACGGTACCCAGCGCAATCGAGAATACCCCCAACGGAAACTCCATAAGGCGATCGGAGTAATACAGCCAGCTGACACTGCCCGCCGCCAGCAGCGACGCGATGGCGGTATCCAGCAGCAGATTGACCTGCGCCACTGACGAGCCGAACAGGATCGGCAGCATCAGCTTCAGGATGCGACGGACCTGGGAATCCCGCCAACCCCAGCGCGGGCGCGGGAGCAGGCCCAGACGCCACAGGAACGGCACCTGAAAAATCAGCTGCGCCAGCCCGGCCAGAAACACGCCGATGGCCAGCCCGAGCTCCGGCTGTGCCAGTCGCGGCGCCAGCAACAGGGCGGCACCGATCAGGCACAGGTTGAGTAGCACCGGCGTGAACGCCGGCACCGCGAATCGGCCGTAAGTATTGAGAATGCCGCCGGCCATCGCGGTCAGCGAAATAAACAGCAGATACGGAAACGTCCAGCGAAGCAGCTCCGCCGCCAGCGGGCCGGGCCCATCGGTGAGTACGAAACCCGGCGCGAAAATCAGGATGAACAGGGGCGCGGCCACCACGCCGACGACGGTGATTCCCAGCAGGATCACCGCCAGGGTGCCGCTGACGACGTCGATCAGCGCCTGCACCTCGGCCTTGCTGCCCTGGCTACGAGTGGCGGACAGCACCGGGACGAAGGATTGCGCGAACGCACCCTCGGCAAACAACCGGCGCATGAAGTTCGGGATCTTGAACGCGACCAGGAACGCATCCATGCCCGCGCCGGCGCCAAATACCACGGCGAACACCACGTCGCGCGCGAACCCGAGCAGGCGCGACAGCAGCGTCATGGCGCCCACGACGCCGGTGGATTTGAGCAGGGACGACGACATCAGACAGCGCGTTGGCGTGAATCCGTGATGATAGCGGTTTCATTCCGCCGGCCTCCAGCGCAAAAGTCGGCGCGCACATTGACAAGTGCCTGCCGAATACCAATAATAGTGGGCTTTCCCGGGCGGTTTCTGCGCCCGAAACAGATGCCTTCAGGAGCTTTTTTCGTGGCCAACTCCCCGCAAGCGCGCAAGCGCGCCCGCCAGTCCGAAGTCCGGCGCACCCATAACATGGCCCAGCGTTCGCTGGCCCGCACGCACATCAAGAAGGTTCGCAAGGCGATCGACGCCGGTGACAAGGATGCTGCCATGGCTGCATTCCGGGCGGCGGAGCCGGTTCTGGACCGTTTTGCCGGGAAGGGGCGGATTCACGCGAACAAGGCCGCGCGTCACAAGTCTCGCCTGAACGCGCAGATTCGCGCGCTCGGCTAAGTCGCAACGCGCACGGATAGTTTGAAAAGGGCCCGCTTCGGCGGGCCCTTTTTCGTTATCACCCCGCAACAGCCTGCCCGGCCGCGGATACTATCTAGATCATGCCTCGCTCACGCAGGGCGTCACTGATCTGCGCCACGCACGCCTCGAGCCCGTGATCCGCCGTATCAACGATAATTTCGGGATTCTCCGGCGCCTCGTAAGGTGAGTCGATGCCGGTGAAATGCGGAATTTCCCCCGCCCGCGCCTTCTTGTAGAGCCCCTTGGGATCACGCCGCTCGCAGACATCCAGCGGCGCGCGGGCATGTATCTCGATGAACTGACCCGGCTCGACCAGTGACCGCACGATCTCGCGATCGGCCCGGAACGGCGAGATGAAGGCGGTCAGCACTATCACACCAGCGTCCACGAACAGCTTCGCCACTTCGCCGATCCGCCGGATGTTCTCAACCCGGGCTTCATCGGTGAAACCCAGATCACGGTTGAGTCCGTGGCGGATGTTGTCACCGTCCAGCACATAGGTCAGACGCCCCTGTTCGAACAGGCTGGCCTCCAGCGCGTTGGCCAGCGTGGACTTGCCCGATCCCGACAGGCCGGTGAACCAGAGAATGCCCGGCTTCTGGCCGAGGCGTTGCACGCGATGTTCGTGCGCCACTCGGTGTTCGTGCCACACCACGTTGGCTGAGCGATCGTTGTTGTCGTTCGTCACAGGCTCGAGTCCTCGAATTGCAGTGAAAAATTGCCGCGATGGTCAGATCAGCACCAGATTGTCCCGGTGCAGAAATTCCGGATCACCGGCGTAGCCGAGAATATCGATGATGTTTTCACTGGGCCGGCCGGCCAGCCGCGCCACCTCGGCGGCATCGTAGTTGGCCATGCCCCGGGCGATGTCGCGACCCTCCGCGTCGACGCACACCACGATATCACCACGACGGAACTCGCCCTCCACCCGCGTGATGCCGATGGGCAGCAGACTGCGGCCGGACTGGCGCAGAACCCGGGCCGCGCCCGCATCCACGTGGACGCGGCCACGCGTCTGGCGATGGCCGGCAATCCAGCGTTTGCGCGCCGCCAGTTTTCGCTCGCCAGCGGTCAGCAGGGTTCCCAGCGATTCTCCGGCTGCAATCCGCCCGAGCACGGCCTCGGAGCGGCCGTCGGCAATCAGCGTGTGAGCACCCGACCGGGCCGCCTGCTGCGCCGCCTGCACCTTGGTGCGCATGCCGCCGCGACCCAGCGCGCCGGAACCGCCGCCGGCCATGGACAACAACGCCGGATCATCGGCCCGCTGTGTATCGATCAGGCTGGCGTCCGGATTGCCACGCGGGTCCGCGTCGAACATGCCGGCCTGATCGGTGAGGATCACCAGCAGATCGGCATCCACCAGATTGACGGTAAGTGCGGCCAGGGTGTCATTGTCGCCCAGCCGGATTTCATCGGTGGCCACGACGTCGTTTTCGTTGACGACGGGTATCACGCCCAGGTCCAGCAGCGTCAGCAACGTGCCGCGCGCATTCAGGTAACGCCGGCGGTCGGCCACCTCCTCGTGCGTCAGCAACACCTGGGCGGTACGCAGGCCGTGGCGCTGGAATTCCCGTTCATAGGCTTCCACCAGGCCCATCTGTCCCACCGAGGCGGCAGCCTGAAGACCGTTGAGCGTATCCGGCCGGCGTTGCCAGCCCAGGCGGACCAGCCCTTCCGCGACCGCACCCGAGGACACCACCACGATCTGATACCCCTGCCCGGCAAGCGCCGCGATCTGGGCTACCCAGTCGGCAATGCGCGCATGATCCAGCCCGCGGCCGTCATTGGTCACCAGCGAACTGCCGACCTTGACCACCCAGCGCCGACTGGCACCCACGCGCTGTCGCATGTCGCTACCGGATCCAGTCGTCGTCATCCGCCTCGTCCGTGTCGTTGTCCTGATCCTGTTCGTCGCCGAACTGTTCCGCTCGCCGGGCTTCCAGCCAGGTCATGATATCGCCCAGCAGGGCTTGTACGCTGTCCGGCCGAATGGCCGAAATGGTATAGACGGGACCGGTCCAGCCCAGGGCATCGGTCAACGCCGTAACCCGCTCGGTGACGTCCGCCTGATCGAGCAGATCGGCCTTGTTGCAGACCAGCCAGCGCTCCCGCCCTGCCAGTTCCGGACTGAACTCGGCGAGTTCCTCGGCCACGGTGGCCACGGCCTGCTCGGGAGAGGAGCCGTCCACCGGCCACAGATCAACCAGGTGCAGTAGCAATCGCGTGCGCTGGATGTGCCGCAGGAATCGGTGCCCCAGACCCACACCCTGGGCGGCACCCTGGATGAGCCCGGGCAGATCCACCATGGTGAAGCTGCGCAACTCCCCGACCCCGACCACACCCACCTGAGGGTGCAGCGTGGTAAAGGGATAATCCGCGATCCGCGGCCGGGCGCCGGAAACCGAGGCCAGCAGAGTCGATTTGCCGGCGTTGGGCAGCCCCACCAGGCCCACTTCGGCCAGCAGCTTGAGTTCAAGGCGCAGGGATCGCTTTTCCCCCGGCGAGCCATCGCTGGTCTGCCGCGGCGCGCGGTTGGTGCTGGATTTGTAGCGCGTGTTCCCGAGTCCGTGGAAACCGCCTCGGGCCACGCAGAGTTGCTGGCCGTGTTCGGTGAGATCCCCGATCAACTCGCCGGTATCGGCGTCGAAACAGAGCGTGCCCACCGGTACCGGGAGGATGACATCGTCACCACGCGCGCCGGTGCGCTCGGCGCCGGCGCCATTGGCGCCCCGCTGGGCCTTGATCTGGCGGGTGACGCGATAATCGAACAGCGTATTGAGATTGTGCTCGGCCAGCAGATACACACTGCCACCGTCACCACCATCACCGCCGTCCGGCCCGCCCCGGGGGACGTACTTTTCCCGTCGAAACGACATGCAGCCGTTGCCACCGTCGCCGGCCTCGACGCGCAGATTGGCTTCATCGACGAATTTCATAGTCCTGCCCGGGCATTGCCCACAAAAAACCCCGCCGGCGGCGGGGTTTTAGATCCGCATAGGCTGCGGAATCAGTCCGCCACGATGGACACGAACCGGCGGTTGCGCGGGCCCTTGACGGCAAATTCAACGCGCCCGTCGGTCTTGGCGAACAGCGTGTAATCCTTGCCCATCCCGACATTGCTGCCCGGATGGAAGCTGCTGCCGCGCTGGCGCACGATGATATTGCCGGCCACCACCGACTGACCGCCGAAGCGCTTGACCCCGAGTCGTTTCGACTCGGAATCGCGACCGTTGCGAGTACTACCGCCTGCTTTTTTATGTGCCATCGCTGAGGCTCCTCAGATTATGCCGTGAGTCTATTCGGTTGACTTGGCGTCGTCCGCCGCGCGCTCGGCCGACTTGGCCACCGCGTTGGCGGCGCCTTCGTCGGATGGCTGCGCCTGATCGTCCTGTTTGGGTGCTGCAGGCTCGGCCTTTTTTTTGGCCTTCTTGGCGCCCCCGGGCAGGCCGGCAATGCCGGTGACCTTGAGCTCCGTGTAATCCTGACGATGACCCTGCTTGCGCCGATACTTCTTGCGCCGCTTAAACTTGATCACGTCGATCTTGTCACCGCGTCCATGCGACTGGACTTCCGCGGTCACCTTGCCGCCGTCGACCAGCGGCGTGCCGATCTGAGCGGTCTCGCCGTCGGAAACCAGCAAAACCTCGTCGATATCGATAGACTTTCCGGCCTCGACATCCAGCTTTTCCACGCGCAGGGTCTCGCCCTCGCTGACGCGGTACTGCTTGCCTCCGGTCCTGATGACGGCGTGCATCTCAAAAAACTCCTGATCTAGGGTCGAGCGCGCGGCGCGAGTGCGCATGACGCTCATCGAAGGGCGCAAAGTGTACGCGCAAGCCGCCTCCCGGTCAATGTAATCCGCGGTCTAGGCTGGCTTTCTTGACAGCCCCGTACCCGGCGCCTAAGTTTGCGCGGTTCCCGTCGACGGCCATTCATGCAACTCGAACCGATACTCAAGCCGGTTGAAGCCGACATGCGCGCCGTCGATGCGCTCATCCGGCGGCATCTCGACTCCGACGTCGTCCTGATCCGGACCCTCGCCGACTACATCATCGCCGGCGGCGGCAAGCGGCTGCGGCCGGCAACCGTGTTGCTGGCGGCACGGGCGGCCGGGTTCAGCGGCAACGACGATCACCGGCTGCTCGCGGCCATCATCGAGTTCATCCACACCGCCACCCTGCTGCATGACGATGTAGTGGATGAATCCGGGCAGCGCCGCGGACGAGATACCGCCAATGCCGTGTGGGGCAACAGCGCCAGCGTGCTAACGGGCGATTTCCTCTATTCCCGCGCGTTCCAGATGATGGTGGCGCTGGAACGGCCGCAGGTGATGCAGGTGCTGGCCGATACAACCAATCGCATCGCCGAGGGCGAAGTCCTGCAATTGATGAACGCCCACCGCGCAGACGTCAGCGAAGCCGATTACATGGATGTGGTGGATCGCAAGACCGCCAGCCTGTTCTCGGCCGGGTGCCGGCTTGGTGCCATGCTCTCGGATGCCCCGGTGGCACAGTCCGATGCCCTGGCGCGTTACGGCTGTCACCTCGGCATTGCATTCCAGATCATGGACGACGCGCTGGATTACGATGCCACCGACAATGCCTTTGGCAAGAACGTCGGTGACGATCTCGCCGAAGGCAAGGCGACCCTGCCGCTTATCTGGGCCCTGAGCCAGGCCACGGATGAGGATGCCAGTGCCCTGCGTCGCGCCATCGAGGATGGCGATTGTGATCAACTGGAAGCGGTGCGATCGGCGATTGAATCAACCCGGGCGATGGCATACACTCTCGCCCGCGCCGAGGATGAAGCAGCAAAGGCCAGAACGGCCCTTGATGAGATTCCCGATTCCTCCTCCAGACGCGCACTTCTGGAACTGGCCAATTTCGCTGTTCGGCGCAGTTTCTAGACTTCGGGGTATAGCTCAGCTTGGTAGAGCGCCATCTTCGGGAGGTGGAGGTCGTAGGTTCAAATCCTGCTACCCCGACCATATTCAGCGAATCTGGCACTACCGACGAGTGACGCCGATTCTGAAGCGCTCACGCGCTTCCCGGTCCTAGGTTGATGCTCGCCATCCCTGGCGAGCACCCTCCGGGCAGCGCCTGACGGCGCCGTCAACGCGGCAGTCCTGCCGCGTTTATCAAATTCTGCTACCCCGACCATATTCAGCGAACCTGGCACTACCGACGAGTGACGCCGATTCCGAAGCGCTCACGCGCTTCCCGGTCGTAGGTTGATGCCCGCCATCCCTGGCGACCCCCTCCGGGCGGCGCCTGACGGCGCCGTCAACGCGGCAGTCCTGCCGCGTTTATCAAATCCTGCTGCCCCGACCATATTCCGTCAGCTTTTCGCTCGCCTACGTCGCTGACTGGCACCTTCATCCGCGCAGAAAATTTGCCCGGTAGTACGCCAGCTCCGCGATGGAGTCACGGATGTCATCCATCGCCAGATGCGCGCTGGTCTTAGTGAATCCGGCTGCCACCTCGGGCGCCCAGCGCCGTGCCAATTCCTTGAGGGTGCTGACGTCGATATGGCGGTAATGGAAGTAGCGTTGCAGCTCGGGCATGTAGCCGGCCAGAAAGCGGCGATCCTGGCAGATGCTGTTGCCACACATTGGCGACGCGCCGGCCGGCACCCATTTGACAAGAAATTCGAGCGTCTGTCGCTCGGCTTCCGCCTCATCGATTTGGCTGGCCTGCACCCGCGCTACCAGACCGGAGCCGTTGTGCTGGCGGGTGTTCCATTCGTCCATGGCGTCGAGCACCGCATCGGGCTGGTGCACGGCCAGAATCGGGCCTTCGGCAAGCAGATTGAGCTGGGCATCGGTGACGGCGGTGGCAATCTCGATGATCACGTCACTGGCCGGGTCCAGGCCTGTCATTTCGAGATCGATCCAGATCAGGTTATCGGCACTGGGTTGCATGAATGCGGTCCCTTGTTGAAGCGGTTCAGTCACGGTCGGCGACGGGGCTGATGCCACCTTGCGCAGGGTGTTAACTTAGCGCCGCATTCTACCGAGGACATTGCCATGAGTGATCTGGCACAACGCCGTTGCCAACCCTGCGAAGGCGGGGTCGCCCCCATGGATCGCGCAACCGCCGAGCAGCATTGCGGCGAGTTGTCGTCCAACTGGTCGATCAGCGATGACGCGAAGGCCATCCGGGGTGAGTTCACCTTCAAGAATTACTACCACACCACTGCGTTCGTGAATGCGGTGGCCTGGATTGCGCATACCGACGACCACCATCCGGACATCGCCTTCGGGTACAAGAACTGCACCATTCATTACAGCACCCATTCCATCGGCGGCCTGTCGGAGAACGACTTCATCTGCGCCGCCAAGATCGACCGGCTGGTCGACGCGTCCTGAACAGCCGGCAGGAAGCGACCGTCCTGGCGGTGCATGGCCGCCGGGCGGTGGTGCGGCTGGCGGACGGTGCGAATGTTAATGCACTGATCGGCAGTCGCGCGCTGACGCCGGTTGCGGGCGACCGGGCGGATATCGAGATGGAAAGCGATCCACCCGGGCTGTGCCACATCCATCCGCGTCAGGGCTGTCTCTGGCGGCACGACACTCGACGCCACAAGCGGCTGCTGGCCAGCCACGTGGACCGCATGCTGGTTGTGGCGGCACCGAAACCCGGGATCAGTGCCGAGCAACTGGATCGCTACCTGGCGATCGCGGCAATCGATCGCATGCCGGCGTCAATCGTGCGTCACAAGGCCGATCTGCCTGATCCGGCCCTGGACGCGCGGCTCGACGAATTCCGGGCCCTGGACTATCCGGTGCTGACTACCAGCGCCCAGACGGATGCCGGACTCACCGAACTGGTGGCGCATATCGGCTGCGGCACCGCGGTGTTCGTGGGGCTGTCGGGCGCCGGCAAATCCTCGCTGACCGGGCGGCTGATTCCCGCCGCCCGGCCGCGTACTGGGACTCTGTCCACGGGCAGCGGCGAGGGCCGCCACACCACGACCACGACACGCCTTTATCCGCTACCGGCCGGTGGTGCAGTGCTGGATTCGCCCGGCGTGCGCGACATCCGGCTCTGGCCGATGACGGCGTCCGAACTTATCCACGGGTTTCCGGAACTGGCGCGGGCAGCCGAGCAATGCCGATTCCGCGATTGCGCGCATGATGGCGAACCCCGCTGTGCGGTGGCGCAGGGCGTGGCCGCGGGCACCATTTCGACACGGCGCCTGGCCAGTTTCCGACACCTCGCCCGCTATCTGGCCAGCGCCTGAAAGCCACGCGGGCGGGCTACTCAGAGCTGGCGGCGGCCGGAAAAGGCCTGAGCCAGCGTGCCGGCATCGACGTATTCGAGTTCGCCCCCTACCGGCACACCATGGGCGATGCGCGTGGCTGACGCGCCGTGACGCGCCGCCAGGTCACCGATATAGCTGGCTGTGGCGTCGCCCTCCACCGTGGCGCCGGTGGCCAGGATCAGCTCCTTGACCTCGCCGTCTCGCAGGCGTTCACGCAGTTGGTCCAGGCCCAGCTCCTCCGGCCCGATGCCGTCAATGGGGGATAAATGCCCCATCAACACGAAATAACGGCCGCGGAAGTCAGTGTTCTGTTCCACCGCCAGCACATCCGCTGGCGACTCCACCACGCAGAGCACCCGGGCATCGCGCCGGCTGGAGCGGCAGATGTCGCAGAGCTCGTCTTCGGCGAACATGCGGCATTGCCGGCAGTGGCCGATGCGTTCCAGTGCTTCGCCCAGCGCCTGGGCCAGTCGCTGCCCACCCTGTCGTTCGCTTTGCAGCAGATGGAATGCCATGCGCTGGGCGGTCTTCTGCCCTACGCCGGGCAGCACGCGGAAGGCGTCGATCAACGCATCGAGTGCGGGGGCGAATGCCACGAATCCGGCCCGCCTACATGCCCGGGAAATTCATGCCCGGCGGCAGGTTCATGCCCCCCGCCAGATCCGACATGCGTTCCTGCGTGGTGGTACTGACCTTCTGCACCGCATCGTTCATGGCAGCCGTGAGCAGGTCTTCAAGCAGTTCGCGATCTTCCTCGAACACGCTGTCGTCGATGTGGACCGACCGCACCTCGTGCTTGCCGGTCATCACGATCTTGACCAGCCCGGCACCGGCCTCGCCGGTAATTTCCATGTTCGCCAGCTCTTCCTGGGCTTCCTGCACCTTGCCCTGCATTTCCTGGGCCTGCTGCATCAGTTTGCCGATGGAACCTTTCATTGGCCGCACCTCCGATTCATGGGGTTTGTTCGTCACCGCCGCCGTTGCGGGGTTCGATGGAATCCTCGTTGAGTTGCGCGCCCAGCAGGCTCTGCAGGGCATGCACATTGGGGTCTTCCGCCAGCGCGCGCGCGGCTTCGCTGCGCCGCTCGGTCTGACGAACCTCGTCACGCCGGGCCGGTGAGTCGTCGCCGCTGTCATCCCTCTCACCGAGGCCTAGCTCGAAACGTACCGACTCGCCCAGTTCCCGGCGAACCCCCTCGCGTAACTGCTTGACAGCGCGATCGGTGCGCATGTGCTGGAGCGCGGGTGGCAGCGTGAGAACCAGCGCCTCGCCGTCCAGCTGCCGGCAAACACAATTGCGAGCCAGTTCCGCGGTCATGCCGCGCAGGCCGAGGCGCGGAATCAGCCCTTCCCAGTTGGAAGCGGGATCAGCGCCGGTTGGGGGCGGCGCCGTGTCGGGCGGCAACGGTTCGGGGGCACCGGTTTCCTCGGGCGGCGGGACCGACGAGCCAGCGTCGGGCGCTGGCCGGGCAACCGGCGCCGCTGACGGAGCGGACGCGGTGCCGGCGGCGGTTGGTTCCGGTCCCCTCGCGTCGGCCGGCCGGAAGGCGAGCATGCGCAGGCAGGTCATTTCCAGCCCGGTCCGCGGGTCCGGGGCCCAGTCGAGATCGCGCCGGCCGGCCAGACAGATATCGTAATAAAGCTGGACGTCCGCCGGATCGACCTGGTCCGCCAGCGCTCGATAATCGTCCGGGGCATCGATCCCGCTGTCCGGCACCAGTTGCAGCACGGCTATGCGATGCCAGGCCTCGGCCAGGGCATCATGCAGGCCGGCATAATCCGGCGCCCGCTCGTCCAGAGTTTCCACCGCCTGCCACAATGCGGCGGCATCACCGCGGGCGATGGCGTCGAGCAGATCGGTCAGGCGGTCCACACCGACGCTACCCAACAATTCGTGGACATCGGCGGTTCGCAAAGCGCCGCCGCCGAACGCCACGGCCTGGTCGGTCAGCGACAGGGCATCGCGCATGCTGCCGTCGGCGGCACGGGCTATCGCCGTGATCGCGCCCGTTTCGGCGCTGATCGACTCGATTCCGAGGATGCGTTCCAGCTGATCGCCGATGTCGGCCAGCGTTAGCCGTTTGAGTGGGAACTGCAGGCAGCGCGACAGGATCGTGACCGGAATCTTCTGCGGATCCGTGGTCGCCAGCAGGAACTGGATACGCGGCGGGGGTTCCTCCAGGGTCTTGAGCAACGCGTTGAACGCGTGCCGCGAGAGCATGTGCACCTCGTCGATGAGATACACCTTCACCCGGCCGCGGGTGGGCGCGTACTGGACGTTTTCCATCAGCTCGCGGGTATCGTCCACGCCGGTGCGGGAGGCCGCGTCCACCTCGATCAGGTCGACGAATCGACCCTGGTCGATTTCCGCGCAGCTCTGGCAGGGGTCGTCGACGCAGGGACTCGCCCCGCTGCCCCGTTCGCAGTTCAGGCACTTGGCCAGAATACGGCCGAGGGTGGTCTTGCCGACCCCGCGGGTGCCGGAAAACAGCAGGGCATGGTGGAGCTTGTCGGATGTCAGGGCATGCGACAGCGCCCGGACCACGTGATCCTGGCCGATCAGGTCCTCGAACCGGCGGGGCCGGTAGGTACGCGCCAGGGCTTGATAGCTCATCTCACGGATGCCTCGGCATGACCACAGCGCCCGCCGCCCCGGGCCGAAACGCAAAAATGGCGGCGGACCGCGCCAGCCACACCCCGGCGCCCGATGCCGCCGCTGCCGCTGCTCCCTTCCGGGCCTGACGGGGTTCACGGCGTCTCGTCGCGGGGGGACCGACGCGGACCACCATTGCCTGTCGCGGGGCGCACCGGAAACGGCGATGCCCGCAGGCATGCCGTGGTACGCCAGCCGCCGATCGATCGATGGAAAGCGATCGATCAGGGAAATGGCGGAGAGGGAGGGATTCGAACCCTCGGTACGGGGTTACCGCACACACGCTTTCCAGGCGTGCTCCTTCGACCGCTCGGACACCTCTCCGTTTTGGCGTAATCGCTACTCCAGTCGTCGTTCGCACACTCAGGTGCGAGCCGCGTATTCTAACAGAGGCGAATCAGCCCCGAGCATCCTGCATCCGGGGCGGAGAAACCAGGCAGCGGCGGGAGTCATCGACCGCCTCGTCTTCCCCCTCGGCCGGCGGGAATGCGCCCACGGGACCATTCTCGGCCACTTCCGGGATCGCCAGGTTCGGGTCGGGCTCGGGCGCCTGCATCCCCGCCGGCACACGCAGCGGCGGGAACTCCTTGGCGGTGTGATACGGCTGGTCGTTCAGGCAGGCCGGGCCGGTGCAGGCCGCGAACAGCGGCAGCAGCAGCGTCAGAGTCAGCATCCGGATCACGTTATCGCTCCCACATTGCGCAGCGCTTCACGCACGGATTCGTGAAAGCGCTCTTCCAACGGCGTCATCGGCAGCCGGATGCCGGGGCCGATCCGCCCCATTTCGTACAGCGCCCACTTCACCGGAATCGGATTCGGTTCGAGAAACAGCGCCGTGTGCAGCCATTGCAGGGTAGCATCCAGCTTCTCGGCGGTTTCGCGTTCGCCCTTGATGGCGGCGGCACACATCTCTTGCATCAGTCGCGGCGCCACGTTGGCGGTCACGGAAATGTCGCCCTTGCCCCCCACTAGCATGGACTCCATCGCGGTACCGTCGTCACCGGAGAAGATCATCAGATCATCACCGCAGCGCTGGATCAGTTCGTGGATGCGCTCGAGCGAGCCCTTGGCTTCCTTGAGCGCCACGATATTGTCGATGGCGGCCAGCCGCTCCACCGTTTCCGGCAGCATGTCCACGCCGGTGCGCGACGGCACGTTGTAGAGCACCTGCGGAATGTCCACCGCCATGGCAAGCGCGTGAAAATGCCGGTAGAGCCCTTCCTGGGTGGGCTTGTTGTAATACGGGCAGACCAGCAGACAGGCATCGGCACCCGCACGCTTGGCGTGGCGCGTCAGGCGGATGGCCTCGTCGGTGGCGTTACCGCCGGTACCGGCGATCACCGGCAGACGGCCGTCCACCAGTTCGACCACTCGTTCGATCACCTCGTCGTGCTCGCGAAACCCCAGGGTTGCGGATTCCCCGGTCGTGCCCACGGCCACGATGCCGTCGGTGCCCTCGGCGATGTGCCATTCCACGAGGTCACCGAGACTGTCCCAGTCCACGGTGCCATCCGCGTGCATCGGCGTTACCAGGGCAACCATGCTCCCGCCCAGTGCCACCATTGCCTCTCCTGCCGCGAAAAACGCGCGGCGAGTATAACGCAGGCGGGGCGTATTCGGGTCCGTCGGGGCCGGCCCGGTGCTATCATCCGCTTCTTTGGGGCCAGCCACCGGGAAGGGCATGCCGGAAGTCCGAAAATATCTTGCGCTGACGGCGCTGGGGGCACACCGCGAGACGCTGACGGCCGACCTCATCAGCGCGGTGGAGAAACGCGGCTGCGACATCGTGGAATGCCGTCTGGCGCCGCTGGGCCGTCAGGTCACCGCCGCGCTTCTGATCGCGGGTAACTGGAGCGCGCTGGGCAAGCTCGAGAGCGCCCTGCCGGGCCTGGCCGAACAGCTCGATCTCCAGCTCCACTACGCCCATACCGAGAATCCCGATCTGGCGCCCGATTTCCGTCCCTACGCGGCAGAGGTCTCGGCGCCCCAGCAATCCGGCCTGCTGGGCGAATTGGTGGGATTCTTTCGCGGTCAGGGCGCGCGCGTGGTGGAAATCACCAGCCAGGGCTATGATTCCGGCTACACCGGCGGCGCCATGTGCGGGGTACATATTGCACTACAGGTGCCGATGACCCAGCATCCGCAGACGCTGCGGGAATCCTTCATGGATCTGTGCGACGACCTGCACGCCGACGGTATGCTCGACCCGATCAAGTCCTGACCCAGCCCTCTCCGACCAGGCCCCCATGACCGAACTGCTCGACCAACCCGCGCCCGACATCGCCCTGCCTGCCACCGGTGACCAGACCATCTCGTTGGCCGACCTGCGCGGGCAAATCCTGGTGCTGTACTTCTATCCCCGCGACAACACACCGGGCTGCACCCGCGAGGGCGAGGCCTTCCGCGACCAGTACGAGCAGTTCCGGGAGGCCGGTGCCGAAATTCTGGGTGTGTCGCGCGATAGCGTGCAGAAGCACAAGAACTTCCGCGCTAAGTACGATTTTCCCTTTCATCTGCTGGCCGATACCGAGGAAACCGCCTGCCGCGCCTTCGGGGTGCTGCGGGAGAAGACGATGTACGGCCGCAAGTCGATCGGCATCGAACGATCGACCTTCCTGATCGACGACCAGGGCGTCATCCGCCGCGAATGGCGGGGCGTGTCGGTCAAGGGCCATGCCGACGAGGTGCTGCAGGCAATCGGCGAACTCTAGGCCCGTTTCACCGTCAATCCACCACTGCCGAGTGCTTGCCTCATGGCGCGCCGTGTATTCGTTCTTGATACCAACGTGCTGATGCACGATCCCGCCGCCCTGTTCCGCTTCGAGGAACACGATATCTTCCTGCCCATGGTGGTGCTGGAGGAGCTGGACGCCGGCAAGAAAGGCCTGTCGGAGGTGGCTCGCAATGTCCGCCAGGTCAGCCGCTTCCTGGATGAACTGATGCAGGGCTGCTCCCATGCCGATATCGAGGCCGGGATTCCGCTCAGCCCCTTCACCCGCAACGGCGAGAACGGCGATGCCCCGGTTGCCTGGGGCCGGCTGTATTTCGAGACCCATAACCCCTCGGCCGAGCTGCCGACAGTTCTGCCCGGCAGCAAGGCCGACAACAGCATCCTGCTGAGCGCCCTGTCGCTGCGAGCGGAACAGCGTGAGCGGGAGGTGGTGCTCGTCTCCAAGGACATCAACCTGCGGATCAAGGCCGCAGTCATCGGGATCGACGCCGAGGACTACTACAACGACAAGGTCCTCGAAGACCTGGATCTGCTCTACACCGGAACCGGCACCCTGCCCGCCGACTTCTGGGAACAGCACGGTGATTCTCTCGACTCCTGGCAGGAAGGCACCCGCACCTTCTATCGCGTCGCCGGCGAGGATACGCAGGAGTGGATCCAAAACCAGTGCCTGCATTTCGACGCCGACAACGATGTCGAACTTATCGTGCACGACGTCAACAAGAACGGCGCCACCCTGGCACTGGCCGACGATTACCGCGAAGGTCGAAAAGCCGTCTGGGGCGTCAACGCCCGTAACAGCGAGCAGAACTTCGCCCTGAATCTGCTGATGGACCCGGACATCGACATCGTCACCCTGCTCGGCGCCGCCGGCACCGGCAAGACCCTGCTAGCCCTGGCCGCGGGCCTGGCCCAGACAATGGACGAGCAGCGTTACCGCGAAATCGTGATGACCCGCGTGACCGTACCGGTGGGCGACGACATCGGCTTCCTGCCGGGTACCGAGGAAGAAAAGATGACGCCCTGGATGGGGGCGCTGATGGACAACCTCGAGGTGCTGACCGGCAACCAGGAAGGATCCGACTGGGAACGTGCCGCCACCAACGAGCTACTGGCCAAGCGCATCAAGATCCGGTCGGTGAACTTCATGCGCGGCCGCACCTTCCTGCACCGCTACATCATCCTGGATGAGGCCCAGAACCTGACGCCCAAGCAGATGAAGACCCTTATTACCCGCGCCGGCCCGGGCAGCAAGATCGTCTGTCTGGGCAATCTGGCCCAGATCGACACCCCGTATCTGACCGAAACCACGTCCGGACTGACCAACGTGGTCGACCGCTTCCGCGGCTGGGAACACGCCGGCCACATCACCCTGGCCCGCGGCGAGCGGTCACGCCTGGCCGACTACGCTTCGCAGGCGCTGTAGGCACTAACCGCAGCGCCGGTACTGGTAATCGTGAGGGTTAAACGCAAAGCCGGAACGCCGTTCGCATCATCACACCTTTAGTGTTTCCTGCGACCTTTGCGGTGTCTTGAACACCAACCGCAAAGAGCGCAAAAGACGCAAAGCCACAAGACCATTTCATCAATCCCCCCTTTGCGGTTCCGGCGAACCAGGCACCCGGATTCACGCAGGCACTCAGGGCGCCGCGTCAGAGGTGTCGGGGAGTGACCGCGGCCAGGCGTTGATCACGGCATTGACCAGCGTGGCCAGCGGGATTGCGAAGAACACGCCCCAGAATCCCCAGACACCGCCGAAGAACAGCACCGCGGCAATGATGACCACGGGGTGCAAACTGACGGCCTCCGAGAACAGGATCGGCACCAGCACGTTGCCGTCGAGAATCTGCAACACGATGTAGGCGGCCAGCACGTACAGCGTATAGGCGGTTGGCCCCCACTGCGAATAGGCCACCAGCATCACCGGCAGGGTCATGAAGAAGGCGCCGATGTAGGGCACCAGCACCGACAGCCCCACCAACGCCGACAGCAGCATCGCGTACTTGAGGCCGAGGACCGAGAACACCAGGTAGGCCACGATCCACACCAGCGCGATCTCGACCGCCTTGCCGCGGACGTAGTTGGCGAGTTGCAGATCCACTTCACTCCAGACCTGGCGTACCATCCCCTCGTTGCGGGGGCCGAAGCGGCGCAGCCAGGCTAGGATCGCGCCCTTGTCGCTGAGCAGGAAGAACACAAGCAGCGGCACCAGCACCAGATAAACCGCCAGATAAAGCAGGCTCACCCCCACCACAACCGAGCGCGACAACACCACCTGACGCAGCGAACCGATGTCCCGGGTCGCCGCGTCCATCACCGTATTTACCTGATCCTGGGTGATCAGGGCCGGATAGCGCTCGGGCAACCCTTCCAGCCAGCTCTGGATACTGCCCACCACGCCGGGCACGTCCTGGAGAATCTGCACCACCTGACGGGCCAGCAGCGGCACCAGTGCGAATGCGCTCAGCAGCACCGCGAGCAGAAGCACCAGCGACACAAGCGCCGCCCCGGCGCGGCGCGGCACCCACCAGCGTTCCAGCCGCGCCACCGGTCCCTCCAGCAGATAGGCGAACACCACGGCCGCGAATACCGGTGCCAGATACCCGCCGAAGAACACCACCAGCAGAATGCCGCCACCCAGCAACAACGACAGCGTGACTACCTGGGGGTCGGAAAAGTGGCGGGAAAACCAGTCTCTTATGATATTCATTGCAATGACTCGGGCCGCTGTCCATGCTCGCCGGGGGCCGGATCGCGCCGAGGATTGAACCGGCACCGAAATCGGGCGTCAAACCCGGTACCATTATGCCCTGCCGTCAGTGGAAACATTTTAGTGCGTTCCGTCCTTGTCTTCTTCCTGAGTCTGGGGCTGACCGTCGGCACGACGGCCAGCGCCGCCGATTACGATCTGCCGTCGATCGGTCAGCCGGCGGATACCGTGATGTCCCCGGCGGAGGAGGACCGCATCGGGCGCCAGGTGGTGTCGCAACTCCTCAAGAATGGCGCCATCCTGGATGATCCCGAGATCTCCGCCTATCTGCGCAGCGTCGGCACCCGGCTGGCGCTGCAGACCCGCAGCCAGCCGGACGATTTCGAATTCTTCCTGATCAACAGCCAGCAGGTTAACGCGTTCGCGCTGCCCGGCGGCTACATCGGCATGAATGCCGGCCTGATCATGGAGTCGGAGACGGAAAGCGAGATGGCCGGTGTGATGGCCCACGAAATCGCCCACGTCACCCAGCGCCACATCGCCCGTCAGATCCAGTCCACCCAGGGCATGTCGATCGCCACTGCCGCGGCCATGCTGCTAGCCATCATCGCCGGCGGTGGCAACCCGGCAGTGGTGCAGGCCGCAATCACCATGGGCATCTCCGGTCTCGGTCAGCAGCAGATCAATTTCACCCGCGCGCACGAGCTGGAGGCCGACCGATTGGGTATCCGGACGCTCGCCGGGGCCGGCTACAATCCTAACGGCATGAGCGGCTTCTTCGAGAAGATGGAGCGCCGCTCCCGGCTCTACGGCAACCAGCTGCCGGAGATTCTGCTGACCCATCCGATCAGCACCACCCGCATCGCCGAAGCACGCTCCCGGGCGCGCGAGTATGGCTCCAGCCACATCGAGGAATCGGAACGCTACCGGCTCATGAGGGCCCGGGCGCGGGTCCTGTCCAGCAGCCAGCCCACCGACTCGCTGACCTACTTTCGCGAACAGCGCAAGGGCAGTCAGGCCCATCCCGCCGACGACTATGGCTATGCCCTGGCCCTGTCACGTGTCGGCCGGAGCGAAGCCGCCCGGGATATCCTGGCGGAGTTGACCGAACAGACCGGCGCCGCGCATCCGCATTTTGCCCTGGCCCTGGCCCAGACGCAGTTCGAAACCGGGGCGGATGACGCCGGTCTGGCCACTCTCGATCAGCTACGGCGTGAATATTCTTCCTATCGGCCGGTGATTCTTGCCTACAGTGAGGCACTGCTGCGGACCAACCAGCCGGCCGAAACCCGCGCGTATCTGCTCGACCAGAGCCGCATGCTCAATCGTGACCCGCACCTGCATCAGCTACTGGCGCGCGCCGCCGATCAGATGGACCAGCCGGAAGAGGCCTATTATCAGGAAGCGGAGGCGCATCGGCTGCGCGGCGAATACGGCGCCGCCATCTTCAAGCTTCGCTCGGCGCTGGAACTACCGGACCTCAGCAGCCAGGCGGAATCCCGTATCCAGGCGGCGCTCACCCGTTACCGCCAGCAATGCGACCGCCTGTGGTCGGAAAGCGAATGCCGCAAGCGCATCGAGGGTGTGGTCGGACGACGGGACTGGTAACGGCGTTACCCAGCAAATCCGAGGTCACACGGCCGGGCGAAGATCGCGCACCGGCGCCATGCTGTTCCAGAGCTTGCAGCTCGGACACTGCCAGTGCAGATACCGGCCCGAAAAGCCGCAATGCCCGCAGTGATAGCGCGGCTGCTGCTCCATGATCTGCTGCAGCGACTGACGCAGACTTTCCAGCGGCCCTGACAGCCCGGAGCGCGAATCGGTCGAGGTCAGATCGAGCAGGTGGTAGAACCCCATCCAGCTGGGCTCACCCTGTAGATAATCGGCGAGGAAGGCGATGGCCCCGTCGCTGTCACCCTCCCGCTGCATCAGCCGGGCCATGGCAATGGAGGGCGCCGCCCCGAGGTAGCGCGGGATGATCTGCTCCAGCAACTTCCGGTATCCGTCGGGCTGACCCAGCACGTCATGGCAGCGCCGCAGCGGCTCGATAATCTCGGTGACGAAATCGATGTCCTGACGGACCACCTGCCGATAGGCCTTGATCGCCGCGGTGTGGTCATCCGCGGCCTCGGCGATCTCGCCACGCAGCAGGCTGGCCCGCACGCAATCCCGATACTCGTGCCGGGCGCGGCCGAGATGGTTCAGGGCGGCGTCGGCATCGCCAGACTCGCGCGCGGCTTCCGCCATTTCACAGTGGTACTGGGCAATCACCGGTCGCAGGGCCTGCCCGCGGGCGGATTCCAGCCGACGCGTGGTTTCGATCGCCTGGCGCCAGTCGCGCTCGGCCTCGTAGATCGACAGCAACCCCACCAGCGCCCGTTCCAGGAACATGCCCTGGTCCACCAGCTCGCGGAACAGATCCTCCGCGCGGTCCAGCACCCCGGCCCGCAGATAATCCTGCGCCAGCTCGAAGCGGGCCTGGTTGCGATGGATCGCCTTCAGATTGGGCCGGGCCACCAGGTTCTGGTGAACCCGCAGGGCCCGGTCGACCTCGCCCTGGCGACGGAACAGATTGCCCAGTGCGAGATGGGTCTCGACGGTTTCGTTGTCCACCTCGAGCAGCCGCATGAAGACCTCGATGGCCTTGTCCGCGTCCTCGTTGACCAGATGGCTGATGCCACGCAGATAGTCGGCGTGGACAACCGGCGGATTCTCCTCGGCCGGGCGAAAGCGCCCGCGCAGGTACCAGCCCGACGCCGCTGCCAGCGGCAGCAGCAGGAGGACCAGCCAGAGTCCGTCAAGCATCGTGTATGGGCATGCTCCGCAGGTTGCGGATCTCGGTGCGCGCGTCCTTCAGGCCGCGCTGCGTCTTCGCCAGCTCCCGGCGCAACCCCATCATGCGACCGAGCAACAGTAGCAGCGCAATGGCGAAACCGAGCGCGAAGTCCAGGATCAGGACCACGACCAGGGGCACTCGCGCATCGCTGAACAGCAGATCGACGGTCACCAGCTGAAAGTTGAAAAACCCGAAGGTCACGCCCAGCACCAGGGCGGCCACGAGAACGAGATTGCGGAGCAGTCGGAGCATGCGAGGAAACCCGTGAGGCCTAGCCAAACCAGCGCCAGATTGTAGCAGCCGCGCCGCCGACCCAGAGGACCGTCTCAGGGGCCGCCGTTGACGCGCTCGCGCAACTCCTTGCCCGGTTTGAAATGGGGCACGTACTTCTCGGGGATATCCACCGACTCGCCGGTCTTGGGATTGCGGCCGATGCGCGCCGGGCGGTGATGCACGGAAAAACTACCGAAGCCGCGTATCTCGATTCGGCCACCAATCTCCAGTGCATTGGCCACGCGATCCAGCACCAGTTTGACCGCTAGCTCGACATCCCGGTGTCCGAGATGTGTCTGGCTGGCAACCAGGCGCTCGATCAGTTCGGATTTTGTCATCGAAGCCCCCGCCAATATGGCTCCCACCTTGTTCGAGGCTAGACCAAATACCGGGCACCGACAAGCGGTGCCCGGTCAAGGACTTACTCGCGATCACCCATCTGCTCCTTGAGCAGATCGCCGAGGCTGGTGGTACCGGTGGTGTTCTCGGTATCGCCGTACTCGCGCAGGGCTTCCTTTTCTTCCTTTTCTTCCTTGGCCTTGATCGACAGGCTGACCGTGCGGTTCTTGCGGTCCAGACCCATGAAACGGGCCTCGACTTCCTCGCCCTGCGACAACACGCTGCGGGCATCCTCGACCCGGTCACGCGCGATGTCGGAGGCGCGAATGTAGCCGGAAATATCGTCCGTGAGCTGAACCGTGGCGCCCTTGGCGTCCACGTCGGTGATGGTGCCGGTCACGATGGTGCCCTTCGGATTCGCAGCCACGAAATCGGACAACGGATCCTGGGCCAGTTGCTTGACGCCCAGCGAGATGCGCTCGCGGTCGGAGTCGATCGACAGCACCACGGCTTCCACTTCCTCGCCCTTGCGATAGTTGCGCACGGCCTCTTCGCCCTGCTCGTTCCAGGACAGGTCGGACAGATGCACCAGGCCGTCGATGCCGCCGGGCAGACCGACGAAAATACCGAAATCGGTGATCGACTTGATCTGGCCGGATACGGTGTCGCCCTTCTGGTGATTCTGCGAGAACTCGTCCCAGGGATTGGCGCGGCACTGCTTCATGCCCAGCGAGATGCGGCGGCGCTCCTCGTCGATCTCGAGCACCATGACCTCGACTTCCTCGCCGACGTCCACCACGGCACCCGGGTTGACGTTCTTGTTGGTCCAGTCCATTTCGGAGACGTGGACCAGACCTTCGACACCTTCCTCGATCTCCACGAAGGAGCCGTAGTCGGTGATGTTGGTGACATTGCCGAACAGGCGGGTATTCTCAGGGTAGCGGCGGGCGATGTTGACCCAGGGGTCGTCACCCAGCTGCTTGAGGCCCAGCGACACGCGGGTGCGCTCGCGGTCGAACTTGAGCACCTTGACCTCGATCTCGGCGCCGACCTCGACCACCTCGGAGGGATCCTTGACCCGCTTCCAGGACATGTCGGTGATGTGCAGCAGACCGTCGATGCCGCCCAGATCCACGAACGCGCCGTAGTCCACCAGGTTCTTGACGATGCCCTTGAGCACCACGCCTTCCTGCAGCGTCTCCAGCAGCTGCTTGCGCTCCTCGCTGTATTCTTCCTGGAGCACGTCGCGGCGCGAGACCACTACGTTGTTGCGGGCGCGATCCAGCTTGATCACGCGGAACTCGAGCGGCTTGCCTTCCAGATAGGTGGTGTCGCGCACCGGGCGCACATCGACCAGCGAACCCGGCAGGAACGCGCGGACGTTGCCCACGTCCACGGTGTAACCACCCTTGACCTTGCCGCTGATGGTGCCGGCCACCGATTCGCTCTTCTCGTAGGCGGTGTTGAGGAAATCCCAGGTGCGGATGCGTTCCGCCTTTTCCTTGGACAGGCGAGTGGCGCCGAAGCCGTCCTCAACCGCTTCCAGAGCGACCTCGACCCGGTCGCCCACGTTGATCGAGAGTTCGCCGCGCTCGTCGTAGAACTCCTCAATGGGGATGACACCTTCGGACTTCAGTCCGGCATCGACGATGACCACGTCGGACTTGATTTCCAGCACCTCGGCATCGACCAGCGATCCGGGGAGCATGGTCTGCCCCTGGAGGCTTTGTTCAAACAGCTCGGCAAAACTTTCAGTCATGGTTGAGGAAATTTCCTACGGCCTTCGGCGGATGCGGGTCGTTGCCCCGCTGGCGAAGTGCCGTGTTGTTGTGTGAAACCGCCGACACGAACATTGCGTCCGGGCCGGTCCGTTGATGCCCTGATGGGCCCCCTTCTTCTCGTCAGGCCAGCCCGCGTTCGGAAAGCAATCCGAATACGCGAGCCAGCGTTTGCTCGACGGCCTCGCCGGTGGTGTCCACCTCGACAGCATCGGCCGCGGGTTTCATCGGCGAATGTGCACGCGCCTGATCTCGCGCGTCCCGCTCGACAATGTCCCGGTAAATCTGATCAATGTTAGCACCGCCCCCGGACAGCGACAACTGCTCGTACCGGCGCCGTGCCCGCTCGTCCGGACTGGCGGTGATATAGAGCTTGAGCTCGGCATCCGGAAATACCACCGTGCCCATATCGCGGCCGTCCGCGATCAGACCGGGCGCGCGGCGCAACCGTCGCTGCAGTTCGAGCAACGCCGTCCGCACCGGCGGGTGCGCAGCAAAGCCGGACGCCAGCCGTGCCACAGATTCGTCGCGGATCACCGCGGTTACGTTCTCGCCGGCCAGCAGCACCGCGGTATCGCTGCCATCGCCCGCCACCGGAAATGCCACATCGAGCGCCGCCGCGGCGGCCGCCGCCCGCTCCACATCCGCCGACTTCTCGGGAACCCAGCCTTCGCGGGCGGCCACCACTGCCACCAGCCGGTAAAGCGCCCCCGAATCGAGCAGGTGCCAGCCCAGGCGGGCCGCCACCAGCCGGCTCAACGTGCCCTTGCCGGAGCCGCCGGGCCCGTCGAACGCCACCACCGGGGCCAACCGGTCGTTGTCCTGTTCACTCGGCGTGCTCATACCGAATCCCCGGTGCGCACAGTGACATCCAACCCTAGCTGGCCGGCCACCGCTTCGAATCCGGGGAACGAGGTGGCGACATTGGCGCAGTCGTCGATCCGGACTACCCCCTCGGCCCGCAGCCCGGCGATCGCGAATGCCATGGCCACCCGATGGTCGCCGTGGCTGTCGACCCGCGCGCCAGCCAGCGGGCCGCCGGTGATGTCGATGCCGTCCTCATATTCGGCGACCGCCAGGCCCATCGCCCGCAGGCCCGTTGCCATCACCGCCAGGCGGTCGCTCTCCTTGACCCGCAGTTCGGCGGCGCCGCGCAGTCGGGTGGTGCCGGCCGCACAGGCCGCGGCCACGAACAGCACGGGAAATTCGTCGATAGCCAGCGGCACCAGCGCCGGGTCGATATCGATGCCGGTCAGCGGGCCGCCGCGCACGTGCAGATCTGCCACCGGCTCACCGCCGCACATCCGCTCGTTGCGGCACTCGATGGTCGCGCCCATCGATCGCAGTATCTGCAACACACCGGTGCGAGTGGGATTGATGCCCACGGCCTCGATCACCAGATCGGCATCGGGATTGATTGCCCCCGCCACCAGGGCGAATGCCGCCGAGGAAATATCCGCCGGCACCTCGATTACCCCGCCCTGCAGGGACTGGCCGCCGCACAGGCGTACAACGTTGCTTGTCCGCGTCACCGCCGCACCCAGCGCCCGGAGCATGCGTTCGGTGTGGTCGCGACAGACGCCCGGCTCGGTCACCGCCGTTTCGCCGCTCGCATACAGCCCAGCCAGCAGCAGGCAGGAGGCCACCTGGGCGCTGGCAACCGGCATGTCGTAGTGAATGCCCGCAAGCCGGGCCCCGCCGCCGATGCGCAGCGGCGCCCGCCCCTGATCGTCGCCGGCGATAGCCGCGCCCATCAGTCGCAGCGGGTCGATCACCCGTTTCATGGGACGGCGCCGCAGGCTGTCGTCGCCGGTGAGGGTCACATCGAATGCCTGCCCGGCCAGTAGCCCGGCCAGCAGCCGCATCGACGTGCCGGAATTGCCCAGATCGAGCGGCTCGGCCGGCGGCTGGAGACCATCGCGTCCCACGCCGTCCACCACGAGCTGATCACCCCGGCGCGCGATCGACACCCCCATCGCCTGGAAGGCCCGCATGGTGGCTAGGCAATCCTCGCCCTCGAGAAAGCCGCTGATGTCGCTGCGGCCTTCCGCAATCGCTGCCAGCATCACGGCCCGGTGGGAAATCGACTTGTCGCCCGGCACCCGAACCACCCCGGCGGGCGACGCCACGCCGCGGACGTCCCAGTCGACCCGGCTCATGTCCGACCCGTGCGGTTGTCCACGAAACGGTCGCGAACGGCCTTGGCCCGCTCGAAACGCCGGTTGACGGCGTCGCGGTCGTTATCGGCCAGCGCCTGGCGCAACGTGCTCAACTCGGCCAGGTAGCGATCGATTACCGGTAGCAGACAATCGCGATTGGCCTGCACGATGTCGCTCCACATGGCGGGGCTGCTACTGGCAATGCGGGTGAAATCGGCGAATCCGCCCGCGGCGTAATCGAAGATTTCCTGCTGTTCATCGAGGCCGGCCAGGGTATCCACCAGCTGGTAGGCCAGCACATGCGGCAGATGGCTGGTCGCGGCCAGCACCGCGTCATGATGCTCGGGCGTCATCTCGCAGACCTGCGCCCCGGCCGTCTCCCACAAGCCGCGCACCGTGGAAAGTGCCGCCGGATCGGTTTCGGTGTCGGGGGTCAGGATCACCCGGCGGTTTTCGAACAGGGCCGCGAAGGCGGCGTCGGCGCCGCTGTATTCGGTTCCCGCCACCGGATGGCCCGGCACGAACCGTGCTGAGGCTCGCCCCAGGATGCGCCGTGCGTCCGCCACGACGCCGGTCTTGGTGCTGCCGGCATCGGTGACCACCGTCCGGCCCGACAGCGCCGGGACGATGTCAGTCAACACATCGGTGGTGGCGCCAACCGGCACCGCCAGCAGTACCAGATCGGCGCGGGCCGCGGCATCCCGCGGCGATTCCGCAATCTCGTCGATCAGGCCCAGTGCCAGCGCGCGTTCCAGGTTGGTCCAGCCACGACCGGCGCCGATCAGCCGATCGACACAGCCCGCCCGCCGCCATGCCGCGGCCGCGGAACCGCCGATCAGACCCACGCCGATAATCGCGACCGATTTCACGGGTGTCGTGCTCATCCAGTCCGGTCCAGCACGCGGGCCATCGCCGCCAGAAAGCGTTCGTTCTCGGCCTCGGTACCCACGGTAATGCGCAGATGACGCGGCAGGCCGTAACCGGCCATTGGCCGGACGATCACGCCCTCGCGCAGCAAGGCCTGAAAGGCCTGATCGCCCTCCATGCCCATGTCCGCGGTGACGAAGTTGGCCTGCGAGGGCAGCACCTGGCCGCCGAGCGCCTCCAGTCCGGCTGTCAGGGCCGGCAGCGCCGCATTGTTGTGATCGACGGATCGGCTCAGGTGAGCCTCGTCGCCCAACGCCGCTTCGGCCGCTGCCAGCGCCAGGCTGTTGACGTTGAACGGCTGGCGTACCCGGTTGAGCCGGTCGGCAATATCCGTATGTGACAGGGCGTATCCCACCCGCATCCCGGCCAGCCCGTAGGCCTTGGAGAAGGTCCGCGTCACCACCAGATTGGGATAGCGCTCGAGCCAGTCGCGGCTGTCCGGCCGCTGATCCGGCGCCTGATACTCGCAGTAGGCCTCGTCAAGCACCACCATAACCCGGGCCGGCACCTGTTCCAGCAACGACTCGATCGTCGCCGGCGGCAGCCAGGTGCCGGTGGGATTGTTGGGATTGGCGATGAACAGGATGCGGGTGTCATCGTCGACCATGGCAGCCAGCTGCGACGCGTCGTGCCCATAAGGCATGTCCGAATCCGGCGCCCGGGCCTCGGCCCAGCGCACGTCCGCATTCATGCCAAGCGCCACCAGCGCATAGATCGCGAAGGCGTGCCGCGCCATCACGATATTGGTTCCCTGGCCGAGCAGAATCTGCCCCAGCAGACACAGCAGATCATTGGAGCCATTGCCCAGGGTGATGCGCGCCGGATCGATGTCGTGAAACGACGCCAGGGCCTGCTTGAGCCGGTAGCCGGTGCCGTCCGGATAGCGGGCGCCCTCGGCCGCTGCCTCGGCCACCGCTGCTACCGCCTTCGGCGAGGGCCCGAAGGGATTCTCGTTGGAGGCAAGCTTGATGATGTCGGTCAGACCCAGCTCCCGGCGCAGGGTCTCCACCGGTTTGCCGGGTTCGTAAGGGGCCAGGGACTGGATCCCCGCATTGACATGATCGAGCAGCGAACTGGGCATCGGCGCGAAAACGGTTGGGGTAAGTGGCGGCAGCGCGGTCAGAGCACGGCCCGGGGATAGGACCCCAGGATCTTGAGGTGGGCCGCTTCGGCCTCGATCCGGTCGATGACCTGCCGGACGCGATCCTCGGCCACATGGCCTTCCAGATCGATGAAGAAGTTGTAGTCCCATGCCTGGCGCCGGGACGGCCGCGACTCGATGCGCGACAGGTCCACCCCGGCGTCGGCGGCCGGGGCCAGCAGCCGGTGCAGCATGCCCGGCCGGTTATGGATGGATACCAGAATGGATGTCATGTCCTCGCCGGTGGCCGGCACCGACTGACGACCCAGCACCAGGAACCGGGTGGTGTTGTTGGGCTCGTCCTCGATATTGGCGCACAGGATCGGCAGTTCGTAGAGTTCCGACGCCGCCCGGCCGGCAATCGCGGCGGCGGCTGGCTCATCACGGACCATACGGGCCGCCTCGCCGTTGCTGGCAACCGCCTCGCGCATCACGCTGGGCAGCTTGGCGTCGAGCCACTTGCGGCATTGCGCCAGCGACTGGGCATGCGACACCACTCGCTTGACCTCGCTGAGGTCTGACGCATGCGACAACAGATGATGATGCACCGCCAGGGCTACCTCGCCGACAATCGACAGCCGGCTGCCGACCAGCTGGTCCAGCGTGTGACTGACCACGCCCTCGGTAGAATTCTCCACCGGCACCACGCCGTAGTCGGCGTTGCCGGCCTCCACCTCACGGAAAATTTCGTCGATCGCCGCCAGCGGCACCGCCGTGACCGAGTGCCCGAAATGCTTGTAGACCGCCGCTTGGGTGTAGGTACCCTCCGGCCCCAGGTAGGCCACCTTGAGCGGCGACTCCAGCGCCAGACAGGCCGACATCACCTCGCGCATCAGACGCACGACGGTTTCGTCCGACAATGGTCCGCGGTTGCGCGCCGCTACCGCCCGCAGGACCTCGGCCTCGCGGGCGGGGCGATAGCAGTCACCGGCCTCGCCGTCGATATCCGCCTTGATGCGGGCGATTTCCTGGGCCAGCCCCGCCCGTTCGGCGATCAGCGCCTGCAGCTGCTCGTCGAGCCGGTCGATGCGGTCACGCGCCGCCTTGAGGCCATCGTCGGTCATGGTGTCAGCTGCTGCGTTCGCTCACGGCATTGAGATAACGCACCGACAGTACGCCTTCAATGCCCCGGATTTCCTCCAGCACCGCCTCGTCGGCTTCGGTATCGACATCCACCAGCGTGTAGGCGATCTGGTTGCGCGACTTGTTGATCAGGTCGGCAATGTTGAGTTCATGCCGGGCCAGGGTGGAGGAAATCTGCCCCACCATGTTGGGCACGTTCGCGTTGACGATGCAGATGCGATGCGCGCCGTCGGTGGGCGGCATGATGGTTTCGGGGAAATTCACCGAATTGCGGACGTTGCCCACCTCGAGGTAGTCCCGGATCTGATCCGCCACCATCACCGCGCAGTTGTCCTCGGCCTCGTCGGTGGAGGCACCCAGATGCGGCAGCGACACCACCTTCGGGTGATTCTTCGACGCCATCGTGGGGAAGTCGCACACGTAGGTGCTCAGCTTGTCCGCATCCAGCGCTTCCAGCACCGCCGCCTCGTCCACGATTTCGGCCCGGGAGAAGTTAAGCAGCACTGCCTGCTGGCGCATCAGGCGCAAGCGCTTGGCGTCGATCAAACCCTCGGTTCCGTCAACCAGCGGCACGTGAATCGACACGAAATCGGAGCGCGAGAGGAGCTCATCCACCGACAGCGCCTGTTCCACGCCGGCATGCAACCGCCAGGCATTGCTCACGGTGATGCCCGGGTCGTAGCCGAGCACGTTCATGCCCAGATCCCGGGCCGTATTGGCCACCTTCACGCCGATGGCGCCCAGGCCGACCACACCGATCGTCCGGCCCGGCAGCTCCACGCCCTTGAACTGCTTCTTGCCGGCTTCGACCTTTTTCTTGAGACCCGGCTCACTGTCGTCCAGCTTCTGCACGTAATCCCAGGCCTGAACGATATTGCGGGCCGCCAGGAACAGTCCGGCCAGCACCAGTTCCTTGACCGCGTTAGCGTTGGCGCCCGGGGCATTGAACACCGGCACGCCCCGCTCGCTCATGCGATCGACCGGGATGTTGTTGACCCCGGCGCCGGCACGGCCGATGGCCTTGATGGTGTCATCCAGATCCAGGCCGTGCATGTCGGCCGACCGCACCATGATGGCATCAGGCCGTGACAGTTCGGATGCCACCTCGTAGAGATTGCGGGGAAACCGATCGAGTCCGAGCGGCGAGATATTGTTAAGCGTCTGAATTCGGTACATGGGCTCTTGCTTTGAAGAAAACTTTAACCGCAGATTTCGCAGATTAACGCAGATTTTTAACGAAAATTCTCAACCATTTTTTCCGTTATTTAATCTGTGAAATCTGCGTAATCTGCGGATACCTCTTTTCGGCGTGGACGCGATGCTTGCGTCAGCCGTTGCGCTGTTCGAAATCGCGCATGAAATCGATCAGCGCTTCCACGCCGGCCTCCGGCATGGCGTTGTAGATGCTCGCGCGCATGCCGCCCACCGAGCGGTGTCCCTTGAGCGACGACAGGCCGGCTTCCCCCGCTTCGCTGAGGAAGGTCTTGTCCAGGCGGTCGTCGGCCAGCAGGAAGGGCACATTCATGCGTGACCGGGCAGCAGGGTCCACCGGGTTGCGGTAGAAGTCACTCTGATCGATGAAGTCGTACAGCCGCGACGCCTTGCGGGCGTTGGTGGCGGCCATGGTCTCCAGACCGCCGTTGTCCAGCAGCCAGCGGAATACCAGGCCGCAGACATACCAGGCGAAACAGGACGGTGTGTTGAGCATGGAGTCAGCCTCCAGCTGGGCCTGCCAGTCCAGTATCATCGGGGTGGACGGCGCCGCATGACCGATAAGGTCGTCCCGGACGATCACCATGCAGATGCCCGCGGGGCCCGCGTTCTTCTGGGCGCCGGCGTAGATCACCCCGTAGCGCGATACGTCCACCGGCCGCGACAGGAAGTTCGACGACATGTCGGCCACCAGCGGCACGTCACTGCCAAGATCGGGATCGTTGGGAAATTCCACGCCCTGGATGGTCTCGTTGGGCGTGATGTGCACGTAGCGGGAAGCGGCATCCAGATCCCAGTCGCTCTGAGCGGGAATCGAGGTGAAGCCGTTATCGCCGGTCGCGGCCACGCGAGCGTCGAGATACTTGCCGGCTTCCTTGTGGGCCTTCTTACCCCAGTTGCCGGTCACGATGTAGTCAGCCCGATCGCCGGGCAGATTCAGTGGCACGCCGGCGAACTGGGCGGTGGCCCCGCCCTGCAGGAACAGGATGCGGTAGTTGTCCGGCACCGCCAGCAGCGTGCGCAGGTCCTGCGTGGCCTGTTCGGCGATGGATACGAACTCCGGCCCGCGGTGGCTCATTTCCATGACGGACATACCGCTTCCCTGCCAGTCCAGCATGTCGTCGCGCACCTGGGCGAGCACGCTTTCCGGCAACGTCGCCGGGCCTGCACTGAAATTGAACACTCGTGCCATGTAAACCTTCTTGTGTTGAAGAATGCGATGAAAGACCCGTCGTTTCGCGGGCGCACAGCCTGAACGACTATCGTGACCCGCCCATGGCAGGACGGCGAGAATCGCGTCGGCGCGGGCGCCGGATCGGTGCGACTATGCGTCTTCCCCCTCGTCCTCGTCCGCCGCGATGCGGTCGATGCCCACCAGCTTGTGCTCGTCGGCGATGCGGATGATTCGCACGCCCTGGGTATTGCGGCCGACGATCGAGATCTCGGCCACCGGCGTGCGGATGAGCGTGCCGATATTGGTGATCAGCATTACCTCGTCGTCTTCGCCGACCTGGGTGGCGCCGATCACGGCACCGGTCTTCTTGCTCTGGGCCAGCGCCAGCACGCCCTGACCGCCGCGCCCCCGCAGTGGGTAGTCATCCACCGGCGTCCGCTTGCCGTAGCCGTGCTCGCTCACGGTGAGGATATGGCCCTCCCGCATCACGATCAGCGCGATCACGGACTGGCCCTTGCCCAGACGGATGCCGCGCACGCCGGCCGCCACGCGACCCATCGAACGGACATCAGCCTCGGCGAAGCGGATCACCTTGCCGCCGTCGGAGAACAGCATGATCTGGGATTCGCCCTCGGTGAGGTCGACCCCGACCAGCGCGTCATCGGCCCGCAGATCAATGGCAATGATGCCGTTGGCCCGCGGCCGCGAAAACGCTTCCAGCGGGGTCTTCTTGACCGTACCGCGGCGGGTGGCGAAGAACACGTTCTCGCCGGTATCGAAGCTCTTGACCGGCAGCACCTGGCTGATGCGCTCGTCGTTTTCCAGCGGCAGCATGTTGACGATCGGCTTGCCGCGGGCGCCGCGGCCGGCGCTGGGCAGTTCGTAGACCTTCAGCCAGTAGACCTTGCCGGCCGAGGAGAAGCACAGCAGCGTGTCGTGGGTGTGGGTGACCCACAGCTTGTCGATGAAATCCTCGTCCTTGGTCTTGGTGGCCGAACGGCCGCGACCGCCCCGCCGCTGCGCCTGGTAGACGTCCAGCGGCTGGGACTTCACGTAGCCCTCGTGGGTCAGCGTGACCACCACGTCCTCGGGCGTGATCAGATCCTCAGTGGTCAGATCCAGATGATCGTCGAGAATCTCGCTGCGGCGTTCGTCGCCGTACTGTTCCTTGATCTCCACCAGCTCGCCGCGGATCACCTCGAACAGGCGGGCGTCCGAAGAGAGAATCTCGATGAAATCGGCGATCTCGGCCAGGAGCTTCTCGAACTCCTCGATGATCTTGTCCTGCTCCAGCCCGGTAAGGCGGTGCAGGCGGAGGTCCAGAATCGCCTGGGCCTGGGTTTCGGTCAGCCGATAGCCCTGGTCGGTCATGCCGAATTCTTCCGGCACGTCCAGCGGCCGCGATGCATCGGCCCCGGCCCGGCCCAGCATGTCGGTGAGCTGTCCCGGCGGCCAGGTGCGGCTGATCAGCCCCTCGCGGGCCTCGGCGGGGCTGGCCGAGGCGCGAATCAGTTCAATCACCTCGTCGATGTTGGCCAGCGCCACCGTGAGCCCTTCCAGCACGTGGGCCCGGGCTCGGGCCTTGGCCAGCTCGAACTGGGTGCGCCGGGTGACCACCTCGCGCCGATGGCGCAGGAAGGCCTGCAGAATCTGCTTGAGATTGAGCGTTCGCGGCTGGCCGCCATCCAGCGCCACCATATTGATGCCGAACACCATCTGCATCTGCGAGTGGCGATACAGGTTGTTCAGGATCACCTCCGGCGTCTCGCCGCGGCGCAGCTCGATCACCATGCGCATGCCGTCCTTGTCGGACTCGTCGCGCAGCTCGGTGATGCCCTCCAGCCGCTTCTCCTTGACCATCTCGGCGATCTTTTCCAGCAGCCGGGCCTTGTTCACCTGGTAGGGCAGCTCGGTGATCACGATCGCCTGCTTGCCGCGCTCGTCGATGTCCTCGATGTGCGCGCGTGCCCGCATCCACATGCGGCCGCGACCGGTGCGGTAGGCCTCGCGGATGCCGTCCACGCCGTTGATGATGCCGGCGGTGGGCAGGTCCGGGGCCGGCACGTACTGCATCAGGTCATCGACGGTCAGCTCGGCGTCATCGATCAGGGCGATGCAGGCGTTGATCACCTCGCCCAGATTGTGCGGCGGGATGTTGGTGGCCATGCCCACCGCGATACCGGTGCCGCCGTTGATCAGCAGATTGGGCAGCCGCGTGGGGAGCACCGCCGGTTCGGTCTCGGATTCATCGTAGTTGGGGATGAAATCGACCGTGTCCTTGTCGATATCGGCGAGAATCTCGTGGGCCAGCTTGGCCATGCGCACTTCGGTGTAACGCATGGCCGCCGGGGCATCGCCGTCCACCGAACCGAAGTTGCCCTGCCCGTCCACCAGCATGTAGCGCATGGAGAAATCCTGGGCCATGCGCACGATGGTGTCGTACACGGCCGAGTCGCCATGCGGGTGGTACTTACCGATCACGTCGCCGACTACGCGGGCCGATTTCTTGTAGGGCTTGTTCCAGTCGTTGCCCAGCTCCCGCATCGCGTGAAGCACGCGCCGGTGGACCGGCTTGAGGCCGTCGCGCACGTCCGGCAGGGCACGGCCCACGATCACGCTCATGGCGTAATCCAGGTAGGACTGCCGCATCTCGTCCTCGAGATTGACCGGCAGAATCTCTTTTGCAACCTCGGCCATAGA
Organism: Salinisphaeraceae bacterium; assembly: GCA_040222795.1. Taxonomy (GTDB): domain Bacteria; phylum Pseudomonadota; class Gammaproteobacteria; order Nevskiales; family Salinisphaeraceae; genus Spectribacter. The sequence goes on from JAVKCJ010000016.1 coordinate 101,419, forward strand.
TGTACACACGTTCATGCGGGCCGGCCGCTAGTGCGGCCCGGGCCGGGAGGTGGGTGCCCGGCGTGCGGATGCGCACGCAAACAGGCCTGATCAAGCACCGCATTTTAGCATAGGCCGGGCATGCCGACACCTGCCGCGAGGCCCCGTCTGATATAGTCCCCGCCATCGCGATATCGCCCTCACACGCCCCTGAATGAGTGCCTCCCGCCAGCCCATCGACACGCTGATCCTGCCGCGCTGGTTGATTCCGGTGGTGCCCGCGGGCGCGGTGTTAGAAAGCCATGCCCTGGCTGTGGACGGCGGCCGCATTCAGGCGGTGCTGCCGGCCGACGAGGCCGCGGCACGCTTTGCCGCCCGGGAGACGGTCGAACTCCCGCGTCAGGCCCTGATTCCCGGCCTGATAAACGCCCACACCCACGCGGCGATGAATCTGATGCGGGGGCTGGCTGACGACCTGCCGCTGATGCAGTGGTTGCAGGAGCACATCTGGCCGGCGGAGGGGCGTTTCGTGTCGGAAGGCTTCTGCGCCGATGGCGTCCAGCTCGCGGCCGCCGAAATGCTGCGCGGCGGCACCACCTGCTTCAACGACATGTACTTTTTTCCCGATGTCACCGCCGCCACCACGGCGCGGATCGGCATGCGGGCAACCGTGGGCATGATCCTGATCGATTTCCCCACCCCCTGGGCCAGCACCACCGAGGAGTATCTGGCCAAGGGCCAGCAGGTGCGTGACGCCTACCGGGACCATCCGCTGATCAGCACCAACTTCGCCCCGCATGCGCCCTACACCGTGTCCGACGAGCCGCTGCGGGCGGTCCGGACCCGGGCTGACGAAATGGACCTGCGGGTTCACATGCACGTGCACGAAACCGCCTTCGAGGTGGAACAGGCCGAGCAGCAGGACGGCCGGCGGCCGCTGGCGAGGCTGGCAGACCTGGGTCTGGTCACGCCCAATCTGCTGGCGGTGCACATGACCCAGCTCACGGAAAGCGAGATCGAGGACTGCGCCCGCGCCGGCGTCCACGTGCTGCATTCGCCGGAGTCCAACCTCAAGCTGGCCAGCGGCCTGTGCCCGGTGGCGAAACTCCTAGATGCCGGGGTCAACGTGGCGCTGGGCACCGACGGCGCCGCCAGCAATAACGATCTGGACATGATCGGCGAGATGCGCACCGCCGCCCTGATCGGTAAGCTTGCCGCCGGTGGCGCGGCCGCCCTGCCGGCCGCCACCGTTCTCCAGATGGCCACTCTCAACGGCGCCCGGGCGCTGGGCCTGGACGCGGACACCGGCTCCCTGGAGCCAGGCAAGTGGGCGGATTGCACCGCCATCGACCTGGACACTCCGGAAACTCGCCCCCTTTACGACCCGGTGGCGCAGATCGTCTACAGCAGTGACCGGCGCCAGGTCACCGACACCTGGGTAGCCGGCAAACGTTTGCTGCGGGACCGCCAGCTGACCACCATCGACCTTGACGACACGCTGGCCCGCGTCGATCACTGGCAGACACGTCTGCGGACCTGAAGATCAAACGCAAAGGACGCAAAGCTCGCCGAGGATTTCCCAAGCCATCTCGGCTTTGCGTCCTACGCGTCGTTTGCGGTTAACGTTGAGCGAACCATGAGCAACACCAGTCAACAGGAAGAACTCGCCAAATTCGATGCCCTGGCACAGCGCTGGTGGGACCCGGAAGGCGACATGCGCCCCCTGCATGACATCAATCCTGCACGCACCGCCTGGATCGAACGTCAGGTGGGCCTGGCCGGCAAGCGCGTGCTCGACGTAGGCTGCGGCGCCGGGCTTCTGAGCGAGGCGATGGCCCGTGCCGGCGCCGACGTGACCGGTATCGATCTGGCCCCGGGGCTGATCGAGGCCGCCACTGCCCATGCCGCCGACGGTGGCCTGGCCATCCGCTATCGCTGCCAGAGCACCCGCGATCTCGCCGCCGAGAACGCCGGCGGTTTCGACCTGGTCACCTGCCCGGAAATGCTCGAGCACGTCGACGAGCCCGGGGTGATCGTGGATGACTGCGCCCGGCTGGTGAAGCCCGGCGGCGCGGTGGTGTTCTCCACCATCAATCGCAGCCCGGCCGCCTGGCTGCTGGCGATTGCCGGCGCCGAATACGTGCTCGGCCTGCTGCCGCGCGGCACCCATGATTACGCCAAGTTCATCCGGCCGTCGGAACTGTCCGGCTGGGCACGCCATAGCGGACTGGCCACCCGGGAAATCACCGGCATGCACTACAACCCCTTCCTGCGCACCACCCGCTTCGGCGGCCGTCCCGACGTCAACTACTTCCTGCACGCGGTCCGCCCGACCGGTGACGGCGTATGAGCTGTCACGGGGTCCTGCTGGACCTGGACGGCACCCTGCTCGACACCGCCCCCGATCTGGCAGGCGCCCTCAACGATCTGCGCCGTGACCGGGGGATGGCGCCCCTGCCCCTGGCAGCGCTACGCCATACCGCCTCGATGGGCGGGCGCGGCATGCTTGCCCGCGGCCTGGGGCTGACACCGGATGACCGCGACTATTCAGACGCTTACACGAACTTTCTGACCTGTTATCGGGAACGTCTCACGGACACCGTCCAGCCGTTTCCCGGTATCCGGGCCGCGCTGGCCGAGATCGCTGCAGCCGGCCATGCCTGGGGCGTGGTTACCAACAAGATGCTCGCGCTGGCCGAGCCGCTGATGACGGCCATGGCCTTTTCGCCGCCGCCCGCCTGCGTGATCGGCGGCGACAGCGCGCCCCGCGCTAAACCCCATCCCGATCCGCTGCTACTGGCCTGCGAACAACTGGGGCTGGCGCCGGCCGATTGCGTATACGTCGGTGATTCCGACCGCGACATCGCCGCCGGCAGAGCCGCCGGCATGCCCACCATCGGCGTCCTATACGGCTATTTCGACGGCGACGAGGACGTCGCCGGCTGGGGCGCCGACCAACTCATCACCCAGGCTTCGGAACTCCCCGCTGCCGTGGCCAAACTTCTGCCCACCCCGGAACCCCATGTCTGAATTCGCATTGCAGGATCGCGTGATCCTGATCACCGGCGCCACCGGCGGCTTCGGTGTCGCCCTGGCCGAGGCCGCCGCCGAGGCCGGTGCCCAGCTGGTGCTGGCCGGCCGCCAGCGGAAGAAGCTGGAAGCCCTGTCCGACCGCATCACCGCGGCCGGCGGACTCGCGCCCTGCCTGTTCCCGGTGGATTTCACCCGCGCCGGTGGCGACCCGTATCAATTGCTGGCCGACGGTATCGAGGCCGACCTGGGCCGGCTGGATGGCGTGGTCCATGCCGCCGCGCGCTTCCAGGCGCTCACACCGCTGGCCGGGCTGGAACTGGAGGAATGGCAGCGCGCCCTGCACCTGGGCGTGACCGTGCCATTCGCCCTCACCCGGGCCTGTCTGCCGCTGCTGGGCCGGGCGCCCGATGCCTCAGTGGTGTTCATGGATGACGCGGTCGGGCGTGGAGACAACGCGTTCTGGGGCGGCTATGCAGTCGCCAAGGCCGGGTTGTCGTCGCTGATGACGCTGTTCGCCACCGAGCACGGGCATCGCGACAACCTGCGCTTCAACGCCTTGCGGCCGGGGCCGATGGCCACGCCGTTGCGGGCTCGCGCCTTTCCGGCTGGCGACCATGCCGCGCAACAGCCCGACGGAGCCGTCGCCACCTGTCTCCATCTGCTAGCGCCGGACAGCCGCGGGACCACCGGGCAGATCATTCAACCGGACTGATTGCGCGCTGTCACTTGCGGCGGCTTGCGCGATCCGGATGAGATCGCCGCGGCGCTTCGCGCCTCGCGATGACGGCGGGGTATCTACCCTTCGGGCGGCCAGCAGACTCAGCGCCCGGACAGACCCACCGCGCGGGCCAGCGCCGCCACTTCCTTCGGCGCCAGTTCCCGCCAGCCGCCGGCCTTGATCCCGGTGGGCAGCGGCACCGGGCCGAAGCGCACCCGCATCAGCCGGCTGACCTCCACCCCCTGGCTGGCCCAGAGGCGGCGGACAACGCGATTGCGGCCCTCTGTGACCGTCACGCGGAACCAGCGGTTGGCCCGGCTGGGATTCTCCCCTTCCAGGATCCGGTCGAAACGGGCCAGCCCATCCTCGAGCATCACCCCTTCCGTGAGCCGATCGAGCATGGGCTCGTCCACCGGCCCGTGCACGCGCACGGCGTATTCCCGCTCCAGGCGATGACTGGGATGTTCCAGCCGCCGCTTCAGTTCGCCGTCCGTGGTCATCAGCAGCAGGCCGGAGGTGTTGACGTCCAGCCGCCCAACCGCCAGCCAGCGCCCGGCCGACAGCCGCGGCAGCTTGGCAAACACCGTGGGTCGGCCCTGGGGGTCGCGCCGGGTGACGACCTGATCCACGTGCTTCTTGTAGGCCAGCACGCGGCGCGGCACTGAAGCCGCCCGGGCTGTGGACAGCGGTCTGCCGTCCAGGGTGATGCGGTCATCGAGCCCGGCCGGCTGACCCGGTTCGGCCACCTGGTTGTTCACGCGAATACGCCCGGCCGCGATCCAGCGTTCGATCTCGCGGCGCGAGCCGTAACCCGCCCGGGCCAGCATCTTCTGGAGTCGTTCGGCCATCAGTGCAGTGCGTCGGACGGTGAATCGAGGTCGTCGGCCGCCGGCACCTCGGGTGTGGGCGCGGTATGGCCGTCGTCGTCGTCCTCCGCCTCGGAGGCACCGGCACGCAGCCGGTCGGCCGCGGCATCCAGGTCATCCAGATCACGGATTTCCGGCAACGACGGCAGATCCTCCAGCCGCTTGAGATCGAGATCGTCGAGGAACTGGCTGGTGGTGCCAAACAATGCCGGGCGACCCGGCACTTCCCGGTAACCCACCACGCGCACCCATTCGCGTTCCAGCAGCGTCTTGATAATGGACGATGACACCGACACCCCGCGCACTTCCTCGATCTCGCCCCGCGAAATCGGCTGGCGATAGGCGATCAGTGCCAGGGTCTCCAGCAGTGCTCGCGACAGCTTGGGCGGGCGCTCCTCCCACAGCTTGCCGAGCAGGCCGGCATAGTCCGCACTGACTCGAAAGCGCCAGCCCCCCGCCACCTCGACCAGATTGACCGCGCGGCCGGCGTAATCCGACTGCAGCGCCGAGAGTGCCGTACGAATGGCCTTGCGGTCCGGCGCCCCGTCCTCGGCCAGCAGGGTTTCCAGCCGCGCCACGGTCAGCGGGCCGTCGGCGGCCATCAGCAGGGCTTCCACGCAGCCGAGTATCTTTTCCTCAATCATCGCCATCACTCGTGATCACATCGTCGTTGCCGCGGCGGTCGGCCCGGGCACCGGCCACCTGCAGGGACAACGGCGCGTAGGGTTCGGTCTGGTCCACTTCCACCAGCGCCTCGCGCACCAGCTCGAGAATGGCCAGGAATGTGACCACCACGCCCATGCGGCCCTCGCTTTTCGGGAACAGGCTGGAAAACGGCGTCGCCCCCCGGCCCTGCAACCGCTGCAGGATACCGCTCATGCGTTCACGCACCGACAACGGCTCGCGCTCGATCTGGTGATGGGCGAACAACTCCGCCCGCTGCATCACCTCCTTGAAGGCCAGCAGCAGGTCAGCCAGCGCCGGAATCGGCTGGGGCCGGTCAATGTCGACCTGCTCGGCCGACAACTGCACCACGGCCATGTCGCGCCCTACCCTCGGCAGCGTATCGACGTTTTCCGCCGCAGTCTTGAACTGCTCGTACTCCTGAAGGCGGCGCACCAGTTCGGCCCGGGGATCGTCGCCTTCGTCCTCCTCGGCACTGGGCCGGGGCAGCAGCATGCGCGACTTGATCTCGGCCAGCATCGCGGCCATTAGCAGATATTCCCCGGCCAGTTCGATCTGCAACTCCTGCATCAGCTCGATGTAGGCCACGTACTGCTGGGCCACCCGCTGGATGGGAATATCGAGAATATCCAGGTTCTGCCGCCGGATTAGGTACAGCAGCAGATCGAGTGGTCCCTCGAAGGCCTCCAGGATGACCCGCAGCGCATCCGGCGGGATGTACAGGTCATCCGGCAGCTGATCCAGGCGTTCGCCGCGGACCAGGATTGCCGCCGGCGGCGGCTCGTCGACGAAATCGGCCGGGTGTTCGCTCATCCGGCCGCGGTCGGGATGAAGCCGCTGACCTCGAACACCCGATCCAGCGTGGGTGCCGCCCGCTGGCGAGCCGCCCGGGCGCCGTCCCGCAGGATAGCGTCGAGGCTGGCGGGATCATCCCGGAACGTCCGGTAGCGTTCCTGTAAGGGCTCCAGAAAGGCCACCACGGCATCCGCCAGTTCGCCCTTGAGCTTGCCGTAGCCTTGCCCGGCAAACCGGGCCTCGAGATCGGCCATGCCCTCGCCGGTGACCGCCGAGTACATCGACAAAAGGTTCGACACCCCGGGCTTGGCCGCCTCGTCAAAGCGGATCTCGGCATCGGAATCGGTCACCGCGCGCTTGATCTTCTTGACCACGCGCTTGGGCTCGTCCAGCAGGGCCACGTAGTTGGCCTCCACCTCGTCCGACTTGGACATCTTGGCCGTGGGGTCACCCAGGCTCATGATCCGCGCCCCGACTTCCGGAATGAAGGGTTCCGGCACCGTAAACACCTCGGCCTCGTAGCGGGCATTGAAGCGCTGAGCCAGGTTGCGCGTCAGTTCCAGATGCTGTTTCTGATCGTTGCCCACCGGAACCGCATCAGTCTGATACAGCAGAATATCGGCTGCCATCAGCACCGGGTAGCCGAACAGGCCAGCGTTGATATTGTCAGCGTGTTTGGACGACTTGTCCTTGAACTGGGTCATGCGGTTGAGCTCGCCCATTGCCGTGTGGCAATTCAGGATCCAGGCCAGCTGGGCGTGGGCCGGCACATGCGACTGCACGAACAGGGTCGATTTCGCCGGATCCAGTCCACAGGCCAGATACAGGCACAGGAACTCGTGGCAGCGCTCGCGCAGGGCCGCCGGATCCTGGCGGACGGTAATGGCGTGCAGGTCCACCAGCGTGAACAGGCAGTCGTGCGTGTCCTGCATCGCCACCCAGTTCTTCAGCGCCCCGATGTAGTTGCCGATGGTGAGACGGCCGGAGGGCTGGATACCGGAAAGAACGACGGGTTTGGCAGTGTTGGCGGACACGCGGCAGCAGGTTGCGAAGATGATGCCCGGATTATACGGAAAACCAGTCCGTCAGCCGGTCACCGCGTCCACCGACCCGCGGCCGATGCGGAGAATGCGTGGCGTGCTATCGGTCAGATCGACCACCGTGGTTGGTTCGATGTTGCAGGCGCCGCTGTCCACCATCAGGTCCACGTGCCCGCCCAGGCGTTCCTGCACATCCTCGGGATCGGACAGCGGAATGTCGTCATCCGGCAGCAGCGCGGTCACCGACATGATGGGGGCATCCAGCGCCGCCGCAATCGCGGTGGCCGTGTGATGGGTCGGTACCCGGATGCCGATGGTCTTGCGCTTGGGGTGCCACAGCCAGCGGGGCACCTCGCGGGTGGCCGGCAGCACGAAGGTATAGGGCCCCGGCGTCAGTTTCTTGAGCAGGCGGAAGCTGGTGTTTTCCACCTTGGCGTAGGTGGCGATCTCCGACAGGTCGCGACACAGCAGGGTGAAATAGTGCTCGCGCCCAAAACCGCGAATCCAGCGGATGCGGTCGATCGCTGGCTTGTTGCCGAGGGCGCAGCCCAGCGCATAGGAGGAGTCGGTGGGATAGGCTATCACCGCCCCGCCGCGCAGCTGATCGGCCACGCGCGCCACCAGCCGCGGCTGGGGGTTCTCGGGATGGATGCGGACGGTTTCGATCATGGCGCGCGAGGATAGCGCACCAGGTCAAACAGCGGCGATGCCGGCACTGCAGCGGCTCGCCGTCTGTGTACAATCGCGCCCATGAACGCCCTGATGGAATACCTGCCACTGATCGCCTTCGGCGCGGCCTACTTCCTGTACGACATCTACGTGGCCACCGGCGTGCTGATGGTGGCGCTGATCGTGCTGGTCGCCGGCACCTGGCTGGTCAAGCGCCGGGTATCGAACATGCACCTGGTGACCCTGGTGCTGGCGGTGGTGTTCGGCGGCCTCACGCTTGCCGTGCACGACCCGCTGTTCATCAAGGTGAAGCCCAGCGTGCTCTACGTGGCCTTCGCCCTGGCCCTGGCGGCCAGCGCCTTCATCGGCCGCAAGACGCTGGTGCAGCGGGCGCTGGAATCCCAGATCACGGTGCCGGCGCCGATATGGCGCCGGGTGACCTTCCTGGCCACCGGTTTCTTCCTGCTGATGGCGGTGCTCAATCTGGCGGTCGCCTTCAGCTTCAGCGAGACGGTGTGGGTCAACTTCAAGCTGTTCGGCGTGACCGCGCTCAGCCTGGTGTTCATGATCGGCGTGGGCTTCTACCTCAGCCCGTATATCGAGGAATCCGCCAGCGACGAGACCTGACATGCTCTACGCCTTCATCTCCACCGACATCGACGACAGCCTGCCCCGCCGTCGCACCGCCCGCGAGGCCCATCTGGCGCGGCTGCACGAGCTGCAGCAACAGGGCCGCCTGATCCTGGCCGGGCCCTGTCCGGCGGTCGATGCCAATGATCCGGGCGACAACGGCTTCACCGGCAGCCTGGTGGTGGCCGAATTCGACAGCCTGGCCGACGCCCGGGCCTGGGCCGATGCCGACCCCTACATCGAGGCCGGCGTCTACCGGGACACCGTGGTCAAGCCCTTCCGCAAGGTGCTGCCGGCGTGACGGCGGAGCGCGTCCAGCGTATTCGCCAGGCCCTGATCACGGAACTGGCCCCGGACGAAATTGACGTGATCGACGAAAGCCATAAGCACATCGGCCACGCCGGGGCCCGCAGCGGCCTCGGTCATTTCGCGGTGGTGATCCGCTCCGCCCGGTTCGCCGGGCACAGCCTGCTGGAACGCCATCGCCTGGTTTACGACGCCCTCGGCGACATGATGAGGACCGACATCCATGCTGTATCCATCCGCGCCCTGGCGCCCGACGATTGACACCATCGCGTGCCCGCGCCGTCTAACCGGCGCCCTGCTACTGGCCGCTGCCTTCGCGCCCGCGGTGCAGGCACAGGAGGCCAAGCTGGAGCCAATCACCGTGGATTCCTCCCGCATCGAGCGCGACCTGCAGGATACGCCGGCCGCGGTGGGCGTGATCGACGAACAGGACGCCACCCAGGGGCGCCAGGGCCTGCAGCTGGATGAATCGCTGGTACGGGTGCCCGGCGTGTTCGCGCAAAATCGCTACAACTTCGCCCAGAACCTGCGGGTGTCCATCCGCGGCTTCGGCGCCCGCAGTCCCTTCGGCATTCGCGGCATCAAGCTGCTCGTGGACGGCATTCCCGAAACCGTGGTCGACGGCCAATCCCAGTCGGACGCCATCGATCTGACCACGGTGGAGAACATCGAGGTAATCCGCGGGCCGTCATCCGCGCTTTACGGCAACGCCACCGGCGGCGTGATCGACATCGACACGCTCTCCCCCACCGACTACCCGCTGCGGGAGGCGGCGGCGGAATACGGCAGTTTCGGCTACAACCGCATCAGCGCCCGGGCCGCGGAACAGCACGACGGCTGGGGCTACGCCCTG
>JAVKCJ010000017.1:0-22811 GCA_040222795.1 Salinisphaeraceae bacterium
CAGCATCCGCTGCACACCAGCGTGCTCGAGGGCATCAACAACACCATCAAGGTAATCAAGCGACGCGCCTACGGCTATCGCGATACCGACTACTTCTTCCTCAAAATCAAAGCCGCCTTCCCCGGTATTCCGCGATGAACCTTTTTTTTGCGGCGTTCATCCAGTGGCTGCGCTTGATCCGAAATGGACAGAAGTAATTCGGAAAAGCCCCGCCCATTGACGTCGGTTTAGGCGGCTATCCCCAGTGATGTAGCGCTTAGGCTTTGTTTTGCCCCAAAGGCAAGGGAGACCTCAGGGGGTCGGGATAGGCGTGGACGGGCGTTGTTATGCGAAGAATTGGGCTGAGTGCCGATCACTTCATCTGTCGGATTTCGTTCTGGAAATGGGGTGCTTGCAGTTTTCGGGTTTCGGGTAATCCTGGATTTGTTGGTGATCAATGGCGGCTGTTCTAAGCCACTGGCGCCACATACAACCATACGAGGTACGACATGAATGACGGAATGAAAAAGATCGGGGCCGTCGGTCTGATCACGGTTGGCGTGGTTGGGATGACACATGCCCAGGAACGCATGCGAGTCACCATCGACCCGCAAACGGGCGAGCTGATCAGCAAGCCTGCTGAATCGGCGACCCGCCAAGATGAACACAAGTTGCCTTCGGCATCCCAGAAAACCGGTGAGGCCAAGGACAAGGTTCCCCTGAAGGGTCCGCGAGGCGGTTTTGTTGCGGAGCCGCCGGCTCGATCAAAGTCGGTGATCAAGGCGACCATTAAGGACGGGGAGACCGTGATTCATCACGGCGAGGAGTCGGCGCGATGAAGTATCTTCTCACAGGCCTGGCGATGGCGATCAGTGGACATGTGTTCGCGGCCAGTACGGTTCTGATCAACAACGACGGCCCTAACGAGGGCTTGAACGACGCAACACAAGTATCGCCGGTGGGCGGCAACAACGGCACCACGCTTGGCGAGCAGCGACGAATCGCGCTGAAATTTGCGCTGGATCTGGTGGCGGCGAAGGTGAGTAGCCCGGTTCCCATCGAAGTGCTGGCTGACAGCGCGAACCTTGGGTGTGACGCATTCTCGGGAACGCTAGGGGTAGCGGGCGCCGCGATCATCGCGTTCGACTTCGAGGGTGCGGAGAAGCAGGGCGTTTCCTATCCTATCGCTCTAGCAAATGCGATGGCGGGGGAAGACCTGCTACCGGAAGGCAATCCCGAAGGACAGGAGTCGGTGGATATCGAGTTGTCTTTCAACTCGGCCATCGACAATAACCCGAATTGCCTGTCGGGTCGGGACTGGTATTACGGCATTGATGGAGAACGCCCGAGCGGGTCGTTCAACTTCGTTGACGTGATGTCGCACGAAGTGTTGCACGGTCTCGGGTTTCAGACCTACACCGATACGAGGACGGGCGATGTCCGGACCTTCCGGCAGGGTGTCTTCGACGACTTCTTGCTGGATCTGACCACCGGTCTTCGCTGGAACCAGATGAATGACGGTGAGCGCGCCGCGTCGGCTAGAAACGACGGCAACCTGGTGTGGGACGGCCCGGCCGTGAACGCCGTGGCTCAGTCTTTCCTTGATGAAGGTGTGCGGCAGGGTCGGGTGCAGATGTATTCCCCTACCAACCACGAAGCTGGATCGAGCGTGAGCCACTGGGATGTTGATTTGGTGCCTGATGCGCTGATGGAGCCGTTCAACACCGGCGGCGAGAACGTGGTGGCAAACGGAATTGGGCTTAGTGCCTGTGTGCTTTCCGACATCGGATGGAATCTTTCTGGCGCGGGCTGCCCTGATACCGGTGATGGCGTGCTGCAGGTCAACCCTTCAAGTGTGGCCTTCGGAAACGTGACGGTGGGTGAGTCGGATTCAGTCGACATTGAGGTGGCAAATAGCGGAGCCTCAGGCCTGGTATTCGAGGGCTTTGATGTGCCCTCGGCCCCGTTCTCGATCCTTTCGCAGACTTGCAGCGACGGATCAACGATTGCAGCGGGGGACAGCTGCATGGTTCGGGTTGGGTTTGCGCCTGATGCGGAAGCAGCCTTCGCTGACACCCTGGGTGTCAACAGCGATGCCGGCAACACCCAGGTCGCATTAAGCGGTAATGGCCGTGAGGACGACGTAGCCACGATCAGTGTGGCGCCGGGCTCTATTGATTTCGGTGTCACCGAGGTCCAGACGACAGAGTCACGGACGGTAACGGTATCGAACACGGGTACAGCAAATCTCACGGTAGGCACGGTCAATCCGCCGGCGGCGCCATTCGGGGTAACCCCCAGCGGGGATAATTGCTCCGGGCGGGTGTTGGCCGGTGGCAGTAGCTGCAGTGTGACGGTGTTCTTTTCGCCGAGCGACGATGGGGGCTTCTCCGACGTGCTGGAAATCCCCAGCGATGACCGCTCGGTGAGCGTATCGGTTGAGGGCGAGGCCGTGCTCGCGGCGTCACCGGCAGGGGAAATTGACCCCGGTGAGGTGGACTTCGGTTCGGTCACGGTGGGACAGAGTGAAATCCGCACCGTTACGGTGAGCAATGACGGTAACGCGCAGCTTTCGATCAACAGCCTGTCGGGTCTTGCATTGCCTTTCTCGATCATGTCGACGAATTGTGGCAGTGGCGTGGCCGCGGGCGGAAGTTGCTCAATCAACGTGCGTTTCGCGCCGGCTGTCCAGGGCTCATCTGATGATGTGCTGAGCGTGCAGACCAACGACGGTGTGCTGACCGCGAACGTGGTCGGCGAAGGCGTGGTTGATGGCGTAGGCCAGCTTTCGGCGACACCGGCTGGCGTGGTCTTTGGGGCCACGTCGACGGGGGCTTCCGTGCGGGAGTCGGTGACCGTGGCGAACGTGGGTGACGCGACGCTTATGGTGGGTGCCATTGTCGGCGTGAATGCGCCTTTCGATGTGCCGCAAGCTCAGGACGGTTGCTCAGGTGAGTCGCTCACGGCCGGATCTAGCTGCACCTTTGAGGTGAGTTTCTCCCCGGTGACCGAAGGGTCTTTTTCGGCAACTCTTCAGGTCCAATCGAATGCGAACACCGCAACCGTCAACGTGGCGGGCCAGGGTGTCGCGGAAGGGGCGCCGGCGGCCGCACTTTCGCCGGCGGTGATCGACCTTGGGGTCGTATCGGTCAGCAGTGAGGCCACGGGCACTGTGACGCTTCGCAATGATGGGGACGCAACCCTGACGATTGGCTCGATCAGCGGCTTGTCGTCACCGTTTCGGATTGCGTCGACCGCCTGCGGCGCGACGCTGCCGGCTGGTGGGCAGTGCCAGATTACGTTGGCGTTCTCGCCAGTGGCCAGCGGCTTTGTTCAAGACGAGCTGGTGGTGTCTTCGGATGGAGGAACCCTATCTACGTTGGTACAGGGAACAGGTGCGGATCAGCCGATGGGCGATCCGGTACTAAGTCCGGTTTCGCTGGACTTCGGAGACCTGCCGGTAGGCATGAGTGCATCGGATGGTGTGACCCTGCGCAACGACGGAGACGGCGCGCTGGCAATCACGGATATTCGAGTGACGGGAGCCGCATTCACGCTGGAGAGCGAAAGCTGCCCGGCGACCCTGAATAGCGGTGAGTCGTGCAGCGTGGTGGTGGGCTTCTCGCCCAATGCCGAGGGTAACGCAAGCGGAGAGCTGGTCGTTGACACGGATGCCGGTAGTCAGGTTGTCGCTGTGACCGGCCGCGGTACGGCTGTGCTTGAAGGGCCGGCGTTGAGTGTTGACAGGACCACCGTGTCATTTGCCAATACCGAAGTGGGATCGGAGTCGCAGCGCGTTTTGCAGGTTTCCAATGACGGTGATCAGCGGCTTGATGACATCGTTGTCAGCGGCGCTTCGGGTGCTTTCTCGTCGAATGCACAAGACTGCAGCGGCGGTGTTGCGCCGGGTGCCAGCTGCAACGTGAGGTTGACGTTCGCGCCATCCGATGCGGGCGGTGATAACGATTCGCTGGTGATCAGTTCCAACGGTGGAAGCGTCACGGTTGCCTTGCAGGGTGTTGGGGTTAATCAGGCAGTGCCGGCAATTCAGGTGCGCCCATCGCCGCTGCAGTTTGGTGAGCGTGGGCTGGGGATGACTGAGGACCAGGTGGTCGAGGTCATCAATGCCGGCACCGCCGATCTGATACTTGGCGGGCAAGCGGGCCTGAGTAGCCCATTCGCAGTGACAAGCAACAACTGCGGATCGCGGCGCCTGTCCCCGGGCCAGCGTTGCCAGATTCGGGTGAGCTTTAACCCGACTCAGCCGGGCTTCGTCAGTGACGTGCTGGAAATCCTGTCCAACGACAATGACGACTCGCCATTCCGGCTGACCGTCACGGGCGAGGGAATCCAGGACCTCGATGACGATGGTGTGGACAATGACATCGAAGACGGCGCCCCGAACAATGGCGACGGTAATGACGATGGAGTGCTCGACTCGCTGCAGGATACCGTGGCGTCGCTGCTGGATAGCGTGGGTGACTACATCACCGTGGTGTCCAGTGACGGGCGACTTGGCGGGATTCTCTCGCGGGCGTCAGTCAGCGGGGTAGTGGTCCCAGCTGGGGTGTCGATTCAGCGCGACATCCTCGACGTTACCTTGCCGGCGTTCTCAGGCGACGAGGGCGGTTTCGGCGTGATGTTCGAACGGGATATCGATGATAGCCAGTTCTTCGTCGTGGTGGGTGAGCGCCTTGCTGCGGCCTCCTCTGTAGAGGGGCTGGTCGTGCGTCGGGTCAGCGGCGACATCTTCCGGTTTGATGTTGAAGACAACAGTGCCGCAGATCTTGATCCCGCTGCCGGCTCGGTACGAGTGCAGGTCGCGCCTGGTGTTGCATCCCAGGTCGGCGGCGAAGACGGCGGTGGCGGCGGCGGGGGCGGTTGCTCTATGTCGAGTCAGGACGATGGCCCGATTGGTGCCGCGTTCCCCCTGATGCTGATGTTGGGTATGGCAGGGCTCATGCGCCGCCGCCGGGCGACAGCCGAGTAAAAGAAATACCTCGTGAGGAAATTGGGGGCCTGGCAACAGGCCCCCTTTTTTGTCCTTGCCTGCGGGACTATCTAAATGAGGGCCCTTTACGCATTTGAGCGAGGACAGGTATGAGGACATGTTTTATCAAGGCCGCAGTGCCCGTGTTGGCCGCGGCGTGGCTCATGGTTGGATGCGGCGGAAGCAGCAAGGACGGACCGAGCGCGGCCGGGGGGTTCACGACGCCCGAGGCTAATGCAGGCCCGGATCAAATTGTTTCGCCGGGCGATACTGCCAGCCTGAACGGGGGCGGGAGCTTCGATCCCGAAGGCGATCCATTTACCTACCAGTGGACGTTGTCCTCAGCGCCATCCGGCAGCAATGCCTCGGTGACAGGGGCGACTTCAGCAACGGCAAGCCTGACCACGGATGTTGCCGGTCGTTACGTTGTGGATCTCCGGGTGAGTCAGACCGGACTGGGTAGTGACAACGACAGCGTGGTGGTGATCGCCAATACCACGCCCGTCGCGGATGCCGGGATGAGTCGCGGGGCGGATCTGGGCTCGTTGGTCACCCTGGATGGAACGGAGAGCATGGATGCTGATCGAGACGGGCTGACTTATACCTGGACGCTGGAGGCGCCAGAGGGTTCCGCAACGAGCCTGCAAGATCCCGAGACGGCAATGGCTTCATTCACCGCGGATGTTGTGGGTATCTATGAAGCCAGTCTGATTGTGTCGGACGACATTGCAACGAGCGATCCCGATACCGTCACGATCACGGTTGGGGTGCCAAATGCAGGGCCGTCCGCCAACGCCGGAACGGATCAATCGGTGATGACGGGGAGCGTCGTGGCGCTTGATGGCTCGGGCAGCTCCGACCCCAATGGGGACCCGTTGAATTACGAATGGGTATTTGCCAGCACACCGTCAGGCAGCGGTGCCACGTTGCTCAACGCGGATACGGTGATGCCTTCGTTTACCGCAGACCTAGAAGGGCGTTATGTGGCGGAGCTGACGGTGAGCGACGGCGATATCACCAGTGCGCCTGACCGGGTTTCCGTTGTTGCATCACGGATAAACGCGCGGCCGATTGCGGATGCTGGCGAAGACATCTCCGCCAGTGTGGGCGAAACAGTAACTCTCGACGGAACGGGAAGCTCTGACGATAACGGGGATGCTCTGACTTACAGCTGGTCGTTGGTAAGCGTGCCCCCAGGCGGCGGGGGTGGGCTGAGCGATCCGACTTCCCCGCAGCCGACATTTGTTCCGGGTGGCGCTGGCACTTACGTGTTCCAGCTGGTGGTGAATGACGGGGAGCTACTGAGCACGCCCGACAATGTGGCCGTGAGCGCGATAGCCCCCGAGTTGCAGCTTTTCGTGGGTCGATCAGCTGATGACGGCTTCAACAGGGCGGCGTTGCCTTACTCCGCGACCGGGTCTCGTCTGATCCCCACGAATGCCCCGAGTGTGGAGCTTCGACGGTACAAGCTGGTCGCGGTGGGCGGAGATTACACCGTCACCAATGTTAAGGCCGTGGACGTGAACATGGTGGTGTCTCCGCGTTTCTCCGGCCTCCAGGAGCAGCAGGTTATTCGCAGTGGGGAGGAAGTGATTTTTACGCTCAACACCCCCCCGACGGACGGCTCGATTGCCCAGTTGGTGTTCAGTTTCACCGTCGCGGAAACGGGTGACACCTTCCAGGAGCAAATCCAGTTGCAAACCAACTGATGGAGCGCCGTCGATGCGAGAAAACACAATGATTGGCGCGGTCAGGCGGTGGCTGTTCGCCTCCGGTCTGATGCTTGCCAGCGGCGTTGTTGTTGGGCTGGGTGACGCCGGCTCGCCAGTGGTGTTCGAGCCGGGTCAGGCGGTGCTGAGCAAAGAAGCTGATGCTCGGCTTCGCACTCATCTGGGTCGCCTGCAGGAAAAAGGGAAAACCCAAATCGAGATCGTGGTTGAGAAAGAGAATGCGGACATCCCATGGGGATGGGATCTGCAGGCAAAGCGCGCGAGGCATGTTCGAGAAATAGCTACGGCGGCGGGCTTCGATGCTGATGCGGCCAAGGTGCGTTACCAACCGGGGACGGATGAGCGTGTCTTGCGTGTGATCGGAAGAAGCCACGGGGAAAAGATGTTGTATGACGTGCGCGCCGGACATCTGAAAGAAAACGTGGCGCGGTTGCTCGAATCCCATGGCTACGGCGATCCCGTCTGGGTGGGCCAGGCGGCGTGTGTGGATTGGCGCATTCAAAAGGACCACCAGATTGTGGGGTGGCGTAGCGCGGAACTGCTCTCGCAGTTGCTGGCCGGGTTTCCGGTGCGTGCTTCCCTGCACGAAGCGGACATGACCGCGGTTCTGGCCCCGACAATGGATTTGAACACAAGGTGTAGCAAATGAAAGTAGTGAAGCTCTCAGTTAGCGTGCTGGCCGGCGCATTGGTGTTGGGTTGCGTGACGACCAATGCGCCGAAGGGACTCGAGGCTGACGCCAACGAAACGATGCGTGAAGCTCGGGAGATGATTTCCGCGTCCACGCCGAACGTATCGGTGGTGGATGCACCCTATGTCGATCCGACGCCGATCAAGGTCGATGAGTACGAGTGGCTGCGACGGATACCGGTGAGCATCACCGAGCCGAAAGGGGCGATTTCGGCCAGGGAGCTTGTGCGAGCGCTTAACGCCCAGGGCGTTGAATTTTCCTGGCAATTGCCTCTTGGCTCCTACTACTACACCGGTGCGGGTATTTCGGATACCGACGCCCTGACGGCCATGACCGTACTCTTCTCTTCGATGGGTCTTGGTTTCAAGGTCAATACGGATCCGAACTACGTCACGATCACGCCGATGAAGTCCCGGACCTGGGATATCAACATCGGCAACCGGTCCACCAGCTACGGATCGGAGCTGCTGGCTGAGTCTGGCAACGACGATGCCGCCGCGGGCGGCGGTGCAGGCGCCGGCGGTGCCGGTGGCGGGGCTGGAGGCCAGGGCGGTGTATCCGGGCTGACCGCGTTGACCGGGGGCAATGAAGACACAACCACTACGTCGGTGAACTCTGATGGGGAGTTCTGGGGCGCCATCGAGGCGGAGCTTACCGAGCGGATGACCGTACTCGTCCCGGTGGCCAGCGAGGTCGGTGCGGGTGGGGTGTCAATCGAAGGCTTTGAGGCGCCCGGGCGCCAGGCGCAGCAGCAGCGTGCCCAGGCAGCGCTGGCGAGCAGCCGAGGCGGGGGTGAGCTGTTCGAGGAAAGAACGATCGGGCGATTCTCGGTGAACCCAGCTACCGGCGCTATTACTGTGCAGGCGCCTGATTATGTGCTTGACCAGGTTGGCGATTACATCGAGGGCCTGTCGGCCGAGCTGAATACGGTTCTCGAGTTCGAGGGCCGCCTCGTGCTGGTTTCGAGCACCCGGGATGAAGCCAAGGGTCTGGATTTGGGGGTGATTGCTGGGCTGGCATCCAGTCGTTTCGACGCGATCGTGTCCAACAACGCGCTTGGCGGCGTGACGATTTCTCCGCCAAACCTGGGAGGTCTGATTGGTGCCGCGCCGAATGCCCTGACGCAGAGCGTGGTTGGCGGTCGGTATGTCGGCAGCGACACGATTGTGCAGGCCTTCCTGGGATACCTGGAGCAGCACGGTGACGTGAAGACAGTACAGAAGCCGTTTCTGAGCACGAGCTCTGGCGTGCCGGTGTCGTTCAGTCAGAACGATCGGACTTACGTGAACCTGATCAGCGAGAACACCACGCTTAATCAGACCACGGCACAGACCACGCGAACCAACAACCTGATTCCGTTTCAGTTCGGGACGAGCCTGCGTCTGAACCCGCAGTACGACGCGATCAAGGATGTCGTGCGGACCCAGATTAGCATTACCCAGATCTTGCGTAGCGGCATTCTGACCATTGATCAGGTGGTCAGCAATGGGAACGGCACACAGGTGATCAATACCGACATTCCGCTGGATCGCACGATCAGTTATCAGGGCGAGACGCTGCTCAAGGACGGGGCCTTGGTTGTCGTGGGTGGGCAGACCCTGCAGGACTACCGGTCGAATTCTTCGGGCGTAACCGGTCTGAAGGATTCGCCGGTTGGCGCCGCGTTTGGCAAGTCCAGCGAAAACGAGATCGTGAGCACTTACTACTTTCTGCTCTCGGTGCGCGTGAAAGAACCGGACCGTGGCCTGGAGGTCGCCTCAAAATGAGTAAACGGTATCAACGGGGATTTACCCTTGCCGAACTGACGATCACCGTTCTGGTGATCGGAATCGTGGGGGCAGTGATTGGCACCCTCTTTACATCGCTCAACTCGGTAAGTCAGTCGCATTACTTCAATGACCAGGGCCGGCAGAACGCTCTGATAGCAAGAGCCATGGTGGCGTTTGACCGGGATACTGGGAATGGTTTGCCCGCACCCTACACTGGCGGGGGATTCAATAACTCGGTGCTGAATCCTGGGAATGTCGCGTTGGCCACCGCACTGGCTGATGCCGGCGTCAATGGAGCGATGATCAATGATGACGGGTTTGCCTCACAGCGAGTGCGGGTCTATCAGCGCCTGACGGATCTGACCACGCAGACAAGCTTGACCGGCTTCGATTCGGCGTCGCCGCCAGTGACAGTCACCTACGACTTCGGCGTGATCTACCAAACGGCGTGTCGGTTGGAGGATGCCAACTGCAACCCGGCCGCGAGTGGTGTGCCTGGGGACTCGCCGCTACTGACGGTGGCCAATCGTGATACCTGGGAGCCGGTAGGCGATGATTTCGGCGGGGTCCGTTTTTCGACGCTCTCAACCGAGCGTGAGCGCCTCGAAGTGACCTACGAGCGGCTCAATAGGGTGCGGGACAAGCTGCAAATCATCTATGACGCGATTGCATTGTCCAGTGATCCCTCAAGTATCGACAACTTCTTCCCAGCGCCGAACGGGGCGGGTGCACCGAACCTGTCAGGCAACGCCCCTGGTGGGAATCAGGGGTGTTATGACGGCTGGTACGACCTGAGTGCAGCGAATGTGAATGTGCTGGCACAGATCGGCCTGGCGCCAGCGGAGTATGGCGTCACGGCATCAGGTGGTCGCATCGAGTATTGCCGGGACTATGACCCGGCCATCGGCGGTGAGGGGGCTCTACCTCACAGTGCCGCGATTCGGATTCATGAATCGGTCTCGGAGGGCATTGCGCCCGGGGCGCCTGGGGACAACGTCGTGCTTACCTTCTAAGCCTGTCGACCGGCCCGACGACAAGACCCTCCGAAAACCCGGCGTAAAAGCCGGGTTTTTTCTTCCCGATTGCGTCTTGCAGTGCGGGACTATTCCTACAGGCCGCCGGTGGCGGCTTCATCAACGCTGCCAGTGGCGGTGAATCGCTTAACAATCGATTGAGGAAGAACGCATGAAACTGAAGTACACCCCGCGTTTCAAGGCGGCTCGACAGAAGGGTTTCACCCTGGTCGAGCTGGCCATCGTGGTTGTCATACTTGGTATCGTGGCCGGCATTATCGCCACCCGCTTTACCGGCTCGGCCGCGGCTTCGGCTCGTGCCGAAGCGATCGAGACCTTTGCGGGCTCGGCAGGTCTTCTGGCGTCGACCGTGAATACCCAGCTCGGTCTGCCGGCGACGATGGACAGCGCCCACCCGGCTGTTGACGACAACGGCAACTCCTGGTTGGACGTGATTGTTGATGGCCGCGATTTTATCGACGCGGACTTCCAGCAGGGTTACGACCGCACCGGTGCCGGCAGTCTGCGTGACGCTGTCGCCGTGGTGACCGAACCGGCCGTGGGTACGCCTGGCGTGTATGAGGTCGAGGGCTATGAGGTCCAGATCGATGACGCCAAGAATGTGACCGACGGTGAGGCGACCTTCACCTTCATCGACGTGCCGGCCAATGTCGTGCAGGCAATGGTTGAAACGATCGAGCCGGCCGACGCCTATGCGGCCGGTGGCGAAGCCAATGGCGATCTGGTTTACGGCGCGGTTGCGGGTGGTCTGCACCCGACGGTCGACGTGACCGTGGATATTCGCTAGATCCGCGACGGAAGTTAAGGGGCGCCAGGGACGGCGCCCCGATTTCCGGAACCACAAACATCCCATGTACATGATCCTCACCCTGGTACTGATGTCGCTGGCTGGCGCACAGCTGTCGACGTTGACCGGTGAGCTTTATCAGGATTTCCGAGAGATCGACCGGCAGCGGCTGGCGATTGAGGCAGCAAACGTGGCAGCTGCCGTGGCGGAATTCGAAGATCGCTTTGCTCGCTATCCGGATGATCTGGATGAGCTGGTAGCAGAAGCCGACTATGCCACTCTTGAACTCGATATCGACCCGCGCATCGTTTACGAATTGCGGCGGGACGTTTCCATGGGGGCCGGTGGCGGCGCCTGGACCTTTGACCGGGCACTGGTCTTTGCAAGAGATCCTTTTGCGCACGACAGCAACGCGCTGTTCTTGTCGGACAACCAGTGTGGGGGCGACTTCACGGTAGACCCGGCTTCATTCTGCCCGCCGAGGGCAATTTTTGCACGCGTGCTGGAAGACGCGAGTCGGCCGGCATCGGCCATCGCGGTCGTGCGGGAACACCTGATTCGAACGCTCGGCGTTATGGCGGACCATTTCAGTATCGCCGGCGGCTTCCCGACCGAGGGCGGGGGCGCGGTAGAAATGGATCCTGGCGATGCCGCATTTCTTGGTGGCGTGGTGGGCTACGCCGGCGGCGGGCCGGCCTGTGGCGGCACCTATGTTCTGGGCGGCGTGTTCGTGTCCTGCGACAGCCTGTTCGACCCGGTGTATGGCAACCCGGTCGAATACGTCTACATCGATTCCAACCATGCCGTACTTCAGGTTCAGACCCCGATTCAGGATGAATCGGGCAACCCCGTTTTCATCGCCGAGGAAATCTTTATCCCGGCAAGTGTTTTGTGAGGTCCTCGATGGACGGTGAAGTACAGGTTCTGGACTCAGTGGACGACCGAGTGGTCTCTCTGATTTCGGCGTGGGGATGGAAAAAGCCGAACGAGCGCATCATCAACGACGCCAACCTGTGCCTGAAGGTCAGGGGCAAGTCGATGCCGGAAGTGATACGCGCGTCCGGCCTGCTTCCGAGCGCCCGCATTGACGAGATCGTGGAGAAGTATGGTGAGCGGTCGCGGTCAATCGCAGTATTCACCACCGAAGAGCCTGAGCTCATTGGGGAAACGCAGCGACTCCAGTGTCTTCAGGAAGGGATCCAGTATTTCCCGGAACTGGGCGGTTCTGCAGGTGAGCTGACGGCCCATGGCTCGATGAATGAGCCGATCATCTGCGACGAGTGCGAGCGTTACAGCTGCATGCTGATGACGCTGCAGGGGGAAACCCCGGTGCTGGTCTTCGGTGACCTGGAGAATGCACTTCGCCGTTACCAGCAGATGGCGGGAGCAGAGCGGAGAAACTGCGCGCTCCGAAACCGCTTCGGTGAAGATGCCGTGGTGGCTGTGGGTCGGCGTAACGAAGTGCTTGCGTCACTGGCGAGCTTTGCCGAACAGAACACGGGCACTCAGGGAATGACCGGCGGTGTCCGGGTGATCAGCGAGAATTCGCTGCAGGCGGATCATGCGTTTCGCAAGCTCGCTTCGATCCACCGGCTGGCCGCGGACAATGAGGCGACGGACATTCATATCGACCCGGGCCCGGGTGGTACCCCAATCCTTCAGAACCGCGTCTACGGTGACCTGTTGCCTATCGCGGAGAAGATGACGGCAGAGCAGTACACGGAAGTGACCCGTTATCTGCTGCGCGCTTCCGGGGCGATGATCAAGCCGGAGCGGGTGAAAAAGCCGCTCGACGGAAATTATCAGTACAGCCTGCGAGATGGCCGGCTGTTCAATATCCGCTGCTCGTTTATCCCCTTGTCGCACGACACCGGGTCAAGCGGTAGCGACGCCATCTCGATCCGCCTTCGACTGATGGCGATGGAGAGTGGTCGTGTCGACCTGACCAAGAAAAAGGTCGCCCCGCGTCTGATCGAGGTGCTCAAGAAGGCAGTGCGTCCCTCTCAGGGTCTGATCATGCTGGTAGGCCCGACCGGGTCGGGGAAATCCACGACCATCGCGGGCATCCTGAATCTGCACGAACAGATCTACGGGATGCGGCGTTCGCGACTGTCGATCGAAGATCCGATCGAGCGACTGGTGCCAGGCGTGACCCAGATTCAGGTGCCCTACGAAATGCGTGGTACCGACGAAGGTTTCGGGCTGATATTCCGAAATGTCATGCGCCACGACCCGGACATGATCTGGATGGGTGAGATCCGAGATCAGCAGACAGCCAGCTCCGCGGTTCAGTATGCCGCCACGGGCCATCTGGTGGTATCGACTCTCCACGCGGAGAGCGCAATGTCCGGTGTCGAGCGCCTGGTGAATATGCTGCCCCCGGAAAAGCCCGAGATGCGATCCGCGGCGATTCGGTCGATCACGGCAATGGTGAGCCAGCGACTGGTCAAGCGGCTGTGCCGGGACTGCCGGGAAGCCCGCGAACCGAGTGAGGATGAGCTCGATTACATCGAGTACCTGCGGCGACAGCGCGGAATCGAGTCACTGGAGAACCCGTCTCAGGTTTATGACGCGAGAGGGTGCGACAAGTGTGACGGCACCGGTGTGGTTGGGGTTCTTCCGGCCAACGAAATTCTTCTGCTCTCGCCTGCGGCGCGGGACTACTTCATTGACGGCGTTGGCACGCGCATGGAGATCGAGAAATCGATCGACGTGCGAATGGAGCAGGCGGTCATGCAACTCATCGAGTCCGGGGATACCGGGTTCGAGTCCCTGGGGTTCTAGGCATGGCGCAGAAACTCGCGGAAGTTCAGGAATCGGCTCGAGTGCTTCGCAACATGATCGCCGTGGGCATGCCCATGGACGAGTGCCTGATGCAGCTCTCCGAAATTCAGCGGAAGTGGGCGGATAAGTGGAAGGAGGCGGCCAAGGGCGTGGCGAGAGGCCGGAATGTGTCCGGCGAAATCTCCCGTCTTTACATCTGGCCGTCTGCCTACTGCGAAGCGCTCAAGGCGGGTGAAGCATCCGGATCGATGGTCGAGGTGCTTTCAAACGTCGAGACACTGACCAGCAAGATGTCGGAGATCAAGAAAACACTATCCACCAAGATCATCACGCCTGCCCTGTATGCGGGCGCCGGGATCCTGATCTTCTGCTTCTACGTGATCTGGGTCATACCCAAGACCACCGAGAACATCCAGGCGGACAACCGGACTGGCCTGGTCGCTTTATCCGACGCGGTCAACGGGTACCTGACCACCAGCTGGATGTGGTTGCTGACCTATATCGCGGTGGGCGGATTCCTGCTCTGGTACTACTTCAGGGACGAGGGCAACCGCGCCGATGTCATGGCGTTTCTGACCCGAGTCCCGGCGATCAACTCGGCGTTGCAGGCCCTCTACGGCGGGATCTGGGCCAGATACATGTGCATGCTCGATAGCGCCGGGTCGATCCCCTATGACGAGATGGTGCGAATATCTTCGGCAACCGTGCCGGCATGGATGCGCGACAGCTACCGCATGTTCGAGGCAGACATCGTCGCCGGCGAGGACATGACGAAGTCACTCAAGCCGCATGCGCTACCCCAGGGTGACCCCAGGCGAAAGTGGCCAGTGTTGTTGCGCGCGGGACTCCAGGTGTCCGCTCAAACCGGCAACACCGCGGAAGCACTCAAGGAAGTGCAATCCAGTTTGATTGAAGACGGGATGATCCGGATGACCCGGATCCTGACCGGGGCGAATTACGTGGGTCTGGCGATCGCGGCGTCGGCGATTATCGCGCCGATGCTGGGTATGACCCTGATTCAGGTTTCACAGGTACAGAACCTCTGATGGCAACACATGTTCAATGCGCTGACGATGTCGCAGGACTAGGGCGATCGCCTCGGGTCATGCTTTGCGGTGAGGCATTGGTTGGGCGACTAGGTAGTGATACCGGGGATGCGCCTTTCGGCTTCACCAAACAGCCGGTTCGGGCGGCGGTGCGGCGGCGTGGCGGCAACCTGCTGCCGGGGGCTGCCACCGAAAGCGGTGACGCCTCCGAGTTCCTCCTATACATCGACAACGAGGTCGTGGAGGCGCTCAAGGCCAAGAAAGTCACCTCGGTTTATACGTATCACGATCAAGTGCTCGATTTCCTGCTCAAGCGAAACCGGGACTGCATTCTATTTACAGCCTGCAGCTCGGGCGCGGGCCCGCTGATTGTTGAGAGCTGGGTGATGACGGCAAACGCACTGGTTCGTCATGACCAGCGTCGGCTGCCCGAGTTGGATTCCGGTGACTTCGAACAACAGTTCGCTGAGCTTGTGCTGCAGCTGACAGGGCTCGAAGAGTTCGAAACACACCAGGTGCTTTTCGCAGAACCGTTGCCGCGGATCGAGATCGCGAGTGTTGAGCCAATCCGCGTGAACGACCCAGCAGAAAAGGGCCTGCGGTTCCACCCGCTGGAGTTGGGCTATTCCCTGTCGTCGAGGCAGGACTATGTATTGCCGGCGCTCGCACTGGCAGTCGGGATGGGTGGGTATGGGGCCGCCTTCGCACTAGGGCTGGGGCCGTTGAATTCGGCCAAGAACAGTTTCGAGGCGGAAGTCGCACCCATCAAGTCGCAGTACGAGGCCGGGCAGGACTCGCTGAATCGGCTTCGTTCGCAGCAGACGTTCCTGGCCAAGCTGGATCGCAAAAAGGATTTGATAAGCCCTAGCCAGCGGCTGGCTGTGGCACTGGCCCATCAGCCGGGTCTGGTGGCGAAATCCGTTCAGACAACGGCGGAGAGTGATCTGGATCCGGTGTCGTTCGAGGTGCTGTTCGAGCTACCGAGAAAGCCCGGTGCTTCTGCCGTGGAGGGGGCCGAGGATGTTTTTTCAAATCTCGCGTCGCGTTTGAACGCGGGGATTCGTTTGGTGAACCACCGGGAAAACAGCCGCGAGGGCACGGTTGAATACCTGGTCCGTGGCCGTTTCAACAAGTAGTGGACATGAAAGAACTGATCTCAGCAAGAAACCGCTTCCTGGTGATATTCACCGCGGCCTTCTCGGCAATCCTGTGCTACGGGGCATACCAGGCCTATCTTGGCTATCAGGAGAAAGTCGCGCAGCAGGTGTCCATCAACGAAGAAATGCGCCAGTTCAGAAAGAACTTCCAGGCGCTGCAATCCGTGAGCGCCGACTGGCGCGAACGCCTGCCTCAGCTCGATGAGGGCACCGATGTGCTCACGCTGTTCCGCATGCTCGGCATCAAGGAGTCGGGGTTGACCGGCTTCCCGGACAAGGCGCGGATTCTGGAGGCCGAACGCGCTGAGCAGGGCGACGTGGATATTGGCGCCGTGAATGTCTGTCTGGCGACCCAGTCACGAATGTTCGAACTGACTGCGGGGAACGTGGGGCTGCTCTATCAGGGCCTGGAGAAGCTGATGGCGAAACCCTTTGTGACCGCTGAGAGCATCGAGGTGGCTTATGACGGTAAGCAGCCTCGCGCGGAGATTGATCGTTTCTGTCTGTATTTGCGTGATCCGCTGGTGGAGTCGGCGACATGAAGGCCATTCTCAAGCACATACCGGAGAGTCGACGTGGCCCGCTGGTGGTTCTGCTGGCCTTCCTGGGTCTGTTCGGGGCGACAGAAATCAATCGGCTCATTTATCAGCATGTGGACGGGGCCTACACAGTCGGCGGCATTCGTAGCGCGTCGCGCGGCAAGGAAGTCGATGACGTCGAGCGGATGAGTCAGTTGTTGGCCCTGCCGGTGAACGCGGCGGCAACTGATGGCGAGGGCAAGATCACACCGGATCAGTTGCAGGCACTTTTCACCGGGCCCCAAGAGGCGGTAAAGCCTCGGCCCGCAGTGAGGCCGATGGCGCAGGTCAACAATGAACAGAACGCTGGCGCCACTCGGCGATCGGCGATTGCACGCGCGCCGGCGCCAACGGCGGCAGCGCGCAAACCGAAGACGGACTGGGGGGCATTGGCAAGACAGGCCATTGCCGTCCAGGCGGCCACCACCCGGGGGGCTTTCATCAACGGTCGTTTCTATACCGTTGGCTCCGAGGTGGATGGGGTCGTGCTCAAGGGCAAAGACGAGGAGAGCGTGCCAAGACTCGCCTCGGTTTCTCAGACCGCTGTGTCCATTGCCGTGGGTAATGGGCAGTTCGAATTCCCGATGGAATAAGGGCACGCAATGGATATGAAAAGACTTCTCAGTGCCGGGGCGGCGAGCCTATTCGTCGTCAGTGGGGCTTTGGCTCAGGGCGGGTTCGAAGACCCCAGTCCAGGTGACTCAAGCTGGGTCCATGAACACCCGGACTATGAGCGAAACACGAACCGACAGATGGGTACGGCTGACGGTCGAACGTCGACCATGTATCGGGTGAACCCGTTGCCCATCGACGTGTTGACCAGGTCGAGTTCCGCCAGCCCACGGGTTGCCTTACGGCAGAACGTCGGATCCAACATCTTCGGACTGGAGGAGAAGTCGACTGTCGTGTCGGATGCGTTTGTGAACAACTCTCGCATCCCCTTCGCGGTTCAGGAAATCATCGGGGACGATCAGCAGCGCACGGGACGGGTGATTGGCTATTTCGCCCCGGATAATCGCTGGGTGGTGATCGAGAACTCGATTGCCGCGTTCGAAGCGAAATACGGGTTTAATCGGATTGATCTGACCGAGTATGAAGCGGATCGGCGATTGATCTCGAGCAGCGTGGGTGAGTTCGGAAGCCCGAATGGCTCCGGACCCTTCCAGCCTGCTGCTATTGACTTTGAACTCATCGGCGCGAGCCGTGATGCCGGCGGCGATGCCGAGCTTGTGAGCATCAGCATGAGCGGTCCTGGCCAAGTGTCATTCTCATGCTCGAATACTGCCGATGGCAATGGCGGATTCGCGCCGACCATTGAGCAGGTCAGGCGGGATGGGTGGCTTTATACCGTGTCGGTATGCAAGA
Organism: Salinisphaeraceae bacterium; assembly: GCA_040222795.1. Taxonomy (GTDB): domain Bacteria; phylum Pseudomonadota; class Gammaproteobacteria; order Nevskiales; family Salinisphaeraceae; genus Spectribacter. The sequence goes on from JAVKCJ010000017.1 coordinate 17,911, forward strand.
GCGACGCTGGCACAGGCGACCCGCATGCACCGCATTTCGCCGTGTTCTTCAAGATCCAGGACGGCAGTAACGACATCCCCCGTGAGGAGATCGCCTTCAGTTATGCGGTCTTGCCGTTTGTGGATTCGCGACCCTTCCAGGGAGTGGCCGGCTCTGAGCTGGGATTCCCGGGTGCCTTTGCCAAGGCCGAAGTCGTCGACTGTAGCCTCGAGCGCCGAGAGCGTAGAACCCTGTTCGGAACTACGCTGCGCGACGAGGCGGTGAGAATCGAGACAGCGCCTGGGACGGCGATCCAGTACACGGGGCTTCATGTCTACAACGACATGGCGGGGCAGGAATTTTCCTGGCAGCCCTTTTCGATGACGACACGGAATCTGGCTGACGGTGGGCCGACTCGATTCCATACGCCGCCGCTGCAAGTCATCCCAAGCACCGACATCACCTGGCTTGCGACTGGGGGTGGGCTACTAGGGTTGTTCGGCACGGACGAACCGGTTGATTGCGTGGCAAGGGCGACCGCGACCGACGATCAGCAGGCCGATCTCACAGAGATGGCACCGTGGATGCCATTCATGTCCCTGGCCTACACCCGATCACCTGCGATGGTGAGGGATGTGGGCGCGGATGCGGCGAGCATCGGGCCACAGGTCCAATATGCCAGCCGCGTATCTGGCGGACAGGACGGCACGCCCTTCGGCGTGGCGGGCTTCCAGGCCGATCGTTTTGGGGTAGAGAACTTCCCTGATGTGGCTGGGCCACGCGTCTACATGAATGCGGCTCGCACGGTGTTCGTGACGGCCGATGATAGTGGGGTACCCACCGTGGTGCCGATGAACAACATGCTCAGAGCCGTCGAGCTTCCGGGCAAGTGGACCCTGCCGCCAGGCGGGAATGCGGCAACTCCGGTGATCTACACCGGCCTGTACTACGTTGGCGATTGAGGGCACAGCAATGAAACACTTCAAGATTGTCGGCTTCATCGCCTTCTGTGTGATGACGATGTCCGCGCAAGCGATCGTTTTGAAAGGCGATGTGGGGAATGGCGGGGGTGAAGATGACCAGAGTTCTGGCGGTATCGGCATTGCCTACCAGTTCACCGAGCAGCGCCTTCGGATGTTCAATCAGCCCGAAATTTTCATTCGGACAAGCGACGGGCGCTACGGAAACTATCTCGGTTATGGCGGTGACATGCCTCAGTCTGAAGCCGGCGCCGAGTTCGCGTTCTATGAACTGGTACGCGGGTCGACTTACCCGATCACGGCGGACTTTACGCATACCGAGGTGCTGAGCATCCAGTCGATCGCACGGAGTCTGGCTGATAGTGACCCGTCAGTGTGTGATGGGCCGTTTTCTGGTGGCGCCCCGCACCCGGATGATCCGGCACGCGAGGCGTGTGGAACGAATAGTCTTGGAAACGATGCGGACTCAAAGTCTTCGAGTGCATCTTCCAGCAGGGAGTCGGTTCAGGTATCTGGTGTGACCGATCCAGACCGGGTCGTTCGGGTGACCACGGACTATCTAGCTGGCGGCGGGGTGCCAATGCAGCAAGGTCGATTCTTCGCGGCGCCTGACGTGCGTGTGCAGGTGGCCTCGAATGCGCGTAACGACGGCGAAGCGATGCGAGTCTCGGACCTCGGGATCAGCGCTGGCTTTCGTGTGTGGGACGATAGTTTTCAGGAAGAGCTTGACGGTAACGGCGAGGCGTTGGATCAAGTTGAAAACGCAAGCCTTCTTAACTTGAACCTTCGTCAAGTCCAGGTCGACTGGAACGCGGTCGCAGGCGGGGCTGGTCGTATCGAGGACTTGGGCGGACAAGTTGAGTTGACGATGCGCCTGCGGTTGCTCCGAACCGGTATCGCCACTGACACGTACCTTGTCATTCAGACGATGCAGGCGACCTACGTACCGAATCCGGGGGACAATCCGCGTAACACGTATAACGAAGATACGGCCCCTTCCGTGATGATGCCGAGCGGGGGTGCTGGCGCTTTCTCAGGATCGATCGGCTTGTATTCGGAGGACAGCAGTCATCCGATTTGGGCCTATGTCGACGAGTCGGTGGACGGGGATCCGATCAACGACCCCAATGGAAAGTACGCGCAGTTCAACCCGTTCTCCATGGATAGCCTGTATATCGAGCCTGTGCTTGGCATGCTGGTCTGGGTCGAGCGTGACCCGCAGGGACGGGGAATTGTCTATAGCACCCATCGTGCTCGATCCGATTTTTCCTGTCACCCGCCGAACAAGCCCAATGCGCCGATGGCTACAATCGTCCCGATTGTGACCTCCCGCAGCGATTCGGCGAACTATCTTGGGAACAGCGAGGTGCCGAACGGGATATTCATCCGGGTTTATGCGCCCGGCCAGGACGGCATCTGCCCGGCACTTGTCCAGGAAGACGATCCTGACATTATCGTGGTGGATGGTCCTGATGATGAGACCGGTGGCGATCAGGGCGGTGGTGACCTCGATTCCGATGACGATTCCATTCACGACAGCGCAGACAACTGCCCCTTGACTCCTAACCCCTCCCAGGAGGACTTTGATGGTGACGGGGTAGGCGACGTGTGCGACAACGATCGTGATGGGGATGGGATCACGAATGGCGTCGACAATTGCCCGTTCATTCCCAACCCGAGCCAGGGCGACCTGGACGGTGATGGGCTAGGGGATGCCTGTGACAGCTTCCAGGACAGCGATGGCGACGGTATTGAAGATGCAAACGACAACTGCCCCTTCGTCGCCAATGCCAACCAGGCCGACCAGGATGGCGATGGTATCGGTGATGTCTGCGACAGCGATAACGACAACGATGGCATTCCGGATGGTTCCGATAATTGTCCGGCGGTGAACAACCCTTCTCAAGCCGACGACGACGGTGACGGTATTGGAAATGTCTGCGACAACCTGAACGACAGTGATGGCGATGGGGTTGCCGATGACATCGACAATTGCCCGAGTACGCCGAATGCCAATCAAGCAGATGACGACGGTGACGGTATTGGGAACGCCTGCGATAACGATGCCGATAACGACGGGGTGCCCAATGGGCAGGACAACTGCGTGACCGTGCACAACCCCGGTCAGGAGGATTCAGACGGCGATGGCATCGGAGACGTCTGTGATAATTTCAATGACGGTGATGGCGACGGGAATTCTGATGGGAACGACAACTGCCCGTTGATTCCGAACCCGGGTCAAGACGATCTTGACGGGGACGGCATCGGTGACGTCTGCGACGATGACATGGACGGAGATGGGGTCCCCAATAACGGGGACAACTGCGAGGCGGTTGCTAACCCCGGGCAAGAGGATGTCGATCAGGATGGGATCGGTGACGTTTGCGATTCAAACAATTCGACGGACCCATTCGATTACAGCTGTACGGAACCGCCTGGATTTGCTATTACCCCGGAGACGCCAGGGGCATTGTCAAGCGGTGTGCTGAGAGGTACTAGCGGTGATGATTTCATAGTTGGAGGCCCAGAGGTCCGAACCATATTTCCTTTGGATGGGCGTGACAAGATCTGCGCGAATTATGGGTGGGACTCCTCAGGAAACGACAATCAAATAGTCTTGGGTAGAGGTTCAAAGTATGTCTATGCGCGAACACCGACCAATGACAATTTGCGTATCGACGAAAAGCGAAATCCGGAGTATGTGAACAATCCAGGGGGGACTCGAAACTATATCTACGCGTATCGCCCGCCAAACGGAAGCGCAACTTCACTAGGTGTTGGGATAGGATTGGATAGCACGGAAAGTGGGGGAGCGGAGGGCTTTGAATTCACATACTGCGAAATGGAGTGGTACGAGCCTGATGTGGTTATTTACGAGGGTGAAGGCGCGAACTTTGCATATTCTAATATGGGATGTGCAGACGGCAGCTACGCTGAAGTAGTGGGTGACTTCATGAATCCTGATGTTGAAGACTCAGGAGGTATCATTTCAATTCGGGAGCTCTCCGCGGACGCGAAATTTTCGGTTGTGATGGGGGAGCGGCTCAATTCGTATTTAATGCTCCCCATGCAAAGTTCGATTGACGGTACTCTTCAACGCTCTTGGAATATCCATGGTCGTGTAGAAGCCCTGTTAAGGAACAATTTCCTGGATGGCACAAAGGCCAGTGCACCTGGGCTCGCGTTATATTCAGGCCTTGTATACACGAGTACGGAGTCAACTATTCGGTTTACCAATACCACGGGATCAAACGCGAACGGAGAACGTGGTCACTTTGTTGCTTGTGATGGCGATGAAGATCCGAATATCGGGTTGCGTTATGGAGGGATAAGCCCAGGAGGCGGCCTCGCCTTCATTCAATGGGACAATGCCAGCAGCAACTTCGTAGACTATGGCGAAGACTGTGGAACGCCGAGTGCGGGCACCTATTTGATTACACGACCAAATCCCGCGACATTCCTCGGTTATTGAAGGCAATTTCTCTGAATGAATTTTGGCCCGCCCTTCTACCGCGCTGGATATGCGGTGGAGGGGTGGGCAAATTTCATATCTGAGTCTAAGATCCAATTGGCAACTCCACCCTCACCCCGTCACCGCGGCCCGTTCCGCGGCATCCGGGGCGGGATTGATTCGCGCTTCGCAGGCCGCCGGGGTGAGCGCGGCAGGTGCCGCGTCACCACACGGGATCGTCCGGGCTCCACGCGCATGACATTCCGGCCTCCCGCCGGTAGCAAGTCGCTGGATATTGATCGCCGCGTTCACGTCGAGATCATGGGTCGCCCCGCAGGCGGGGCAGGCCTAATGCCGCGTCGACAGCGGCATCGCGGTCATCCGGTGGCCACACCCCGAGCAGGTCTTGCTCGTGGGCGCCCACCGGTCAATCACCACCACCTCACGGCCGCCCCAGGCGGCCTTGTAGGTGAGCTGCCGGCGCAGCTCGG
>JAVKCJ010000018.1:0-16075 GCA_040222795.1 Salinisphaeraceae bacterium
GATGGTGATGCCGGGTGACAACGTCACGATGAACGTGGAACTGATTGCCCCGATCGCCATGGAAGAAGGCCTGCGCTTCGCGATTCGCGAAGGCGGTCGGACCGTGGGCGCCGGGGTGGTGACCAAGATTACGGAGTAGGCGTGGTCTTGCCCGATTATCAATCGGGCGAACGACGCCAGCCGAGAGCTCTCGTGAAGCACGCCGCAAGGCCTGTTCACGAGCAGGAATAAGGGCCGTATTGTCGGCCGGGTGGTTGCCCGGCCGGCTGCCGACAGCGGCACCCTTTCGATAAGCGAGACATAGAAAGCAATGGCAACGAGTCAGAACATCCGCATCCGTCTCAAGGCATTCGATCATCGTCTGATCGACAAGTCGGCGCGTGAGATCGTGGAGACGGCCAAGCGGACCGGGGCTCAGGTGCATGGCCCGATTCCGTTGCCGACCCGCAAGGAGCGCTACACGGTGTTGATCTCACCGCACGTCAACAAAGACGCGCGTGACCAGTACGAGATTCGCACTCACAAGCGGATGATGGACATCGTCGAGCCGACGGAAAAGACCGTCGATGCGCTGATGAAGCTTGACTTGGCTGCCGGCGTGGACGTGCAGATCAAGCTGCAGTAACAGCGCAGCGCCTTGACGACCGCCGGTCCGCGGGGCTGGCGATGAAAACTGAGTTTAACGGGCCGCTGCTTGAGACACGGCGGCGGCCTCTGACACTTGAACTGTCGCCCCCGTTAGCGAGTGGCGATAAGCAAGAAGGAATTGGTAATGGCGATAGGTTTGGTTGGCCGCAAGCGCGGCATGACGCGCGTGTTCACGGACGCGGGCGCCTCCGTGCCCGTGACGGTGGTTGAGGTCACGCCCAACCGTGTGACCCAGATCAAGACTGCCGACACCGACGGGTATAGCGCTGTTCAGGTAACCACCGGCGAACGCCGCGCCTCGCGCGTCAACCGGCCCAGCGCCGGTCACTTCAAAAAAGCAGGCGTGGACGCGGGTCGCGGTCTCTGGGAATTCCGGCTGGCGGACGGCGAAGACATGCCCAAACTGAAGCGTCCGGTAGCCGCGGCCGAACCGGCCGAGGGGGAAGAGGCCGACGCCGAGCCGTCGTTCGAGGAAGTCGATATCGAGGTCGGCGCCGAAATCACCGCCTCGCTGTTCGAGGATGGCCAGGTGGTCGACGTGGTCGGCCGCTCCATCGGTAAGGGCTACGCGGGCGTGATCAAGCGTCACAACTTCCGTGCCCAACGGGCGACCCACGGTAACTCCAAGGCGCATCGCGCGCCGGGTTCCATCGGTCAGAACCAGACGCCGGGGCATGTGTTCAAGGGTAAGAAGATGGCCGGCCACATGGGTGATGCGCGCACCACCGTGCAGAATCTCGAGATTTTCCGCGTGGATGCCGCGCGCAACCTGTTGCTCATCCGTGGCGGTATCCCCGGTGCCAAGGGCGGCGACGTGGTCATCCGTCCGGCAGTGAAAGGCTGAAAATAATGGAACTTGCGGTAGCCAACGACGCCTCCGGCGTCAACGTTTCCGACGAGTTGTTCGGCGTGGACTTCAAGCCGGCTCTCGTTCATCAGGTGGTCACGGCCTATCTGGCCGGTGGCCGTGCCGGAACCAAGGCTCAGCGTACGCGCGCCCAGGTTCGGGGTGGCGGCAAGAAGCCGTGGCGGCAGAAGGGCACCGGCCGTGCCCGTGCCGGCACCATTCGAAGCCCCCTGTGGAAGGGCGGCGGCCGGATTTTCGCGGCGAGCCCGCGTGATTTCGGTCAGAAGGTCAACCGCAAGATGTATCGCGGTGCCATGCGCTCGATTCTCGCCGAGCTGGTTCGTCAGGACCGCCTGGTGGTGGTCAAGGAGCTGAGCCTGGCCGAGCGCAAGACGCGCAAGCTGCTCGAATTCCTGGACGCGACCGGTGCCGGCCGACGTGGCCTGATCGTGGTGACCGAGGTGGACGAGAATCTCGCCTACTCGAGCAACAACATCCCCTACCTGTCGCTGACGGACGTGGCGGGACTGGATCCGGTGTCGCTGGTCGGGGCCGAGAAGGTGATCGTGACCGTCGACGCAATCAAGCAAATCGAAGGGTGGCTGTCGTGAATCAGGAACGCATCTACGAGGTCCTGCGCGCACCGCACGTATCCGAGAAGAGTTCGGTTCAGGCCGATGCCCACAATCAGGTCGTGTTCCAGGTGGCGGTGGATGCCACCAAAACCGAGATCAAGACTGCGGTGGAGAAGCTTTTCAAGGTTCAGGTAGAGGGCGTGACCACGCTGAACGTGAAGGGCAAGACCAAGCGTTTCCGCGGTCAGTCCGGCAAGCGCGCCGCCTGGAAGAAGGCGTATGTATCCCTTGCCGCCGGGCAGGAACTGGATTTTCTGAGCGGCGTCGAGTAGGCGACGCTCTAGTCACTAGACACGGACGGATAGAGTCATGGCACTGAAAAAGGCCAAGCCGACATCAGCGGGACGGCGCTTCGTCGTCGGCGTGAAGAATGCGGAGCTCTACAAGGGGCAGCCGCAGGAATCGCTGGTGGCCAAGCAGTCCCGCAGCGGCGGCCGCAACAATGCGGGTCGCATCACCACGCGTCACCGGGGCGGCGGGCACAAGCAGCGGTACCGGATGGTCGATTTCCGCCGCGACAAGGTGGGCGTGCCGGCCAAGGTCGAGCGGATCGAATACGACCCCAACCGCAGTGCGCATCTGGCTCTGCTGCTCTACGCCGATGGCGAGCGTCGCTACATTCTCGCGCCGCGGGGCGTGAAGTCCGGCGACCAGTTGCTGGCCGGTCCGGAAGCGCCGATCAAGCCGGGCAATGCCATGCCGATCCGCAGTATTCCGGTGGGCACGACGATTCATGCGATCGAGATGCGGCCCGGCAAGGGTGCGCAGATGGCGCGTAGCGCCGGCGTCTCGGCGCAGCTGGTTGCCCGCGAGGGTGATTACGCCACGTTGCGGCTCAAGTCCGGTGAAATGCGCCGGGTGTTTGCCGCCTGCACTGCCGTGATCGGTGAGGTGGGCAACGCGGAACATTCGCTGCGGTCACTCGGCAAGGCCGGCGCGACCCGCTGGCGGGGCAAGCGCCCGACGGTTCGTGGCGTCGCCATGAACCCGGTCGACCACCCGCATGGTGGTGGTGAAGGCCGGACCAGTGGTGGTCGTCATCCGACCAGTCCCTGGGGCTGGAAGACGAAAGGCTTCAAGACGCGCACCAACAAGCGCACGGACAGCATGATCGTTCGCGGCCGCGGCAAGCGGAAGAAGCGTTGATCGCACTCGACTGGGGAATTTAGCAATGCCGCGTTCCATCAAGAAAGGGCCGTTCATTGACCTGCATCTCGCAAGCAAGGTCGCCAAGGCTCAGGAAAGTCAGACCAAGCGACCGATCAAGACCTGGTCGCGTCGGTCCATGGTGACCCCCGACATGATCGGACTAACGATTGCCGTGCATAACGGCCGTCAGCATGTGCCGGTTTTCGTGTCGGAGAACATGGTCGGCCACAAGCTGGGCGAGTTTGCGCCCACCCGGACGTTCAAGGGCCACATCGGCGACCGGAAGTCCTAAGTTACCGGATTGGAAGTATCATGACGGATTCGTTTGCCAAATTGCGATTCGCGCGCATCTCGCCGCAAAAGGCGCGGCTGATCGCCGATCAGGTCCGGGGTATGCCGGTCGAGCGGGCGCTGGAAACGCTCCGGTTCCAGCCGAAGAAGGCGGCCCGGACGATTCACAAGGTGCTTGAGTCGGCCATCGCCAATGCCGAGCACAACGAGGGCGCGGACATCGATGAGCTCAAGGTCAGCGTCATCATGGTGGACGAGGGTCCGACCATGAAGCGGATCAAGCCCCGGGCACGCGGCCGCGCGGATCGGATTTTCAAGCGTACCAGCCACATCACCATCCGGGTGGCGGACAAGTAAGAGGCGATTATGGGTCATAAAGTCCATCCAACCGGTTTTCGGCTCGGGATCACAACCGAGTGGAGCTCGCGCTGGTACGCGGAGAACGCGGCCTATCGCGACACGCTCAATACCGATCTCGAAGTGCGTGAGTACATCCGCAAGCGCCTGGCGCATGCGTCCGTCAGCCGTATCCAGATCGATCGGCCTGCGCGCTCCGCGCGCATCACCATTCATACCGCCCGTCCGGGCATCGTGATTGGCAAGAAGGGCGAGGACATCGACAAGCTGCGCGGTGAAGTGAGCAAGCTCATGGGCGTGCCGGTGCACCTGTCGGTCGAGGAAATCCGCAAGCCGGAGCTGGACGCCAAGCTGGTGGCCGAAAACATCGCGCAGCAGCTGGAGCGCCGCATCATGTTCCGTCGCGCCATGAAGCGCGCCGTGGGCAACGCCATGCGTCTGGGCGCCGGCGGCATCCGCGTGAACGTGGCCGGTCGTCTGAATGGTGCCGAGATCGCGCGTTCGGAGTGGTACCGCGACGGCCGGGTGCCGTTGCACACGCTGCGTGCCGATATCGACTACGGGCTCGCCGAAGCCAAGACCACCTACGGCATCCTCGGTGTCAAGGTCTGGATCTTTAAGGGCGAGATCTTCGAAGCAGAGAAGCCGGTCGCCGTGGAAGGCGAAGAAGCCGGCCGGGCAACGGGATAAACCGCCATGCTGCAACCCAAGCGAACCAAATTCCGCAAGGTCCAGAAGGGCCGCAATCGAGGCCTGGCCCAGCGCGGCGCCCAGGTCAGCTTCGGCGAGTACGGCCTGAAGGCAGTCGAGCGCGGGCGCATTACCGCTCGGCAGATCGAAGCCGCGCGTCGTGCCATGACCCGCCATATCAAGCGTGGCGGCAAGATCTGGATCCGGATTTTTCCGGACAAGCCGGTCACCAAGAAGCCGATCGAAGTGCGCATGGGCAAGGGCAAGGGCAACGTCGAATACTGGGTTGCCCTGATTCAGCCCGGCCGCATGCTTTACGAAATGGAAGGCGTCCCGCGTGAAGTCGCGCAGGAAGCGTTTCGCCTGGCCGCCTCGAAGCTGCCGGTGCGTACCGCCTTTGTTGAACGCAGCATTCTGTAACGGGAAGTCAAACGATGAAGCCGTCTGAGCTACGGGAAAAATCGGACGCCGATCTGGGCAAGGAACTGATCGAGCTGCGGCGCGAGCGCTTCAACCTGCGCATGCAGGCGGCGACCGGCGCGCTGGAAGGCAGCCATCAGTTCCGAACCATCCGGCGGAGTATCGCGCGGATCAAGACCATTCAGCGCGAACGCGCCGCGACGGCGAACAAGGGTTGAGTCTCATGAGTGAACAAAAGACACAGCGTGTGGTGGTCGGCCGCGTCGTGAGCGACAAGGGCGACAAGACCGTTGTCGTGCTGGTCGAGCGGCGGGTGCAGCACCCGTTGTATGACAAGTACGTGCGGCGGTCGACGCGCATTCCCGCGCATGACGAGGCCAACGAGGCGAATGCCGGCGACCTGGTCGAAATCCAGGAGTGCCGGCCGATTTCGCGGCGCAAGGCCTGGCGTCTGGTTCGTGTGGTCGAGCGCGCTGGTGAACTGGAGGCGGCAGGACAATGATCCAGACAGAATCACAACTGTTTGCGGCGGACAACAGCGGCGCGCGCCGGGTCCAGTGCATCAAGGTGCTGGGCGGATCGCATCGCCGCTACGCCGGCGTGGGCGACATCATCAAGGTGACCGTCAAGGACGCGATCCCGCGTGGTCGCGTGAAGAAGGGTGACGTGCTCAATGCCGTGGTCGTTCGTACCCGGCGTGGTGTGCGGCGTTCGGATGGTTCGATCATCCGCTTCGACCGTAACGCGGCGGTGCTGCTTAATGCGCAGAACGAACCGGTAGGCACGCGTATTTTCGGCCCGGTGACGCGTGAACTTCGTGCGAAGTTCATGCGCATCATCTCGTTGGCACCGGAGGTGCTCTAACCATGGCGTTGAAGCGAATCCGCAAGGGCGACCAGGTGGTCGTGATCGCCGGCAAGGACAAGGGCCGGCGGGGTACGGTGCTGAGCGTGCGCGATGATCGCCGCGTACTGGTCGAAGGCATCAATCTGGCCAAGAAGCACGTCAAGGCCGACCCCAATGCCGGTGTACAGGGGGGTATCGAGGAACGCGAGATGCCGTTGGCCGAGTCCAACGTCATGCTCTACAACCCCGAGACGGGCAAGGGTGATCGGATCGGCGTCAAGTGGGTTGATGCCAGTGGCAGCCGCCGCAAGGTTCGGTATTTCAAGTCCAACGGCGAAGTCGTCGACGCGTAAGGCGTGGAACTGGTAATGAGCGAAACAGAAATCGATACAACACGGCTGCGCCAGTATTACCGCGAGCAGATCGTGCCCGCGCTGATGGAGCAGTTCAGCTACACCAGCCGCATGGCGGTGCCGCGGGTCAGCAAGATCACGCTGAACATGGGTGTGGGCGAGGCGGTCGCCGATCGCAAGGTCATCGATCATGCCATGGCGGATATGGCGGCGATTGCCGGCCAGAAGCCGCTGATGACCCGGGCACGCAAGTCGGAAGCGGGTTTCAAGATCCGTGAGGGCTGGCCGGTGGGTTGCAAGGTGACCCTGCGGCGCTCGCGCATGTACGAATTCCTGGACCGGCTGGTCAACGCGGCCCTGCCGCGGATCCGGGACTTCCGTGGTCTGAATCCGCGCGCGTTCGACGGTCGCGGCAATTACGCGCTGGGTGTGAAGGAGCAGATCGTGTTCCCCGAGATTGAATACGACAAGGTGGACGTGCTTCGCGGCATGGACATCATCATCACCACCACCGCACGAAACGACGAAGAGGGGCGGGCGTTGCTCCAGGGCTTCAACTTCCCCTTCCGCAAGTAACCACGGAACCGTTCGTTATGGCGAAGAAAAGCATGGTGGCGCGCGACGTGAAGCGCGCCCAGATGGTCAAGAAGTACGCGGCCAAGCGCGCCGAACTCAAGGCGCGCTGTGTCGACATTAATCTGCCGCCGGAAGAGCGCTTCGCGGCCGGGCAGGAGTTGCAGCGGTTGCCGCGCGATGCCAGCCCGACCCGCATGCGCAATCGCTGTCAGGTCACCGGCCGGCCGCGCGGTTACTACCGCAAGTTCGGTCTGGCCCGGAACAAGATTCGAGAAGCGGCCATGAACGGGGAAATCCCCGGTCTGGTGAAGTCCAGTTGGTAACAGTGTTGTGGTCGCCGCGGCTCAGGTCGCATGGGCCACGGAATCACCGAATATAGGTATCGGTACATATGAGTATGACTGACCCAATCTCCGACATGCTGACCCGTATTCGTAACGGGCAGACAGCGGAGAAGACCCAGGTGAGCATGCCGGCATCGAAGCTCAAGAAAGCGATCGCCGAAGTGCTCCGCGACGAAGGCTATATCCAGGATTTCGCGGAAACCGAGGTGGGCGGCAAACCGCAGCTCACGGTTCGGCTGAAGTATTTCCAGGGTCAGCCCGTGATCGAGCGAATCGAGCGGATCAGCAAGCCGGGACTGCGCATTTATCGGGGCAAGAATGATCTCCCGAGCATCGTCGGCGGGTTGGGTATCGCCATTGTGTCCACGTCCCAGGGCGTGATGACCGATCGCGCGGCGCGCGACGGCGGACACGGTGGCGAAGTGCTTTGCATGGTCGCGTAACCCCAGTCAGAGGCAACTTAAGCAATGTCCAGAGTCGCAAAGGCGCCGATCAACATCCCGTCCGGCACCGAGGTCAAGCTCGACGGGGGGGTCGTGTCGGTCAAGGGCAAGAACGGCGTGCTCGAATTCCGCCTGCCCGTCGATACCAGCCTCGAAATCGAGGATGGGGAGGCGCGAGCGGTGTCCACCGCCCGGGTGACCAACCTGGCGATGGCAGGCAGTGTCCGGGCAATCGTCGCCAACATGGTCCACGGCGTGTCGGAAGGTTTCGAGCGCAAGCTTGAACTGGTGGGCGTCGGTTATCGTGCCCAGGCGCAGGGCAAGAATCTGAATCTGGCGCTGGGATTTTCGCATCCGGTCGTGTACGAGGTGCCGGAAGGCGTCACGGTGGAAACCCCGAGCCAGACGGAAGTGCTGGTCAAGGGGGCGGACAAGCAGGCCGTTGGTCAGGCCGCCGCCAACATTCGCGCCTTCCGCCCGCCGGAACCCTACAAGGGTAAGGGCGTGCGCTACGCCGATGAGCGCGTGATCCGCAAGGAAGCCAAGAAGAAGTAGCGCCGATACCGACGCTCCATTTGCAACCGTTTGGTACGGAAACCGCAATCATGCACAAGAAACAGGTAAGTCGACTTCGCCGGGCCCGCCGCACGCGCATGCAGATGCGTGCGCAGGGTGCGCATCGCCTGGTGGTCAATCGGACGCCACGACATATCTACGCGCAGATCATTGCGCCGGCAGGTGATCGCACGCTGGTGTCGGCCTCCACGCTGGAAAAGGACCTGCGTGCGTCGCTGGGCGTCACCGGAAACACCGAAGCGGCCAAGGCCGTGGGTCGTGCGATCGCCGACAAGGCCAAGGCGGCCGGGATCGAGTCGGTGTCGTTCGACCGGTCGGGGTTCGCCTATCACGGGCGGGTCAAGGCACTGGCCGACGCTGCCCGCGAGGGTGGCCTGCAGTTTTAGTTGGAACTGTGATTGGTGATTGGTGATTGGCAAGGCGCCTGCGGGCAATCCGGTCCTCTCACGAACTGCTGATCACGAATCACAAGTCACGAATCACCAGAGTTGAAAATGGCACAGGTTGAACGTACGGAAGGCGACCTTCTCGAGAAGCTCATCGCCGTGAATCGTGTGGCCAAGGTGGTCAAGGGTGGCCGCCAGTTCGGTTTCACCGCGCTGACCGTGGTCGGCAACGGCGACGGCAAGGTCGGCTTCGGCTATGGCAAGGCCCGCGAGGTGCCGCTGGCCATCCAGAAGGCCATGGAGGCTGCGCGCAAGAATATGGTGGATGTGCGCCTCAAGGGTGGCACCATCCAGCACGCGACCACCGGCTGGCACGGATCCAGCAAGGTCATCATGCGCCCGGCCAGCGATGGTACCGGCGTGATTGCGGGTGGCGCGATGCGCGCGGTGCTGGAAGTTGCCGGTGTCGGCAACGTTCTGGCCAAGAGCTATGGCTCGCGCAATCCCATCAACGTGGTTCGGGCAACGGTCAATGGTCTGCGGGACATGCATGACCCGCAGTACATCGCGGCCAAGCGTGGCCTGAGTGTCGAACAACTCACCGCGTAATCCCGGACAGGCAGGACATCATGGCGAACGATAGCGCGAAACAAATCAATGTCACTCTGGTGCGCAGCACGGCCGGTCGGCTGGAGAAGCACCGCGCCTGCGTGCGCGGGCTGGGCCTGCGTCGGATGCACCAGACGGTGACGGTCGCGGCAACGCCCGAGAATATGGGCATGATCAACCGCGTGTCCTACATGCTGTCGGTCGAGGAGGCCTGATCATGCGTTTGAACGATCTCCATCCGGGCGAAGGGTCCCGTCAGGCGGAAAAGCGGGTCGGTCGCGGTCCGGGTTCCGGTCTCGGCAAGACGGCCGGTCGTGGCCACAAGGGCCAGAAGGCCCGTTCCGGTGGCTACCACAAGGTGGGCTTCGAGGGCGGTCAGATGCCGCTGCAGCGGCGTGTGCCCAAGCGCGGCTTCCGCCCGGTCACCGAACAGACCGTTGCGGTCCGTCTCGACGCCCTGAACAAGCTCAGCGGCACGGTGGATCTGGCCACGCTCAAGGACGCCGGCATCGTGCCGCGCGAAGCCAAGCGGGCCAAGGTGATCGCCTCCGGGCAGATCACCGCCGCGGTGGAACTCCAGGGTATTCGTGCCTCCGCCGGTGCGGCGAAGGCCATCGCGGACGCTGGCGGCAAGGTCGAGGGGTAATACGTGGCACGAGGCGCCAAAAACACGGGCGGCGGCATGATGCCGGATGCGGGCAAGCTCACCGAGGTACGGCAGCGTCTGTTGTTCCTGTTGGGCGCGCTGATCGTATTCCGCATCGGCTCGTTCATTCCCGTACCGGGCATCGACCCGGCTCAGCTGGCGCAGATGTTCGAGCGCCAGTCGGGCACCATCCTGGATCTTGGTGTCATGTTCACCGGCGGTGCGCTCGAGCGCCTGTCGATTCTGGCGCTGGGCGTGATGCCCTATATCTCGGCCTCCATCATCATGCAGTTGATGACGGCCACGGTGCCCTCGCTGAAGGAAAAGAAGAAGGAGGGCGAGGCCGGCCGCCGTCAGATCACCCAGTACACCCGCTACGGCACGCTGGGTCTGGCGAGTTTTCAGTCGATCGGCACCGGTATCGCGCTGTGGAACCAGGGCATTGCCCTGGATGGGGTGACCCAGTACAGCTTCATCTTTACCACCGCCATCTGCCTGACCACCGGCGCCCTGTTCCTCATGTGGCTGGGCGAGCAGGTGACCGAGCGGGGCATCGGCAACGGCATCTCGATCCTGATCTTCGCCAGTATCGTGTCGGGCTTGCCATCGGCGATCGGCGGCACCATGGATCTGGTCCGCACCGGCGAGTTGAATGCGCTCACCGCAGTCGTACTGTTCATCGGCGCGCTGGCGGTGCTGGGTTTCGTGGTGTTCATGGAACGCGCCCAGCGGCGGATTCCGGTGCATCACGCCCAGCGGCAACGCGGGCGCAAGATGTACGGTTCGCAGACCCAGCATCTGCCGCTGAAGTTGAACATGGCGGGTGTGATTCCGCCGATTTTTGCCTCCAGCATTATCCTGTTTCCCGCCACCATCGTCCGCTTCCTGGGCGAGGGCGGCACCATCGGCAACTGGGTGGCCAACGCGATTTCGCCGGGGCAGCCGCTGTACGTGCTGCTGTACTCGCTGATGATCATTTTCTTCTGTTTTTTCTACACCGCACTGGTGTTCGATTCGCGCGAAACCGCGGATAACCTCAAGCGCTCCGGCGCCTTCATTCCCGGCGTGCGTCCCGGTGTGCAGACGGCCAACTACATTGACACCGTGCTGACGCGGCTGACGGTAGCCGGCGCGGCCTACATCACGGCCGTCTGCCTGCTGCCCGAATTCCTGATCCTGCAGTGGAACGTGCCGTTCTATTTCGGCGGCACCTCGCTGCTGATCATCGTGGTGGTGGTCATGGACTTCATGTCGCAGCTGCAGGCACACCTGATGTCGCATCAGTACGAGGGTCTGCTGAAAAAGGCTAATCTCAAGGGCCACGGCGGCGCGGGGATGTTGCGCTGAATTGGAGCGAGCGGCGACGGACGCAAGGCGCATTGCGAGGCTGATTCGGCGCGAGCCGGGCAACGCGTTCCCCTTCGCGCCCCTCGCGGATCAACGTTTTTAGGTGACGAACTATGAAAGTCAGGGCATCGGTCAAGAAAATCTGCCGCAATTGCAAGGTTGTCCGGCGCAACGGTGTGGTCATGGTCATCTGTGCCACCGACCCGCGCCACAAGCAGCGGCAGGGTTGAAATATCTGCCGAGAAACAGTACATTGGCCGGCTTTCCCGGGGGTCCCGCGAGGTTCCGCCCGCGGCCGCGGCCAATGCCTTTGATCAACGGTTAGCGAAGGTCCTTCAATGGCGCGAATTGCTGGAGTCAATCTCCCGATCAACAAGCACGCGGTAGTGGCGCTTACGTCGCTTTACGGCGTCGGCCCCGCGCGGGCGAAACTCATCTGTGAGACCGCGCAGGTCGGCACCGATACGAAAATCAAGGACCTCACCGAAGGCGAGGTCGAGCAGCTTCGCGCCGCCGTGGGTCAGTACACCATCGAGGGCGACCTCCGGCGCGAGGTATCCATGAACATCAAGCGCCTGATGGACCTGGGTTGTTATCGCGGTATCCGCCATCGGCGTGGACTGCCGGTACGCGGCCAGCAGACGCAGACCAACGCACGCACCCGCAAGGGGCCGCGTCGTCCCATCCGTCGCTAGTCGCGACGAGAGGGTAATTCCGGCCTCCGGGTCAGATCACGGGCATTAATACGACTATGGCGACAGAGAGCACGGGAACGAGCACGCGGGCGCGCAAGGCAAGGGCCAGGCGCAACGTGGCGGAAGGTATCGCGCACATCCACGCGACCTTCAACAACACCATCATCACCATTTCGGACCGGCAGGGCAACGTGCTCGCCTGGGCCACTGCCGGCGGCAGCGGTTTCAAGGGCTCACGCAAGAGCACGCCGTTTGCCGCCCAGGTGGCGGCCGAAAAGGCCGGCCAGGGTGCTGCCGACTACGGCGTGAAGAACCTCGAAGTGCGCGTTAAGGGGCCCGGTCCGGGTCGTGAAGCCGCGGTTCGTTCGCTCAATGGCGCCGGGTTCAAGGTCACCAGCATCATCGACGTGACCCCCATTCCGCACAACGGCTGTCGCCCGGCGAAAAAGCGCCGCGTCTAGAGGATTCAACGAATATGGCCAAGTTCATCGGTCCCAAGTGCAAGCTGTCGCGTCGCGCCGGCACGGACCTGTTCCTCAAGGGACGGGGGCGTTCGCTGGAAGGCAAGTGCAAGCTCGATTCGCCACCCGGTGGGGGCGGGCAGCGGCGCCAGCGGCTGTCGGATTATGCGCTGCAGCTGCGGGAAAAGCAGAAGCTGCGTCACATGTACGGCGTGCTCGAGCGGCAGTTCCGTAATTACTACAAGAAGGCGGCCCAGCAGAAGGGCGCCACTGGCACGCTCCTGCTGCAGTTGCTCGAGCGGCGGCTCGACAATGTGGTGTACCGCATGGGGTTTGCCAGCACCCGCGCCGAAGCGCGCCAGCTGGTCAGCCACCGGCTGATTGCGGTCAACGGCTACCCGGTCAATATTCCCTCCTATCAGGTCAAGGAGGGCGACGAGATCGCGGTGCGCGAAAAGGCCAAGCAGCAGACCCGCATCCATGCGGCCATCGAGGTTGCCAGCCAGCTCGGCATCAGTGACTGGGTCGATGTTGACGAGAAGAAGCTGACCGGGACGTTCAAGACGGTACCCGATCGCGACCAGATTCTTCAGGAAATCAACGAAAATCTGGTGGTCGAGCTCTACTCCAAGTAAGCCGCCGACCCTTGAACCTTCAGTCAACGCCTTGTTGAGAGGATTGCGAATGCAGCCTGCATCCACACAATTGCTCAAGCCGCGCCTGGTCGAGGTCGAGCAGATCAGCGACCGGCGGTCCCGCGTGGCCCTCGAGCCGCTCGAGCGCGGCTACGGCCATACGCTGGGCAACGCCCTGCGCCGGATTCTGTTGTCGTCCATTCCGGGCGCCGCCATTACCGAAGTCAGCATCGACGGCGTGCTCCACGAGTACACCACGGTCGAGGGGATGCAGGAAGACGTGATCGACGTCCTGCTCAACCTCAAGAACGTGGCAGTGCGCATGCACAGCCGTGAAGAAGCCGAACTGCATCTGAACAAGAAGGGCCCCGGCCCGGTGCTGGCCGGCGACATCACCACCGATCACGATGTCGAGATCATCAATCCGGACCTGGTAATTGCCAACCTCACCAGCGGTTCCCTGCAGATGAGCCTCAAGGTTCGCCGCGGTCGCGGTTACGAGCCGGCCCAGAGCAAGGCGGAACCGGGTGATGACGACACCGGGGCCACCGAAATCGGTGCGCTGCGCCTGGACGCGTCCTTCTCGCCGATCCGCCGGGTCAGCTATACCGTGGAGCGTGCGCGTGTCGAACAGCGCACGGACCTGGACAAGCTGGTGCTGGACATCGAGACCAACGGCAGCGTCGAGCCGACCGAAGCGGTGCGTTTTGCCGCGGGCACGCTCTACGATCAGCTGTCGGTGTTTGTGGATCTCGAAGCCAAGCCGGTGGCGGCAGCGGCCAGTAAGGAAAGCGGCGTCAGCCCGATCCTGCTGAAGGCGATTGACGAACTTGACCTCACGGTTCGTTCGACCAACTGCCTCAAGGCCGAGAACATCCATTATGTGGGTGATCTGGTCCAGCGCAGCGAGAATGAACTCATGAAGACGCCGAATCTCGGCAAGAAGTCGCTGACCGAAATCAGCGAAGTGCTCAGCGAGCACGGTCTCAAGCTCGGCATGAGCCTCGAAGACTGGCCGCCGGCGGAACTGGAAACGGCCAACGCGGGCTGAATGCCTCCGCGTCGGCACAGGAGAAATTAAGTCATGCGTCATCGCAAAAGCGGCAGCAATCTCGGGCGACCGTCGGATCATCGCCGGGCCATGATGCGGAACATGTCCGCATCGCTGTTCAAGAACGAACTCATCAAGACCACGGTGCCGCGCGCCAAGGCCCTGCGCCAGGTGGCGGAACCGCTGATCACGCTGAGCAAGACCGACTCGGTAGCCAATCGCCGTCTCGCGTTCTCGCGCCTGCGGGACAAGGAAGCCGTAGGCAAGCTGTTCACCGAGCTGGGCCAGCGCTATGCCGAACGGCCGGGCGGCTATCTGCGGATTCTCAAGTGCGGCTATCGCGCCGGCGACAATGCCCCGATGGCCTACGTGGAACTGGTCGACCGGCCGGTTGCCATGGAAGACGAAGGCGAACAGGAAACGGCCGAGGCCTGATCCGGGCCTGCAGGCCGATGCCCACCTGAAAGCCGGCTTACGAGCCGGCTTTTTCGTGGGCGACGGCTTCGCCGGCTGATGGGCAGCGTATCTCTGGTAGACTCTCCGCGTCGATTTGAAGTCCAAATGTTTATGATGATCAAAGCGTTACAAAACGCGCTGGCGCTGACTCTGGTGCTGGCCCCGACCGCCCTGTTTGCCGATGCGGTGTATCTGGCGGACGAAAGTGTCATCAAGGGCGAGATTATCTCGCTGGATGGCGATGCGCTGGAGATCGAGACCAGCTTCGCCGGCACGCTGACCGTCGAGCGAGACGCCATCGATGGGCTTGCCACCGATGAGCCGATGGTTATCACTACCGAGGACGGTGACGAGGTGGAGGGGCGGTTGGCTTTCGTCCCCGGCGAGGGCCAGCGCATTGCGGATTCGGCCTTCGGCACCACGACCTTTGAACTCTCGCGTGTGGCCGCGCTACGCGGTGTTGGCGAGCCGTCACCGGCCGAGGTACGCCTGGCGGAACTGCGCGAACGGCGGGCGAACCTCTGGTCCGGGCAGTTGCTGGTCGGCCTCGGTGGTACGTCGGGAAATTCGGAAAGCCGTAGCCTCAATTTCGGGGCGCGCGCCAGGCGCGAAGCCGAGGATGATCGGCTGTTCCTGAATCTGCTGGTGAACAAGGCGCAGCAGGATGGCGTGGAATCGGCCGACGAGAAGATCGGCACGGTAAGGCTGGAACGCGATTTCTCGGAACGTTTCTTCATGTTCGCCCAGACCGAGGCGGAGCGTGACGATTTCGAGAACATCGACTTCCGTTCCACCACCACGCTCGGCCCGGGTTATTTCTTCCTGGAGCGTCCGGGACACCAGCTCAAGGGCCGCATGGGTCTTGGTTACGAGTACATTGCCCGCAATACCGGTCAGGACGAAAGCGAGGCGGTCCTGACGCTTGGCTACGACTATCTGCTGGACGTATCCAGCTGGTTCCAGTTCACCCACAACCTGACCCTGATCCCGCAGGTCAGTGATTCGCCGGCGGACAATTTCCGGGTGGACTCGACGCTGGCGATGGAGGCGCCCCTCGGCGGGTCTTCGCTGTGGTCGCTGGCGGCGCAGTATCGCCACCAGTACAACAACAATCCGGAGCCGGGCGTCGAGGACCTGGACGCCACCTATCTGCTGAACCTGGCGCGAACGTTCGAGTAGCCTAGTTCGGCGCGGCGGGCGGCTGCTGCCGCCATTCGCTCGGCGTCAGACCGGTGTCGCGCCGGAATGCCCGGGAAAAGTTGGCGGCATCCGCATAGCCCAGTTCCATGGCGATCTCCGTGACCGACAGCCGGTCCTGTGACAGCAGGTCGCCGGCGCGGTCCTTGCGTGCCTGCTTGCTCAGTTCGCGAAACGACGTGCCTTCCTTTTGCAGGTAACGGTCCAGCGTGCGGCTGGAGATATTGAGCGCGGCAGCCAGCTCGCAATGCCCCGGCGGCGGGCCGTGGGCCTCTCGCAGCATCATGCCGACCCACGCGGCGACGCCCTCGCTGACACGCGCCCGTTCCAGCATCTCGGCGCAGCGGCTCTCGGCCATTCGCAGCGCGGTCGGGTCCGACATTGCCAGCGGCCGGGACGCGAGGTCCCGCGGCCAGA
>JAVKCJ010000019.1:0-20767 GCA_040222795.1 Salinisphaeraceae bacterium
CGCCTGTACCCAGGCGGCCCACCTCGGCCGGTTCATGATTATCGGATTGTGGAAGGGCCGGCGGTCGGTGTGCGGCCGCGGGCCGTCGGGGCGCAGTTCCTGGATTAACCGCCCGTGGCGTAGACCCAGAACAGGGCCAGCGCGACGATTGCCAGGACGTGCGCCAGGCTGCGAAGCGCGGGGATCACGTCAGCAACTCCGACGCGTACCCCGCGAAGTACCGGCCCCGGGCGCAGCCGAGCATGTCGGCGAAATCGTGGAATTCGAATTGATCACGATGCCGGCGCATATAATCGATACGTTCCCCTGGGCAGTAGCACTGCGCCCACACCTCATTCGCCTCTTCCATTTCTGTCTCGGAAAAGTGGCTTTCGTCAACGACCGGGTAGTCATCGAGCGCGGCCCGGATGCTGTCGGCGACCTCGAGCGACTTCGCGTCGCTTTCATGAATGGCAATCCACTCGATCCAGCCGACGGCCCAGTGCCCCTCGTGGATCACGCGGACGGTTTCGCTCTCGCCGCCGAGCTCCCGGAGCATGCAGTCGAAGTTCGACCGCTCGAGCGCGTCACTGTCGCGGGACCGCCCGACTCCGGACGAAAAGTATTCGGGCCATTCGGCGCCGGCATAGTGATCCGGGCGGGTCCAGCGGGCCAGCCGCTGCGGCGTGTAGTTTGGCACGGAAAATCCTCCCTAGTGTGATTTGGAAACTCCCGCAAAACCCGACAAGTCAGGCCAGCGGAACTTCCACGAAAGCGAACCCGGCTTCGTCCGGGAGCGAACCGCCGGCCCACTGTCGATCGGTGCGGCGCCAGGCGAGCTTATCGACTAGCGCCATGGCGGCGGCGCGATGGTTCGCGTAGGTGTCGAGACTGTGGTCGTAGCTGACGGTCACGGCACCGCCGGCGCACCGGGCGATGACCCTCGAGCCGCGGAACGTGGTCGGGCCCTGAAACCGGGTGACGATTGCTTGCGTCATGACGGGTCGTCCGCGTGCCGGTCGTTCAGGTCGCGGCAGATATCTTGAATGACGCCATCCATGTAGATGGCCTGGCCGGTAGTCGTGCGGGCCCACACCGTCAGACCGGCGAAATCCTTGTCGACCTTCTCGCCTTTGGCCTCGAGCATGTCGGCGAGCCAATCGCTGACGAGCCAGTGTTCGTAGACTTCGCGGTCGTGGGGTTCGATGTCGTGGACGTTGCAGAACTCCTCAAGCCCCTCCTCGCGGGCGTTGACGATGACCGCTTCGCGGAGCGTGGCGATCGACTCGTCGTCACGGCATTCGATGCTGAGCGCCTCGAGGTAGTCTACGCATTCGTCGCGCGACCAGCGGCCGGTTGCGTCGTCGGCCGCGTCGTCGTAGTCGGCGAGCGGGGTCGAGAGCTCGAAAGCCTGCTCGCAGAGTTCGGCGAGGTCGCCGTTACCGTCACTGAAGCCGCGCCCGTATCCGTTGGCGAGCGTGCTGATCAGCGACGAGATGCCGTAGTGGACTTCGCGTGCGACCAGGTCGCGTGGTTCGATCGTCACGGTTCTAGCCTCCGAAAATGCCGTAGAGGAACACCGTCCAAACGCCGCATGCCACGAAGGTCAGGGCGAGCGTGAGTGCTTCGGCGATCCAAGTACGGAGCGGGGGTGCGGGTTTGGGCGTCAGCACGGGACGTGCTCCCGCCACGCGTCGTGGCGGCCGTAGTCGTCGGCGAGCTTTTCGCGTTCCGCCCGGGCTTCCTCGATCCGGTCGCGCATGCGGGCGATGGATCGCCGGAGCTCGCCGCAGAGCGTCGGCGCCTCGATCGAGCGCCGGAGCGGCCGGGCTTCGCGGAGCATGGCGAGCGCATCGGTGCGCAGCGTGGCGATTTCTTCGCCCAGGTCGACGAAACGGGCGCCGGCTTGCCACGCCTCGCTGTACTCGCGTTCGCTTTCGCCGATGCATTCGGCGATATGATCGGCGGCGCCGGCCGCGTCGCGCAGGGCGTCGGAGTCTTCGGCGGCGCCGTAGGGCTCGGAAACCTCCCAATCACGAAGCTGCAGGGCGAGCGCCGCGGCGCGCGGATCCAGCCATTGCGAGCGCCGCGCGGGCCCGGGAACGTCGTCCGATGTCGTGAAGCCGGCGACGAAACGGGCGCGACCGTCGCGACCGGGCAACTGGTAGACCACGCCGCGCGCCGTGCGGTCACAGAAGTCGTCGCAGAACCATCCGGTGTGGCGGATAGAGGGTCGCAGGGTGTCGCAATAGCCGACAAAGCGCAGACCGAAACCCGCCGGCCGCTCGAGCCACGTCAGTTCCGAGCCGCCGGCCTTGAACGTCGACGTAGGGCGGCGATCGGGCGACGCGGTGCGGCCGGGGTCCCGGTAGGTTCCTCGGACGGAGCGCCAATCGGGTTCGGCGTGTTCCGTGGCGAGCCGGCGAAGAAGGTTGAGCCTTCTCGCGGCCGGCGTGTTCAGGGCGGAGGTCATGGCGTGGTGTCTCCTAACGTTGACAGGGTGTCGGGTTCGCCCGGGCGCGGCGGTCGGTATGGTGCGCCCGGGCGGCGTCTCTTCTGTGCATGGGTGTCCTTCTGTCGCG
The DNA here is from genome assembly GCA_040222795.1 of Salinisphaeraceae bacterium. Taxonomy (GTDB): domain Bacteria; phylum Pseudomonadota; class Gammaproteobacteria; order Nevskiales; family Salinisphaeraceae; genus Spectribacter. Next base: position 2,562 of record JAVKCJ010000019.1, read on the forward strand.
GGTGGCGTTCACTCATGCCGACCGCGCGGGCCGGCATGGTGTGAGACGTCACCGGCCGGTGATACGACCGTGCACCTCGCGCCCGATGCGGAGCGCGCGGACCAGCGGCGCGCGGCGCCAGCGGTAATAGGCGCGGATCCGCGCGAGGCTACCGCCGAAATCCTGGCAGAATTGCCGGTACAGCTTCGCGCACTCGCGGTTGTCGTTGCGGAACACGGCGTCGGCGTTGATGAACGGGCGGGAGTAGTCGACCACGGGCGGTTCTCCTTCGGTTTGGTGGGGTTAGCGGGCGCGGCGGATGCGGAACAACGGAGCGGCACCGCCGCCGATGTGGGCGAAACCGTTGACCGCAAGCCAGTAGGCGACATCCTGAAGCATCTGCGGGTCATCGGCGTTGTCGGCCGCAAACTCCTCCCACATCACGACGCGCCGATCCTCGAAGCAGGTCGAGATTTCTACCTTGCGCGGATATTCGATGATCGTGCCGTTGATGGTGGCCATGGTGTCGTCTCCCTGTGGTCCGCTGGTGGCGTTCAAGCCGGCACCGGAGCCGTGGCGGTCCGGTGCGCGGTTGAGTGTTACTCGATGATCTCGCCGGCGTATGCCTGCCGCAGCTGGAATGCGGGCGCGGCGTCCTTCTCCTGCCGCTTCAGTTCCCGAAGGGCGGCGGAACGGGTCGGGGCGAAAATGGGCTTGCCGGCGGGCAAGCGGGTGCCGCGGTAGCAAACGGCGTACTCGAGCGTCGGGCGCATGGCGGTTTCTCCGGTCAGAGGTAGTTGTGCGGCTCGGCGCCGGCCGACTTCGCGGCCGACTTCGCGTCGCGCAACGTGGCGTGGAAGCTGACCGGCAGGTGGCCGACGATCGAGGGCGTCGGCGTGAGGTACAGTGCGAACTTCGCGCCGCTCGCCCGGGGGGCGCGAAAGATCAGAGCGTAGAGCGGTGCGGGCATGGTGTCGTCTCCCTGTGGTTCGGTGTGGTAGACTGTCTCTCAACACAAACCGACACTAGTGGGAGGAACCTACAGTGTCAAGTAGGGAATTGTCGGAAAATGCGGCCGCCGTTCGGGTGCCGGGCGTTGACCTGTCGCACCTTACCGACAAGCAACGGACCTATGCGGAGCTGGTCGCAACGGGCGTTGAGCGGGATCGGGCGGCTGACCTGGCAGGCTATGCGCCCGGATCCGGCGCATTAGTTACAATTGAAACTAATTCCAAGGTCCAAGCGGCCGTTGCAGCGTTGACCGCGGCGCGGCTGCAGTCGGCGGCGCCGGCGGCCCTCGCGCTTATCGAACGCTTCGTCCGCGACGAGCAGCTAGCACCGAAAATCCGACTCGACGCCGCCAAGGACCTGTTGAACCGCGGCGGCTACCTGCCGCCACGCCAGGTCGACGCGGCGATAGGCGGCAAGTCGCAGAATGAGATGAGTTCCGACGAGCTCCGGGCGTTCGTCGACCAAGCGGAAAAGACACTGGCCGAACGGGCGCGACCGGTCGGTAACGCCGCACTTGCACCGCAACCGGGCGGCCAACCGACTGAGTTTCTTGACTAACCCTGGCCTAGCTGTGGCTTGACGTGCCACCGGCCCGCCCTCGAGGCCGACCCCCGGCCCCCCGGCCGCCCCCCGCGGCGCGGTGTCCAGAACCCGGGAGCGCGACCGACTAAATTCGGCACCCGCCAAACCTTCGCCCCGAATAGCCGACCAGGCACCTCACTCCGAGGCGGCCGGTCGGCTATTTGCAGCGACGGCACGATCGCGCACCACCCCTGAGGCCAACGAACTTCCACAACTCCCGACAATCCGCTACACTCCCGCCCGACAAGCACCCCAGCCGCGGGCGGAAACGCAATGGCGCAGCCGACCAAGTTCGTCCAGAGCTACGATTTCAGCGACTACCAGACCGCGAGCCCGAACGATCCGCTGCCGGCGGCCCAGCTCGACACGCAGTTCGGGCTGCTGAAGACCACCACCGACGAGTTGATCGACAATATCGCGTTGATCCAGAAGGACGACGGCACGCTCGCCAACGCCAGCGTGGGCATCGACCAACTGACGGCCGACGTCGACATCGGGTTCCGCACGATCACCGACTGGCTCACCGCGACGGCCTACGTGCTGCGCGACGGGGTGTTCACCGGCGGCGCGCTCTACCGCTGCATCGTGGCGCACACGTCCGGCACGTTCTCGACCGACCTGGCGGCGGCCAAATGGGTGCTGATCTACGACTTCGCCGACGCCCCGGGCTTCACGATCGGGACAGATATCCAGGCATGGGACGCTCAGCTCGACGACATCGCCGCACTCGCCGTCACGGACGGCAACTTCATCGTCGGCGACGGCGCGAATTGGGTGGCCGAGAGCGGGGCCACGGCGCGGACCAGCCTGGGCCTGGGCAGCCTCGCCGTCCAGAGCACGATCAACGACGACGACTGGTCCGGCGCCGACCTGGCGATCGGCAACGGCGGCACGGGCGCGAGCACGGCTGGCGCTGCGCGGACTGCGCTGGGCGTCGAGATCGGCAGCGACGTGCAGGCGTATAGCGCGGTGCTGGCCGCGCTGGTGGCCGGCACCGTCGACGGCGTTGTCATCGGTGGCTCAACCCCGGCGGCGAGCACGGCCACCACGAGCACCGCGACGACCGAGTTTCGCGGCCCGATTCTGACGAGCAACGCTGCGTCGGATGTGGAGATCAAGACCAGCGGCGGGACGCAGTTCAAGGCCATCCACAGAGCGTCTGCCGTCAACTTCGGCGGGACGCAGGGCGGCGCCACGGGTGGGGCTGTCTTTTGGTACAACAACGGTAGCGATGCGAACGTCGGGGCCGGTTACATCACGAAGGGGAGCGGCGCTCACACATTCTATTCCGATCTTGGTGGGGGCACGCAGTTTAACATCGCCCGCACCGCCTCAGCCGTCGAATACCTAGAGGCAACTGGTGCTACGACTGGCGGTACGCCCACGCTTTCAGCGGCTGGGGCTGCATCAAACCTCGACATAGGCTTGAGCGGCAAGGGCACAGGCGGCGTCAGGCTCGGCGCCAACTTCGCCCGGTACGCGACCTTCACCGGCTCGGCGGGTGGCGCGGTGACCCTCACCGCGAGCGACGGGAACTTTGTCCTGTCCACAGGCGGCGGCGGTGCGGGGCTGCAGTCGCCGAATTTTCTGACGATCCTGACCGGCACGGCAGTCCCGGCGGGCGGCACGGCGGGTGCTGGGTACAAGTTCTCGTCCACATCCAACTTCGGCGTGTTCTTCGGCAGCGGCGCCCCGACTCTCGCCGCAGCGCAGGGCTCGCTTTACCTCAGGTCCGATGGCTCCAGCACATCTACTCGCGCGTATATCAACACCGACGGGTCGACGACCTGGACGGCCCTCACCACGGCCGCGTAAGGAGCCCGACATGGCAAAGACCCTGACCGGCGCCGTCCTGACGGTCGACAGCATCACTGTCAGCTACACCGAGGACGGTGTTCCGGGCGTCGACGACGGCCCGTGGTCGTCCAGCGTGACGACCGCCGCCACAACCCTCCGCAGCGCGGTTGCGACGGCGCTCGGCAGCGATGCCGACAGGGTACAGGTCTACACCGCCGCCAGCGACCCCGACGGTGCCGAGAACGCTGATCCCGGCGACATCGTGGATGCGTGGGACGGCGGCGGCGGCAACCCCGACATGCGGTTCGGCGACGAGGAAGCGGTTCCCGATGCTGTCGCTACCGCCCGCGACGCCTTCAAGTCGGCGGTGGAGGCGGCGCTGTGACCCCCGCTCAGATCGACAACTGCCTCGCCTTCCTCCAGCGCGCCAGCCTCACCGGCGCGGAGGTGGGCGCTTACGTCGAGGTCGTGACGGGGCTCCGAGCGCTTAGGGCCGCCGTCACGGCGCCGCCTGGCAAACCGGCCAAGCCGGAAATGCCGCCGGCGAGCGACTAGCCGTCGAGCCACGCGGCGATCAGCTGCCGCAGGCGATCGCTGAGCTTGACGCCTTCCGCCTCGGCCTTCGCCAGCGCCCGGTCCTTGAGCTCCGGCGGCAGTCGAACCTCGATCTTCGCGCCGTGCTGAGGCTTCGGGCCCGGTCTGTTGCGATTTTCCATGTGCACACCCTAGCAATTTGTCATGACGATATCCATGTGGTAATTCGTCCTGACGAATTGCGAGGATACCACGATGCCTTGGGCCAGCTACACCTTCACGATCGACGCATCGCTACCGGCTTCCTGGCAGGCGAATATCCTCGCCGCGGTCGACCGGGTCGACGATACGGCCGAGCCGGACTGGACGGAGCTCGCGCTGGGCCCCGCGACGGTCGCATTCGTGCCGTGGGCGGGCTTCATGACGCTGCCGGGCGCGGACGCGCTGGCAGGGGCCGATGCCGGTTTCCTGGGCTACGGTTCGGCATCCTACATCGCCGCGCAGACCGAGGTTTGGGGACCGACGACGTGGCTGCACGAGCTGACGCACGTCTTCGGGCTCGAGGACCTGCCATTCACGCCCGGAAACATCTCGCTGATGGGTTACGTCGATCCGAACCCGACCGGGCTGACCGCCGACGTCGTCAAGGCCGTCCAGGACGCGTTCGGGCCTGACAGCGGCGACAATGAGATCGTGCTGACGGGCGCCTCTACTGCGCGGGTGTCCGGCGGGCACGGCGCCGACACGCTCCGCGGCAGCGCCGACGCGGCCGACCTGCTCTACGGCAACCAGGACGGGGATCGGCTGTCGGGCCTCGCAGGCGATGACACGCTCTACGGCGGCCAGGACGCCGATCAGTTGTTCGGCGGCGACGGCGCCGACGTGTTGTACGGCAATCTCGGGGCAGATACACTCTCCGGTGGTGCAGGCCCGGACGTGCTCTACGGCGGGCAGGCGAACGACGTCATTTTCGCCGGCGCGGGCGATACCGTGTTCGGCGGGCTGGGGGCCGACACGATATGGGCGCATCCTTTGGCGGTGATCGGCCAGCAGGATCCGAACGATACGATCATGGAGTGGGGGCTGTGACCATGCGCATATACCTGCGGCACGAAGGGCCCCGGTCCGACCGGCCAGGCGCGGCAGCCTGTCGGAACGAATGGGCGGGCGCCTACCTGCCGATGGATCGGATGGCGCTGTCGGAGCTGCTGCGCGGCTCCCGCTGTCCGGTGTGCGGCGGGGGGAACGACATCCGGGTGGTCGATGCGCGTGAGATGACGGCTCACGAGGCGCTCCAGGCGCCGTAGGCGGGCAGTCGCTGACAACCGTTCGCGCTTCGTGTAGGGTGTTGCGGCATTTGCGGATCGGACACCCACCCGACGATGAGCGAGCAGGCACCCTACGTCTCGACAGAAGCGCTCGAGCAGCAGCTGGCCGCGGCCAAGCGGCTTCTGCACGCCAATGAGGCGAAGGACAGCCTGCTGCGGTACATCCAGCTCGGGATGCCCGACCCGGAAGACCCCGACAACGTCGACAAGAGTGCCTACGAGATCACGCCGCAGGCGCGCCTGCTGTGCCAGGTGTTCGAGAAGGCAGCGCGCGGGGAACTAAAGCGGGTGGCGGTGTCTGTGGGCCCGCAGCTCGGCAAGAGTCAGGTGCTGTCGCGCAACGGGCCGGCGTGGTTCTCCGGGCTGAACCCGCGCAAGCACCTGATGCTGGGCACGTACAACCAGGACTTCGCCGACGAGTTCGGCAGCGACGTTCGGACCATAATCCGGTCGCCCTACCACCGGCAGGTATTCCCGCAGCACGCTCTGGCGCGCGGGAGCCAGGCGACCGACTACATGCGCACGTCGATGGGTGGCAAGCTGGCCTTCGTCGGCGTGGGCGGCTCCGGGACGGGCAAGCCGGCCGATATGTTCGTGGTCGACGACCCGATCCGCAACGACGACGACGTGCGGAGCGCGCTTTTCCGCGAGCGGCTGTGGATGTGGTTCAACCGGGTGGTGTTCACCCGGTGCCATTCCGGCTCGTCGATCGTCGTGGTGCACTGTTTGGTTGGCGATACGCCCGTCGTCATGGCCGACGGCACCGAGAAGGCGATCGCTGACATAGTTCCTGGCGACGAGGTGCTCGCCTGGGACGCTGGCGCGCAGGTCACCAAGCGGGTGCTGAACCACGCGAGCCAGGGCGTGGCCGACGTGTTCGAGGTCAAGACGGGGAACTCGACGATCGTCGGGACCGCCCGGCACCCGGTCCTGGTGGAGACCGCCGCCGGGCATGAGTGGCGGCGGATCGGCGATATCGCCAAAGGCGATCGGGTGGTGCATCTCGGCCGCCGCCAGCAGCCCGCGGTCACCGGGCGGGTTTCGCCGGACGATGCGTGGCTCCTGGGCTTCATGTTCGGCGATGGATGGCTGACGTACCGGGACACCACCCAGCGCGGCTACAAGGGCCGCACGTACCCGCGCCGCGGCATCGTCACCTGCTTCGCGCACGGCGACAACGAGGTGCTGGCGGGCAACATCCGCGCGATGATCGAGGCCAAGTTCGACTGCAGCATGAAGCGCACCAAGTTTGGGTACTACCGGACGGAGGTGCAGCGCGCTGGCCGCTGGTTCCACGAGCACGGGCTGACCGGGATTGCTGCGTCCAAGCGCGTGCCGGATTGGGTGTTCGGCGAGCCGGAGGAGGTTCGGGGCGCATTCTTGAACGGTTTCGTCGCGGCCGACGGTTGCTACCCGGCGGGCACGAACCGGGTTCAGGTCGGGCTGTGTAACCCCGGGCTCACGCGCGACATGCGCCGGCTGGCGACGTCGGTCGGGCACCGGTGCACCAATTTCTACCGCTACCAGAGCGCGCTCCAGCCGCCGAACTCGGCGACGCCGTTCATTGCCAACCACTATCGGGTCAACTGGCGCAACAGGACGTGGTCGGAGCCGTTCTACTCGTCGCCGGTGCGCTCCATCCGCCCGGCCGGCCGTGCAGAGGTGTTCGACATCCAGGTCGAGGGCGCCGAGTGCTTCATCGCTGACCAGATGGTCGTCCACAACACCAGATGGCATGAAGACGACCTGATCGGCCGGCTGTGCGACCCGGATCACCCGGAGCGCAACAAGAAGTACGCCGGGATCGCCGACAACTGGACCTACATCGACATTCCGGCCGTGGTGAAGGACCCGCGCCTGGCGGCAGCGCTCGGGCTGACGCTCGACGTGCCGGACGACCCGCTGGTGATCGAGCAGTTCGGCGAGGTGCCGATGGCCGCATTGTGGGAGGCGCGCAAGGGGCTGGCGTTTCTCGCCGAGGCCCGTCGCCAGGACCCGCGCGGCTTCGACGCGCTCTACATGGGCCGGCCGGCGCCGGAGGATGGCGACTACTTCAAGGCCGACGAGATCGTCGAGTACAGCGCCGACGACCTGCCGGCGAACCTGCGGATATACGCCGCGTCCGATCACGCGTTGAAGACCAAGGAGGCGAACGACGCCACCTGCATGATCGTGTTCGGCGTCGACCAGCGTGACGACGTCTGGATCCTTGAGGCGACGTGGGGCCGGATCAACACGCTGAAGCAGGTCGACGCCATGCTCGACATCGCTCGCCGGCGCCGGCCGATCATCTGGTGGGCGGGCCAGGACCATATCTCCGGGTCGATCGGGCCGTTCCTGCGCCGCCGGATGCAGGAGACCGGCCACTACTTCCATATCACCGAGCTCAGCGAACGTGGCGACAAGGAGCAGAAGGCTCAGGCGATCAAGGGTCGGATGGGGCAGAAGAAGGTCCACTTCCCGCGGCAGGCCGCGTGGTTCCAGGACGCCAAGAAAGAGCTGCTGATGTTCCCGAACGGCGCGCACGACGATTTCGTCGATGCCCTCGCCAACTTCGGCCGCGGCCTGGGCCGTCAGGTGGGGGCCGCCGCACCCGTCGAGAACGACAACAAGCCGGCCCGGGGCACCTGGGCGCACCTGAAGGCGTCGTCGCGGGCGCGCGAGCACCGCGAGCGGCGCATGAACGCAGGGATGTGAGCCAATGAGCATCATGGACGAGGCGGTGCCGGCCGCGCCGGTCGCGGAGACCGACGTCGAGCCCAAACAGGACGATGCGCAGCTGATCCTGCAGTTCGAGCGATGGGTCGCGGCCGCGAAGAAGAAGGACAAGGACGCGTTCAAGCGCATGCGCGACGATGCCGATTTCGCGTTCAAGTTCGGCGTCGGCGCGCAGTGGCCCGGGCAGTCCGAGAACGACGATCGCTACGTCGCCAACCTGGTGCAGCGGCACATCCAGATGCGCGTGAGCGCGCTCTACGCCAAGCACCCGACGGTCGTGGCGCGCAAGCGCCGGCGCATGGAGTACCTGGTGTGGGACGGCGAGGTCGAGTCGGCCGTCAACGCGCAGCTGGCGCTCCAGGTCGCGACTGAGAGCGGGCTGGATGTGCCGGCCGACGCCGTCGAACTGCTGATGGACATCCAGAAGGGCGGGGTGGCGAAGAAGCAGGCACGGCGCACCGGCGAGACGCTGGAGATCCTGTTCAACTACGCACTGAAGGAGCAGGTGCCGAGCTTCAAGCGGCAGTTCAAGCAGATGGTGCGCCGGGTGCAGACCTGCGGGCTGGCGTGGGTGCGGCTGGGCTACCAGCGGCAGATGGGCCAGCGCCGCGAGGAACAGGCCGAGGTCGCCGACATCACGCGCCGCCTCCAGCACATCGAAGGGCTGCAGACGAAGCTGGGGGTCGATCCCGACGACGACGCGGACGAGATGAACGCCGCGGCGGCCGAGCTCCGGTACTCGCTGGCAGCGCTCCGGGCGCGCGACGACGTCGTGCTGCGCGAGGGGCTGACCTTCGACTTCCCGCGGACGCCGCGGGTGCTGGTCGATCCGAAATGCACGGACCTGCTCGAGCTGGTCGGCGCCCGGTGGGTGGCCGAGGAGTTCAGCATGACGGCCGGCGCCGTGCAGGAGGCGTACCAGGTCGACGTGTCGAAGCAGCACGCGCCGCGCGATCACGACGACACCGGGCAGCGGAGTGATCGCGACCCGGGCGAGGATCCGCGCGAGGCCGAGGACGAGGTCCTGGTCTACCACCTGTGGGACAAGCTGACCGGGCTTGAGTACGCGTTCTGCAAGGGGCATCCGAAGTTCCTGCGGATCCCGGCCGAGCCGGTCGTGAAGACCGAGCGGTTCTTCAGCCACTACGCTCTGGCGTTCAACGCGATCGAGCACGATGAGGAGCGTTACCCGCCGTCGGATGTGCGACTGCTGCGCCATATCCAGCGCGAGTACAACCGCAAGAAGGAGGCCGAGCGGCAGCATCGGATTGCCAACCGGCCGCTGTACGCGGCGGCGAAAGGGGCGTTCACCGAGAAGGACATCGAGTCGGGCGACCATCCGTCGCTGAGCAACTACGGCGATCACGACGTGATCCTGCTGGAGGGGCTGGCCGAGGGCGAGGACGTCAACAAGAAGCTGCAGCCGGTCCAGAAACACGGGGTCGACCCGAACCTGTACGAGACCGCCGGCACCTACAGCGACATGCAGCGCGTGGTGGGCAGCCAGGAAGCGAACCTGGGCGGCACCAGCGGCGCCACCGCGACCGAGAGCAGCATCGCCGAGAGCAGCCGGCTTTCGTCGCTCGCGAGTAACGTGGACGACATCGACGACCTGCTGTCGTCGCTGGCGCGAGACGGCGGGGCGGTGCTGCTCCAGGAGATGGACATCAGCACCGTCACCGAGATCGCCGGTCCCGGTGCGGTGTGGCCGCAGCTGAGCAGGGCCGACATCGCCAAGCAGGTCTACCTCGACATCGAGGCGGGCAGCTCCGGGCGACCGAACCAGGCACAGGACATCGCCAATTTCGAGCGCATGGCGCCGTTCATCGTCCAGACGCCCGGGATCCAGCCGGCGTGGCTGTCCAAGCGCGTCGTGCGGCTGATCGACGACCGGGTCGACCTGGAGGAGGCGGTCGCCGACGGCATTCCGTCGATCGTGGCGCAGAACCAGGCGGCGCAGCCGTCGACAGGCGACGCGAGCACCGACCCTGGGCAGCAGGGCGGAAAGGGTCGCGACAACGCCGAGAAGCAGCCCGGGCAGCCGCAAGGGGCGCAGCCGGAGTATCCGGTCTAGCTTCGTGTCGGGTTTTGCGGTAATCTGCGGTCAACAGAACACGAAAGGGCGCTAAATGGTCGACACAGTGACCGACGGAGCCTCGCCCGCTCCGGCTGAAGACGAGACTGCCGCGGCTGCCGCCGCGGACACGGACGCTAACGATACCGCCGCATCGTCCGAGGCGGACACGGGCGCTAAAGCAGAACCCGAAAACCTGTTCGACGCGGTTACGGCCGCGCTGGAGGGGTCCAAGGGCCCGGATGCGTCGCCGGCATCTGATCGAGCCGAGGAAGGGAAGGAGCCCGCGGAAGGCGCGGCGGCCGAGGGGGATGACCCCGCTGCCGACGAGCCGGAAGTGCCGAAGGAGTTCCACAAGCACCCTGCCTGGCAGCGCATTACCCGTCAACGGGACGAGTTGCGCGGACCGGCTGAGCAGTACCGGAAGATCGAGGGCTTCATGGAGGCCCAGCGACTGTCTCCCGAGGAGGTGGTCGAGGGCTATCGGGTGATGGCCCTGATCAAGAACGACCCGGCGAAGGCGCTGGACGTTCTGTCCGAGTACGTCGACCAGCTGTCCGGGCTGACCGGTCGCACGATGCCCGCCGATCTGGCCGAAAAGGTCCGACGGGGGCAGATCGACCAGCAGACGGCCGAGGAACTGGCCCGCACCCGAGCGACGGGACGTCTCACCGAGCAGCAGCTGGCGGAACAACGTCAGGCTGAGACGGCGAGGCGGGTCGACGAGACCAAGGCGCAGGTCAGGGAGGCTGTGGGGCGAGCCGAGGCAAGCATTCGCGAGCGCGATCCCGACTACGGCAAGAAAGAGAAGCTGGTGCAGGACCGTGTCCGCGCGATCGTTCAGGAAACCGGCAAGTCGCCGCAGACCGTGGACGAAGCTGTCGTCTTGCTGAAGACAGCGTACCGCGACGTCAACGCGCTCATGAAGGATTTCATGCCGCCGAGACAGGGCACGAACTCACCGCCGGCTTCTTCGTCTGCCACTGCGACGGACGCGCCGCCGAAGACGCTGTCAGAAGCAATTCAGCGGGCCGTGAACGTCGCGTAACGCGCGAGGAACGGGCCGATGGCCGCCATCAACGACAACGTGTTCACGGCCGCAGAGGTCGAGAACATCATGAACGCTACCCTGGACTTCTTCATCCGGGGCGCCGCGCTTTCACAGACCCTCCAGGACCGTCCGCTGCTCAAGGCGCTGCGCGCCAAGCAGAAGATGTTCCCGGGCTCCCAGGGGCAGATCAAGGGCAACGTGAAGGCCGACTACACGACCACCTTCATGGGCTACTCCGGTGACGACCAGGTCGAGTACAAGAACCCGGCCAACATCAAGCAGTTCAGCTACGAGTGGTACGAGCTCCACGCCGGCATCAGCTGCACGTTCTCCGAGCTGAAGTCGAACGGCATCTCCGTCGTCGACAGCCTGACCGGCGAGTCGACCCGGACGCACTCCGGCAACTCCATGCAGATCATCACGAACATCATGGAGGACAAGCTGGAGGACATGACCGAGGGCACCGCCCGCTCGCTGAACGACATCAGCTGGCGGGACGGCACGCAGTCGGCCAAGGTCTTCCCGGGCGTGCAGTCGATTATCACCGACGACCCGACCACCGGCGTCGTCGGCGGTATCGACCGCGGCACAAACACCTGGTGGCGCAACCGCACGCTGACCGGCGCGAGCAAGGTGACCGCGTCCGCGTCGTCGCAGACGCTGACCAAGGCACTCCGTGCCGAGGCTCGGCAGCTGAAGCGCTACGGCGGCCGGCCGTCCCTGCTGCTCGCCGGCAGCGACTTCATCGAGGCGCTGGAGCTGGAGGTGCACGAGAAGGGCACCTACACGCAGACCGGCTTCGTCAACGAGGGCGCCACCGACATCGGCATGGCCGACATCCGCATGCGCGGGATCGGGCAGTTCATGTACGACCCGACGCTCGACGACCTGGGGATGAGCAAGTTCTGCTACTTCATCGACCCCCGGCACCTGCAGCACTACGTGATGCAGGGCGAGGACTTCAAGCGTCACTCGCCGGCCCGGCCGCACGATCAGTACGTCCTCTACAAGGGCGTCACGTGGACCGGCACCACCGTCGCCCGGAAGATGAACTGCCACGGGCTCTACGAGGTCGCGTAAGCGGGCCCGTGAGCAGAAAGGAGTAGTGCGTCATGGCACATGCAAACGTCTACCAGGTGCTCGCGTCCGCGGTCGCGACGTCCGGCACCTTCACCGTCGGGTACCCTTCCGGTACCAGCAAGGGCGACTTCCTCTACGGCTCCGACCACCGCATGGTGGCTCTGCAGCGCGAGATGAAGGTCGGCAAGGAGTTCACCATCGCGTTCGGTGACGCCTCGGCCACGATCACCTACCTGGGCGCCACCACGCTCGCGGCGGGTTCGTCTGTGCGGGTGCAGCTCGACAAGGGCGGGACCGATCGGCTGGCTCTTCTGCCGAACTCGACCCGCCTGGCGAACGTCGTGCTGGTCAACCTGGGCTCGCCCGACACCGCCGACGCCGACGGCATCCTCGACGGTTTCGCGGTGGGCGCCACCGCGGACACGTTCACGTCGAGCGATTTCGTGACGGCGTTCAGTGGCACCCTCGACGTCCCGCGGGCGCTCACGATGACCGGCAGCGCCGGCTCCGACCACGTCATCACGGTCAACGGTTTCGACCAGTACGGCGTGGCGATGTCGGAGACCTTCACGCTGAGCGGTACCAACGTGATCGCCGGCAAGAAGGCGTTCTACCAGATCACCGGCGGCAGCGTGGCCGCCGGCGGGGCCGCGGGCGACACGGTCGATGTGGGCTGGGGCGATGTCCTGGGCCTGCCCTTCTTCCTGAAGGACATCGACATGATCCTCGCCGAGTACGAGGCCGACGTGAAGGTCTCCGGCGGGGCGCAGAAGGTGTTCCTTCCCTGGCAGTACGGTGCCACGCAGATCAACGCTGGTACTTCCTGGGAACTGGTGTCGCCGGTCTACGGCGACATCGTGGGGATCCGGTCGACCATCCAGATCGCCTTCACCACCGGTGGCGATGTGACCGTCGAGGTCAACACCACCGCGGTCGACGGTTTGTCGATGGCGGTGGGCACCGACGCTGCTGGCGTCCGCGACAGCGACACTCCGACGGCCGGCCACGCCACCCGTGCCATCGCCCCCGGCGACCGGATCGAGGTCATCGGCTCGTCCGGCTTCGACAGCGCCGGCGCCCTGAACGGTGTGCTCGAGATCATCCAGCACGCCGCGCAGAACGGCACCTACGTCGTGGGCTCCCAGGCCGAGGCCACGGCGACCAGCGGCGATGTGCGCGGGACCTTCGACCCGCTCACGGCGTGCGACGGCATCGTCGGGTTCGCGGTCCTGGTCGCGCTCGACGATATCGGCTACCGCGGAGCCCCGCAGTACGCCGCATAACCCCGGTAGCGGCCCGCGCTGAGAGGCGCGGGCCGTTCGCCCCCTCACAACCCGGAGAACCCCCGTGGAAACCTGCAACGTGACCGTCCGCCACAAGGGCCGCTTGACGTCGACCGTTCGACGTCGTGCTGTGACCCCGGCCGAGACGGTGCTGCTGCGTGAACTGCACGGCGCCGACGCCGTGGTCGAGTTCGAGCTGAACCCCACGCCGATCAAGCGCGACTCCGTCGCCGAGATCGAGCGGCTGCGCGACTTCTACGGCGTGAGCGCCGAGCAGCTGAAGATCATCGACAACGCGTTCCCGGGCCATAGCCCGAAACTGCCGGAGACCTTCGCTGAGATCGGTGTGGCCGTCGACGCCGTCGAGAAGCGGGAGCGCAAGCGCCGGCCGGCGGACACCGCGGTCGAGACCGAGAACGTCCTGGCCTGAAGGAGTTGACGGATGGCGCGCGGCACGTCGCTCACCAACCTGCTGATCAAGCTGCGCTCCGAGATGGGGCTGAGCGACAGCGTCGCTCAGTCCGTCTCCATGCTCGACACCATGAAGTACAAGCTGGCCGCCGTGCAGGAGCGGCTGTGGCACGAGTACGACTGGAATTTCATGCGGGGTGACGAGGATGTCACCATGGCCGCGGGCACCCGCTACTACGACCTGCCGGTCGACCCCGGGCGGATCGACACCGTGCACGTCAAGTGGAGCAACGGCTGGCTGCCGCTCGAGTACGGGATCGGCCCGGAGCAGTACAACCAGTTCAATGGCGACGAGACCAAGCGCTACGAGCCGGCGCTGCGGTGGGGCTTCTACACCGGCGCCGGCGGCGAGCAGTTCGAAATCTGGCCGCTGCCGTCCACCGCCACGCAGACTGTCCGGTTCCGCGGCATGCGGAACCTTGGCACGCTGGTGTCCGGCACCGACACGGCCGATCTCGACGACCACCTCATCGTGCTGTTCACGGCAGCCGCGCTGATCAAGGATCCGGCGAAGGCGACCACGAAACTGCGCGAGGCGAACAGCCACCTGCAGCGCATGAAGCGCAACTACGGGCCCGCGACGGCGAGCTTCAGCCTGGGCGGCAACCGCCGGCGCTCGGTCGGCCGGCCCGGCCCGGTGCGGGTCGCGTACCCCGCGAGCAGCTGATGGGCTACCAGCTCATTGTCGATTTCCGCGCCGGCCAGGACGACCGGCGTTCGGACGTCGCCGCGCCGACCGGCACGCTGCGGGCGCTCACGAACGCCCATATCAACCGCGGCGGCGAGGTCGAGAAGCGCAAGGCGCTGTCGTCCAAGTACGCGCTGCCGGCCGGCGAGACGACGGGACTCGCGGAGGTGGACGGCGCGCTGTACGTGTTCGGATCCATCGGTTCCTACGCGACCGCGACGATCCAGGTCACCAGCACCGGCACCGGGACGAACCCCGATTGGGTGACCAACATCGGGATCATCACGGTGGACGGGGTGGACATCAGCAACTCCGTGATCCAGATAACTTCCGCGACGGGCCTGGACACCACCGCCAACGCTATCGCCAGCGCCATCAACAACAAGACGTCGATCCCGAACTACACCGCCGTGTCCGATGGCGTCGACACGGTCACCGTCACGGTCGACCAGGCGGGCGCCGCACCGAACGGGTACACGTTCACCATCCCGGTGACAGGCAGCGACCCGACGCTGGCGCAGTTCTCGAACACCGCGTTCTCCGGCGCCACCGCGCTCCCTGCGGTGCCCGACAGCGTCAACTACCAGTTCCTGGAACACCCGACCACCACGCCGCAGTTGTACCGGGTGCTTAGCGTCGATGCGTTCGACGGCAGCCTCTACGTAATCGCCGAGTACGACGACGCGAGCATCTGGCACTTCTACGACGGGCGGCTCGACACCACGTTCGTCGACAACCGGTCGCGTGGCAGTTTCACGGTCGGGGCCGGCACGACCGGTACCAGCACCATCACGTCCGTCACGGTCGACAGTATCGAGATCCTGGGGCAGACGGTCACCTACGGCGCCACTGCCGCCGCGACCGCCGAGGCGATCGGCGCCGCCATCAACTCGCTGTCGACGGTGCCCAACTATACGGCAGTCGTCCAGGGCGCCAAGGTGTTCGTCATAGCCGCCAGCGCCGCCGGCACCGATCCCGACGGGTTCGTGGTCGCGACCACCACGTCAGGCATCACGATCAGCGGCACCGCCAACATGGCCGGCGGCGCGGTCCTCGCAAGCGGCGAGTTCCTGTCCGGGCGGTTCAACCGCACCTTCGACACGAAGATGTACGTGACCGGGGGCCCGACGCTCCGGTTCTCCAAGATCAACGATGCCACGGCCTGGCAGTCGACCGACACCGGCGCAGGCTCGATCAACATGGGCCGGCAGGCCTCGGGGTCCGAGAACCTGATGGCGCTCGCCGAGTACTACAGCTTCCTGGCGGTATTCAGCCGCCGGAACGTGCAGCTGTGGACGATGGACCCGGACGAGGAACTGAACGTCAAGGTCCAGGTGCTCCGCAATACCGGCACCTACGCGCCGCGTTCCGTCGAGAGCCTGGGGGACGGCGACGTCATTTACCTGTCGCGCACGGGCGTCCGCTCGCTCAAGGCGCGGGACAGCAGTAACGTCGCGCTCGCGTCGGAGATCGGCGCCCCGCTCGACAACACGATCATCGCCTATGCCGCGACGCTGTCCGCCGCGGAGCGGGAGGCGGCCATCGCGGCCATAGAGCCGATCGACAACCGGTACTGGCTGGCGCTGGGCGACAAGGTGTTCGTGCTGAGCCTGTTCGCTGCGAGCAAGGTCGCGGCGTGGTCGGAGTACGATTTCGGGTTCGCGGTGTCGGGTATTGCGACCGTCGACGACCGACTCTACGCCCGGTCGGGCGACACGATCTACCTGTTCGGCGGCGACGACAATGCCACCTACGACGACAGTACCGTGACCGTGGAACTCCCGTTCGCCGACGCCGACACCCCGGCGACGTTCAAGGAACTGCAGGCGATCGACGCCACCGTAGACGGCGAGTGGGCGGTCTCCGTGGCGTTCAACCCGAAGCAGCCGACGGTGTTCGACGAGCTAGGCATCGTGTCCGGGCCGACCTGGCAGCAGCCGGCCGCCGGCGCTCAGGGCGAGAGCACGCATTTCAAGTTCAAGCTGGTCCACGCAAAGGCCGAGTATGCCAGGATCGCCAACCTCGCCTTCCACTTCGCCCCGACCGACGCTGGTTGACGCCACCGCCGAGCGGATCGGGCACATCGCCCGGGCGTTGCGGGCGGCTGATGCGCGCGAGTTGGCGGCGCAGCGGTGGGAGTGGGACCCCGACGCCCTGGTCGGGGAGGTCATGGGGTATTACGGCCCGTTCAAGTGGGTGTGCGAGCGGGCGGGCGAGCCGATCGCCGCGGTAGGCGCCGTGCAGCTGCACCCGGGGGTGTGGTCGGCGTGGATGTTTGCGACCGACGAATTCCCCAAGATCGGATTATACCTGACACGCTTCGTT
Source organism: Salinisphaeraceae bacterium (assembly GCA_040222795.1). Lineage (GTDB taxonomy): Bacteria > Pseudomonadota > Gammaproteobacteria > Nevskiales > Salinisphaeraceae > Spectribacter. The sequence continues at coordinate 19,483 of JAVKCJ010000019.1, forward strand.
CGACGGCGTATGATCCCCTCGCTGGTGCGACTAGGCGCGCACCGTTGCGACGCGAGGTCGATCGAGGGCCACGACCACGCGCATCGGTGGCTCCGGGCGCTCGGGGCGGTGGAGGAAGCAAGACTGGTCCGCTACGGCCGAAACGGTGAGGACTTCATCGTGTTCAGATGGGACAAGCCTGATGTGCTTCAGCAAGCCGAAAGTACCTGACCCGCAGCCGCAGATCGAAGAGAGCCGTCGGCAGTTCGACGTCGAGCAGGAGCGCCTGGACGAGCGCGAAGCCGCGCAGGCGGCCGAGGCCGAGCGTCAGCGTGCGCTCGACGAGCAGCGGATTGCGGAGCAGCGCGCGGCCGAGGAAGACCAGCGCGCCCGCGAGGCCGCGGCTGCCCAACAGAAGCAGGCCGCGATCGACAGGGCCACGGCTGCGGTGAACAGCGGGTTTTCCGGCTTCGACGACAACTACTTCAAGTCGTTCACGGACGACTACCTGGGCTACTACAACCCGAAGATCCAGCAGCAGGCCGCCGACGCGGAGAAAGAGGCGACCTACGAGCTCGCCCGGCGCGGGACGCTCGACAGCACGGCGGCCGTCGACGTGTTCGGCCGGCTGACCGAGCGCCAGCGCGAGGAGGAGAACCGGATCGCGCGGGAGGCCGCGGAGGCGGCGAGCGGCCTGCGGTCTAGCATCATGGCGAACCGGTCGAACCTGCTGGAGCAGGCGGTCAGCAGCGCCGGCCAGGGGGACTTCGTATCCCTGTCGCAGCAGGCCGCCAGCGCCGTGCAGCCGCCGGCGTTCCAGCCGATCGGCGACCTGTTCGCCGGGCTCGTGGCCGCGCCCACTGGAGGTGCGGCCGCCACCGCGGCGCCAGACCGCGTGGCCCAGCAGAGCCCGACTATCACGCAGCCGGCGGCGCGGACGGTGACGACGGCGCCGCGCCGGCGCGTGTCGGCGCCCGCCGGGCTGATCTACTGAGGCCGGGGCGATGTGCGAGCCCACGATCATCGCGAGCGCCGCGCTCTCCGGCGCCGGCATGCTGGCGAACCAGAGCGCCGGCAACAGCGCGGCCGCGGCGTCGCAGAAGGCGATCGACGAGCAAGCCAAGCTGAGCGCCGAGCAGTTCGACTCCCGGCAGACGACGGTTCGCAGCAGCGACGCCCGGATCCGCGAGTTGGAGGCCCAGGGCTACGACCGCGCCGACGCGGCCAAGGCGGCGTACATCGAGCGCGTGGGCGATATCCTGGAGGCCGAGGGCGCGCGTACCGGGCAGATGCGCGCGGAGCAGGC
>JAVKCJ010000020.1:0-3159 GCA_040222795.1 Salinisphaeraceae bacterium
CCGGTGTTGTACAGCCAGGCGGAGCGATACCCGACGTGTTCCCAGGCCAGCAGGAAGCCGCCGGCGTTACGCGGCGGGGCCAGGGTTTCGGACAGGTAGTAGATCATGATGTCGTCCTGGTCATCGATGACCACGCGGTCGTCGTTGAGCAGGGTGTAGGGAAATTTGACTTCTTCGACCAGTTTGGTGATCTGGGTGTCGCCGTCCTGCTGGACGATGGCCTGGTCGTTGTTGCGGCGCACGTGTTCCCCGCGCCAGCGAAGGCGGTGGTTCCACATGACTTCGGTGCCGGTCTTGGGAATGGGGAAGGGAAAACCAAGCTCGGCGTTACGCAGGCAGTCGTTGCAGCCGTCCAGGGTGGTGGTGGTGGCGTTCTGCCTGGTGAATTTGTAGATGTTTTCCGGGTAGCCGACGTTCCGGTGGGTGGGGTACACCTGCATCTTGTAGTTGGGGTAGAGCTCGAACATGGCCTTGTGGCCTTCGGTGAGCTTGTCGGCGTGTTCCTGGTAGTTGTCGGCGGTGATCACTAGCCGCGGTTCTTCTTCCAGAAGCTTGGCAATGGTGTCGGGGTAGTTCTCGGCGGTGACGTCCAGACCGCTGAGCTTGCCTTTCTGCGGCCAGGGGTCCCAGGCGGGGATGGTGCCGGCGTCGTTGCCGGCCTTGGTGGCGCCCACCGGGGTCAGCTCACCGCCCAGCTTGGATGCCTCGCTTTCGGGGACCTTGGCGAAGGCAGTGGCGCCATGGAGACAGAACCCCGCGGCGGTCATCAACGTGATGGTCTGGATCAAACGGTTCATGGTTCTTTCCTGTGTCGAGGGCGGCCGCTTGCCCCGGTCTGCACGGGGTAATCGGCCGCGAACTTGAATCATGGACCCGGCAATTCGCCGGGACGCTAGAGCGGCGCGAAGTCCGGCTTTTCCCGCACCGCGCAGTCGGGGCAGGCCCAGTCCTCCGGAATATCCGCCCAGGCGGTGCCGGCCGGAAAACCCTCATCCGGGCAGCCGACGGCCTCGTCGTAGACGTAACCACAGTCGGTGCAACGGTACTGGCCAGCGTCCGATCGCGTCGGCGGTGCCGGCGTCTGGTGAGCATCCGGATAGGGGTCGGGATGGCCGGTATCCAGATCGGCATCCTGCCAGCGGGCAATCAATGCCTCCCGCTTGCGCGGCTGCAGGTTCGCCTTCGAGACATCGCCGTCATAGTGTTTGGCCACCAGCGGATCGATCTGGCGGAACCACAGCGGGGTGATATAGGCCAGCACGATCATCGATGCATACCCCGACGGCAGCTGCGGCGACTCGTCGAAGTGGCGCAGCGACTGGTAGCGCCGGGTGGGGTTGGCGTGATGATCGGCGTGCCGCTGCAACTGGTACAGGAACAGATTGGTGACCACGTTGTTGCTGTTCCAGGAGTGCGACGGATTGCAGCGCTCGTAGCGGCCGGTCTTTTCGTCCTTCTGCCGCAGCAAGCCGTAGTGCTCGATGTAGTTGACTACTTCCAGCAGCGACGCGCCCACGAAGGCCTGGACCAGCAGGAACGGCAGCACCGCCCAGCCCAGCCAGACGGTCAGGCCGCCGAACAGAACCGCGGTCATGGCCCAGGCCTGCAGATTGTCATTTTCCACGTGCCAGACGCTCTTGCCCTGACGCGCGAGGCGCTCCTTTTCGATACCCCAGGCCGAGCGGACACTGCCGATCAGGGTTCGTGGCAGAAATTCCCAGAAGGTTTCGCCCATGCGGGAACTGGCCGGATCCTCCGGCGTGGCCACATGGCGGTGGTGGCCCTTGTTGTGCTCGACGAAGAAGTGGCCATAGGCCACCGGCGCCAGCGTCAGCTTGGCCAGCCAGCGCTCCAGCGAAGCCTTCTTGTGGCCCAGCTCATGCGCCGTGTTGATGCCCACCCCGTTGACGATGCCCACGGTGAAGATCAGGCCCAGGATTTCCCACCAGGCCATGGACTGGGTCGCCAGCAGCCAGGCGCCCAGGATGGTGGTCAGATACTGGGTGGGAATGTAGCCGTAGACGATGGCCCGATAGTAGCCATCCTGCTCCAGATCGACCACAACCGCCTCGGGCGGATTGTTGCGATCCACCCCGATCAGAAGATCTAGCACCGGAATCAGGCCGTAAAAGAACAGCGGCATGCCCCACAGCAGCAGCCCCGACTGGCTGGCGTAAAAGCCCACAAGAAATGCCACGCCCAGCGCCGGCAACAGCGGGCTTAGCAGCCAGAGCACGCGCTTGCCATCGGTCCACTCGACGGGATTGCTCCCGTCCATGCTTCGTACCGTCATGGTCATCCTCCTCTCCGCAACATTCGGAATCTATGGAGACTCCGTTGACGATATGTTGCCCCTGCTCGACCGCTCGCGCTGGTTATTTTTTGACAACTACCTGTCATTTTCAGACACTGGCCGCATGGGTTTGACCGGGAGCGCCCATGTCGACGGAACGGCAGGTGCCGGCGAGATACTACGCACGGCTGATGGAAGTCGTCCGCGCGATGGATATCGATACCGATGCGCTGATCGCGGACAGCGGCATTGCCGCGGACGCGCTGGCCGAGCCGGAAGGCACAATCAGCCTGGCGCAGATCGAGAATCTGCTCGCGGCGACTCAAGCCGCCACGGGGCGTAGTGATCTCGGGCTGGCGCTGGCGGCCGCGCTGAAGCTGACCTCCCACAGCGCCGTCAGCTACGGAATCCTGAGCAGCCCCACGGCCGGCTACGCCCTGGGCCTGGTGGCCCGTTTCTTCAGCCTGATCCTGCCAACCTTCCGGGTGCGCTACGGCTGCCGCGACAACACCATGCGCCTGACGCTGACGCCCGCGGCCGGCATGTCGCACGCCTGCTTCGCCTTTCATCTGGAACTGATCGTGGCCTGCGTCCACCGAGAGCTTCACGACCTCATCGCCGGCGACATGCCGCCCTACGACGTGCATTTCTCGATCGAGACCCCGCCGCATGTCGCCCGGTATGACTCACTGCGGGAGATGCGCACGCATTTCGGCGCCATGGGCCAGCCGGGCGCCGAAATGATCTGGCCGCGCGACCTCGCGTCCCGGCCGCTGGCACTGACGGACCCGACCGCGCTGCGAAAGGCCGAGAGCCGCTGCGCCGAGTTGATGGAACGGGCGCGTGTCAGCGCGGGCGTCGCCGCG
>JAVKCJ010000021.1:0-2254 GCA_040222795.1 Salinisphaeraceae bacterium
CAACCCGATAGCCCGACCATGACCCCAGTTTCGATACCGTCGCCCGATCCACCATGCCCGTCTCCACACCAGCAAACCTGGCAACGAGCATAGAGTCACCCATCAGACCAACCAAGACTCCCCGGTTTTATGCGAAGAACCAATTTTCTCTGCAGCTTTCGGGTGCCGATCACGTCAATTTTCATTGCGGTTTAAGGCCTCGAATCCAGTTGAAAGGGCCGGCGTGGCACCGCTGCTGACCAGCATGAACAAATAGCCAGCAGCGGCGCCCGCCGACAGAAAACGGGTGTTGCCGGAGCGAGGTAGGATTCCGACATCACCCGTTCACCCGAGGGCTACCACCACACTCGAGTGCTCGGTGATGCCGCGACCGCGCCAGTACTCGTCGGCCAGTCGGGCCATCTGTTTGTGGCCTGAGCGCAAGGATCCTCGCCGCCGTGTTTCCGACCGCGACCCATGCGGGGCGGCCGGCGGCGAACCGGCATAGCGACTAATCGCAGCCCTCAGCCGTGGTTCCGCAGCGGACTGCGAATTCACCTGGCCGCGCGGCTGTGTCTCATCGGCGATCCCGTAATGTCGCTCCGACAGTTGCGCAAGCGACTGCCGGCCCGCCTGGCGCGCAAGGGCCGCCGACTCGGCGCTTTCCTGTTCCAGGCGGGCGGCGTGAGAGGCCACACGCCCCGGCGCGCGCTGTGCGAGATACTCGGAATTCGTCCGGAACTGTCCCCGGCGACCACCACCCATGCGGGAGCGTGTCATTGATATCTGATTCATTCGGCAGCCTCCACTTCGGCCATTGAGTCCGGATCTACATCGAGATTTCTAGCCTCGCGGATGAGCCGATCCTCGTCCTTTAAGTACTGGCTTCGCTCGTCAAAGAGCGAGTTGGCATGAGCATCACGGGAACCGCCAGGCACCGAACCGAATCGGTCGGGCTCGCGCCGCAGCTCCTCGACAAGGCGGGATTTCATCACCTGGGGGTGCAGCCAGCACAGGCCGGCAAAGAGCATTTCGGCGATCAGAGTGCCGGGCCCCTCACCATCATTGCGATCTAGCCCCGGTTTCAAACACCGGGCTGCTTGCTGATGGTCGCCACCTGCCAGCGCACCTGCGAACTTCACGGTATCGAAGGATTCGTGCAACTGATTGACCAAGTCCTCGGCCGCGGCCTGAGCCTCCTCCAAAGTCATCGGCGTGTTTTGCACCGATGTCAGCGCCTGATCGATCTCCTTGATCCGCGTGCGCGTCGCACGAAGCTCGGCAATGACTCTCTTCCTTTCACGCTGCAGGTTCATACATCGCCCTCAACTTCAAGCACGACATCGGGCCGCACATCCGGCCGCCGCGCAATCTGGATTCCTTGCGCCTCCGCGGCCACGATCGCCGCCTCTTCGTCTCGCTCGAGCTGCAGCAGCTTCGCTTCCCGCTGCTCGAGTGCGCGCTTGCGATCTTTCGGCGGAGTCGACGCGCAGCGCTCATCAGCGATTTCATCCAGCTCCGCCAGTAGACGACGCTTCATGCCCTCGGGGTCCAGCCAGCATAGATAGGGGGCCAGGGAGACGGTCCCGTTACCGTTGATGTCCCCCATGGCATTCGCCCGGAACGCGCTCCCGTCGATCGAGACACTGGCAAGCGTGGCGGTAGATACGAAAACTGACGCCCGCACGAGACTGGCTTGATCATCGACCCAGCGCTCCAGCCGTTCGGCCGTTTCGGCGCGAGTGAGCCGCCTCAAGCGCAGATCATCGAGATCCATTCGAGCCTTCTCGATACGCTTTCGAATCCCCTCGACGTCGGCCTGGTAGTTCGTGGTTGCACTCATCCGATGTGGGTCCCCTGCTGTACAGATTGCACGGCACCACCACCGCGGACTTCCTGATCCTTCTTCTTGTCCCGCTTCGCCGGCAACGTGACGGTGCAGCGCTCTGGGTCAACGAGATAGCCGGCCTTGCGGGCGTAGACGATCAGATCCTCGACAAAGCTCAGCTCGTTGAGTCGCTCGCCGGCCCGGTCGCGATCGTCCTGCAGCTGCCGTTGCTGATCCTTCAGCGCGGCGAGATTGATCTCATCCGACTGATTCGGGCGCTCGCCGTAACGCTGCTTTTCTTCGATAGGGTTCTACCCCGTTTCCGCGGACGGGTTGGAAACGTCTAAAAGCTTCTGATCCTGCTTGGCGACTCGGCGTCGCATTCGTGGGTTGTGGAATCGCTCGATGTAGTCGAACACATCCGCTCTGGCGGCATCCAGTGTCAGA
>JAVKCJ010000022.1:0-137688 GCA_040222795.1 Salinisphaeraceae bacterium
TCTGACACTGGATGCCGCCAGAGCGGATGTGTTCGACTACATCGAGCGATTCCACAACCCACGAATGCGACGCCGAGTCGCCAAGCAGGATCAGAAGCTTTTAGACGTTTCCAACCCGTCCGCGGAAACGGGGTAGAACCCGCTCGAGGGCGGCAGCGATATCCGGACGGTGCAGGAGTTACTGGGTCATCAGCATGTGCAGACGACGATGATCTACACGCATGTACTGCAACGGGGCGGGCAGGGGGTGGTTAGTCCGATGGATTGGTTGTGAGGGTGGGCTGACGGCGGTGCTGGTGGCTGGGGCTTGTTCAGGCCTTGGTGCCTGAGGCCGGTTTCCCTCTCCCTGGCCCTCTCCCGTTTGTGGGAGAGGGGATGGCTTGGCTTGGCCTGGGGATTAGATAGGCGTTACGGCTGCTCGAACAGGGGGCGGTAGGCCCAGGCTTCGCCGTCCTCGAACTCGATGCGGATCCAGTCGTCGCCGTTGTCTTCCAGCACGGTGACGGTTTCGCCGGCGTCGAGCTGGCCGACCTGCTCGTTATCGGTGCCGGGGCCGCTGCGGACGTTGATCACGTCGGTGGCCATCAGTTGCTCGCGGGCCGGCGGTTCCGCGCCGGGTTCGGCGGTTTCCTCGTCAGCGGCCGCGTCATCGGCGACCGGGTCGAGGGCTTCCATGGCCTCGTTGTCGGCGTCATCTGCCGCCGCGGCTTCGGCTTCCTCCTCGGCGGCCAGTTCGGCCTCGAGTTCTTCATCCTCGGCGCGGGCATCCTTCATCGCCTGGATGTGCGAGCGGTCGTAGCCGCGCATTTCCAGCAGGCCGTCCAGCGGCAGATAGAGCAGCACGCCGACCAGGAAGATGGCGTTGAGCAGGATGACGAAGATGGCGCGTCCGATCATGAGTTTGTCTTGTTGATGTCGCTAAAGGCGGGAATATAACAGGCTCGTACCACTCTCGGCAGGGTGCGGGGACATGGTCGCCAGTCCGTGGCGCATTCCGGGGCCGGTAACGAAAAGGCCCCGCCGAAGCGGGGCCCGTTTCGCGGGTCGGCCGGTGCTTACGCGGCCTTGGCCAGCTGGCGGAGCACGTAGTGCAGGATGCCGCCGTTCTGGTAGTAGTCCCATTCCTTGGGCGTGTCGATGCGCACGCGGGCTTCGAACTCGGTGGTGTTGCCGTCGTTGCGGGTGGCCTTGACCGTCACGGTCTTGGCGCCGGCGGTGAGGCCCTCGATGTCGAAGGTCTCGGTGCCGGTCAGGCCCAGGGATTCGGCGTTGTCGCCGTCCTTGAACTGCAGCGGCAGCACGCCGAAGCCCACCAGGTTGGAACGGTGGATGCGCTCGTAGCTCTGCGCGATGACCGCTTCCACACCCAGCAGCTTGGTGCCCTTGGCGGCCCAGTCACGGCTGGAACCCGTGCCGTATTCCTTGCCGGCCAGGATCACCAGCGGGGTGCCCTTTTCCTGGTACTTCATGGCGGCGTCGTAGATGTACATCTGCTCGCCATCCGGCTGGAACGTGGTCCAGCCGCCCTCGGTGCCGGGGGCCAGCTGGTTGCGCAGCCGCACGTTGGCGAAGGTGCCGCGCATCATCACCTGGTGATTGCCGCGCCGCGAGCCGTAGGAGTTGAAGTCCGCCGGCTTGACGCCCTGTTCCATCAGGTACTGGCCGGCCGGGGTCTCGGCCTTGATGGCACCGGCGGGGGAGATGTGATCGGTGGTGATCGAATCCCCCAGCAGGGCCAGGCAGCGGGCGCCGCTGATGCCCGGGATGTCGGCCACGTCCACGCTCATGCCTTCGAAGTAGGGCGGGTTCTGCACGTAGGTGGAACTCTCGTCCCACTTGTAGATCTCGCCCTCCGGCACGTCCAGCTTCTGCCAGCGGTCGTCGCCGGCAAACACGTCGCCGTAGCTGTCGGTGAACATCTGCGAGTTCAGCGAGGTGCCGATGGTGTCGTACACCTCTTTCTGGCTCGGCCAGATGTCCTTGAGAAAGACATCGTTGCCATCCTGGTCCTGGCCGATGGGGTCGTTGGACAGGTCGATATCCACGGTGCCGGCCAGGGCGTAGGCCACCACCAGCGGCGGGGAGGCCAGGAAGTTCATGCGCACGTCGCCGTGCACGCGGCCTTCGAAGTTGCGGTTGCCGGACAGCACGGAGGCCACGTTCAGGTGGTGCTCGTTGACCGCGGCGCTGATCGGTTCCGGCAGCGGGCCGGAGTTGCCGATGCAGGTGGTGCAGCCGTAGCCCACCAGATGGAAGCCCAGGCCTTCCAGGTCATCGTCCAGCCCGGCCTTGGCCAGGTAGTCGGTAACCACCTTGGAGCCGGGGGCCAGGGAGGTCTTCACCCACGGCTTGACGTTCAGCCCCTTGTTGATGGCGTTGCGCGCCAGCAGGCCGGCACCGATCATCACCGCCGGATTGGAGGTGTTGGTGCAGGAGGTGATCGCCGCGATCACCACCGCGCCGTCCTTCAGCTGGAAGTCCGCTTCCTTGTAGTTGACGTTGGCCACGCCGTCCTCGGTGCCGCTGGGCAGGCCGGCTTCGCCTTCCATGCGGGCTTCGGCCTCGCTCTTCTTGCCGTTGCGCTGATCAACGAACGGCTGGACCTCGCGGCGATAGGTTTCCTGCATGTCCTTGAGCAGCACGCGGTCCTGCGGGCGCTTGGGACCGGCCAGCGAGGGCTGCACGGTGCCCAGATCCAGTTCCAGGATGTCGGTGTAGTTGGCGTCCGGGGCGCCGTCCTCGCGCCACATGCCCTGGGCCTTGGCGTAGGCCTCGACCAGGTCGCGCTGTTCCTGCGGCCGGCCGGTGAGTTCCATGTAGCGCAGGGTTTCGCCGTCCACCGGGAAGATGCCGCAGGTGGCGCCGTATTCCGGGGCCATGTTGGCGATGGTGGCGCGGTCGGCCAGGGGCAGGTCGGCCAGACCGTCGCCGAAGAATTCGACGAACTTGCCCACCACGCCCTTCTCGCGAAGCATTTCGGTGACCGTCAGCACCAGGTCGGTGGCGGTGGTGCCCTCGGCCAGCTTGCCGGTCAGGCGGAAGCCGACCACCTGCGGGATCAGCATGGAAATCGGCTGGCCCAGCATGGCGGCTTCCGCCTCGATGCCGCCCACACCCCAGCCGAGCACGCCCACGCCGTTGATCATGGTGGTGTGCGAATCGGTGCCCACCAGCGTATCCGGGTAGGCGAGGTTGTTCTCGTCGTTGCCGAAGACCACGCGGGCCAGGTATTCCAGGTTCACCTGATGCACGATGCCGGTGTCCGGCGGCACCACCTTGAAGTTGTCGAACGCGCCCTGGCCCCAGCGCAGGAACGCGTAGCGCTCCTTGTTGCGGTTGAATTCCAGCTTGGCGTTCAGATCGAAGGCCTGGTCGCTGCCGTACTCGTCCACCATTACGGAGTGGTCGATGACCAGCTCGGCGGGCGACAGCGGGTTGATCTTTTCCGGGTCGCCGCCCAGCTTGGCCATGGCGTCGCGCATGGCGGCCAGATCGACGATCGCCGGCACGCCGGTAAAGTCCTGCAGGACCACACGGGCCGGGGTGAAGGAAATCTCCTTCGACGGTTCGGCCTTGGCGTCCCACTTCGCCAATGCCTCGATGTCAGCCTTGGTGACATCCTCGCCGTCCTCGTGCCGGAGCAGATTCTCCAGCAGGATCTTGTGCGAGTAGGGCAGCTTTGCCGCCTCGGGGAACGTCTCCTCCAGCGTTTTCAGGCTGAAGTAGTCATATTGTTTGGCGCCCGCGTCAAGCTGGGCACGAACATTGAAGCTGTCCGTCATCGCGTCCTCTCCAAGACGAGTGTTCGGTGGCCGGGGAGTCGCCGCCAGGACAACACGTCCGGGGCGACATGCGAGGCCGCATTATAACGGATTGCGCGCCGCGGCTGTACCGTGCTGCGGCGCGTCATGCCGCGCCGGCGGTCCCCGGCAGATCATCCAGCGCCGCCAGCAGCCGCTTGCGCAACACCAGCAACCGCCACAGCCGGCCGCCGCAGTGATACCAGAGCACGGCACAGCGCACCGCCGCCATCAGCAGCACGCGTACATGCTCGGTCACCTCGATGTTCTGCAGATGCTCGGGATTGCCGCGAACCATGATGCGCGGCCCGATGGGGCTGAGGATGTCGCGGTAGGCCTGATCGAGAATGCCGGGAATCTGGCGGTCGTCGTCGGCGAATTTTGCCCGGCCGATGGCGCCGCTCAGTTGGGTCAGCGACTCATTGCGGGCGAGCAGGCGCTTGCCCAGCCGCACCACCAGACCGATGGCGCGGGCGGTGGGGGCATCATCTTGCCGCCCCTCGCGCCTGCCGAACTGGCGACGCAGGAAAGCGGCACCGTCGCGGATGACGGCCGGGTCGCCGAGCACGTCTTCGGCGCGATCCGGATTGGTGGTGAAGATCACGTGCAGGGCGTCGGCCAGCGGCACGCGGTCCAGCCGGCCGGAATCGGCCAGGCGGTGGGCGTCCAGCACGAACTGGGCGATGCCGGCCAGGGCCAGGGCCTGGTTGCGGGTGGCGTTGTCGATGCCGCTCATGCCGCCTCAGTGGTAGCGACCGGCACGCGGTCGATCTCGGCGCAGCCCAGACAGACATCGCCGTCATAGAACACCGCGTACTGCCCCGGGGCCGCGGCGAATGGCGGTTCGTCGAAATGCAGCCGCAGGCCGTCGTCCCGGCTGGTGGCCACGCACGGCTGATCGGTCTGGCGGTAGCGCACCTGTACCCGGCAGGTCAGCGGCAGGCTCGGGGCCGGGCCGATCCACTGCGGCGCGGCGGTATCGACCAGCCGCGGGCGCAGGGCCGGGTGATCCGGATTCTGGCTGACCCAGAGCACCGAATCAGTCATGGCCTTGTCCACCACGAACCAGGGCGCGTCGGGTGCGCCGCGCACGCCGCCGATGCCCAGCCCGCGGCGCTGCCCGATGGTGTGGAACGCCAGCCCGCGATGGCGGCCGATGTCGGTGCCGGCCAGCGGGCCGTCCGCCACCCGAATGGGGCCGGGCGTGGCGTCCACGTAGCCGGCCAGGAAGCCGTCGAAATCCCGCTCGCCGATGAAGCAGACGCCGGTGCTGTCCTGGCGCGCGTGGTTGGGCAGGCCGGCGGCCCGGGCCATTTCGCGCACCTCCGGTTTATGCAGATCGCCCAGGGGAAACAGCGTACGTGCCAGCGCCACCTGCGGGACCGCCGCCAGGAAATAGGATTGATCCTTGCCGGGGTCGACGCCGCGCCGCAGGCGCCAGCCCGAGCCGTCGGCTTCGACGCGGGCGTAATGGCCGGTGGCGATGCAGTCCGCGCCCAGCCGGCGGGCGTGATTCAGGAACGGGTCGAATTTCACCTCGCGGTTGCACAGCACGTCCGGGTTGGGGGTGCGCCCGGCGGCATAGCCGTCCACGAACGGCTGGAACACCCGCTGGCGATACTCGGCCGAGAAATCGGCCCGGTGCAGGGGAATGTCCAGCACCTCGGCGGCCGCGCGGGCGGCCTCGAAGTCATCGGCGGCCTGGCACCGGCCGGCCTCGTCCTCCGCCCAGTTGAACATGAACAGGCCTTCCACCCGGTCGCCGGCCTCGATCAGGCGCAGAGCGGCCACGGCCGAATCCACCCCGCCGGACAGGCCCACGATGACGTGACGGCTCATCGCGGCGCGCCGGTGTAGTCAAAGCAGCGCACGGCATCCAGCGGCAGCCGCCGGCCAGCCAGATAATCGTCCAGCCCGTGCAGCACCAGCGGCGTGCGCAGCCGCTCCTCGGCGGCCTGCAGGGCGCGATAGTCCATCCAGTGGGTGGCGATGATGCCGTCGTCCAGCTCGCTATCGCTGTCGTGGTCGGACACGTCGCCGGTAAACAGGATTCGCATCACATGTCGGGTCGCGCTGGGTATCCGCCACAGGTAGGTGCCTACCAGGGCGGTCGGGGTGAAGCGCCAGGCGGTTTCCTCGCGGGTTTCGCGAACCACCGCATCAAGGGCGCTTTCGCCGTATTCCACGTGGCCGGCGGGCTGATTGAGCACGGTCTGCTTGCGAACCACTTCCTCCACCATGAGAAAACGGCCATTACGTTCGACCAGGGCAGCGACGGTCAGTTCGGGCGTGATCACGGCGCGCTCCGTCGCGGATGGGTTCGATGGGCAGGATATCGATGACTCAATAATAACAAACACCGCCCATTCACCGAACGTGGTCAACGGCGGAAGGGGTGCGTATGATTGGCGCCGGTTTTGGACTCCAGGGTGCCTGATGGCCCGTTTCGCAATGCTTTTCCCCGGTCAGGGGTCGCAGTCCGTCGGCATGCTGTCGGCGCTGTCCGAACACTATCCCGAGGTGGGAAAGACCCTGCGTGAGGCCGGTGAAGTGCTCGGTTACGATCTGGCCACGCTGGTCCGCGAAGGCCCGGCCGAGGCGCTGGACAGCACCGAGAAGACCCAGCCGGCCCTGCTGGCCGCCGGTCTTGCCGTTTGGCGTATCTGGGAAGCGCGGGGCGGCACTATGCCGGCAGCGATGGCCGGCCACAGCCTGGGCGAGTACACCGCGCTGGTGGCCGCCGGGGCGCTGGAATTCAGCGATGGCCTGCGGTTGACCGAACTGCGCGGACAGGCAATGCAGAACGCGGTACCGGCCGGCGAAGGCGCCATGGCCGCCGTGATCGGCCTCGATGACGACGCCATTGCCGAGATCTGCCAGCAGGCGGCCGGTGAGGGCGACGTGGTGGCCCCGGCCAACTTCAATTCCCCCGGCCAGGTCGTGATTGCCGGTGAGACCGCCGCGGTGGAACGTGCCATGGCGCTGGCGAAAGAGCAGGGCGCAAAAATGGCGAAGCGGCTGCCGGTGAGCGTGCCGTCGCATTGTGATCTGATGCGGCCGGCGGGCGAACGCCTGCGCTCCCACCTGGCCGAGATTCCGCTGCGCACCCCCTCGATCCCGGTCCTGCATAATGTGGACGCGCAGCAGCGGGAGGATGTCGACGGCATCCGCAAGGCGCTGGTTTCCCAGCTGGAACGGCCGGTACGCTGGACCGAGACCATTCGGGCATTGCGCGGGGCGGGCATCGGGGTGATGCTGGAGTGTGGGCCCGGCAAGGTGCTGACCGGCCTGAACAAGCGAATCGACCGTGATATCGACGCGACGGCGCTGCAGGACCCGGACGGCCTGACAGCGGGACTGGCCGCCGCGACCGCCTGAGACAGACGACGGGGGACTCTCTTGAACGAGCAGATTGCACTGGTCACCGGTGCCTCGCGGGGCATTGGTGCAGCGATAGCCCGAACCCTGGGCGAAGCGGGCGCCACGGTGATCGGCACGGCGACGTCGGAAACCGGCTCGGCCACCATCGACAAGGCGCTGGCCGAGGCCGGCATCAAGGGCGCCGGCCGGGTGCTGGATGTGGCCGATCCGGATCATCCGGCAGCACTGGTCAAGGCCGTCGCCGACGAATTCGGCACCCCGACCATCCTGGTCAACAACGCCGCGATCACCCGCGACAACCTCGTCATGCGCATGAAGGACGAGGAATGGGATGCGGTGATCGACACCAACCTCGCCGGCGTCTACCGCTGCTGCAAGGCGGTGCTGCGCGGCATGATGAAGGCCCGCGGCGGGCGCATCGTCAGTATCACCTCGGTGGTCGGCCAGATGGGCAATGCCGGGCAGGTGAACTATTCCGCCGCCAAGGCCGGGGTGATCGGCCTGACCCGCTCGCTGGCCCGCGAAGTGGCCTCGCGCGGCATCACCGTCAACGCGGTGGCGCCCGGATTCATCGATACCGACATGACCCGCGACCTGCCCGATGCCCAGCGCGAGGCGCTGCTGGGGCAGGTGCCACTGGGGCGGCTGGGCGCGGTCGACGACGTGGCCGCGGCCGTACGCTTTCTCGCATCCGAGTCCGCCGGTTACATCACCGGCGAAACCATCAACGTCAACGGTGGGCTCCACATGGGGTGAAGCCGGTCTGGCGTTTGTAGCCTGGACCGGGGTTTTTGCCTAAAATGGCGCGCCATTGCCGGAAAGACCCCGCAACAACTCAAGGGCGACACAGCCCGATACCGCAGGAGCATAAGCATGAGCAGTGTGCAGGAACGAGTTCAGAAGATCATCGCCGAGCAGCTGAGCGTGGGTGAGGATCAGGTCACCAGCGAAGCCTCCTTCGTCGATGATCTGGGTGCCGACTCCCTCGATACGGTCGAGCTGGTGATGGCGCTGGAAGAAGAGTTCGAGATCGACATTCCCGACGAGGAAGCCGAAAAGATCGTGTGCGTGCAGGACGCGGTCGATTACATCAAGTCGCACGCCGAGAGCTGATCGCCCGGCGGTTTCGTTCGCGGTTCCATCGGCAGGTCAGGGGGCAAATTGGGCAAGCGTCGCGTCGTCGTCACCGGAATGGGGCTGGTGTCCCCGGTCGGGCTAACGGTCCGGGAAAGCTGGGACAGCATTCTCGCGGGCCGTAGCGGTATCGGACCGGTGGATACGTTCGATATCTCCGGTTATCCCACCCGCTTCGGCGGGCCGATCCGTGACTTCAACGTCGCGGATTACATGAACCCCAAGGACGCCCGCAAATACGATGCCTTCGTGCATTACGGTGTGGCGGCCGCCGGCCAGGCGGTGCAGGATTCGGGGCTGGACCTCGAGGCCGAGGACCTCACCCGCATCGGGGTGTCGATCGGCTCCGGCATCGGCGGCATCGGCACCATCGAAGAGACCTGCGAGAAGTTCTACGCCAACGACTACAACACCAAGAAAGTCTCGCCGTTCTTCATCCCCAGCAGCATCATCAACATGGTCTCGGGCCAGGTGTCCATCCAGTTCGGCCTGCAGGGCCCGAACGTGGCCACGGTCACCGCCTGTACCACCGGCACCCACAACATCGGCAATGCCGGGCGCATGATTGCGTACGGTGACGCTGACGTGATCGTCGCCGGTGGCACCGAGATGGCTTGCAACCCCATCGGCATGGCGGGTTTCTGCGCCGCGCGGGCGCTTTCCACCCGCAACGACGACCCGGAAGCGGCCAGCCGTCCCTGGGACGCCGATCGGGACGGGTTCGTGCTGTCCGATGGCGCGGGCGTACTGGTGATGGAGGAATACGAACGCGCGAAGGCGCGTGGCGCCACCATCTATGCCGAACTGGTCGGGTTCGGCATGAGCGGCGATGCCTACCACATCACCCTGCCGGCCGAAGGCGGGGGCGGGGCGGTGCGCTGCATGAATGCAGCCCTCAAGGATGCCGGCCTGAATCCGGATGCCATCGGCTACGTCAACGCCCACGGCACCTCCACGCGGGCCGGGGATGTCGAGGAAACCCGGGCCGTGCGGGCGGTGTTCGGGGATCATGCCGATTCGCTGCCGGTGTCCTCGACCAAGTCGATGACCGGTCACATGCTGGGGGCCGCGGGCGCCGCGGAAGCGGTGTTCACGCTGCTGGCCCTGCGCGATCAGGTGCTGCCGCCGACGATCAACCTGGACAATCCCGGCGAAGGCTGCGATCTCGACTACGTGCCCGGCGAGGCCCGCGACCACGCCATGACCGCGGCACTGAGCAACTCCTTCGGCTTCGGGGGCACCAACGGCACCCTCGTTTTCCGCACTCTCTAGTCCATCGGTGATGAACACGGCAATCTCGGCTCCGGCCGGTTGCCGGGTGCGCGCGCTGCCCATGCCGGCGGCCGGGTTCGACGCTCTGGCCCTGCACCGGCACAACCCCGAACGCTATCCGTTCCTGCTGGAATCCAGTGCCGGGGCGGTGGCTCAGGGGCGTTACGACATCGTTTTCGCCTTTCCCGGCGAGGCGCTGTGCCTGGACGGTCGTCACCTCGACGGCCCGGGGGCTGACGCGGCCGGCGGCGACTTTCTCACCGCCCTGGATCACTGGCGCAGCCAGGTTTCACCACAGCCGGTCGGCGAGCTGCCGTTCACCGGGGGCTGGTTCGTCTATCTGGGCTATGAGCTGGCCGGCCAGGTGGAGCCCCATCTCCCCTGGAAGCCCGATCCGGTGCTGCCGCGGGCCCTGGCCGTCCGCTGTCCCGCGGCGCTGATCCATGATCGACGCGAGCAGGCCGTATTCGCGGTGGCCGAACCCGAAGCCGAAGCCTGTCTCGATGACATGACGGCAGATCTGGCGGCCTGCGCCACCATGCCGGACCGGCCGGTCACGGTGCGTGACTGGGACGAGGACGAGCCCGAACGCTATCTGGATCATGTCAGCCGCATCCGCGATTACATCCGGGCGGGCGACGTGTTCCAGGTAAACCTGTCGCGCGCCTGGCGGGCGTGGCTGGCGCCGGAAACCGGGCCGGCCGACCTCTACTCGGCGCTGCGGCGGGCCAATCCGGCGCCGTTCTCCGGTTTGATGACCTGGGACGGGGCGTCGGTGATCAGTTCCTCACCGGAGCGCCTGCTGCGCGTGGCCGGTGATCGCGCCGATACCCGCCCCATCGCCGGCACCCGGCCGCGGCGCGGCGACGATGCCGCGATGACCCGGGAACTCATGGCCCATCCCAAGGAGCGGGCCGAACACGTGATGCTCATCGACCTGGAACGCAATGACCTGGGCCGGGTCTGCCGTTATGGCAGCGTGACCGTGGATGAACTGATGACGGTGGAGTCCTACGCCCACGTGCACCACATCGTGTCCAACGTGTCCGGCCGCCTGCGGCCCGGGGTGGGGCCGGGGGCGGCGCTGCGGGCGGTGTTTCCCGGCGGCACCATCACGGGTTGTCCCAAGGTGCGCTGCATGGAGATCATCGCCGAACTGGAGGGGGAACCGCGGGGCGCCTACACCGGCGCCTTCGGGTATCTGGGGCGTGACGGCCGGCTGGACACCAATATTCTGATTCGTAGCCTGGCCCAGCGCGGCGACTCGCTCAGCCTGCGCGCCGGCGCCGGCATCGTGGCCGACTCCGACCCGCGCCAGGAGCTGGCCGAAAGTCGGGCCAAGGCGCGCGGAATGCTGCTGGCGCTGGGATTGGCGGCATGAGCGGGCCGATCATGCGGGTGCACGGCGGCACGCCTGAGGCGGTCGACCCGATGGACCGGGGCCTGCATTACGGCGACGGCGTTTTCCGCACCCTGCGCATGGCGGGTGGACTGCCGATTGCCTGGCCGTTTCACGTCGCGCGGCTGGTTCATGATTGTGAGCGTATCGGGCTTTCCGCACCCGAGCCGGACGTCCTGGCCGCCGACGTCGCGTCGCTGTTCGCCGATGGCGGTGACGGCATCCTCAAGATTCTGGTTACCCGCGGCGTGGGCGGACGCGGCTACACGCCGCCGTCGACCGCCGAGGCCTGCTGCCGCCTGTACCGGTTTGGCCCGGCCGCCCATCCGCCCGAGCATGCCGATAGCGGCATTATCCTCGGCCATTCCAGCGTGGCGCTCGGCTGTCAGCCGGCGCTGGCCGGCATCAAGCACTGCAACCGGCTGGAGCAGGTGCTGGCACGCCGGGAATGCGCGGATCAGGGCTGGCCGGAAGCGCTGATGGGGACGGCGGACGGACGGCTGGTCTGTGGCACCATGAGCAATCTGTTCGCGGTCATAGACGATGTGGTGGTGACGCCGGCAATTGTCGATGCCGGCGTGATCGGCGCCACCCGGCAGCGCCTCATCGGGGCCTGCCGCCATGATGATCGCCCGGTCATGGAAATCGATGTGCATGCGGCGATGCTCGAGCGCGCCAGCGAAGTGTTTGTCTGTAACAGTGCAATGGAGATCTGGCCGGTGCGGCAGTGGGCGCAACAGCATTACCCGGTCGGACCGTTCACGCGGTGGTGTCAGGCGCAATTGGCGGCGGCATGCGCGGGGTTCTGATAAGCCTGCTGCTGTTCGCGCTGCTGGCTGGCGCTGCATTGGCTGCCGATGTCTGGCGCTTTCTGGATGCGCCGGTGCCCGCGGCCGACACCACTACCGTGCAGATTCCGGCCGGTGCCGGCTTCCGGCAGGTGGTGGCGCGGCTGGCAGACGCCGGTCTGTTCCGGCATGAACGCGAACGTTACTACCTGATCGGCTACGCCCGGCTGCGGGACGTCACCGGGCAGGTCAAGAGCGGCGAATACGCCCTGGAACCGGGGCTGCGCCCGCCGGCGGTGCTGAATACGCTGGTGGAGGGTCGCACGGTCCAGCACCGGCTGACGGTGGTGGAGGGCTGGACCTTCCGCGAACTGCGATCGGCCGTGGAAGCCCATCCGGCGATCCGGACCACGATGGCGGAGGCCGATGCCGGCGAGTTGATGGCGGCCATCGGTGCACCGGATCTGCATCCCGAGGGCCGTTTCCTGCCTGATACCTATCTGTTCCCCCGCGATACCACCGATGTCGAGTTTCTGCGCCGGGCGTTCGAGTCGATGGAAACCACGCTGGCCGATATCTGGGCCGATCGCCGGCCCGATCTGCCGCTTGAATCGCCCGACGAGGCCCTGATTCTGGCCTCGATCATCGAAAAGGAGACCGGCCGGGCCGGCGAGCGCGACCGCATTGCCGGCGTGTTCATCCGGCGGCTGGAAAAGGGCATGCTGTTACAGACCGACCCCACGGTGATCTACGGCATTGAAGACTTTGACGGCAATCTGCGACGGCGCGATCTCGAGGCCGACGGGCCGTACAACACCTACAAGCGACGGGGCTTGCCGCCCACGCCGATCGCCCTGCCGGGCCGGGCCGCCCTGGAGGCGGCGGTGCAGCCGGCCGAGGGGGAGGCTCTGTATTTCGTCTCCCGCGGGGATGGCACGCATGTGTTTTCCCGCACCTATGAAGCGCACAAGCGTGCAGTGCGCGAATACCAGCTAAAGCAATGAGCGGCTGCTTGATCACGCTCGAAGGCACGGAGGGCGCCGGCAAGAGCAGCGCCGTGCCGATCATCCGCGAGATGCTGGAGCAGGCCGGGCAGTCGGTGGTGGTCACCCGCGAGCCGGGCGGCACGCCGCTGGCCGAAGCCATCCGCGGCGTGCTGCTGGCCGATCACGGCGAGTCGATGCCGGCCATGAGTGAACTGCTGTTGATGTTTGCCGCACGCGCCTCGCATCTGCGCGACTGCATCGAGCCGGCGCTGGCGGCCGGGGCCTGGGTGATCTGCGACCGTTTCACCGACGCCAGCTACGCCTACCAGGGCGCGGCCCGCGGGCTCGGCGCGGAAGCGGTGGCCACTCTGGAACGCCTGGTGCAGGGTGAGCGGCGTCCAGACCGGGTGCTGTGGTTCGATCTGCCGGTGGAGGTCGGCATCGGGCGCGTCAACGGGCGCGGCGTGTCGAACCGCTTCGATCGTGAACAGCAGGCGTTCCACGAACAGGTCCGTCAGGCCTACGCCGCCCGGGCCGAGGCCGACCCCGACCGCTACCGGCGGGTGGATGCCACCGCCCCGAGCGACGCCGTTGCCGAGCAGGTTCGTCAGCTGATCGGGGCCATGCTGTGAACGAGCTGGCCGGCCACCAGCTCTACCCCTGGCAGCAGGCGGTCTGGGCCCGTTTTGCGCCGGTGCTGCGTGGCGAGCGCGCCGGCCATGCGCTGTTGCTGACCGGCGCACCGGGCATCGGCAAACGCCATTTGGCTGGGGTGATTCTGCGGGCGCTGCTTTGCGAACAGGCGGACGCATCCCGACTGCCCTGTGGCCAGTGCCGCGCCTGCATCCAGGTGGCGGCTGGCTCGCACCCCGATCATTCCCGGCTGGAGCCGCCCGAACCGGGCAAGACCATCGGCGTCGACGCCGTGCGAGAGTTCTGCCGGCGGCTCTATACCACGCCCCAGTTCGCCGGCGGCCGGATCGGCCTGATCGATCCGGCGGACCGGCTGACCGTGCAGGCCGCCAACAGCCTGCTCAAGGCACTGGAGGAGCCTCCAGCAAGCTCGCGCATCCTGCTGATCACGGACCGGCGCGATCGCGTCCTGCCCACCATTCGCAGTCGTTGCCAGATGTGGCGTGTGGACCGGCCCGATCCGGCGGGCGTGGCCGATTGGCTGGCCAGCATGCCGGCCGCGGTTGCCGATGCCATGCCGCTGGCCCGGCACGCGCCGCTGCAGGCTCTGACCCTGGCCGAGTCCCCGGTGGCCACCGAGCAGGGAACGTTGTTCGAGGGGCTGGCCAATCTGCTGGCCGCGCGGCGGGACCCGGTCAGTATCGCTGCCGAGTGGCAGAAAGCCGAACCGGGTTGGGTGGTGGACTGGCTTTACCGTGTGGTGGCCGATCTGCTCAAGCTGACCTCCGGCGCACCCGATAACACGCTGGTCTTCCGCGATCGTGCGCGGGAACTGCGGCGCATGGCAGAATTGCTCGACGGGCAGGCGTTGCGGCGGCTGCCGCCAACACTGACGCATACCCGCCGATTGCTCGAGGCCAGCGTCGATCGCCAGTTAACACTGGAATCGCTGGCCATTGCCTTTCTGGATTGCCGCCGCCGGGAGAAACGAGCCGCATGAGTGCCGATACCGCCGCCCAGCCGGGCATCATCACGCTGGAACTGGCCGACAAGCAGGCGCTTTATGCCGCCTACATGCCGTTTCTCAACAACGGCGGCCTGTTCGTGCCCCGCAGCCAACTGCGCGGGCAGCAGCTGAACATGGGCGACGAAGTGTTCCTGCTGGTCAATCTGGTCGAACACGGCGAACGCCTGCCGGTGGCCGGCCGGGTGGCCTGGATCACGCCGCGCGGGGCGCAGGGTCAGCGTCAGCCGGGCATCGGGGTGCAGTTCTCGTCGCAGGATGGCGGTGCGACCCAGCAGAAGCTGGAGTCGTTGCTGGCGGGCTCGCTGGAGTCGGCGAGGGCGACGAATACGCTCTAGCCTGGTTACCGGGCAGTTTACCGCCGAGCAGATCGGCCGCATGAATGCGGCCTTACGGTGATGCCGACCGCGGGGCGCGATTCATGGCGCCGGTGCATCGCCGGAGTCAGGACGCCTTGGCCCGAACGGCCTGCGGCTCGCTTGAGCTTTCCCGGCTCATCGCGGCCCAGATCATGTCGAACAGGACCGGGGCCTTTTCGGTCAGAGGCTCGCTCTGGCCGCGTACCAGCCACATGGAAATCTTGCGGGTGGCTACGCCGAGGAAGATATCGAGCAGATCCTTTTCATCCACGTCCTCGCGGAACACGCCCTGTTCGCGGCCTTCGCCGAGCACCTTCATGAAGATGGACATCAGCTCGGGCTGACGGAAGGTGTCATCGCGGCGCCAGGTATTCAGGTAGACCGAGCTCATGATGATCTGGGCGACCCGCGGGTTGTGCTCGAAGTAGTCGAGCATCACCCAGAACACCTTGCGCAGGCGATCCTTGTAGTTCTCGATACCGCTCAGGTGATCGATCATCCGCTTGGCGAGCTCGCTCAGCCAGGAATCGAGACTGGAAAAAAGCAGGGTTTCCTTGCCGCCGTAATACTTGTAGATGGTCTGCAGGCTCACGCGGCCCATGGTGGCCACATCGATGAGCTTGACGCGGTGGTACTCCTGTTCCGAGAACAGCGCCAGCACGGCGGCTTCAATGCGTTCACGGGTCTTGTGATCCATGTCCGCGATCGACAACAGGCGCGGGTCTACTTGATCCATGCTCGTACCTTTCCAACAACAGATATTACCGGGCGCTATCCCCGGGGCCGGCCATGATAACCGCGATGACAGAAGCGTGAAAAGTGGCCGGTGATCAGCCGATCGAGCGAGTTGATTTTTGCCGGCTTTTTGATTAGATTTCTTTCCGGTATCTGGCGCGGCTGCTCTGCCGGCGCAAACGTAACACTTATTACAGGAAATCGAGCGATGTCCGAAGCGCTAATTTTCGACGCTGTCCGCACGCCCCGTGGCAAGGGCAAGAAGGACGGCTCCCTGCACGAGGTCAGTCCCGTTCACCTGCTCAAGAATCTGTTCGACGCGGTGCAGACCCGCAACGAGCTGGATACCAGCCAAGTGGACGATGTGGTGCTGGGCTGTGTCACCCCGGTGGGAGAGCAGGGCGCGGATATTGCCCGCACCGCCGTGATCTATTCCGGCTGGGACGAGCGCGTGGCCGGCGTCACCCAAAGCCGTTTCTGCGCCTCCGGGCTGGAGTCGGTGAACCTGGCCGCCCAGAAAGTGCGTTCCGGCTGGGAGGACCTGGTGGTCGCCGGCGGGGTCGAGTCGATGTCGCGCTGGCCCATGGGCTCGGACGGCGGGGCCATGGCGATGGATCCGCGCGTGAATGACGCCATGGGCTTTGCGCCCCAGGGCATCGGCGCGGACCTGATCGCATCCATCGAGGGTTTTTCCCGCGATGACGTGGATGCCTTTGCCGTGCGCTCCCATCAGCGGGCCGCCGCGGCGCGCGAGGACGGCCGCTTTGGCAAGTCGCTGATCCCGGTGCGCGACGTCAACGGGCTGGTCGTGCTGGATCACGACGAGACCATTCGTCCCGACAGCAGTACCGAGGCGCTGGGCGGCCTCAAGCCCTCGTTCGAGCAGATGGGGCAGATGGGCTTTGATGACACCGCCTTGGCCAAGTACCCCACGGTGGAGTCGATCAACCACGTCCACCACGCCGGCAATTCCTCCGGCATTGTCGACGGCGCATCACTGGTGCTGATCGGCAGCGAGGACAAGGGCAAGGCCCTGGGGCTGAAGCCGCGCGGCCGCATCGTGTCGACCGCGGTAACCGGCACCGATCCCACGATCATGCTGGTCGGGCCGGGTCCGTCCTCCAAGAAGGCGCTGGACAAGGCCGGCATGAAGGCGTCGGATATCGATCTGTTCGAGATCAACGAGGCGTTCGCAGCCGTGGTGCTCCGCGCGGTGCGTGATCTGGATATCGACATCGACAAGGTCAACGTCAACGGCGGTTCCATCGCCATGGGCCATCCGCTGGGCGCCACCGGCGCGATTCTGATGAACACGGTGCTCGACGAGCTCGAGCGCCAGGACAAGCAGACCGCGCTGATCACGCTGTGCGTGGGCGGCGGCATGGGCATTGCCACCGTTATCGAGCGCGTCTGAATCACCGATACACAGCCCCGGCAAACGGCCGGGCCGGACGGCAGGCGATGATCATCGCCGCCGGCCAGCCATCATCAGGAGACCTGCAGTCATGGCAGCCAACATGAAAGAGCACACGGACCTTGGCGGCGACGCCATCCGCGTGGAACAGGACGACAAGGGTATTCTCACTCTTACGCTGGACATGCCGGGTCGCTCGGCCAATGTCCTGAACGATCAGTTCTCGGTACCGTTCGCGGCCCTGATCGAGCGCATTGAAAGCGACGACTCGGTCACTGGCGTGATCCTTACCTCTGGCAAGAAAAACTTCATGGTGGGGGCCGACATCGACGGCCTGTTCGCCGTGACCGATCCGGCCGTGGCATTGCAGATGGCCGGCGATTTCAAGGCCATGCTGCGGCGGCTGGAATGCTGCGGCAAGCCGGTGGTGGCCGCGCTCAACGGGTCAGCCCTGGGCGGCGGGCTGGAACTGGCACTGGCCTGTCATCGGCGCATTGCCATCAACGACCCGAAGGCCAAGATGGCCCTGCCGGAAGTCAAGCTGGGCGTGCTGCCCGGTGGTGGCGGCACCCAGCGCCTGCCGCGTCTGATCGGCATCCAGGCGGCGCTGCCGCTGTTGACCGAGGGCAAGGAGCTGTCGCCGGAAAAGGCCGCCAAGCAGGGCTTCATCGACGAGCTGGCGGATGACGCCGACGACATGATGCGCCGTGCCCGCAAATTCATCGAGGGCGTGATCGAGTCCGGTCAGCCGGCCACCCAGCCCTGGGACCAGAAGGGCTTCAAGTTTCCCGGTGGCGATTCCAAGCATCCGGCGCAGGGCCACATGTGGCCGATCGCTCCGGCGATGATGAACCAGAAGACGCGCGGCAATTACCCCGCGCCGCGAAACATCATGTCGGCCGTGTACGAGGGCGGGCTGGTGGACTTCGACACCGCGCTCAAGATCGAGGGCCGCTACTTCGCGGAACTGGTGGTCAGCCAGGAATCCAAGAACATGATCGGTACCCTCTGGTACCAGTTCAACAAGATAAACAAGGGTGAATCCCGGCCGCAGGGTGTCGAACCCGGCCAGGTGAAGAAGCTCGGCGTGCTGGGCGCGGGCATGATGGGCGCCGGCATTGCCTATGTATCGGCCAAGGCCGGTATCGAGGTGGTGCTCAAGGACGTCGAGCAGGCCGGTGCGGAAAAGGGCAAGGCCTATTCCGAGGGCCTGGAAGACAAGGCAATCCAGCGTGGCCGGAGCACGCCGGACAGGAAGAAGGCAATTCTCGACCGAATCAAGCCGACGGCTGATGTCGCCGACCTCGACGGTTGCGACCTCATCATCGAAGCGGTATTCGAGGACCGGGAATTGAAGGGCAAGGTGACGGAGGAGACGGAGGCGGTGATGGACCCGAAGGGTGTCTTCGGGTCCAACACTTCTACGCTCCCGATCACCGGCCTGGCCACCCGCAGCAGCCGGCCCGATCAGTTCATCGGCATCCATTTCTTCTCGCCGGTCGAAAAGATGCCGCTGGTGGAGATCATTGTCGGCGAGAAGACCAGCGACGAGACCCTGGCGCGCGCATTCGACTACGTCCAGCAGATCCGCAAGACCCCGATCGTGGTCAACGATTCGCGCGGCTTCTACACGTCGCGCTGTTTCGCCACCTATGTGATGGAAGGCATCGCGATGCTCGCCGAGGGTCAGCACCCGCGGGCGATCGAGCAGGCGGGCCTGAAGGCTGGCATGCCGGTGGGTCCGCTGGCGCTGGAGGACGAGGTGTCGCTGTCGCTGTCCCTGCACGTGATGGACCAGACCCGCAAGGACTTCGAGGCCGAGGGCAAGCCCTACGCCCCGCACCCGGCCGAGCCCACCGTCCGCAAGATGGTCGAGGAACTGGAACGGCCCGGCAAGAAGGCCGGCAAGGGCTTCTACGATTACCCGGAAGGCGGCAAGAAGCGCCTGTGGCCGGGTCTGGCCGAGCATTTCCCGCTGGCCGACGAGCAGCTCTCGCAGCAGGAGATGGTGGACCGGCTGCTCTACGCGCAGGCCAACGAGACCGCCCGCTGCTTCGAGGAGGGTGTGGTGACCACCGCGGCCGACGCCAACATCGGCAGCATCTTCGGCTGGGGATTCGCGCCGTTCCACGGCGGAACCCTGCAGTTCACCAACAGCGTGGGTGGCCCGGCCGCCTTCGTATCCCGGGCGCGGGAACTAGCGGGTCGCTATGGTGACCGCTTTGCCCCGGCCGCCATTCTGGAAAAGATGGCCGAATCCGGCGACCGCTTCGAAGCCAGTTAATACGGTATTCTGGTTCCCAACCGCCATGCGTAATGCGCATAGCGCTCCAATCAGCCGTCAGCGAGGACTTCAAAAATGTTTGCCAAGCTGCTGAAAACGATCAAGGATGCCCGGCTTCTGCCGCAGATCTCGGATACCGAGCGCGCGGCCCTGGAGGCGGGCTCGGTGTGGGTGGACGGGGAATTCTTCTCCGGCAATCCCGATTTCACGTCAATGCTGGCCGAGGCCTACCCGAAGCTGTCCGCCGAGGAGCAGGCGTTCCTCGACGGCCCGGTGGAAGAACTCTGGCGGATGGTCGACACCTGGAAAACCCAGGAATCCCGTGAAGTACCGCCGGAAGTCTGGCAATTCATGCGCGATAAGGGCTTTTTCGGCCTGATCGTGCCCAAGGAATACGGCGGCTTCGGCATGTCGACCCTGGGCCGCGCGGCGGTGATGATGAAGACCAGCGGTCTGGGCGCCGTGGGCAGCATGGTGGTGATCCCGAATACCCTGGGCGCCGCCGAACTGCTGATGGAATACGGCACCGAGGCGCAGAAGGACGAGTACTTGCCCAAGCTGGCCAAGGGCGAATACGTGCCCTGTTTCGGCCTGACCGAGCCGACCGCCGGGTCGGACGCGGCGTCGATCAAGGCCGAGGGCGTGGTATTCAAGGACGACGACGGCGAGATCAAGATTCGCCTGAACTTTGCCAAGCGCTACATCACCCTGGCGCCGGTGGCCAATCTGGTCAGCGTCGCCGCCGGCATCGCCGACCCCGACAACCTGCTGGGCAAGGGCGAATATCCCGGCATTTCGGTTTTGCTGGTGCACAAGGGCACGCCGGGGCTGGAACTGGGCGATCACCATCTACCCATTTCCGCGTTTGACAACGGCCCGATCATCGGCAAGGACGTGGTGGTGTCGGCCGAGAATGTCATTGGCGGGCCCGGCAACGTGGGCGAGGGCTGGCGGATGCTCATGGAGCAGCTGTCCGGCGGTCGCGCGGTGTCGCTGCCGGCCGGCGGCATTGCCAACTGCAAGCTGGCCGCCGCGGCCACCGGGCCCTACAGCATGGTCCGCCAGCAGTTCAATATTCCGATTGGCTACATGGAAGGCCCGGAGGCCAAGATCGCCAAGATCGCGGCCATGGCCTACGCGATGGAATCCTCGCGGGTCTATGTGTGCGCGGGCGTCGACAATGGCAACCAGCCGCCGGTGACATCGGCCATTCTCAAGCAACACACCACCGAGATGGGCCAGCGCCTGGTGATCGACGGCCTGGACGTGATGGCCGGGGCGGGCGTCATGCAGGGGCCGAACAACATCCTCGGCGGCGCCTATATCGGCGCCCCGGTGGGCGTGACGGTGGAAGGGGCCAACATCCTCACCCGCACGCTGATCATCTTCGGACAAGGAGCGGTACGCTGTCATCCGTACGCGCTCAAGACCCTGCGGTCACTGGAAGACGATGACGTGCCGGCGTTCAAGTCGGCGGTGCTCGGCTGGATGGGTAGCTTCGTGATGAACGGGCTGCGCACCGTGGTCCGCGGACTCACCCGCGGCTGGAGCTTCCGCAGCCCGGTGAAGGGCCCAACTGCCCGCTACTACCGCAAGCTGGGCTGGGCATCGGCCCGCTTTGCCTTCCTCACCGATCTGGCCCTGTTCCTGGTGGGCGCCAAACTCAAGCAGAAGGGCAAGCTGTCGGGCCGCTTTGCGGATGCACTTTCCTGGCAACTGTTTGCGTTCACGACTTTGCGTCGTTTCGAGGCCGAGGGCCGGCAGGCGGAAGACCTCCCGGTGGTGCAGTGGGCGCTGGAATACAGCCTGAAGCAGATTCAGGACGCCTTCGAGGGCATTTACGCCAACTTCGATGCCCCGGTTGTCGGTTGGTTGCTGCGCTATCCGGGCCGGTTGCTGCTGCGGGCCAACCCGCTGTCCACCGGGCCTTCCGACAAGCTCGATCGCCCCGTGGCCAATGCCATCCAGGTGCCGGGCGCCCAGTACGACCGGATCGTGGATGGCCTGTACATGCCGGATGAAAGTCAGCCCGGCATGGGCCGGCTGATCAAGGCGTGGCGTCTGGTCAGCGAGGCCCGGCCGGTGCAGGGCAAGATCATGAAGGCGATCAAGCAGGGCCAGATCACGACCCGCGACCCCTCGGCGGCATTGGCCGAGGCGCTGGACAAGGGCGTGGTCACGGCCGCCGAGGCCGAGACTATACGCAACGCGGAGGCAGCGCGGATGGAGGCGATCCAGGTCGATGTGTTCTCCGAGGACGAGTACTACCGCAGTCGTCAGAGTGGCGGCGATGCGGTGACCATGGCACGGGCCGCCAACGGTTGACGCCAATGTTCGTCCGGGGCCGGATTGTTGGTCCCGGGCGATGACCAAGCCGCCGCGGCCCCGGTTCGAGCCGGCCCGCGGCCGGCGGTTGTCAGCAGGATGGGTGGTCACGGCAGAAAGGCCGGCACTACTCGATAGAGTGGTATTAACCAGTCATCGTCCGCATTAGGCTGATTGTCATACAATCGGCGTCCCGCGAGCCGGGCGCATTCAGCAACGTCGGGGAGGAGCATGCCAAAGACCGTGCGCATCGGCGGGGGCGCCGCGATGTGGGGCGACACCCGCACCGGACCGGCCCAGCTCGTGGCCGACGGGCAGCTCGATTATCTGATGATCGAGTATCTGGCCGAGGTCACGATGTCGATTCTCACCGGCCAGCGCATGCGCGACCCCGACGCCGGCTGGGGCCGGGATCTGGTGCCGGTGCTGGCACCGCTGCTTCCCGAAATCAAGCGCCAGGGCATCCGCGTGATAACCAATGCCGGTGGCGTCAACCCCGCCGGCGCCCGGGACGCCCTGCACGCCGCCGCCCGCGAGGCAGGCGTGGATCTTCGCATCGCTGTGGTTACCGGCGACGATCTCAGCGGCTGGGCCACCGGCGATGCGGTGGACCAGCTGCAGCCGCTGGATCCGAACCAGCACCGACCGGATCGCTTCCTTAGCATGAACGCCTATCTCGGGGCGCTGCCGATTGCCGCCGCGCTGGATGACGGGGCGGACGTTGTGATTACCGGCCGCTGCGTGGACAGCGCGCTGGCACTGGGCCCGCTGATGCACGAGTTCGGTTGGTCTTCGGACGATCACGATCGCCTGTCGGCGGGCAGCCTGGTCGGCCATCTGCTGGAATGCGGGGTGCAGAGCACCGGCGGCCTGTATACCGACTGGGCGTCGGTGCCGGGTTACGACAACATGGGCTTCCCCATCGCCGAGTGCCATGCCGACGGCGGTTTCGAACTGACCAAACCCGCCGGTACCGGTGGGCTGGTGAGCGTGGGCACCGCCGCCGAGCAGCTGCTCTACGAAATCGGCGATCCCAAGGCCTACCTGCTACCCGATGTCACCTGCGACTGGAGTGGCGTCGAAATCGAGCGGATGGGTGCGGATCGCGTGCGCATCACGGGCGCCCGCGGTCTGCCGCCAACCGGTACGTACAAAGTATCGGCCACCTATGCCGACGGCTACCGATTGACCGCGACCTTCGTGATCGGCGGTATCGACGCGGTGGCCAAGGCCGAGCGCGTGGGGCAGGCGCTTATTGCCAAGAACCGGCGCCTGCTGCGGCAGGCGGGTTTCGGCGACTTCACCCGCACCAGCGTGCAGGTGATCGGCGGCGAATCCATGTACGGGCCGAACGGGCAGGCACGGGCGGCCCGCGAGGTGATGGTCTGGCTGGCGTTGACGCATGAATCCGATCAGGCGCTGAAGCTGTTCGGCACCGAAATCGCGCAGGCGGCCGTGTCCATGTCCCCCGGGATCACCGGCTATGCCGGCGGGCGGCCGCGACCGAGTCCGGTGATCCGGCTGTATTCCGCGCTGGTCGATAAGCAGGCGCTGCCGGTTCGCATCGACGTCGATGGAAGCGCCCGCGAGATTGCCATTCCCACAGGCGGAGGCCAGCCTCCGGCGCTGGCCTCGGATGCCCCCGGCGATACCACCAGTGCCGGCAATGACAGCGTCAACGTCCCCCTGATACGGCTGGCTATCGCCCGGAGCGGTGACAAGGGTGACAACGCAAACATCGGTATCATGGCGCGCAAGCGCGACTATCTGCCCTACATTCGCGCGGCGCTGAGCGAGGCGGCGGTGGCCGATTATTTCCGGCATTACCTCGAGGGCGATGTATTTCGCTTCGAGTTGCCGGGCATTGGGGGGTTGAACTTCCTGCTCACCCGGGTGCTCGGCGGCGGCGGCATTGCCAGCCTGCGGGTCGATCCGCAGGGCAAGTGCTACGGGCAGATGTTGCTGGATCATCCGATCCCGGTTCCCCGGGCATTGGCGGAGCGTTTATGAGTGACGAGAGCAGTGAAATCGAGCGCGATGTCATGGAGTACGACATCGTCATTGTCGGCGCCGGCCCGGCGGGCCTGTCGGCGGCGATCCGCGCCAAGCAGATGGCGGCAGAAGCCGGCCGCGAGATAGACGTGTGCGTGGTGGAAAAGGGTTCCGAAGTCGGCGCCCACATCCTCTCGGGCGCTGTATTCGAGCCGCGGGCGCTCAACGAGCTAATTCCGGACTGGCAGGACAAGGGCGCGCCGCTGAATACGCCGGTATCCCGCGACGACGTCTACTTCTTCACCAGCGGCTCGAAAGCCGTGAAAACGCCGGGCCCGTTCGTGCCGCGGCCGATGCACAACCACGGCAACTACATCATCAGCCTGGGCAAACTTACCCGGTGGCTGGGTGAACAGGCCGAAGAGCTCGGGGTGGAAATCTACCCCGGTTTCGCCGCCGCCGACGCCATCATCGAGGATGGCGTGATCAAGGGCATTCTCACCGGCGACATGGGCGTTGATCGTCAGGGCGAAGCCAAGGAGGGCATGCACACCCCCGGCATCGAACTGCGCGCCAGGTACACCCTGTTCGGCGAAGGCTGCCGCGGCCATATCGGCAAGCGCCTGATTCGCGAGTACGGGCTGGATAAAGAGGCCGATCCCCAGCATTACGCCATCGGGCTGAAGGAGCTGTGGGAGATCGATCCGGCGAAATTCGAAGCCGGCCTGGTGGTTCACGGCGCCGGCTGGCCGCTGGACAACGCCAATCCCGGCGGCTCGTTTCTCTACCATTTCGACGACAACCTGGTCGCCGTGGGCCTGATCGTTGATCTGTCCTATGAGAATCCCTGGCTGAGCCCGTTCCACGAATTCCAGCGCTTCAAGCATCACCCGAAGATCGCCCAGTATCTGGAGGGTGGGAAACGGCTTTCCTACGGGGCACGCGCCATCTGCAAGGGCGGCCTGAATTCCCTGCCGAAGATGGTCATGCCCGGTGGGGCGTTGATTGGCTGCAATGCGGGCACGCTGAACTTTGCCAAGATCAAGGGCAATCACACCGCGATGAAGTCGGGCATGCTGGCGGCCGAAGCGGCATTCGAGGCCGTGGCCGCGGACCGCGCCCACGATGCGCTGGACGGCTACACGCGACGTTTCGAGGAAAGCTGGCTGCACGGGGAACTGCACGCCAGCCGCAACTTCGGGGCCGCCATCCACAAGTACGGCGCTTTGCGGGGCGGGGCGATCAACTACATCGAGCAGAACTGGTTCCGGGGCAAGGCGCCCTGGCACCTGCACGACCGTACGCCGGACCACGCCACGCTCAAGCCGGCGGACCAGGCCGAAAAGATCGAGTACCCGAAGCACGACAACAAGCTGAGCTTCGACAAGCTGTCCTCGGTGCATCTGTCCAGCACCAATCACGAGGAAGATCAGCCGGTGCATCTACAGCTCAAGGACCCGTCCATCCCGATCGAGCAGAACCTGCCGAAGTACGCCGAACCGGCCCAGAGGTACTGCCCGGCCGGGGTGTACGAAGTGGTCGACGGTGATGACGGTCAGCCGCAGTTTCAGATCAACGCCCAGAACTGCGTGCACTGCAAGACCTGCGACATCAAGGACCCGGCCCAGAACATCGTCTGGGTTGCGCCCGAGGGCGGCGGCGGGCCCAACTATTCGAACATGTAGAACGACAAGCAAGAGGATCCGCAGATTACGCAGATTTACACATATGCAGTAGGTAGACGGATGGCGACCCTCCCGGCCGGAAAGCTCGCACTGGCATCAGGAGCGCCTTACCCGACCCCTTTCATACAATCTGCGTCCATCTGCGTAATCTGCGGTTAGGTTTTCGAGATCAACGACAAGAGACGGAATGGCATGAAAGTACTGGTAGCGGTGAAGCGCGCGATTGACTACAACGTGCGCATCCAGATCAAGTCGGACGGTTCCGGCGTGGTCACCGACGGGGTCAAGCACAGCATGAACCCCTTCGACGAGATTGCCGTCGAGCAGGCAATCCGCTGGAAGGAAGCCGGCGTGGCCGACGAAGTGGTGGCCGTGACCATTGGCCCCAAGGCCAGCCAGGAAACCCTGCGCACGGCGCTGGCGTTCGGCTGTGACCGCGCGATTCACGTCGCCAGCGACGAGGAAGTCCAGCCTCTGACCGCTGCCCGGGTGTTCAAGGCGCTGGCGGAAAAGGAAGAGCCCGGCGTCTTCCTGATGGGCAAGCAGGCCATTGACGACGACAACAACCAGACCGGCCAGATGACCGCCGCGCTGCTGGAATGGCCGCAGGCCACGTTCGCCTCCGAAATCGACATGGGCGACGGCAGCGCCAAGGTGACCCGGGAGATCGATGCTGGCCTCGAGGTCATCGACGTCGATCTGCCGGCCGTGATCACCGCCGATCTGCGTCTCAACGAGCCGCGCTATCTCAAGCTACCGGACATCATGAAGGCCAAGAAGAAGCCGCTGGATGAAACCGATCTCGGCGAACTGGGCGTCGAGGCCGCCGCCGCCATCACCGTCAGCAAGACCGCGCCGCCGCCCGAGCGCGAGCCCGGCGTGATGGTCGAGTCGGTCGACGACCTAGTCGGCAAGCTCAAGGACAAGGGACTGTTGTAAGACAAGAACATCCGCAGATTACGCAGATTTCGGTGATTGAAGGAAAGCGAAGAGGGTGGTCCGCAGGAATCTGCGCCCATCTGCGTAATCTGCGGATAACCGTTTTCAAGGCGAAACGCCGAACTTTCTCGGAGATTTCATCCCCATGAGCAAGATTCTTATTGTGGCCGATTATCTCGATGGCCAGCTCAACAGCTCCACCGCCCGGACCGTGGCCTGCGCCGCGGAGATCGGCGGTGATATCGACATCCTGGTGCTGGCTGATAATGCCGGCCCCATCGCCGAAGCCGCGGCCGGCCTGGACGGCGTGAGTCGCGTGCTCACCGTCGAGCGGGCCGAGAACGCCCATCCGCTGGCGGCCATCTACGCCCCGCAGATCGCCGCGGCAGCGCAAGGCGGCGACTACACTCACGTGCTGGGCCCCAACACCACCTTCGGCAAGGACCTCATGCCCCGGGTGGCGGCCAAGCTGGGCGTGGCCATGGTCACCGATATTGCAGCCGTTCACGGCCCGCACGAATTCGAGCGGCCGATCTACGCCGGCAACGCGGTAAATACTGTGACCGCCCCGGACGGTCAGACGCTGGTGGCCTCTGTCCGCTGTGCCTCCTACGGCGCGGTGGGAGCGGGCGGCAGTGCCGCGGTGGAAGCCCTTAGTCTCGAAGCCGAGCTTCCGGGCCACACCCGCTTCGTCGAGCTCCAGGCCAGCAGTTCCGACCGGCCCGATCTGCAGACCGCCGGCAAGGTAGTCTCCGGCGGCCGCGGCGTGGGCAGCGAGGAGAATTTCAAGGTCATCTACGACTTCGCCGACAAGATCGGCGCGGCGGTCGGCGCTTCCCGCGCGGCGGTGGACGCCGGGTATGTGCCCAACGACATGCAGGTGGGCCAGACCGGCAAGATCATCAGCCCCGAGCTGTACATGTGCTTCGGTATCTCAGGTGCCATCCAGCATCTGGCGGGCATCAAGGACGCCGGCACCATCGTTGCCATCAACAAGGACGAGGAAGCCCCGATCTTCGAAGTCGCCGACTTCGGGCTGGTGGGCGACCTGTTCAAGGTGCTGCCGGAGCTGGAACAAGCGGTTGGCAAGTAGATCGGCGAACCGAAGATCAAGACGGGAACCGCAGATTTCGCAGATGGCGCAGATTGGCAAGAGATAACGGAATGCGATCTTCCGACAATCTGGTTACGCGACGAGATCGGCGGGTCCATTTCCGGTCCGCGAAGACGGGACTTGTGGATATCGGCAAAAACACGCAGGTAAGCGGCGCGCATGGCATAAGCGCGCTTAATCATCTGCGTCAATCTGCGAGATCTACGGTTACAGTTCTTCACGACTAGCTCAAACAGTGAAATACGACTCAATCTTCAAGCCTGATCTGTTCGCCGGCGAGCGCATTCTCGTGACCGGCGGCGGCAGTGGCATCGGCCGCTGCGTGGCGCATGAACTGGCCAGCCTCGGCGCGATTGTGGCGCTGGTCGGTCGGCGCAGCGAAAAGCTTGCCGAGGTGGCGGCCGAGATCGCCGAGGACGGCGGCCAGGCGACCTGCCATGCCCTGGACATCCGCCATGAAGACGACGTCAAGCGGGTCGTCGGCGAGATACTAGCCGAGCACGGCCGGCTGGACGGGTTGATCAACAACGCCGGTGGCCAGTTTCCGTCGCCACTGGCCGGGATCAACCAGAAAGGGTTCGAGACCGTGGTGCGCACCAATCTCACCGGGGGCTTTCTGGTCGCCCGGGAGGTGTTCAATCAGCACATGAACCGGAACGGCGGCGCCATCGTGAACATCATCGCCGACATGTGGGGCGGCATGCCCGGCATGGGTCATTCGGGCGCCGCCCGCGCCGGCATGCTGAACCTCACAGAGACCTGTGCGGTGGAGTGGGGCGGTGCCGGCGTGCGGGTGAATGCGGTGGCCCCGGGCTGGGTGGCTTCCAGCGGGCTGGATACCTACGAGGATCCGGCGATCAAGGCCATGATCCCGAAACTCAAGGAGAGTGTGCCGCTCCAGCGCCTGGCCACGGAATCCGAAATCAGCTCGGCGATCTGCTTTCTGCTGAGTCCCGGCGCCGCATTCATTTCCGGTGCCTGCATCCGGGTTGACGGGGGCGCACCCTGCAACAGCCGGACCTATCCGTTGACCGACAACGGCCGATCCCGCCCCTATCAGGGCTTCCATCGCTATCAGGCGCCGGCCGCGCTGGTCGGCGGGGAGTAAGCCATGCGCCGTGTTCTGATTCTGCTGCTGATGCTGACGGCCTCCACCGCGAGCGCCGACTGGCGCAAGACGGCGGATACTGACGAAAAAGTCGAGACGCTGGTCGACATCCTGCCCGGCACCTCGCACTGGATGCTCGACGTGGCCGAGCGCTACCGCAATCTCTACTGGGCGGCGAAGCTGGAACAATGGGAGTTCGCCGCCTACCAGGCGGACAAGCTTCACGGCTTGCTGGACGAGACCGTACCTCTGGCCCGGACCAAGCGGGCGAACACCGCGTCCCGGTTCGTCGACCGCGTGTATCCCGAACTGACGGAGGCGGTGGAAAGCCGCGACTGGGATCGCTTCGAAGCCGCCTTCGAGGGCATGCGCGGGGAATGTATCGCCTGTCATGCCGCCAACGACTACGGCTTCATCATTCCCGCGAAGGTGCCGCGTCGCGGCGAAAGCCCGGCCCTGCATTTCGACGACACGCCCTGACCCGGGCACGACTGTGATCCAACCTCGAGATTCCCATGCCGTTGATTGAATCGACCGTTGACCGCAGCGGCGAGACGTTCGTCCGCAATCGCGAGGAAATGCTGGCCTGCATCCAGCGTTTCCGTGATGTGGAGGACAAGGTCCGGGCCAGTGAGGAAGCCCGGCGCGGCCGTTACGACGAGCGCGGCCAGATCCTGCCGCGTGAACGGGTGAGCCTGCTGCTCGATCGCGGCTCCCCGTTTCTGGAAATTTCCACCCTCTGCGGCTACGGCCATCACGACGATACCGACGGTTCCCTGGCCGGCGGCAACACCATTATCGGTATCGGTTACGTCACGGGTGTGCGCTGCCTGATCGTGGCCTCCAACAGCGCCATCAAGGGCGGCACCATGACTCCCTGGGGCGTGCAGAAGACGCTGCGCTGCCAGGAAATCGCCATGGAGAACAAGCTGCCGGTGGTTTCGCTGATCGAATCCGGCGGGGCGAATCTTCTCTATCAGGCGGAGCTGTTCATTCCCGGCGGCAAGACCTTCGCCAACCAGGCGCGGCTGTCGGCGATGGGCATTCCACAGGTCACCGTGGTGCACGGTTCCAGCACCGCAGGCGGCGCCTACATGCCGGGGCTGTCCGACCATGTGGTGATGGTGCGCGGCAACGCCAAGGTGTTCCTGGCCGGTCCGCCGCTGCTCAAGTCTGCCACCGGTGAAGTCGCCACGGACGAGGAACTGGGCGGGGCCGACATGCACGGCACTCAGGCCGGCACCACCGAGTACCTGGCCGAGAACGACGTCGACGGTATCCGGCTGGCCCGGGAGATCGTGGCCGGGTTGGGCTGGAACGAGCGGCAGGCAGCGTTACCGGCGCCCGCCTTCACGCCGCCCCGCCATGATATCGATGAACTCTGCGGCATCGTGCCGGCGGACTATCGCAAGCCGTTCGACTGCAGGGAGGTCATCGCCCGCGTGGTCGACGGTTCGGAATTCATGGAGTTCAAGGCCGATCTGGACCAGCAGACCATTTGCGGCCGTGGGCGGATCGAGGGTTATACCGTGGGTTTCATCGGCAACAACGGGCCGATTACCACGAAGGGAGCCAACAAGGCCGGCCAGTTCATTCAGCTGTGCTGCCAGTCGAATACGCCGATCGTGTACCTGATGAATACCACCGGTTACATGGTCGGCACGGAGTCCGAGCAGAACGGTATGGTCAAGCACGGCTCCAAGATGATCCAGGCGGTGGCCAATGCGAGCGTGCCGCAGATCACCATCGTGATGGGCGGGTCGTTCGGGGCTGGCAACTACGGGATGTGCGGCCGCGGCTTCGGCCCGCGCTTCATCTTTGCCTGGCCGAATTCGCGCACCAGCGTGATGGGCGGGGAACAGGCCGCCGGCGTGATGGCCATCATCACCGAGGAGAAGATGACCAAGGCCGGCCAGCCGGTCGACCAGGAAAAGCTGGCCGCGATGAAGCAGAAGATTATCGACCAGTTCGACGCCGAGTCCGATGCCCTGGCCGCCACCGCCCGGCTGTTCGATGACGGGCTGATCGATCCGCGCGACACGCGCCGGGTGCTGGCCTTCACGCTGTCGGTCTGTCGTGACGCCGAGACGCGCGAGCTTCAGCCCAGCAGTTTCGGGGTGGCGCGGTTTTAAGACAGGAACCGCAGATTTCGCAGATCAGCGCAGATTTGAAAAGGTGACGTTTCAGAGCAACGAGCCATCTGCGGTCATCTGCGAAATCTGCGGTTAGTTCTTCTTCTTCAGGTTTTCAAGATGGAAATTACGCACGAGCACCAGCAGATATTCGACACCACCCGGAAGTTCGTCGAGGAGACGATCAATCCGCATGTGGATGACTGGGAAGCCTCCGGCATGTGGCCGGCTCACGACATTCTCGGGCAGATGGGTGATCTCGGCCTGCTGGGTATCGCCAAGCCCGAAGAGGTCGGCGGTCTCGGGCTCGACTATTCCTACCAGATCCTGTTTGCCGAGGCCCTGGGCCACTGTCGCGTGGGTGGCGTACCCATGGCCATAGGCGTGCAGACCGACATGGCAACGCCTGCGCTGGCGCGCTACGGCTCGGACGAACTCAAGCGCGATTTCCTGATGCCGGCGATTGCCGGTCAGCAGGTGGCCTGCATCGGTGTGTCCGAACCGGGCGCCGGCTCGGATGTGGCCAGTATCAAGACCACCGCCCGCCGCGATGGCGACGACTACGTGATCAACGGTCAGAAGATGTGGATCACCAACGGCGTCCAGGGCGACTGGATCTGCCTGCTGGTGAATTCCGGCGAATCCGGCGAAGGCAACCGGCACGGCAACAAGTCGCTGATCGTGGTGCCGCTGGACACGCCGGGTATCGATCGCAAGACCAAGCTCGACAAGCTGGGGCAGCGCTCCTCGGATACCGCCATCATCTTCTTCGAAGACGTGCGGGTGCCGGCCCGCTATCTGATTGGCGAGGAGGGCAAGGGTTTCGTCTACCAGATGCAGCAGTTCCAGGAGGAACGCCTGTTCCTGTCGGCCAGCATCCTGGCGGCCATGGACCGCTGCATCGCGGAAACCGCCGAGTACGCCGGCCAGCGCAAGGCCTTTGGCGGCACCGTGCTCAACCAGCAGTACGTGCACTATCGACTGTCCGAACTGGCTACCGAGGTGGAAGCCACCCGGGCGCTGGTCTATCAGGCCACGGAAAAGCTGCTGGCCGGCGAGGACGTCACGCTGCTGGCCTCCATGGCCAAGCTCAAGAGTGCGCGGGTTGCCCGCGACGTGGCCGATGACTGCCTGCAGTTCTGGGGCGGTCAGGGCTTCATGTGGGACAACCAGCTGGCTCAGTTCTACCGTGACCTGCGGCTGCACTCGATCGGGGGCGGTGCCGACGAGGTGATGCTGTCGATCATCAGCAAGCGCCTGGGCATGGCCGGCGGCAAGCGTTAGCGCCATGCAACTGCCCGACTACGAAACACTGACCCTGGCCGCCGATAACGGCGTACTCCACGCCACGCTCAATCGCCCCGAGGCCCGTAACGCCATGAACGTGGCAATGGTGCGGGAGCTCACCGAACTCGCCGGATTCGCCAACGATCACGCGGACGTCCGGGCACTGGTCATCCGGGGCGCCGAGAGCAATTTCTGCGCCGGCGGCGACATCAAGGACATGGCCCGCATCCGGCAGGCGGACGGGAACGGCGACCCGGCGGCCGACTACAACCGTGGCTTCGGGACCATGCTC
This sequence comes from Salinisphaeraceae bacterium, assembly GCA_040222795.1. GTDB lineage: Bacteria > Pseudomonadota > Gammaproteobacteria > Nevskiales > Salinisphaeraceae > Spectribacter. The sequence continues at coordinate 32,084 of JAVKCJ010000022.1, forward strand.
ACCGCGCTGTCGCGCACTCGTGCTGCGGTCGTCGCGGTGCTGGAAGGTGCGGTGCTGGGCGGCGGCTTCGGGCTGGCCTGCATCTCGGATGTCGCCATCGCCCACAAGGACGCAAAATTCGGCCTGCCGGAAACCGGACTCGGTCTGCCGCCGGCCCAGATCGCCCCGTTCGTGGTCGCCCGCATCGGCCTGACCCAGGCGCGCCGCCTGGGCGTGTGCGGCGGCCGCTTCGATGGCGAAGAGGCCCGTCGTCTGGGGCTGGTGCATTTCTGCGAGCCGGATGGGTCGGCCGTGGCGGCGCGGCTGGATGAAACCCTCGGGCAGATCCGGCGCTGTGCCCCCAACGCCAACGCCATCACCAAGGCCCTGATGCTGCGAGTCGGCCATGAGGATCTGGATACCCTGCTGGATGACGCCGCGCGACATTTTTCCGAATGCGTGCGCAGTGATGAGGGCAACGAAGGAACCGCGGCGTTCATCGAGAAGCGGCTGCCGAACTGGGCAGAGTAGTCAACCGCAAAGTTCGCAAAGAGCGCGAAGCTGACAGAGAAACAGACGGATTTCTTTGCGTTGTTTGCGCAGTTCGCGGTTATTAACGGATTGGGAAAAGCACCATGATGAAGCTACTGGTCGCCAACCGTGGCGAGATTGCTGTCCGAGTTCTTCAGGGCGCGGCGCAGCTCGGCTACCGCACGGTGGCCGTGTACAGCGATGCCGACGCCGACGCCCGCCATGTCCGCGTGGCCGATGAGGCCGTACGCATCGGGCCGCCGGCGGCCAGCGATTCCTACCTGTCGATTCCGGCGATCATTGAGGCGGCGCGCGCCACCGGCGCCGATGCCGTGCACCCCGGCTACGGCTTTCTCGCGGAGAATGCCGACTTCGCCCGCGCGGTGGAGACAGCGGGTCTGATCTTCGTCGGCCCGCAGCCCGAGGCCATCGACCTCATGGGCAACAAGCGGGCCGCCAAGGAACGCATGGAAGCCGCTGGCGTGCCCTGCATTCCCGGTTTCAAGGGCAGCGACGACGTCGATCAACTGGCTGCGAAAGCCGGAGAGATCGGCCTGCCGGTGATGATCAAGGCGGCAGCGGGCGGCGGCGGCCGCGGCATGCGCCTGGTGGATGAGGCTGCCGGTCTGGCCGAGGCGATCAAGTCGGCCCGTTCGGAGGCCCAAAGCGCCTTCGGCAACGACGAGATCATCATCGAAAAGGCAGTCACCGGCGCCCGCCACGTGGAAATCCAGGTGCTGGCCGACACCCATGGCCATGTGATTCACCTGGGCGAGCGTGACTGCTCTGTCCAGCGCAGGCATCAGAAGATCGTCGAGGAAAGCCCCTGTCCGGTGGCAACCCCCGAGCTGCGGGCCGCCATGGGTGAAGCGGCGGTCGCCGCGGCGAAGGCGATCGACTATCGCGGCGCCGGTACGGTCGAATTCCTGCTGGATGCGGACTGCAAGTTCTACTTCCTGGAGATGAATACCCGCCTGCAGGTCGAGCATCCGGTGACCGAGCTGGTGACGGGTGTGGATCTGGTGGCCTGGCAGTTGCGGGTCGCGAGCGGGGAACACCTCACACTGACCCAGGACGACATCCGCCTACGTGGCCATGCCATTGAAGTGCGCCTGTGCGCCGAGGAACCGGCCAACCAGTTCCTGCCGCAGACCGGGCCGATACTGGCCTGGCAGCCGCCGGCGGGCGAGGGCATCCGGGTGGACCACGGCGTGCTCGACGGGGGTGAAGTCAGCCCGCATTACGACTCCATGCAGGCCAAGATCATCGCCTTCGGCGAGACCCGCGACATTGCCCGTCAGCGCCTGCTGCGGGCACTGGACGACACGATTTTCTTCGGCGTGGCCTGCAACCGGGACTTCCTGCGGCTGACCCTGGCGCATCCTGCGTTCGCCGACGGCGGCTTCGATACGGGCTTCGTACCCGCCCATTTTCCGGATGTCGCTGCGGCCCTGCCGGACACCGACACCCGCCATGCCGCGCTGGCGGCTGCGCTCTGTTTCCATGGTGATCTTCACCGGCTGGCCGGCGAGCGGCGACTCAGCGAGGAATTGCTGACCTGGCACAGCGCCAATCCGAGTCCAGCGCCACTGGTGCTGCGTGCCGGGCAGGCACAGGACAAGATTCGTCTGTGGGTGCACGCCCGGGGCCCGGGACAATACCGCGTTACCACGGGCCATGGTGAGCAGTTCGTAGACCACGAAATTGCCCTCGACGATCTGGCCGATCGCCACCTGCGCTGCCGGATTGACGGCGCTGACCACCGGGCCCGGTTCACGCTTTGCGACCACGCGCTCTGGCTGGATCTGCTCGGCCTGACAGTGGCGTACCACGACGTCACGCTTGCAGCCGCCGAAACCCGCGGTGATGTTCAGGGGTCCGGCGAGATCATCGCCAATAGCGATGGCAAGATCATCGAGGTCCGAGTGGCTGCCGGCGATCGGGTCGAGCACGGCCAGACGCTGTTGGTACTCGAAGCGATGAAGATGGAATTCCAGGTGGCCGCCGATGTGGACGGCGAGATCGCCGAAGTAGCGGTCGCGGCCGGGGATCAGGTTGGCGCGCGACAACTGCTGGTGCGAATCACGCCGAACGATGCCGAGGGCTGACATTCGGTCGAGGCGACCCTTGGCGCGGGCTCGATGCCGCGCCGTGGAAAAGGCTACCGTCCGCGGCTGCGGTTCTCCGTCTGCGCCTGTCCTCTCGCCGTGAACAATCCCGAATTCAGCATTTCGGCCAATCCCGAAGCCGAGCACATTCTGCGCGAGACCTTCGGTTATCAGAGCTTTCGCGGCCGCCAGGCCGAGATCGTGGCCGCGGTCGCGGCCGGTAACGACGCATTCGTGCTCATGCCCACCGGCGGCGGCAAGTCGCTGTGTTACCAGATTCCGGCGTTGCTGCGGCCGGGGCTGGCAGTGGTGGTATCGCCGCTGATCGCGCTGATGGCGGATCAGGTGACGGCCCTGCGACAGCTCGGTGTGGCCGCGGCGGTGCTCAATTCCAGTCTATCCGCCGAGGATCAGGCTGCCATCGAGCGGGACATGCAGACCGGTTCGCTGGATCTGGTGTACATCGCGCCGGAACGGCTGATGCAGTCGCGCACGCTGTCGCTGCTGGCCGAGTGCGAACTGGCTCTTTTCGCCATTGACGAAGCTCATTGCGTGTCCCAGTGGGGGCACGACTTCCGGCCTGAATACATGCAGTTGTCCGGGTTGGCGGAACGTTTTCCTGTGACTCCCCGCATCGCGCTGACAGCCACGGCCGATCCCCGTACTCGGGAAGAAATCCGGCAGCGGCTATCACTGCAGCAGGCGGCCGGTTTCGTGCACAGTTTCGACCGGCCGAACATCCGTTACCGGGTGGCGGAGCGAGGTAATGCCAAGCAACAGCTTCTGCGTTTCCTGCGTGACGAACATCCCGATCAGGCGGGTATCGTTTACTGCCTGTCGCGGCGCAAGACCGACGACATCGCCGCCTGGCTGCGAGAGCAGGGCATTGACGCGCTGGCGTATCACGCCGGACTGGATCGCGAGCAGCGGACGGCGCATCAGGCCCGTTTCCAGCGCGGGGAGGATGTGGTGATGGTGGCCACCGTCGCCTTCGGCATGGGCATCGACAAGCCGGACGTGCGCTTCGTGGTGCATCTGGACCTGCCCGCCAGCATCGAGGCCTATTACCAGGAAACCGGCCGCGGCGGCCGCGATGGCGAGCCGGCGGACGCCTGGATGCTCTACGGGCTCCAGGACGTGGTCCAGCGTCGCCGGATGATCGAGGAAGGCGATGCCCCGGAGGCGCGCAAACGAGTCGAGCGGCACAAGCTGGATGCCATGCTCTCCTACTGCGAACTCACCAGCTGTCGCCGTCAGCATCTTCTGGCTTATTTCGGCGAAGGCCGTGATCAGCCATGCGGCAACTGCGATACCTGCCTCAATCCACCGCAGACCTGGGATGCCACCGATACCGCCCGTAAGGCGTTATCGGCGGTGTATCGTACCGGTCAGCGGTTCGGCACCGGCTATGTGATCGATCATCTGCGGGGTCAGTCCGACGAGCGTGCGGAACGCCAGGGCCATACCCGGCTATCCACCTTCGGCGTTGGCGATGATCTGGGGGTCAAGGAATGGCGCGCGGTGCTGCGCCAGCTCGTGGCGCTGGGCTATCTGACCATGGATGTCGACGGCTACGGCGGCCTGCGGTTGGGCGACAACTGCCGCGCGTTGCTCAAGGGCGAAACCCGCCTGCAACTGCGCCAGCTGCGCACCGAGGATCGGCCGGCGCGCCGGGCGGCCGGGAGTGCCGCAGAAGACCTGGATTCCGCGGATCGCCGTCTCTGGGAGCGCCTCCGCGACCTGCGCAAGCGGCTTTCCGAGGCCCAGGAAGTACCGCCCTACGTGATCTTCCACGACCGCACGCTGCTGGCGATGGTCACGCACAAGCCGACCACCGAACAGGCCCTGCTGGCCATCGACGGGGTCGGGCAGAAGAAGCTTGAGTCCTACGGCGGCGACTTTCTCGCCGAGATGATCGAGGGGCTTGCCGAGGTCGCGGATTAGTGGCTGACGCCGAATCCACGATGGCGATCTGGGTGGACGCCGATGCCTGCCCGGCGGTAATCCGCGACATCCTCTTTCGTGCCGCCATGCGGACCGGTATCACGGTTACATTGGTGGCCAACCAGCCCCTGCGCGTGCCGCGCTCGCCGCACATCCACACCCTGCAGGTAGCCGCCGGGTTCGACGTGGCCGACAACGTCATTGTCCAACGGCTCAACCCGGGTGACCTGGTGATCACCGGCGATATACCGCTGGCCGCGGAAGTTATCGAGAAGGGAGGACACGCCCTGAACCCGCGCGGCGAGCGCTATCAGCCGGATACCATCCGCGCGCGCCTGAACATACGGGATTTCATGGACACGCTACGCGCTAGCGGGATTCATACTGGCGGGCCGGCCGCGCTGGGCAAACCCGAGCGCCAGGCCTTTGCCAATGAGCTGGATCGGTTTCTTGCCCGGGTGCAAAGCCATTCGTAACCGGCCCGCCCGGGCGGGCACTGCTTCGGTGACGGCGAATATCCACGGACCGATTGATTGCCATGCGCTGCCACCTCAGAGTTCCAGTGGCAGCCCCACATGCTGCTCGTAGACGAAATCCCGATGTTCGAGTAGGGCCGGGTCGGCGGCCTGCGCCACGACAGGATCGGTATTGGTATAGACCGAACGGAACAGGGGCGTCATCGGGCAATCCGACTGCGGCAGCGGTTCGATCAGGGCGGCAGCGGCGGCCCAGTAGAGGTCCAGCGCCGTCAGGCATTCGCCCATCAGATAGCGGCCGCCGCCCTGGCGTATCCGGCCCAGGCGCGCCGCAAAGTGCGCCAGGATCTCGGCGCAGCGGTGCGGCGCCTTGGCCGCGGCGGCATCACAGTATCCGTACTTCTCCCCGAGCGCCGTGAAGATTTTACGGGTGTCCGGGTCCTGATCGGCCCGGGTGAAATCGCGGACCATGATGTGTCGTCGGGCAGCGATGAACCCGTCGTCGCCCATCAGTTCGTTGGCCAGCCCCAGCATCTCCACCCGCGTCTCGAAATCGGATGGCACCATGCGGGGCTCGGGCGCGAGACGCTCGAACAGATAGAGCTGCTCGAGCCAGTTCGAGCGCGGCGGCTCATCCTTCCATGCGACCACCGGCGCACTGGTCTGGCCCGACCACCGGCGCAGCGCCGGGTTGGGGCCGAGAACGTCCTGACGAGCGGCGACATGGGCGAGCCCCTTGACCCGGAGAATGGCCTTGGCGGACTCGCTCCACGGTCCGGGAATCCCGGGAGTGAGCACCACCCGCAGGCCAGGTTGGTCAATGGCCTCTTCGACCTCGATGTAGTCGGTCATGCTTGTGGCTCGGGTGGACTCGCTCATCGCGGCTCCGGCGGCCGGTCGGTCAGCGACGTGCGGGCGGAGATTTCGATCCAGTTGCCGTCCGGGTCCTGCACGAACCCGATGCGGGCGATGTCGCCGACGCCGAACGGCTCACGCGCAAGCCGTCCACCTGCTGCAACGATTGACGCGCAGGCCTGATCGGCATCAAAAACCTGCATCGTCAGATAGCGAAATCCGGGGCCGATGAAATGTTCGTCTATACCACCGCCATCTCCCTGCTGGACGAAAAGCAGGGTGTCGCCGCACCGGGCGGTATGGGACGAGATACGCTCGCATGCCATGGCTTCGCAGTAGAACGCCATCATCCGCCGGGGATCGGGTGTGTTGACCGTAACCGCAATACGCTCGATGCCATCGGTGCCCGCCGGCACCAGCCTCACCTGTCCGCCGTCGGGATGCCGACCTTCCCATGACTGCGGATTGTCGCTTGCAATGGTGAGGGCGACGTAGCCGGACGGCGGCAGTGCCGGCAACTCGCCGCGCCAGTGATTGACCTTGACCACCGACCCGTGAGCATCGAAGCGATGTTGAACCCATTGCTCCGGCTGTGGCCCGTCCGGCGGCGCCACCGATGAAGGCAATTCGAGTTCCTGGTCCAGGCGTAATCCGGCACCCTCCCGCCAGAAGGCACGCTGGGCCTGTATGTCAGCGGTGAACAGGCCGATGTCGAGGTGCGGTTTGGCCAGATGCATGGGTGCCGTCAGTCCGGCAGGTCGTCCAGGGCATTGTTGTCCAGCGCCTGCAACGCCGCCCCCGTGATCATGTGCATGAAAAGGCGGTCCCCGCGGTCGGTTCGCTTGACGATCATGGTCGCGGTCATGGCCACCGCGATCTGGGCAAAACTGTAGTGGGCGTAGTCTCGCAGCAGATGGTCGAAGCTGTAGTCCGCGACCCCGTTTTGCACCAGTTGATCATGATAGGCCTGCAGCAGCGACCGTTCATTGGCGCGGCGGGTTTCGCGATCGAATATCGCCCCCAGTAAGTAGGCCGGGTCCATGCCCGTGCCAAGAAAGTTGCTGGTCTGCCAGTCCACCACGGCGACCCGGCCGTCGGCCCCGCCGAAAAGCATGTTGTCAGGTCGAAAATCATTGTGGGAGAAGCACTTCGGGAAGTCGCGCGGCCGATTCCACCACGCATGATTGCGCACGAACTTTGCAGACACGTCCATGACCTCGGGGCTAAGCTGCCCGTCATAGGTCTTGCGCACATGATCCCAGGACTGCTCGATCAGCTCGGTGGTGTAGAAGCCCTGGGCGCCTTCCGGCACGTAGCACCAGTCCTGGTTCATCAGTTCCCGGTCATTCCAGAAGGCAGCGTGTAGCGGTGCCGCCTCCAACAGTGCCTTGCGGACTTCCTCGACGCTGCAGCCGCGCATCTGGTCACCGCACCAGGCCGGGGCGAGATCTTCCAGCAGCAGCACGAAGTCGTTTTCGTCGTCGAGTTCGGCGACATACACGGCCGGCGTACGAATGTCGGTGCGGTGCGCCAGTTCCCGGTAGAACATGAGCTCGGAGCGATAAAACCCCATGTTCTTGCCGCTGTCGGCGGCGGTCTTGTCGGCCGAGGGAAACTTTCCGACCAGCGAGGCCGGGGCCTCGGGCGGGGGAGTGCCACGGTAATGGATGAAGTAACGGCGGGTTTCGCCCAGCTGACCGGTACCGACGGCTTCCATTTCCAGGGAAGCCACGGTGGCATCGATACCGTTTCGGCGCAGGGCGCCGGTCATCCATTCGGCATTCACCGCCTCGGGGGAGACGATGGGCAAGGCTTCGGCGAGCATGCGAACTCTCCCGTTGGTGGCCCGGCTCACCCGGTTGCGGTCTCCTGCTGGTTGGCGGTCTGTGGCAGCGGGCAAGCGTCGTCGACGATCTGGGCCACCTTCAGTATCCGGCCAAGAACCAGGGCCATGGCACACCACAGGAGCAGTTCGGTGATCTGTTCGTCGCTGAAGTGCTGCTTGAGTTCCTCGAAATGGCTTTCGGTGATGGCGTGATGGTTGTCGCCGAAGGCCCCCGCAAAGCGCACAACGGCGCGCTCCTAATCATCCAGGGCCGAGGCATCGATGCCCGGGATGGCGGCCACGTCATCCTCGCTTACATCCGGAGTGTAGCGTACCGCCAGACATAGCGGACACTGGGTACTCTGGGCGATTGCCAGCCGGGCAAGCTCGGTGAGCCTCGGTCCCAGCTTGTTGTCGAACCAGATTCCGAAGTAGTAGGGAAAGAAGCGCTCGGCATGCTCCGGCACATTGCCGAGCAGGCCCATATAGCGTTCGAAGTGGGGCATGAACTCCGCATCCACACGTGGATACAGATCATCCGCAATCTCGCGCATGTAAGGGGACAGTTCTTCCTTGGAAAGGGCATTGACCAGCATGGCGTCCTCCTCGATGGTCGGCTTTCTGATGGGCGCCCAGCGAGGCGCGGCCTGCCGTCAACATAGTCGTTCCCCGGCTCCGGGGCATGGCCAGACATGACCTGGCATCTGGTCAGACCTGACCGGATTCCCGGATCGATCCACACCGGTCTTGCATCCGGGTTGGCTTGCCGCATAATGATGCGCACCGCCGGATGAATGCTGCGGGATGTAACGGTCGGGGGCAGAAGACGACAACGATGCACATCCACGTAGGCGTGCACGTCCCCGTCTCGATGCGGGCTGGAGGACTTCTATGGAACCGCATACGCCGTCCCTCGTCGCGCGTTGGCATGACCCCGACGCCTGGAGCACGACCTGTGTTGCGCCCCACCGCCAGTTCGATTACTGGCGGGATTTTGTCGCCGACGCCCACATGCGCTGGCACATTCCGCGGATTCGCTTTGACCGTTTCCCGGCATTCATACGCCAGGGCCGCTGTGAGGGTTTCCGCGTTACCCACCTGACGGCCGGGCAGGGTGACATCGTGGGCAAGCGCGGCCGAAGCGAGATTGCCAAGGATGATGAGGCGCTATACAACCTCATCTACATTGCCGAGGGGTCGATCTCCCTGATCATGAATGATCGTGAAGCCGCTTTGAGGCCCGGCAGCTTCGCCCTATGGGACACCACCCGTCCCATGACTTTCGTGACCGGCAGCAATCTGCGCCAGATCACGTTCGGCGTACCCCAGGACAGGCTGCGCCGGGCGCTGCCCCGGGTCGATGATTTCGTCGGCAAGCGCATCGACGCGGACGGTGGCGTTAGCCGCCTGTTCGTCGACCATATCCTCGCGCTGGATGCCCGTTTCGGCGAATTGCCGCGTGGCGACGCCTGTCATGTGCTCGATGCCACGACCGAGCTGCTGGCGGCGGCGCTGAGCGCATCATTGCCGCGACCGGATCGCGATCGGGCCAGCCTAATGTTCCTGCAGCGCGTTATGGACGACATCACCCGCCGTCTGGATGATCCGGCTCTGGATACACGAGGAATCGCGGCACGCCATCAGATCAGCGAACGCCATCTTCACCGGTTGTTTGCCCGCGAAGGCACGACTCCGGCGCGATGGATTCGTCAACAGCGCCTCGAGCGTTGCTGGCGGGACCTTTGCAGCCGGGGAGAGCGCTGCCAGAGCGTCACCAATATAGCCCTGCGTTGGGGATTCCGGGATTCCGGCACCTTCAGCAAGATATTCCGGCGTGCCTACGGCGTTAGCCCCAGCGATCTGCCAGTAGACCGTCCAGATTTTCGAAACTGACGAAGTCGGGTCCGGCCGGTCCGAAAGCCGCCTGGCATCGGACCGGCCGTATTTCCCGCTTTGTCTTCTCTAGGCACCCAGTCGACGCATGGCTTGGGTAGTCAGGTACTTGTCGTAGGCGGCATCGCCATCGGTACCCCATTCCGACTTGTAGCCACCGGTGACTTCCTTGGCCTGATGGAAGCGGCTCATGCGGCCGCTCTGGATGTCGTGACTGGTGACGTAGGCCCAGCTCCAGGGCGTGTGGCCGTCCGGCGTCCTCATGCCTTCATACTTCGAGTAGCCGGCATCCCAGTTCTTCCACACCTTGCCCTTGCGGTCGTAATCGACGCTGAGAACATGGGTGAAGTTACGGGCGTCGAACCAGGTACGGCGCTTACCGACCGGTGAACGCGGATAACCCGTGGGCTCGAGGTCCACCACGATGGTTTCCGGCACCAGTTCGCGCACGCTGTCCCAGTAGGTCTTACCCTGCGGTCCGCCGTGCACGCCCGGCTCCCAGTTCGGATCGTCCTTGGCCCATGCGCCGCGGGCGGCGCCGAGCATGGGCTTGCGCTCGACGATCTTGTGATTGCCCCAGGTGGCCAGCGGATCGCCGGCGGCCCACGCGTTGGACAGGAACACGGTAATGCCCGGTACCAGCGGCTCGAAACGTTGGTTGGTCGGGTACTCGCGCACGCGCTTGAAGGCCGGCAGGTAGCCAATCAGGCCGGGGAACTGGCGCTGATCGTACGGCCAGGTATTCAGGAACGACGTACCGGACTGCTCGTTGGGGGCGGTGAAGAATACCGACTGGTAACGCAGCATGTCCTTTTCGCCGTTCCAGCTGGTGTCGTCCGGCCGGGCGTTGACCTGCAGCTCGGCCCAGACGAAGTCGTACTGGTACTGCAGCTCGCCATCGGGGCCGAGATCCCAGTCGCGCACGCCGTACTGCTGGTAGTTGTGACGACCCCAGCTCAGGTTGATGTTGGCCTGGGCCTGGTAGCCGTCATCCGGCTCCACGAAGGGCAGGCCCCCTCGCAGGGGGTTGCCCTTCTTCTGGTCCCAGATATTGCCGTCGTTGTCGACGACCGCGCGGCCCTGATTGCGCAGGGTGGCTTCGAGGAACGGGTCCTCGAACAAGTCGGTCATATCCGTGGTGGTTTCCTGGATCTTGATCCGGCGCCCGTCGTCGCGGATCTCCATCACCTCGATCGGATCGAGCAGGTGTTCGACGTGCTCGAGGTTATCGGCGGTGATCACGTCACCGGGCTTTATCTTGCCCTTCGTGTGGGCCTCGATGGAGGTCAACTCCTCAGGGTAGGCCATCTTGATGTCGGGTGTGTCGGCCCGTGTGATCATGGGCCAGAGGCTGGTCAGGACGCCGGCCGAGCCGATGCCCTTGGCGGCCTTTTCCATGAGCATTCGGCGACCGTAGTCGAAATCGTATTTGCGAATATGCATGCTGCTCCTCCAAGGCTAGTTCTGTTGTTGACGCCCCGTCAGGGGGATACCACACTTAAGGGTAGTCAAAAACGGCCCGCTTGGCTTGCGCCTCGGTGCACTGATATTTGCTTTGAAGTGCAGGACCGGCATCGTACCGTGGACCCTGTTTCGGAGGCTGGCTCATGACAGAGATGATCAATCGACCGGCCGCTGAAACCGCGCTCGCCACCCATCGTTTTCGCCGGTTCAGCCCATTCAAGGAATTCGTGAATCTCACGTTTCCGTGGTTGGAATTCGACGGCTCACGGCGGACGAACTTTGCCGCCGAGGCCACAGGCTACGCGGGTACCCAACATCTGGCTGTGCAGTTGCGAATGGACGCCCTGCATGTGACGCGGCCGAAACGCCGGGCCGAGGCGGAAGGCCACGCCTACATCAAGTTCTTCTGGCAGTTGTCCGGCATGACCGAGCTGGCACAGGGCCGGCAGAGCGTGACCATGCGCCCAGGGGACACCACCGTCTGCGATACCGCACGGGGTTATGACCTGCGGATAAGCGACGACGCCCACTTCGCCGTGCTGCTGCTTCCCTACGATGCCTGTCCCGGCTGGCCGGGCATCGCCGACGATCTGGTCGCCACGCGCCTGCGGGACGAAATCACAGCCCGGGCTGCGTTATCGGCGCTGATGTCGGCGATGCGCCACGAGCCAGGCAATGGCGACGCGGCGGCGATCGACGGCGTGGTGAACTCGGTGCAGACAATGCTCTGTGATTCCCTGCAGCGAACGGCGGCACCCGCCAGCCGACATACCGGAACGATACGCCAGAGTGCCGGCGACGTGATTGTGGATATCTACGGCTACATCCGGCGCCACCTGCATGAACCGGATTTGTCACCCGGCGCGCTGGCCAGGGCGGTTCGGCTGTCCCGACGCGGGTTGTATCTCGCACTTGAACGTCACGGGTTGACGCCGGCTCGGCTGATAACCGACATGCGGCTGGCTGGTTGCCGGCGCGCACTTGCCGATCCGGCGCGGGTTCAGCAAACCATCACCGATATTGCCTACGAGTTCGGGTTTTCCGACGCGGCCCGCTTCAGCCACATCTTTCGCGCCCGGCACGGCATGCCGCCCAGCGTGTGGCGCGAGCGGGCCCTGCAGGACGAGCGTTTCTTCGTCGCCGGCCGAACGGAAGCAGACGAATCGCCGGATACCGAGACGGCCGGCGAGGCCACGCCGTTACTTACCAATCGGGAATGCGGGGTGCTGGCGCGGCTGGCCGACGGGGCCGGCAACGCGGATATCGCCGGCGAGTTGTTCGTGTCCGAGAACACGGTGAAATTCCACCTCAAGAACATCTATCGCAAGCTCGGGGTCAGCGGCCGCGTGCCGGCCATTCGCGCGGCGCAACAACTCGGATTGGTGGAGTAACGCTCCGCTAGAGCCGCGCTGCCAATTCGCTGGCCTCGCGAATCGCCCGCTTGGCGTCCAGTTCCGCGGCCAGTCGAGCGCCGCCGATAACATGCGCCCTGCAACCGCGTTCGGTCAGTGCGTCGGCAAGCTCGTGGCGCGGCTCTTGCCCGGTGCAGGTCACCACGTTATCCACCGCCAGGCACTGCGCCTGGCCGTTGCGGACGATGGTCAGGCCCCGGTCGTCGATGCACTGATACTCGACGCCCGCCAGCATCGTCACCCCCTTGTGCTGTAGCGAGGCACGGTGGGCCCAGCCGCTGGTCTTGCCGAGCTTGCGTCCGGGCTTGTCGTCGGTTCGCTGGCACAGATAGATCTCGCGCGGGGAGGGGGCTGGTTGCGGCTCGCCCACCGCGCCGCGGCTGTTCAGTGACACGTCCACGCCCCATTCGGCATTGAACAGGTCGGCATCCATGGCCGGCGAGCGGTCATGGGTGAGAAATTCGCTGACGTCGAACCCGATGCCGCCCGCGCCGATAACCGCCACGCAAGGCCCGATATCCGCACCGTTGAGCAGGACGTCGACGTAACTGCGCACCATCGGGTGATCGATGCCCTGGATCGGCGGCGTGCGGGGCGTCACCCCCGTGGCTATGATGATCTCATCATAACCGGCCCCGGCCAGCCGCGCCGCGACGGCGGGCTGTTGCAGTCGCAGATCCACGCCGGTCAGTTCGATTTGCCGGGCGTAGTAGCGCAGGGTTTCATGGAATTCCTCCTTGCCGGGAATGCGCTTGGCCATGTTGAACTGGCCGCCGATCTCGGCGCCGGCCTCGTACAGCGTCACCTGGTGCCCGCGTTCGGCCAGCACCGTGGCCGCGGCCAGACCGGCCGGACCAGCCCCCACCACCGCGATGCGCTTCGGCGTTTCGACCGGCGTGTAAACCAGCTCGGTTTCCCGGCCGGCGCGGGGATTGACCAGACAACTGGCATGCTTCCACTTGAAGGTGTGGTCCAGGCAGGCCTGATTGCAGGCGATGCAGGTGTTGATCTCGTCGGCCCGATTGTCGGCCGACTTGCGCACGAAATCGGCATCGGCCAGGAACGGCCGGGCCATCGACACCATATCCGCCACGCCGTCGGCCAGCAGGCCCTCGGCCACGTCCGGTGCATTGATGCGGTTGGTGGTGCATAGCGGAATGGCAACCTCGTCCCTGAGCCGCCGGGTGATCCAGGCGAAACCGGCCCGGGGAACGCGGGTGACGATGGTGGGAATGCGGGCTTCGTGCCAGCCGATCCCGGTATTGATGATGGTGGCGCCCGCAGCTTCAACTTTCCTGGCCAGCGACACGATTTCTTCCCAGGTCTGACCGTCCTCGACCAGGTCCAGCATCGACAGCCGGTAGATCAGGATGAAATCCGGCCCCACCGCCTCGCGGATGCGGGACACGATCTCCACCGCCAGCCGCTGTCGGTTGTCGGCGCTGCCGCCCCAGTCATCAGTGCGCTGATTGGTGCGCGGGGCCAGAAACTGGTTGATCAGGTACCCCTCGGAGCCCATCACCTCGACCCCGTCATAGCCGGCATCCCGCGCCAGAGCCGCGGACCGGGCGTAATCGCGGATCGTCTGCTCGATCCCGCCCGCGGTCAGGGCCTTCGGGGTAAAGGGAGAAATGGGCGACTTCTTTGCCGAAGCCGATACCACGAACGGATGATAGCCGTAACGTCCGGCGTGCAGAATCTGCATGCAGATCTTCCCGCCCTCGGCGTGCACCGCGCGGGTGATCTTGCGATGCGGCCACACATGCCAGCGCTTGGACATCTCGCCGGCCAGCGGCGATACCCAGCCGGCCCGATTGGGCGCGATGCCGCCGGTGACGATCAGCCCCACACCGCCCGCCGCGCGTTCCGCGAAATAGGCGGCCAGCTTATCGTAGTGCCAGAAGAAATCCTCCAGCCCCGTGTGCATGGAGCCCATGAGCACGCGGTTGCGCAGCTGCGTAAAGCCGAGATCAAGTGGGGCAAGGAGATTGGGATAGGGCGTTGCGGGCACGGCGGCGTCCATAGGCATGATTCAGGAATTATACCTTTCCTTTTTCGTGTCGCGCTGATCCGCTAGTCGGCGGAATGAATTCCGCCCCACGGCCTGGCGCCCTGGATATCTTCCCGCATCCCGGTAGGGCCGGATTCATCCGGCCTGTCGAGGCCCGACCCCTCGACCATCCGCGCTGGTGGAAGGCGGAATGAATTCCGCCCTACGTTAGGATGACGAGGTAAGTGCAGGGCCGGATTCATCCGGCCTTGCAAATACGATCAGCAACCAATACACGCTAGAATCCGCGCTGTTTTCCACCAGAATCCGACCCATGCTCCAGTGGCTACCCACGCCGATTCTCGGCGCCGTGACCTCGCTGATCCTGCTGATCAACCTGCTCGTCTGGATGGTGCCGGTCTACGCGCTGATCCTGGTCAAGCTGTTCGTGCGAGGGGCGGCGCGGGATCGGGTGTCGCGGTGGATTGCCAGCGCCGCCCAGCAGTGGGCAGCCATCAACGTCTGGGTATGGCGCCGGCTGGTTGATATCGACTGGCAGATTCGCGGCGTGTCCGACCTCGACCGCGAGGGGCAGTATCTGGTGATCGCCAATCACCAGTCCTGGGTGGATATCCCCATGCTGATGGCCGCCTTCGACCGCCGGGCGCCGTTCTTCAAGTTCTTTATCAAGCAGGAACTGATCTGGGTACCCATTCTGGGGCTGGTCTGGTGGGGACTGGATTTCCCGTTCATGAAACGCTATTCGGCCGCCCAGATCGCGAAGAACCCCTCGCTGCGCGGTAAGGACCTGGAAACTACCAAACGCGCCTGCGAGAAGTACCGCAACCAGCCGGTGACCATTCTTAACTTCCTCGAGGGCACCCGCTTCACCGCCGCCAAGCACCAGCGCCAGGCATCCCCGTACCCGCAGTTGCTGCGTCCCCGCGCCGGCGGTTTCGCCTTCGCCCTGTCCGCGCTGGGGCCGCGGCTGGATGCCATGCTGGATGTGACCATCGTCTACCCGGATGGGGCGCCAAAGGGCCTGTGGCAACTCATGTCCGGACAGATGCGGCGGGTGATCATCGAGGTCAAGCAGATACGCATTCCCACCCCGCTGTTCGAGGGCGATTACGCAGGTGATCCAGGCTTCCGGGGCGAACTCAAGAAGTGGGTTGACGCCCTGTGGCAGGAAAAGAACGCCCGCATCGAGGAATTGAAGCAGGAAAGCGGGGCCGCCGGGTGACCACATTCGCGCCGATTCTCGCCGCCGCGGTGGCTCGTGCCGGCGATGAAGCCGTCTTGCGGGCCGACCTGAAACAGCCCGAGCCGCCCGAGGGCTTGGCGATGGTGGGGGATGACCGTTATCTGTCGCTGATGACGCGTCGTATCTTCCGTGCCGGCCTGCAGCATCGCATGGTCGATGCCCGCTGGCCGGCGTTCGAAGCCGCGTTCGCCGATTTCGATCTCGATCAGACTGCGGCGCTGGACGAGGGCGATATCAAGCGTCTGACCCAGGACGAATCCCTGATCCGGCATCCGCGCAAGCTGGCAGCGGTGCGCAGCAATGCCATCGCCATGCAGTCGATCCGCGAGGAATTCGGCAGCTTCGGCGTCTGGCTGGCCCGCTGGCCGGAGGATGAGATAGTGGAACTCTGGTTAGAGCTGAACCAGCGCTTTTCCCAGCTGGGCGGTAATTCCGGTCCGGCGTTCCTGCGCATGGCCGGCAAGGACACCTTTCTGCTCACTGACTGGGTGATGGCCGGTCTGCGTCAATGGCAGGCGCATCCGGGGCCGTTCAAGGCGAAGACGGCTCAGCGCGAGGTGCAGGTCATATTCAATGACTGGGCGGATGAAGCCGACGAGCCTCTGAGTGTGCTCAGTCAGATACTGTCCCGCAGTATTGGCGAACTGGACTGAGCCCGACGCCGATCCGCCTGATAGCATTCGGCTCATGATCGAGCCGGAACTGTCGCCCGTTTCCGATGCCGCTACCGCGCGGGCTGCTCGCGCCGCGCCAGGTCGGGCAGGGACCGTCGGTACGGTTTCAGCCGGACTGGCACTGATGCTGTCTTCGGTGGCGGCCGTCGCCGCCGGAAACGTCCCCATCACCAAGTGCCTGGACGCCGCCGCGGCGGTAAGGCCCGGTGAATTCGCCAAGGTGGAATATCTGGACCCCTCGGCCGAAGGCGTACCTGCCTTCGTCATCGAAGTGCGTAACGAGGCCGGCGAATCGTGGGAACTGAGCTGCGACGCTCGTTCCGGCGCCATTTACGAGATCGAAAGCGAGGTCTCCGGGCCGGATGAAGCCCGCTTTGCCGACACCGCCAGGCTGACCACGACCGACGCCGAAGCACGAGCACTGGCACTGGTCCCCGGCCGGGTTCTGGAAGTGGAATACGAGGTGGACGCCAATGGCGATCCGGTCTTCGAACTGGACATCCGCGACGGCGACGGGGTGGAACGCAAGATCGAAGTCCACGCCGTGACCGGCGAGATTCTCGAGACGTCCGTCGAGCACTGGGAAATCGGGATCGAGGCGTCAGAGAGACGCTAGGGTGCTTTCTCCATTTGCTGCGGGCGGCAACGCGACCGCTATACTGCCGGCATGGTCGGGAAAACTTCCCAGTTTTGTCATGGAAGCCCCGCGCGCTCGGCGGCGGTGAAGCTTCCGGCACGGTTTCTCGGCCTTGCGCTCCCGGCACTGCTCGCGGCCGGCTGTGCCACCTATGAGTATGAGCCCGCGCCGCTCGATCCCGCGGGCAATGCGCAGCAATTTCTGGACAAGCGGCTGGATGCCCCGGCCCTGGCCGAGTTCGTTACTGCACTGAATCCCGACCGGGCGGACTGGCCCCCGCAGCGGTGGGACGAACGCTCGCTGTTCCTGGCTGCACTGTTTCATCACCCGGATTTCGCCGTCGAGCGTGCCGAATGGCAGGCCCGTCGGGCCGCCGGCCAGACCGCTGAACGACGCCCCCCGCCGGGTGTTCAGCTGCAGTCCGAATACGATACCGATCCGGAACAGTCGGGCGCCTCGAACTGGTCGCTGGGCGGACTGCTGAACCTGACCTTCGAGGCCCCCGGCAAGCGCGATGCCCGGGTCGCCGCCGCCCGCGCCCGCATCGATGCCGCCCGCCAGCAGCTGGGGCATTCCGCCTGGCAACTGCGTGAGCGGGTGCTGCGCCGCTACGTCGAATGGCAGGACCGCAGTACCCGGGTCCGTCTGGCAGCCCTGCAGCGGCTGGCCGCCGACCAGGCCACCACACTGCTGGTTGAACGCCAGCGCGCCGGGGTGACGGGTGGCCTTGAAGTCAGCGTGATGCGCCTACGCGACCAGCGGGCCCGGCTGGAGGAAGTAGCCGCCCGCAACGAAGTCATCACCGCGCGCATGGGCCTGGCAGCCGCCATGGGCGTGCCCACGGGCGCCATTGAGACCATCCGTAACCGCCTCGGCAAGCCGGCCGAGGAACTACCGCCCGTGGATGAAATCCGCCTGCGCCGCAGTGCCCTGACCGGCCGCTACGACCTGCAGCGGGAACTGGCCGCCTTCGCCGCGGCCGATGCGGCGCTGCGCGGCGCGGTGGCGGCCCAGTATCCGGACGTCACCCTGGCACCGGGTTTCATCTACGATCAGGGCGATGCCGTCTGGTTACTGGAAGCCTCCTGGATGCTGTTGCTGCGCGGCTACAACGACGGCCCGATTGCCGCCGCCCGGGCGCGCCGTGACGCCGCCGCCGCCCGATTCCGGGCGCTGCAGGCCCGGGTAATCGGGGAACTGGATCAGGCCGTGGCCCATTACCGCGGCCAGCGGCGGGTACTGGAAACCGCCAACAAGCTGCTGGCCGAACAACGGGATTACGAATCCGAGGTCCGACAGCGCCACGCCGCCGGCTATGTCGACCGCCTGGATCTGCTTACCGCCCAGATCGAGACCCTGGCGGCCCGGCGTGCCCGGCTGGATGCCTGGCGCAATGCCCTGCTGGCTCGCGCACGGCTGGAAACCACGGCGCAAACCACCCTGCCGGTCCGAGATGACGACCTGCAGCCAACCATCCGTCGCTTCGTCAATCAGTCCACTGCCGACCGGCCATCGGAGTCCGGCCCATGAAAACCCTCGCTGCGTTCGCCCTTGCCATGCTGCTGATCGGCCCGGTTCACGCCGATGATGACGACGACGACCCACCGATCGGTGAGGTCACGCCGCTGCGCGTCACGATGCAAGAAGACGTCCGGACCCTGGCCGGCATCGAGTTGACCGGGCTGGCGGCAGAGGCGGGCGTACCCACCGTCACGGCTACCGCCGAAGTGCTCAGCCTGCAGCCGATACTGACGCAGCAGGCGCAACTGCTACAGGCCCGCGCCGATGTCCGCGCCGCTAGCGCGCGCAGCGAGGTCAGCAACGAGAACTATCAGCGGCTGCGCCGACTTCAGAGCGGCAACGCCAACGTCGCCGCCCGCGAACTGGCTGCCGCCCGGGCCGAACAGCGCACCGACGCAGCCCGGCTGGATGCCGCCCGGGCCACCCTGGCCGGCCGCGAGGCCGGATTCCGCGATCAGTGGGGCGATACCCTGTTCGAGTGGGCCACGGCCAACGAGCCCCCGGACGCCTGGCAGACGCTGCAGGCCCGCCGCCAGCTGCTGTTGCTGGTCAGTCTGCCGCGGCGCGCGGGCCAGCCGGAAACCGGCGCAGCGATCGATCTCGTTGTCGAGGACGACAGACTGAGCGGAACCCTGATCGGCCCGGCCCCGGGCCTGTCGACCGTCGGCAACGGCCCCACCTGGTATGCCCGCGCCGACGCCGGGCTGCTGCGTACCGGCATGCGCCTGACCGCCAGCGTGCCGGTGAACGGCGACGAACAACGCCGCATCCGGATTCCGGCGGCAGCCGTGGTCTGGGATGCCGGACAGCCCTGGGCCTTCGTCCACGCCGGCGGCGACGAGTTCGAGCGCCGGCCGGTGACCGGCCGGGCCGGACCAGGCGGCGACTGGCTGGTCGAGAAACATTTCTCGGCCGGCGAGGCGGTGGTCATATCCGGCGCCCAGTTGATGCTGGCCCAGGAACGGCGCGCCAGCATTCCGGAAGAGGACGACGATTGATGGATAGAGTGGCCAGGGCAGGGCGGACCTGATGCTGGGCGTCATCATCGATCTGGCCCTGCGCCTGCGCGGGGTGGTGCTGGCCCTGGCGGTGATGCTGTTCGGCTACGGCGGCTGGATGCTCAGCCAGGCCGGGCTGGACATCTTTCCGGAGTTCTCACCCAAGCAGGTGGTGATCCAGACCGAGGCCCCCGGCCTGACAGCCGAGCAGGCCGAGGTGCAGGTCAGCCAGCCGATCGAGAACGCCCTGGCCGGGCTCAATGATCTCAAGCTGATCCGATCGCAGTCCATGCAGGGGCTGTCCGTGGTCACGCTGATCTTCCAGCCGGATACCGACATCTACCGCAACCGGCAGATCGTGGCCGAGCGGCTGGGCACGGTGGACAGCCGGTTGCCGCCCGGCGTCGCGGCGCCCGTGATCAATCCGCTGTCCTCGTCGTCGGCCACGGTGATGACCATTGGCGTGACCTCGCCCAGCCGCTCGCTAATGGACCTGCGGGACGCGGTGGACGGCACGCTGGTGCCGCGGCTGCTCAGCGTGTCCGGCGTGGCCGACGTCAACGTGTTCGGCGGCGATATCCGCCAGCTGCAGATCCAGGTCGACCCCGAGGCGCTGCAGGCGCAGGGCGTCTCCCTGGCACAGGTCCGGAGCGCCGCCATGCGGGCCACCGGAGTGCAGGGGGCCGGCTTTCTGGCCAACCGGAATCAGCAGTTGCCGATCACCGTTACCGGTACGCCGGAGACGGCCGCTTCACTACGCGAGGTGACCGTGCAGACCGGCCCGGGCGGCCGTCGCCTGCAACTGGCGGATATCGCCACCGTGGAGGAGGCCCCGGCGCCGGCCTTCGGCGCCGCCCAGGTCATGGGCGAGCCGGGGGTGGTGATGATGGTGATCGGCCAGTATCAGTCCAACACCCTGACCGTATCCCGCAACATCGAGGCGGCTCTGGACGACCTCGACGTGGTCCTGGCTGCCGACGATATCGAACTGCACGACCACCTGTTCCGGCCGGCGGACTACATCGAGGCCTCCTTCGCCAGCATCGCCGGGCATCTGCTGGTGGGCGCCGGGTTCGTGATCCTCGTGCTGCTGGTGTTCCTGTACAACTGGCGGGCAGCGGTGATCTCGGCACTGGCCATTCCGTTGTCCCTGCTGGGCGCCACCATCCTGCTGCTGGCTTTCGGCGTGAACCTCAACGTAATGGTGCTGGGCGGGCTGGCCATCGCCCTGGGCGAGGTGGTGGACGACGCCATCATCGACACCGAGAACATCGCCCGCCGGCTGCGGGAAAACCGCGCCTTGCAGCAGCCGCGATCGTTTCTGGCCGTGATCTATGACGCCTCCATGGAGGTACGCGGCTCGGTGGTCTACGCCACCTTCATCGTTGTCCTGGCCTTCGTGCCGCTGCTGACGCTGGGCGGGGTGGCCGGTCGGCTGTTCGCCCCGCTGGGCCTGGCCTACATCCTGGCGATTCTGGTGTCGCTGGTAGTGGCGCTGACCATCACCCCGGCGCTGGCCGCCATGCTGCTGACCGGCAAGGGCCAGCGCAGTGACGAACCGCCCGTCACCCGCTGGCTGAAGCCCCGTTACGAGCGGACGCTGGCCCGCATCGGCACCCGACCGCGACTGGCCCTGGGAGTGGCTCTGGCGGTCAGTGCCGGCGGCATTGCCCTGCTGCCGCTGTTCGGCGGGGCCTTCCTGCCGGAACTGCGCGAGGGTCACTACATCGTCCACACCACAAGTCTGCCGGGCACCTCGCTGGACGAATCCATCCGCCACGGCAAGCAGCTGACCGAACGGTGGCGTGAGATTCCCGGCATCCGTTCGGTGTCGCAATGGGCCGGCCGGGCAGAGCGGGGCGCCGACACCTACGGCACCCATTACAGCGAATACGAAATCGACTTTGAAAAAGGCCTGTCAGGCCCCGAACAGCAGGCCATCATCGATGCCCTGAACGCCGTGCTGCGCGATTTCCCCGGTATCAGTTACGAGTCCAACACCTTTCTCACCGAGCGCATCGACGAAACCATTTCCGGCTATACCGCGCCGGTGGTGATCAACATCTTCGGTCACGACCTGCGCGAACTCGACCGCCTGGCCGCGCAAGTGGCCGAGGTCATCCGCGAGGTGCCCGGCGCCGCCGAGGTACAGGTGCGTTCGTCGGCCGACGTGCCGCTGCTGGCTGTCGACCTTGACAACGCCCGGCTGACCCGGCATGGCATCGCCCCGATGTACGCGGTGGCCGCCATTCGCACGGCCTATCGCGGTGACGTGGTTGGCCACTACTACGAAGGCAACCGCCGGCGCGAGGTCAACCTGATTCTGGCCCCGGAGGACCGCCGCAACCCCGCCAGCGTCGCCGAACTGCCGATCGCCGATGGCGACGGCCGCCTGCGGCCGTTATCCGACCTCGCCCGCGTCGAGCAGGTCGCCGGCCGCTACAACGTGCTGCACGAAGGCGCCCAGCGGGTGCAGGTGGTCACCGCGGACGTGGATGGCCGCGACCTGGCCTCGTTCTTCGACGACCTGCGCAACCGGGTGCTGGATGACGTGACATTCAGTGCCGACACCTATCCCGAATTCACCGGCGCTGCGCTGGAACAGGCCGAAGCCAGGCGCGAGCTGATCCTGCATTCGCTGCTGGCTGGCGGCGCCATCCTGATTATGATCTTCGTGGCGCTCGGCAATCTGCGGAATACCGCGCTGGTGCTGCTCAACCTGCCATTCTCGCTGGTCGGCGGGGTGGTGGCCGCCTGGCTGACCGGCGGCTGGCTGTCCATCGGCTCACTGGTGGGTTTTGTCACCCTGTTCGGCATCACCGTGCGCAATTCCATCATGCTGGCTTCCCATTACCGTTATCTGGTGGTCGACGAAGGCCTGCCCTGGAACGCCCAAACCGCCCGCCGAGGCGCGCGCGAACGCCTCACCGCCATCCTGGTCACCGCGCTGGTCACCGCCCTGGCGATGCTCCCCATCGCCATCGGCAGCGATAACCCCGGCCGCGAAATCATGGGGCCGATGGCAGCCATCATCATCGGCGGGCTCGTGTCGTCGACGATACTCAATCTGCTGATTCTGCCGTCGGTTTTCTTGCGATTCGGGCGGTTTGCGTCATCCTGACGAACAGGGTGGGGTGCGCACGTGAGCGAAAAGCGGAAATCAGAATACTACGAGCAGCGCCGCATTAATTTGACGCGAGAGATATATCCGGCTCAGTGTCACCGGGGAGTCATGAAGCGGCAATATCGCGAAATTCCGTCTAACCGCTTTTAGCTTTAACGCGAACGCAATGAAGTTATCCGATCGAATCGGCATCTGGTCCCGCGCATTAGGCCGGGGCGTCTATCCACACCAGATGAGGCCGAGTTGGTGCGTCTGGAATAGTGGATGAACCGGGGACAGAGGCCAGCTCGTTGAGGTCGTCCGAGGAAGACTTCGAACAGTGAAAATGGTCGCCAGAAAGAACTCTCGATAAATGGTACGGCGCCACCGGTTTCGATGGCGGATTTGGCGGTTCTCTGCAGCCCGATACTTGCCGCGAGTGCCGGGGCCTGATCTGCTCGTATGCGCACGTTTCTTGTCACTGGTCCGCCGCTTTCGGCTAAGGTGGCGACCATGAACGGAGACCATCCACGGCGGGCACGCGCACGGCGGCAACGGGGCTTCACGTTACTGGAACTGATGATCGTCGTGACGATCGTCGGCATCCTCGCCGCCATCGCCATTCCGAGTTACCAGAGCTATGTGGTGCGCGCCAAGGTGGCCGAAGGTTACGTATTTGCGGGCAGCCTGAAGACCGCGGTGGCCGAGTCGCTGATGGTCGACGGCCGCTACCCGGACTCGAACGCGGAGGCCGGGGTCAATGCGCCGGAGCAGATCGGCGGGCGCTATGTACGCTCGGTAGCAATTCGCCCCGGCGGTGCCATCGAGGCGACCTTCGGCGACCCGATGATCGAGGGTGAGACGCTGACGCTGACGCCCTCCGGCGATCGCAGTATCCTTTGGCAGTGCAGTTCGACGCTGCCGCCAAACTACCTTCCCGCCAACTGCCGGGAAGGCGCCAACGCGCCGCCCGGAGGCCCATCAGGCGGGGATTCCGGCGGTAACCCCGGAGGCAATCCGGGTGGCAATTCCGGCGGGAACCCGGGTGGCAATCCTGGTAGTGGTGGATCGCCCGGCAACTCCGGCAATGCGCCGGGTAATTCCGGCAATGCGCCCGGCAACTCGGGCAATGCGCCAGGCAACTCCGGCAATGCGCCGGGCAATTCGGGCAATTCGGGCAATGGGCCCAGAAGGGGAACCCGGTGATGGTTCGCCTCACTCACTACACGCTGCGTCGCGCGGTAAAGGCTTGCGACCATTCGAGGAAGAACGAGCGATGAAGGCTTCCGTGCCCGCCATGCCGCGCATGCTGCTGGAAGATCGCCTGCACCTGTTGCGGCGACTTGTCGTGTTCGCCTGGCTGCTGCTGATCTGGCAGCTGGCGGCGCAAGTCTGGCTACGTGCTGCAGCCGGCTTCGACTGGCCGGAGCGGGCGGGCTTTTCCATGACCTTCAACGCGCTGCTCGGCGTTTTCGCGGTGAACACCGTGGTGCTGACGGCGTTGCTGCTGCGGCGCGACTGGTTCGAGCGCATCCCGCGCAACGCCGAGCACCGCGTCGGCTGGCTGCAGCTGGCCGTACTGACTTGGCTCGGGCTGCATCTGTTCTATGCCTTCCATGTCAGCGGGGGGCTTCACGGGCCGCTGCTCGCCCTGCCGCCCGTGCTGCTGATTGCGGGACTGAGTCTGCTGCCCGGGCGCGCCGGATGGTGGCTGGCAGCCTATCTGCTGGCCGGATTCGCGGCGGTGATCGCCATGCAGCAGCTGATGTGGATTCACCCCGCGGGTGAGCTGCGGGCGGGTTTCGCGCTATACGGTCCCGGCGCGCCGCTGGGCGCGCTGACGCTGCTCGGTGTGCTGCTGCTCGCGGTTGCCGTGGCACAGCACGCACGGCGCTGGATCTATCCGGACGCGGTTGCCGGGCCTGATCTGCTGCGCCTCGACCCCGACACGGGACTGTTCACGGGTCGTTTTCTGCGGGCGCGTATTGTCCGCGAGCTGGGACGTGCCACGCGCCAGCAGAGCTGGTCGGCACTGGTGCTCCTCGATATCGGTGACGATGCGGAGGCATCGCTGCAGCATGCCGCCCGCCTGCTGCGGGGCACCGTGCGGCTGCATTCGGACACGCCGGCGCATCTGCACGGCGGCCGAATGGCCGTGCTATTGCCGGCCACAGGTGTCGACGGGGCAACGGCTTTCTGCCAGCGCATCCGCCGCGCCTTTGCCGACGCCGGCCTGCGGGCTCCGCGGATGGCTGGCGCTGCAACGCATGATCGCGCCTGCGACGCTGCGACGCTGGAAGCCGAGGCCGTGGCGGCGCTGGTTGAGCAGCCCGCGGACGCGCCGCCGCGGGTGGTCAGTATCTGAGTCGTTTTGCCGCGGCTGGTACAACTCGGGCGGGTATCAGGCCGTGGTCGGCGGCCGTCCCGGCGGTCTACGACGCGCCGAAGTCGGGCATGGCGAACCGGAGTTCCACGTTGCGATCGCCGGCTTCGCCCGTCCGGGTGCCGCCCTGCTGACAGAGCACCGCCAGGTCGGCCTCGGAGACGGCTGCCGCCACGGCATCCGGATCACTCAGGTAGAGGGCACAGCGGTCATCGGCGGCCGCCAGTTCCTGGCTGCGCTCGAAGTCATGACCGAGAATGGAAGCCCGGATGGTGCCGGTGCCATCGCCGTTGCCGAATACCTCGATCAGGCGTTGCTGCTGGGGATGGTCGATCAGCGAGGCTGTCTCGATCTGCCAGAAGCCACGGCAGGCGCCGGGGGTCACGCAGTCCACCGCGGTGGCGATATCACCGTTGCCGCCCAGGCCGTGGTCCACGGTAAAGGCCCGCACCCGATGACGGTGCGTATGCCCGGCCACCCAGGCGATCAGGTTGGGCCAGCGCGCCAGTTCGCTCAGCAATTGAGCGGCGGTGACCTCGATGGGCACCAGAGCGGCGAACATGCCGAATTCGGCAAAGCTGAGATCCGGGTGGTGTGAGAACAGCACGACGAGCTGCTCCTCTTCGTGAGCCTCGGCCAGTTCGGCCTGCAACCAGGCAAACTGAGTGGCATCGATGCCGCCATCAGCCAGGGCAAAGGGATTGCGCACGACATCGGTGGGCAGGCGCGGATCGGCACCGTCGATGATGGTGTTGAGCACGATCATGCGAAAGCGCCCGTCGGCTGCGTCGAAGGCGTAATAGCCGTCGTTGCGGGGGTCTGCATCGGCGCGACGATCGGCCTCTACGTGCTGGAAGCCGTGGCCCACTGGTCCGGGTTGTTCGGCAGTGAAGAAAAACTCGTCGATATAGTCGCGTTGGTCGAGCATGTAACGACGGCCGAACAGGCTGGCGACTTCGTTGGCGCCGCCGTCCAGGGGTACAGTGCCGCGCACGTAGCCATCGTGATTGCCGAAGGCCACCAGGTAGGGCATGGCCAGGCGCTGATTGACGCAGTCGGGGTCATCGTCGGTGCAGCGCAGCACCTCGGGCAGGCCGGGGGAGCGGGTGACGGTCTCGCGGGCCGGGTCCGCCGAACCATCGGCGGCGCGGCCGGACAGGGCGGCGGCCTCTGTGGCGGTGAGCTGTATTAGCGTGCGGGTAAGCAGGGCCTGTGTCAGCAGCGAATCGATATCCTGATCGGGGGTCTGGGTGTCGGCCAGGCCGCGGCCGGTGAAGCGTGCACAACTGGCGGCCGGCTGGTCCTCGCGGCAGGCGGTTTCGAAGGCACCCATGCGGTCGAAGCCGCCGTCCAGATTGTCGATGAAGCGACGCGTCTCGGCGACCGTGGCCAGGTCGGCACTGTCGCCGGTGACCAGCGCGAAGGCAGCCGGGTGGTCGGCATGGCAGTCATTGAGGCCGGCGATCATGCGGTTGAGCACTTCGTCGGCGTATTCCTCTTGCAGGCGCATGGCCGACTCGAAGGTGGGTTCAAGCGGATCCAGCGCCGACAGACCCAGTACCGCCTGCCCATCGTCATCGATGATATGGCCGTCGGTAAGCTGGACGAAGCGCAGCAGCAGTTCCGCGTCCTCGGCCCGCTCGCCGGATGCCAGTTCGTTCCGGGTGACATGAGCATCGGCCACCATGTTGCTGCACTCGGCTGGTTGCCTAGCAAGGCTGGCCGGGGGTTCCGCCAGCGGGCCGTTGCCAGCACCGCCGCCGGCGCCACCGCCCGAACCGCCCGAACCGCCGCAGGCGACCAGCCACAGTGTCATCAGCCCGGCCGACAGGGTGAACCGCATCGATTGCATGTGTTTTCTCCCGCCGAATCATGCCGGCCTCGGACTGCGTTATCAGCAGTATCCCCGAAATGCGCTCCTGCCGTCACCAATCAGCGCCTGGCCGCCGGCTAGCGGGATGAACCCGGAAACACGAGGGTTCCAGGATCGCGGTTCACGGTACTACTCTGGCGCGTTAAGCCACAGGGAGTGAGCAAGCATGATTCAATCCGTCAAATCCAATTTGGAGCAGATGCCGCCTCACGATTCGTCGATAATGCTGAGGTTCAGTACGCTATGCATGCGTCCACGTCGCTTCGCCGTTGTTGAACGGCGCGCTGGCAGCCGATCCGCCTAACCATCATCCCGTTTTCCACCTGGCTCGACGACGCCCGTCGCGGTGGTGGGGGTTATGGTCTCGGCGTGGGGATTCGCCTGGGAGCATGCCAAGCAGCTGAGTGTGAGCAGCCGCGAGGGGCCGGATGGCCGCACGATCTACGACGTGGAAAGCCTGTCGTAAGGCTGACCATCCAGACTGGCAATTGGTGACGGAGACGTCGTCTCGGCGGCTGCCCCTGCCCGGCACGCTCAGCAGGTCAACGCCTGCACAACTTCATCAGCCGCTCGCTCGCCGGATTCAATCGCGCCGTCCATGTAGCCGATCCAGCGGGTCGCGGTTTCGGTGCCGGACCAGTGGATGCGGCCGCAGGGTGCTCGAAGCGCCGGGCCACAGGCGGTGAGTGTGCCGGGGGTGGCCACGCCGACGTAGCAGCCCTGGCTCCAGGGATCGGAAATCCAGTCCTTGTCGACATAGCCTATTGGTGACGCGGCGTCCGGCCCGAAGTAGCGCTGCAAAGCGCTGACGGCCGCATCGCGGCGCACGGTTTCTTCGGCGCCTGCCAGCCCGCGGCTGTGGCCCCCATCGAAGAAGCCGACCAGGAAGCCGTGCTGACTGCCAGGCGGTGTGGCGTCCAGCACCGGACCGAAGGGACCGACGTCGCTGACCACTTCGCCGGACAGGCCCCGATCCCGCCAGAACGGCCGTTCATAGGCGACCAGTGCCTTGATGACCGAACCCATGGGCATGCGGCCGTGTAGCTGCATGCGGGCGGCAGACAGGGATGGCCCGAAATGGATGCCGGCGGCCAAGGCCGGGGCGAGGGCGATAATGACTTGGTCGGCGTAGAGGTCGCCGCCAGCATGCCGGATTACCACGCCGGATTCGCTCTGTTCCACCGCATACACAGGTACGTTCAGCGTGACCGTGTCGGCGGGTAGCCGGTCCGCCAATCGGGCGGCCATCTGGAAAGCACCGCCGCGGACGCGAAACTGTTGTGCGCCGTCGCCGTGGACTTCCGCCAGCGTCTCGATCTTCCCGGCGGCGGCGACATAGGTCAGGAAGTAGAGCAGCGAGATTTCGTGTGGTTCGCAGGTGTAGATGGCGCGGGTGAGAATTTCCATCAGGCGGCGGCCGCCGCGGGTGTACATGGTTTTCCGGAGCCACTGCGCCACGCTCATGCGGTCCCAGCGCTCGGCATTCGCGGCCTGCCAGGGCACGACCGGATCGATGCTGTTGGCTGCCTTGTTGATACGTCGCAGGGCGCGATCCGCATCCAGCAGGCCAAGCAGGGACATGCGCGGGATGGTGCCGCGGTAGCTGCGCAACCGGCCATTGATTTCCAGCAGCCGGCGGCCGTCGGCGTACTGTGGATCGAGTGCCAGCCCCAGTTCCTGGCACAGAGCAAGGGCGCGCGTCTGGGTGGGGCCGAGCCACTGGCCGCCGACATCGACCGTTTCGCCGCAGAGGGTGCCGCCTTCGGTGCGGCCGCCGACCCGGTCACGCGCTTCCAGAACGCGGACGCTGCGGCCGGCCTGAATCAGGCGCTGGGCAGCACGAAGCCCGGCAAGACCAGCGCCGATGATGACGACGTCGACGCGCTCCCGATTGCTCACGGCCCGTTCGCGTCGGATGACGGAATCGTCAGCACGATCTTGCCGATGTGCCGGCCGGCCTCCATTTCCCGATGCGCCGCGGCGGCGTCCGCCAGCGGGAAGGTGGCGTGAATGATGGGCCGGCTGCAGTCGCCCGACGCAAGCAGCGGCCAGACCTCATCGCATAATGCCATGGCAATCGCCGCCTTTTCGGAACGGCTGCGCGCCCGCATGGTGGAGCCGGTTATGTGGGCGCGTTTGAGCACGAGGCTGATCAGATCAACCTGCTCGGCGGTGGTGCCGCCCATGAAACCAATGACGATCAGCCGACCGTCCCGGGCCAGCGCAGCCAGGTTGCGACTGAAGTACTTCGCACCAACGACATCCAGGATCGCATCGACACCCTGACCATTAGTGTGTGTGGCCACAGCCTCGCCGAAGTCGGTTTCGCGGTAGTTGATCGCGACGCCGCCGAGGCTTTCGATGGCTCGGCATTTGTCGTCAGTGCCAGCGGTGGCCAGGGCGGTGACGCCAAAAGCCCGGCACAGGGCCAGCGCCGTGGTACCGATGCCGCTGGTGCCGCCGTGAATCAACACGGTATTGCCGCGTTTCACGCCGCCGGTGTCGAACAGGTTGGCCCAGACGGTGAAGTGAGTCTCCGGCAGGGCGGCGGCCTCGATCAGCGACAGGCCGTCGGGGATGGGCAGGGCCTGAGTCGCCGGCAGCAGGCAATATTCGGCATAGCCACCGCCCTCCGTGAGACCGCAGATGTGATCACCGATGGCGTAGCCCGCAACCTCGCTGCCGGTGGCCACGATCTCGCCGGCGATCTCCAGGCCGGGCGTCGGATTCACCCCCGGCGGCATCGGGTACTTGCCCTCGCGCTGCATGACGTCCGGGCGGTTCACGCCGGCGGCAGCCACGTGGACCAGTAGTTCGCCGGGGCCGGGCGTCGGCACATCGACCACCCGTGGTTGCAGCACCTCGGCATCGCCCGGCTGGGTGATCCCGACTTCAGTCATGGTGGCGGGAACATGGCGACTCATGCCGGACCCTCCCGTTTCAGGCCTGGCGGGCGTCTACCGCAGGGCCTTCTTGTCCACCTTACCCACAGGCGTCAGGGGGATTTCCTCGACGATATGGATGTGCTTGGGCACCTTGTAGGCGGACATGTGTTCGCGGCAGAAGGCCAGGATCTCATCCTTGACCTGATCGGCGGACTTGGCCTTGCCGGATTCGGTGAGCTGGACGTACAGGTTGACCACGTCATTGCCCGGGCGCTTTTCGTCCGGGGTGCCGATCACGGCGGACAGTTCGACGTCGTCCAGCGCCTTGAGCTTGTTCTCGACCTCCACCGAGAACACCTTGAAACCGCCCACGATCAGCATATCCTTGCTGCGGTCGCAGATGGTTACGTAACCTTCTTCATCCATCTTCGCGATATCGCCCGTGTAGAAGAAGATCTTGCCGTCGAACTCGCGCAGGGCCTTGGCGGATTCCTCCGGCAGGCCGAGGTAGCCGCCGAACACTTGCGGACCGTGGGCAATCAGTTCGCCGGGCTCGTTGAAGGGCATTTCCTTGTCGCCGTTCTCGGCGTCGACGATGCGAATGTCGGTGCCGGGAATCGGCACGCCCACGGTGCCCGGCTTGGTGCGGCCCGGCGGGTTGGTGGTGAGCATGGGGCTGGTTTCGGTCAGGCCGTAGGCTTCGCAGAACTTGCCTTCGCCGACGATGGCCTCGACCTTCGGGATCACATCCGCCGGCATTGGCCCGGCGCCTGACATGGCCATCTTCAGGCGCGAGAAATCCACCTTCTTGAATTCGGGCTCGTCCAGCAGCATCTGATAGAGCGTGGGCACGTTGCCGAACAGCGTCGGCGGATGAGCCTGCATGGCCTTGCAGAAGGTCTTGAGGTCGCGCGGATCCGGGGCCACCAGCAGCTTGGCGCGCTGGCGCAGGCCCATCAGGCACACGGCGAGGCCGGCGGCGTGAAAGTAGGGAAACACCGAGGCGAATGTCTCGTCGCCCACGTTGTAGGTCACCATGGCCTCGCTCTGCACGGCGTTGGCCTGCAGGTTGCGCTGGGTGAGCTGCGCCCCCTTGGGCTTGCCGGTGGTGCCGCCGGTGTACTGGATCAGCGCCACGTCGTCTGGCGCGACCTCGGTGTGAACACGATCCGCGGACGCGCCGTTGACGGCCGGCCAGTAGTCGATGGTGCGGAACTGTTTGGTTGCCGGGATATCGACTTTCGGCACCTTCTTGAGAACCCGCGCGAGGAATTTTTTCCAGCCGGGCAGAAAGTCGATGGGGCCGGCGACAATGGCCGCATTCAGGCCGGGCACCTTGCCGTCGATCGGGGCCACCGCGCCGTTGAAGAGTTGATCCAGGGTGACCAGGAACCGGATGCCGGCGTTGTCGACCTGATAGGCCAGCTCATCGGCCGTCAGCAGGGGCGATACGCCCGAGGCTGCGCAACCCAGCTTGGAGGCCGCCACCAGGGCAATCACGTACTGCGGCGTGTTCGGCAGATGCACGCCGATGACGTCACCTTTTTTAGCGCCGAGATCCCGCAACAGGTTGGCGAAGCGGTTGGCCCACGCGTCCAACTCACTGTAGTTGATCGACACCCCCAGGTATTCCAGGCAGGGCGCCGCCGGCGCCTCGGCCACGTGGCGCTCGACGATGTCGGCCAGCGAATCCTCGGGAATCGGCGGCATGTCGGTGCTGGGCAGGGCGGCAGCCCAGGGCGGGTTCTCGCGCATGGCGGTGGCATTCATGGTGGTCACTCCTCTCCGAATCGTTATTTATCTAGTGTGTACGAGGCCTTTCTCCCTGGGGAGAAGGCCCGCGTAAGGGATCGTCCTGACGAAAACCTTCTCCCTGGTCCCCTCCCTCAGGCGGGAGAGGGGATGGCAGGTGAGGTGTTCAGAAACCCATCTGGCGCGCGGCCAGGTCCTTCATGATCTCGGTGGCACCGCCGCCGATGCTCATCACCTTGGTTTCACGATAGATGCGCTCGACCTTGGTTTCCCGCATATAGCCCATGCCGCCGAATATCTGGACCGCCTCGTTGGCACAGAATTCCAGCGTGCCGGTGGCCAGGTTCTTGAGCATGCAGATTTCGGCGATCGGCGTTTCGCCCTGGTCCACCCGCCAGGCCAGGGCCTCCAGCGTGGCTTTGGTGGCGTTGATGCGCGTGGCCATATCCACCAGCTTGTGGCGGATTACCTGATGCTTGATCAGCGGCTTGCCGAAGGTCTGGCGCTGTTTCGCCCACTCGGTGGCTTCGTCGAGACAGCACTGCGCCAGCCCGTAGGCCTGGGCTGACAGCCCCAGCCGTTCGTAATTGAAGTTGTGCATGATGCCGGCGAATCCGGCGTTTTCCATGCCGATGAGATTGGCCGCGGGCACGCGGCAGTCGTCGAAGTGCAGGGTGGCGGTGTCCGAGCACCACCAGCC
Source organism: Salinisphaeraceae bacterium (assembly GCA_040222795.1). Taxonomy (GTDB): domain Bacteria; phylum Pseudomonadota; class Gammaproteobacteria; order Nevskiales; family Salinisphaeraceae; genus Spectribacter. The sequence continues at coordinate 64,351 of JAVKCJ010000022.1, forward strand.
CATCTTCTTGAGTTCGGTGCGCGAAAAGCCCGGCGAATTCGCCTCGACCACCAGCATCGACACGCCGCCCAGGCCCGGCTCGCCGGTGCGCACCGCCACGGTGAAGTGATCGGCCCGCATGCCGCCGGAAATAAAGGTCTTCGAGCCATTGATGATGTAGTCATCGCCGTCGCGCCGGGCGACGGTCTGCAGGTTGGCCACGTCGGAGCCGCCACCCGGCTCGGTGACTGCCAGCGCGGCAATCCTGTCGCCGGCCAGAACCGGTTTGACGAAGCGATTCTTCTGCTCGTCGGTACCGAAGGCCACGATTGGCGGGCAGGCGATGCCGTGAATCCACACCGCGGGGATGATGCCGCCCGATCCGGCGCGGGCAATCTCCTCGTGAAACACGATGTGGTAGTGATAATCCGGTACCGGGGTGCCGCCCAATTCCTCGGGGTAGCCTAGGGCGAGCAATCCGGCTTCCGCGGCGGTTCTGAAAAACTCGCGCGGCACCCGGCCGGCCTCGTCCCAGGCATGGATATGCGGCTCAATCTCGCGGGCCACGAAGCGCCGCACCTGATCGCGAAACAACTCGTGGTCGGCCGTATAGTAGGGACTGGCGGGTTTTGCCGCCATGCGATGTCACCCCTTGCGCGGAAATTCGTAAAAGAAAGATTGCCGAAATTAGAAGAGGAGCGACCACAATGCAACTTTCCCCGCCGTGCGCCGCCGCCGGCCACGCTCCGGAACGAGGCGGCCCGGGAGATTCGTGGCGTGGCCGGCGCTGATTCCCCGGGCGAGCCCAAACCGCGGGTGCGGTCGGCGGCCCGCGCCATTGAGCTGCTGCAGACCATCGCCGCGCACGGCGGTGGCGGTATCGGTGCCACCGAGCTGTCCCGCGACCTCGGCTTATCGCGCCAGGTGGTCTATCACCTGCTGCACACGCTTTCCGCGCTGCAGATGGTGCGCAAGACCAACGGCAACCGTTATCTGCTGGGCCTGGGGGTGGCCACCCTGGCGCAGGGCTTCAACCGCCAGTTCCAGGCGCCGGATTTCCTGCTGCCCTACGCCCGTGAGGCCGCGGAGGCCACCGGCGAGACCGCCTACGCCGTCGGTTGGGTGGAGGGCGAAATCGTTGTGCTGGCCAGCGCCCGCGGTGGCCTGCCGGTACAGGCAGCGGAAATTCCGCGTGGCTTCGCCGGCGACGCCCACGCCCGCGCCTCGGGCAAGCTGCTGCTGGCGATGAGTCCGGAGGACCAGGTCGATGCATACCTGCAGCGGCACCCCCGGACACGCCGCACCGCCCATACCGTGGCCAGCCGCAGCGGTCTGAAGACGCAGTTCGCCGAAATCCGCCAACAGGGCTTCGCCATGGACCGCGAGGAGTTTGCCGAAGGCCTGTCCTGTCTGGCCGTGCCCATCGGGCGGATGCCGGCGGCCTTCGCCCTGGGCATCTCTGCACCCACGGACCGCCTGACCGAGCGTCAGGCGGCGTATTTGCACAGCCTGCGGGGCGTCGTGGCGGCCCATGAAGGCACGTCAGAATAATCATATTATGATAAGAACATTATAATTTGACAATTCTGGCAAGGTCGCTAGCATCAACGTTCAGTGAGTCGGCGCACGACGCCCGCCGCTGCCAACCGGTGCCAGGAGGGACCATGGGTCAGGTCAGAGCAACTGCCGATACGGCGCCACAGTCGTCGCCGCAGCCATTCGATCACGATGCGATACGCCAGGCCCTGCGCTGGACGAGCTTCGTGCGCGCCTTCGAGACAAAGGTGCTGGCACTGACGCGTACCGATCCCCCGGGAATCGCCGGCTCGGTCCACCTCTGCGCCGGCCAGGAGGCGGTGGCCTATGGCGCGGTCGCCGGTCTCCGGAAGGATGATCCGGTCATCGCCACCTATCGCGGCCATGCCTGGGCCCTGGCGGCGGGGCTGGACGACAAGGCGGTTCTCGCCGAAATCTGCCACCGCGAGGCCGGCATCAACGGCGGGCGGGCCGGGTCGGCCTTCATGCTGGCGCCGCACACCCGCTTCATCGGCGAGAACTCCATTGTCGGGGCCGGCACCACCCAGGCCTGCGGGGTGGCCCTGGCGAATCTCGCCGCCGGCAACGGGCGGGTGGTGCTGGTGTCGATCGGCGATGGCGCCATGAACCAGGGGGCCACCCATGAAGCCATGGCGTTCGCCGCCGTTCGCGCCCTGCCCGTGATCTTTCTTTGCGAGCACAACGGCTGGTCCGAACTCACGCCGACCGGGGACATGTTCAGGGTTTCGCGCCTTGCCCGCCGCGCCGGCGGCTACGGCATGCAGAGCACCACCATTGCCGGCACCGACCCGGCGGTGGTGCGCGACACCGTTGCGATCGCCGCGCAGCGCGCGCGTGACGGTGACGGGCCGATGTTCATCGAGTGCCGCGTGCCCCGCCTCTGGGGCCACTACAACAAGGACATCGAACACTACCGCCCGGCTGCCGACAAGAAGGCGGCCGCCGCGGAGGACCCGCTCGCGCTGCTGGGCCAGCGCCTGATCGATGCCGGCGCCATGAGCGCTGATGAGGTTGACGCCCTGCACCGGGAACAGGAGGAGGCGGTGGACGCCCTGGCCGAGCGGGTACTGGCCATGCCGCGCCCGGATCCGGCCACCGCCACCGATCATGTCCTGGCGCCGCCGGTCGATGCGCCGGCCCCGGCGGTGCGTGAAACCCGGGAGATGACCTATGCCGAGGCGGTGAACACCGCCTTGCGTGACGAGTTGCAAAGCCAGCCGGCCACTGTCTTTTACGGCGAGGATGTCGGCAAGGCCGGCGGCATCTTCGGCGTGGGCAAGCTGTTGCAACGAGATTTCGGCGCCGATCGCGTGTTCGACACCCCTATTGCCGAGAATGCCATCCTGGGCTCCGCGGTCGGCGCCGCCCTTTGCGGGCTGCGTCCGATCGTCGAAATCATGTGGGCGGATTTCGTCTTCGTCGCCTTCGATCAGCTGATCAACCAAGCCGCCAATATCCGCTATGTCACCCGCGGCCAGTCGTCGGTGCCGATGGTGGTGCGCATGCAGCAGGGCGCCACGCCGGGCTCCTGCTCGCAGCACTCGCAGTGCATCGAGGGCCTGCTGGCCCACATCCCCGGCCTCAAGGTGGCACTGGCGGCGACGCCCGCCGACGCCTACAGCCTTTTGCGCTCGGCCGCGGCCGATCCCGACCCCTGCGTGGTCATCGAGGCGCGGGCGCTGTACTGGACCAAAGGCGAAGTGGCGCTCACCGACGGCGCCGAGCCGGTGGGACGCGCGCGCCGCCACCGCAGTGGCGGGGATGCCACCATCCTCACCTGGGGCAGCATGCTGCCCCGCGCGCTGGAGGCGGCGGCGCAGCTGGCCGGGGAAGGTATTGAAACCACCGTGGTCGACCTGCGCTGGCTCAACCCGATGGACCACGACGCCGTGGCCCAGGCGGTGGCCGATGGCGGCGGCCGGGTCCTGATCGTGCACGAGGCCGTGCGCAGCGGCGGCTTTGGCGCCGAACTGGCCAGCCGGATTCACGAGGCGCATGAATCCCTGCTGAGCGCACCGGTCCGGCGGCTGACTACACCGGATACGCGTATTCCCGCATCGCCGGACCTGCAGGCGGTCCTGATCCCGGATGCGCCAGGTATCGCCGCCGCGGTACGGGAACTGATTGCTGCCTAGGGTCCGTGGTCCATGTGGTTCGTGGGCCGTAACGACGGCGAAAAAAACGATGACGGCCGGAAAACCGGCGCGGAGGAGAGGAGACATGCGACCGGCTGAATTCGAACTGCTGAGGCCGCGCGGTCGGGCGGAGCTCGACGCGATCCTGGCCCGGCCCGATGCCGATACCTACTGGCTGGCCGGCGGCCAGGCGTTGCTCAAGGATATGCGCCAGCGCCTGCTCGCGCCCAAGCGCCTGGTGGATATTTCCGGGCTGGCCGAACTCGACTACATCCGGGCGCAAGGCGATGTCCTGGAAATCGGCGCGGTCACCCGCCTGGCCACGCTGGCAACCGATGCCACGGTGCGCCGGCACTGTCCGGCGCTCGCCGCGGCGGCCGCCGCGGTGGGTGACGTGCAGATCCGCAATCGCGCCACGGTAGGGGGCAACCTCTGCACCGGTGGCGGCGCGGATGTTGCGGTGGCCCTGCTGGCGGCAGGTGCCGAAATCGTCGTGGCCGGCGCCGGGCAGCAGCATCGCCGGCAACTGGCAGACTTTCTGGCCGGGGAGACGGCCGGCAACCGGGGCGAGCTGATCGTGGCCATCCGGGTGCCGGCAGCGCCGGCCAGCGGCTTCGTCAAGTTTTCCCGGCGTGCGGCGGACCCCGGCATCGTCAGCGCCGCGGCAACCCTCGGGGCGCGGCCCGGTCTGGCATTCGGCGGCGTGCACGGACATGTCGTTGCCCCGCCCGCCGATGCCTTGCCGGCCCTGGAACCCGGTTCGGCGGCGTTGCGCACGGCCCTGGAGGCCTTTGCCGGCGAGCTCGATCCCCCCGACACGCCGCACGCCTCGGCGGCCTATCGCCGCCGGATTCTGGCGGTGATCGCGGACCGCGCGGTGCGCGCGGCGGCGGGTGCGGCATGACCGGCAATCCGCAAGACAGCACCCCAATCCGGCTGGAGGTCAACGGCGAGGCACGCGAGGCGCTGGTGCCCTCGCGGCTGCTGCTGGTCGATTATCTGCGCCAGGAACTGCGCCTGACCGGCACCCATACCGGCTGTGACGATGCCCGCTGCGGGGCCTGCACCGTGCGTGTGGACGGCGCGCCGGTGAAGTCCTGCATGATGCTCGCGCGCCAGGCCGACGGCTGCGCGGTGGAGACGGTGGAGGCTCTGGGCACGGCGGACCGCCTGAGCGTGCTGCAGCGCGCCTTCCGCCGCCGGCACGGCCTGCAATGCGGTTACTGCACGCCGGGCATGCTCAACTCCGCCCAGGCTTTGCTGGAACGCAATTCCGAGCCCGACGAGGCCGGGGTGCGCGCGGCGCTGGTGGGCAATCTCTGCCGCTGCACGGGCTACCAGAACATCGTCGCCGCCGTGCTCGATGCGGCGGCGGAACTGCGCGGCGACGCGCTGCCGGTTGCCGACGAGTCGCGGCCGGCTACGGACGGCGACAAGTGGGTGGGGCGGTCCACCGAGCGGGTTCAGGACACCCGTCTGCTGACCGGCCAGGGGCGTTACGTGGCCGACCTGGCCGATGCAGACACGCTGCATGCCGCCATCCTGCGAAGCCCGCACGCTCACGCCCGCATCCGGCGCATCGACACCAGCGCGGCCCGCGCCATGCCGGGCGTCGTCCAGGTGCTTACCGGCGCCGAGGCGGTCGAGTTCTCGCACCCGCTGCCGCCCACCATCGACATCGGCATGCGCATGAACGAATCGCATGCCATCGCCGTGGACAAGGTCCGTTATCACGGCGAGCCGGTGGCCGCGGTGGCTGCCACCGACCCCTATATCGCCGAAGACGCGCTGGCGAAAATCGTCGTGGATTACGAGCTCCTGGAACCGGTGGTGGATATCGACCAAGCCCTGGCCGACGACGCGCCGCGACTCTACGAAGACTGGCCCGATAACCGCTGCCTCGAATATCAGTTCAGTGATGGTCCGATCGACCAGGCCTTCGCCGAGGCCACGCATACCGTGGTGGCCGAAATTCCCCACCACCGTTACACGGCTGTACCGATGGAAGGGCGCGTGGCGCTGGCCCACTACCGGTCCAGCGAGGGCCGGCTGACCCTGCGGCTGTCCACCCAGAGTCCGCACCAGTGCCGTACCCTGCTGGCCCAGACCCTGGATCTGCCGGAAGCGCGCATCGAGGTGATCTGCAAGGACGTGGGCGGCGGCTTCGGGCTCAAGCTGCAGGTGGACGGGGAAGTCATACCCTGCCTGCTGTCCATGCGCACGGGGCGGCCGGTATTGTGGGCCGAGACCCGCGAGGAGAACCTGCTTTCCGGTATCCACGCCCGCGATTACTGCCTGACCATGGAAGGCGCCTTCGACAACGACGGCCGCCTCCTGGGCCTGCGCACGCACCTGCTGGGCAACTGCGGCTGCGACGGCACCAACCGGGCCGCCGGGGCGGGGCAGCTCCTGGTCGGGGCGTTCTATTTCCCCGGCAACTACAAGGTGCCGGCATACAGCACGGACGTGGTGGGCTTGGTCTCGAACAAGGCCCCCTACGGCGCCTACCGCGGTTACGGCAAGGATATCGCCAACCACGGTATCGAACGCTTCATGAACATCGCGGCCCGCCAGCTCGGCATGGACGCCAACGAGCTGCGCCGGCGCAACCTGATCCAGCCCGACGAGTTCCCCTACGAGATACTCACCGGTCCGATCTACGACAGCGGTGACTACCCCGAACTGCTGGCGATGGCGGAAGCGGGCGTGGATCTGGCCGCATTCCGCAAGCGCCAGGCCGAGGCCCGTGCCGCGGGCCGCTACTTGGGCGTGGGCTTCGCCATGATGCTGGAGCCGGCCGGCGGGGCGGTGCCCAACAGCATTTTCAATGCCTACGAAACCGCCACCGTGCGCATGATGCCGCAGGGCGACTTCCTGCTGCTCACCGGCATGCAGGATATCGGGCAGGGGGTGGAAACCACCCTGGCGCAAGTGGTGGCCGACGAGTTCGGCGTGACCCCGGACCGCATCAACGTGGTATTCGGCGACACCCACGGCGTGCCCTACGGCCTGGGCGCCTGGTCCAGCCGCGGCGCCAGCTTCGGCGTATCCGCCGCGGTGGAGGCCGCCCGCAAGCTGGCGCGGCGCCTGCGGGCCATCGGCGCTCGCATGATGGAATGCGACACCGACGCTGTCACGCTGCGCGACGGCGCCGTGCAACGGACCGACGGGGCGGCCAGCCTGGCCTTTCGCGACCTCGGCAACGCCGTGTCGCTGTGGCCGGGCCCGCACGGCATCGTCCCGGAGGGCGAGGAACCGAATCTGGAAGCCACCGCCACCTGGACCAATCCGGTGGTGCGCTGGGTGCCCAACGACGCCGGCTCGCTGAGCATTTACGCCACCCATCCCAGCGGCTGCTTCGCGGTGATCGTGGAGGTGGATGCCGAAACCGGCGCCATCCGCGTGGACCGGGTGTACGCCGCCCACGACTGCGGCACGGTGATCAACCCGACCATCGTCAACGGCCAGCTGCACGGCGGCTGCGTGCAGGGCCTGGGTGCGGTGCTGGGCGAGGAACTGCGCTACGACGAACAGGGCCACCTGCTCAACAAGGGCTTCTGGGACTATCTGATTCCGCAGGCGCCGGACGTGCCCAACATCGAGATCGGCCATCTGGTCTGTCCGTCGCCGAACACGCCCCTTGGTACCAAGGGCATGGGCGAGGGCGGTCCGGTGGGCATTCCGGCGGCGGTGATGAATGCGGTGGAAGACGCGTTGTCGCCGCTCGACGTGCAACTCAGTGAACTGCCGCTGTCGCCGGAACGGGTTCTGGCGGCGATCGACGCGGCACGCAGCCAGCGAGCGCCATCATGACGAAGGCCGGCAAGACCAAGGAGTACCAGGTGCATCCGCTGATCCTGGGCGAGGCCCAGGTGGGCTCGGTGCTGGATATCTTCTGGAGCCTGACCAAGAACGTCGCGCCGGTGAAAGTGCCGGTGCTGGCCTTTCTCATCGAGGGTGGCTCGGAGCCGATCCTGGTGGATACCGGCATGCGCAGCGCCGACCGCGCCATGAACATCCACAAGCTGGGGCCGCACAGCATCGGCGACGACAACACCCTGGCCGCGCAGCTGGCCCGCTTCGGTTACAGGCCGGAGGACATCAAGACCGTGCTGATCACCCACCTGCACTACGATCACGCCGGCGGCTGCGAGGACCTGCCCAATGCCCGCATCATCGTCCAGCGCAGCGAGCTGGCGGCCGCCGCCGCACCGGTCGGCCCGCGCGGCCTGGAAATCGGCAACCGCGAACTTTTCTATGACCGCGAGGACATCGCCGCCCTGGTCAACCCGCTGTGGGAACGGGTGGAACTGATCGAGGGCGACGTCACGCCGTTTCCCGGCATCGACTGCATTCTCTACCCGAATACCCACACGCCCGGCAGCCAGTGTATCTACGTGAACACCCCGGACGGGGTGGTGAGCATCGTCGGCGACATCGTGCGCAAGGTGCAGCTCAACGTGGGGCAGGGGATTCCACCCGGCCTGTATTACGACCTGGAGCAGATGCTGCGCGCCATGCGCGACATCGGCCAGCGCAGCGACCTGGTTCTTCCCACCCACGATCCCATGGTGCTGGAGGAAGACCCGGAAAAGCGCCTGGCCGCGCTGCGCCCGGAAAAGCCCTGGCCGTAAGCGCATGCCGCGTATCCCCTATCTGGACGATGAGGCGGCCGGTCCGGCCGATCTGGTCGCCGCCATCCGCGAGCGCCGCGGCGGCGAGCTGCTGAATCTGGATCGCATCTTGCTGCACAGCCCGCCGCTGGCCCGCGGCTGGGGCGCCCTGCTGGGCGCGGTGCGCGGCGAATTCGAGCTGACGGCCCTGACCCGCGAGCTGACCATTTGCACCGTGGCTTCGCTCACCGGCGCCGACTACGAACTGCACCATCACGAGGCGCTGTTCCTGCAGGCCGGCGGCAGCCAGGCACAGTTCGACGCCCTGGTGGCCGATGCCGCGTCCGCCGCGCAAGAAACGGAACTGTTCGATGCCGGGCAGCGTGCGCTGATGGCGTTCGCCGTGGCCAGCACCCGCCACGTGACCATCGACGAGGCCACGTTCGCGGCCCTGCGCGAGCACTGGCCGCGACCGCGCCAGCAGGTCGAGATCGTCGCCCTGATCGCCGCTTATAACATGGCAGCGCGTGTCTTGGTGGCGAGCGGTATCACACCGGAATAGCCATTGGCCCAGCGTGGGCAGCGGGTGGCGGCGCCATACCGCCGCTTTCCATGGTTGTCCGGCAACGATGCCATGCTTAGAGTGGTGTTCCCGACGATCTAACCGGACTTGCCATGAAGTTGAATATCAACGGCACCGCTCACGATGTCGATGCCCCTGAAGACATGCCGTTGCTCTGGGTCCTGCGTGACCGGCTCGGCCTGACCGGCACCAAGTTCGGCTGCGGCGTGGCCCAGTGCGGCGCCTGCACCGTGCATGTGGACGGGCAGCCCAAACGATCCTGCGTCACGCCGGTGAAATTTGTTGGCAACAGCAAGATCACCACGATCGAGGGGCTGGACAGCCCCCAGGCGAAAGCTATCCAGGACGCCTGGTGCGATATCGACGTACCGCAGTGTGGTTTCTGCCAGTCGGGTCAGGTGATGACCGCGACCAGTCTGCTAACGGAAAAATCCGATCCCACCGACGACGACATCGACGGCGCGCTGGCCGGCAACATCTGCCGCTGCGCCACCTATGTGCGCATCCGACAGGCCGTCCATGACGCGGCCGACAAGCTGGCGGGGTAGGGTCATGACAACAGATACCATCGATACCGGCCGTCGCGAATTCCTCAAGCACAGTGCGCTGGCCGGCGCCGGGCTGGTGATCGGCATGACGCTGCCCGGGCGCGGTCGCGCCCAGGTGCCCGAAGCCGATTCCGGCGCAGCGGCCTTTTTCCGCGCGGACGCCACCACCGCCGACTTTTCCCCCAACGCCTTTGTGCGCATTGCCCCGGACAGCACGGTGACGGTGCTGATCAAGCACATCGAATTCGGGCAGGGGCCGTTTACCGGTCTGGCCACACTGGTGGCCGAGGAACTGGATGCCGACTGGGGCCAGATGCGGGCCCGCAGCGCGCCGGCCGACGCCGAGCTGTACAAGAACCTGGCATTCGGTGTGCAAGGTACTGGCGGGTCAACCGCCATGGCCAACTCCTACAACCAGATGCGCAAGGCCGGCGCGGCCGCCCGGGCGTTGCTGGTACGGGCCGCGGCCGATGCCTGGGAGGTGCCGGCCGGGGAAATCACGGTTAGCCAAGGCGTGATCGCGCACGAGGGCAGCGGGAAGACCGCGTCGTTCGGCGAATTCGCGGAAGCCGCCAGCGAGTTCGAGCCGCCCGAGGATGTCACGCTGAAACCGGCCGACCAGTTCAGGTTGATCGGCACCGACGTGCCCAAACTGGACACCAGCATCAAGAGCAATGGCCAGGCTCAGTTCACGCTCGATGTGATGCGCGACGACATGCTGACAGTGGTGGTGGCGCACCCGCCGAAATTCGGGGCCACCGTGGCCGCTGTGGACGACGCCGCGGCCCGCAAGGTGCCGGGCGTTGAGGACGTGCAGACCATTCCCAGCGGCGTGGCAGTCTACGCCCGCGACACCTGGGCTGCCATGCAGGGCCGCAAGGCATTGAAGATCGACTGGGACGAGGCTGGCGCCGAAATGCGCTCGACCGAGCAGATTACGGCGGATTTCGAGACGTTGTCGGAGAAGGTCGGCAATATCGCCACGGATCGTGGTGACGTGGCCGGCGCGCAGCCCGGGCTGGCCAAGCGGCTGGATGCGGTCTACCGATTTCCCTATCTCGCGCACGCGCCAATGGAAACGCTGGATTGCGTGATCCAGGCGCAGGGCGATTCGGTGGAAGCCTGGTTCGGGTCCCAGATCCAGACGCTGGATCAGCAGGCGATCGGCGAGGTACTCGGCATCGAGCCCGGCAAGGTGGTCATTCACACCATGTATGCCGGCGGCAGCTTCGGTCGGCGGGCCACCCAGGCCAGCCATCTGGCCCGCGAGGCCGCCGAGGTGGCGAAGGTCCACGGCCAGTCGCGGCCGCTCAAGCTGGTCTGGTCGCGCGAGGATGATATCCAGGGCGGCTGGTACCGCCCCCTGAACGTGCACCGGCTATCCGGCGGCATTGATGACGACGGCAATATCGTGGCCTGGGATCAGACCATCGTGGGCCAGTCGATCATGGCCGGTTCGGCGTTTGCCGGCCAGATCAAGGATGGCATCGATCCCACGTCGGTGGAGGGCGCCCTCAATCTGCCGTACCGGCTGCCCAACCTGCGGGTATCCCTGCACAGTCCCGAGTCCCCGGTACCGGTGCTCTGGTGGCGTTCGGTGGGGCATACGCATACCGCCTACTCCACCGAAACCTTCCTCGACGAGCTGCTGGAAATGGCCGGGAAGGATCCGATCGACGGCCGCCTCGAGCTGCTGGACGAGCACCCGCGCCATGCCGGGGTGCTGCGGGAAGTCGCGAAGCTGGCCGAGGCTGCCGGCCCTGCGCCCGAGGGGCGCGCTCGCGGCGTCGCCCTGCATAAGTCTTTTTCCAGTTACGTGGCCGAGATTGCCGAGGTATCTCGCGGCGACGAGGGCCCGCGCGTACATCGCGTCTGGTGCGCGGTGGACTGCGGCGTGGCGGTCAACCCCAACGTGATCCGCGCCCAGATGGAGGGCGGCATCGGCTACGGGCTGGGCGCCATCATGTTCGACGCCATCACGCTGGAAGAGGGCGGACGCGTCAGACAGTCCAACTTCGACGGTTACCGATCCCTGCGCATCCATGAAATGCCCGAGGTGGAGGTCAGCATCGTGAAGTCGGCCGAGGATCCCACCGGCGTCGGCGAGCCCGGTACGCCGCCCATCGGGCCGGCCGTGGCAAACGCCTGGCGGCGCCTGACCGGCGAATCCGTGCGCGATCTTCCCTTCGTCAAACCGGCCTGAGGATTAAGCAATGAGAACAATCGGTTTGACGATGATCCTGACATTCTTTCTGGGAATCATGCCCGCGTATGCGGCCGAGGGTGACAACGGGCTGCGCGGCCCGGAAGCCTTCAGCGATATCGAGGACGACGCGGAACGGGCCCGGGCCATGTTCGGCGAGGCCGGCAAGGTGATTCAGCATCCGCGCTGCGTGAACTGCCATCCCAAGGGCGACAGCCCGCGGCAGGGCATGGCTATGGAACTGCATGAACCGCCGGTCCGGCGAGGCCCGGCCAATTTCGGTGTGACCGGCATGCGCTGCTTCACTTGCCACAACCCGGAGAACGTGGCGGCCGGCGGCGTGCCGGGGCACCCGACATGGCATCTGGCACCGAAGTCTCAGGCCTGGTACGGCAAGTCGCTGGGCGAGATCTGCGAGCAGATCAAGGATACCGACCGCAATGGCGGCATGAGCATGGATGAGCTGGTCGAGCACATGGCCGATGACAGCCTGGTGGGCTGGGGCTGGAACCCTGGCGGCGACCGCGAACCCGTGCCCGGTAACTGGGAAACCTTCGGTAGCCTTATTGCCGCCTGGGCCGACGCCGGCGCCCATTGCCCGGCCCCCTGAGATGGCCGGCGCGACGGGATCAGACGCCTCGATTAATCCGCTGATTCTGGCGAGCCGCTGGCACGGGGAAGGCCGCCGCGCCGCGCTGGCCACCGTGATCCGCACCTGGGGCGCCTCGCCACGCCCGGTGGGCAGCATGCTGGTGGCCGATGATCAGGGCGATTTCGCCGGGTCCGTGTCGGGCGGCTGCATCGAAAGCGAGGTGGTGATGGCGGCGGCCGAGGCCATCAGCGCCCAGGCGCCGCGCATCCTGGATTTCGGCATCGACAACGACGACGCCTGGTCCGCGGGGCTGACCTGTGGCGGCAGCCTGCAGGTAATGATCCAGCCGGTGGCCGACGATGCTGCCTGCCTTACCCCGGACATAATCGACCGCTGCGCCGAGGCGCTGATCCGGCGCAAGCCGCTGGGACTGCTGACCAATCTGGTTTCCATGCGGCCACGTCTGGTCGAGTGGGCGGATGCCGAGGCTCTGCCCGACGAGTTCCACAACCGACTTACCAGCGGCCGGGCAGGGCTGGAATCGCGCGAGCAGGCCGATTGGTTCATCCAGCCGTTGCGGCCCGCTCCGACTCTGGCGATTGTGGGCGCAGTGCACGTGGCGCAGCCCCTGGCCCGAATGGCGGCCATCGCCGGCCTGGAGGTCGTGGTGATCGACCCCCGGCGCGCGTTTGCCGAAAGCGACAATCTGCGCGGTATTGAGGTGCGCGGCGAATGGCCCGGCGAGGCGCTGGCCGGGCTGGCGGGCGGCGGCGGCATTGCGGTGGCCACACTGACCCACGAACCCCGGCTGGACGACCCGGCCCTGAACTGGGCGCTGACCAACGATGACGTCTTCTACATCGGGGCGCTGGGCAGCCGCCGCACCCATGCCGCCCGGCTGGAGCGACTTCGCGAACAGGGTTTCGACGAGGACCAGCTGGCCCGCATCCATGCCCCGATCGGGCTGGACATCAAGGCCCTGACGCCGGAAGAGATCGCGGTTTCCATCATTGCCGAACTGGTAGCCGTGCGCCGGGGTGCCCGTGACTGACGCTCGTATCGCGGCGGTGGTGCTGGCCGCCGGCCAGTCCCGGCGAATGGGCCCGCTGGACAAGCTGTTGCTCACGGTGGACGGCCAGCCCTGCGTGGTCCATGCGGTGCGCGCCGCGTTGGCTGCCGGTGCCGATCCAATCCGTGTGGTGGTGGCGGCCGCGGACAACGCGGTGGCCCGCGCGCTGGCCGGCTGGCCGGTGCAGATCGTGGCCAGTCCGCGGGCGGACGAGGGCATGGCCCATTCGCTGGCCGCCGGAGTAACGAACCTGGAGGAAGATGTGACTGGCGCTCTGATCATGCTGGGCGACATGCCGCTGGTCTCAGCCGAGTCGCTGCGGCAGTTGTGTGGCGCCTTGCGGGCCGATCCGTCGTTGGCTGCCTGCGTGCCGAGCCATTTGGGCAAACGGGGCAATCCGGTGCTCTGGCATCGAGACCATTTCCCGGCGCTGCGGGAGCTGACCGGCGATCGTGGCGCCAGGTCGTTGCTGCGCAGCCTGGAGGCCCGAGTTGCCGAAGTGGCCGTACCGGACGATGGTGTCCTGATCGACGTCGACACTGCCGATGCGGCCGCCGATCTTCAGCACCGGCTGCGGCTGGCTGCCGGCGAGGTATCCCCGGCGCCGGATCTGGCAACGCTGGCGCAGGAGTCACCCAGTCGACCGGCGGTACCGGAGCAGGGAATCAGACTGAGCCTGGATGGCCGTTTCTGTCCGGATCAGGCCACTGTCTGGCTTAACACCGACGGCGGTCGAATTTCACATTGTGATGCCACGGCGCATGGCTGCCTGCTCAGCCGCGCCGCTGCGGGCGCCCTGCGGCGCGACGCGCCCGATGCCGACCTGGGCGCGATCCTCGATGCGGCCACCTATCTGCGCGGCCTGGCGGCGGGCGAGGGCGGGGCGCCGCCGCGCGGTTTTCCGTCGTTGGCCGCCTTTGCCGCACTCCAGCAGTTTCCCCGCCGCCTGGGCTGTGTATTACTGCCGTTCGAAACGGCGAGCCGATTGCTGGCATCCCGAACGTCCGATCGCCCCACAACGCCGGATGGTCGCTGACCGGCAGCGGGCACGCGCCCGAGCATGATCCGCCAACTGCTTGAGATCACGGTGCCGGTATTCGGCATCGTGCTGCTGAGTTTCGCCTATGGCCGCTGGCGTCCAACCGATATGGGCACCGCCAATCGGCTGAACATCGTGTTGTTCATCCCGGCTCTGATCTTCCACGCCTTGACCGAGCGGACCGGCGAGGATCTGCCATTTACCCAGCTGTCGCTGGCCACGCTGGTGATCGTGCTCGGCTCCGGTCTGATCGCCTGGCCGCTGGCCCGGCTCGCGGGCTGGCGGCCGGCCACGCTGGTCCCACCCGCCATGTTCAACAACAGCGGCAACATGGGGCTGCCGCTGGCGGTGCTGGCCTTCGGCGCGGACAGCCTGCCGGCCGCCGTCGTGCTACTGGTGGTCACCAACGTGCTGCAGTTCACCGTCGGGCTCTGGGTGCTGCAGGGACGGCTGGATCTGCCGGGCCTGATCCGGCATCCGATGCTGCTGGCGACTGCAGCGGGACTGATTGCCCTGGCACTGGACTGGCGCATACCGGCAATGGTCGAGCCGGGTGTTCGCATGCTGGGCGACGTGGCTATCCCACTGATGCTGGTGGCGCTGGGCATGCGGCTGTCGGAGGGCGGCATCAACGAGTGGCGACTGGGGCTGGTCGGTGGGCTGCTGACGCCCCTGACTGGCCTGCTGATTGCCCTGCCCTGGGTATGGTGGAGCCAGCCAGCGCCGCCGCTCGACGCGTTGATCATTCTCTATGCCGCGCTGCCGCCGGCCGTGATGAATTACATGCTCGCGGAGCAGTCCGGGCGGGATCCCTCGGCGGTTGCCGCCATCGTGGCCATTGGCAACGCCCTGGCGCTGATCGTGATTCCCGTGACCCTGGCATTCATTCTCTGACCGGCACCGGTCACGGCGAGGCCGCGACAACGCGGCCCTGATTCTCTCCGCGGCAAGGAATCAGGCCAAGAGATCGCCGCGCCAGCCCCGCCTGGCGGCTCAGCAATCCGCCGGTTGTGCCTGTCGATAAAGCGAGTCCACCGTGTCCAGCTGGTTCTGCAACATGTTGATGCGGGATTCGTGCCCGGGATGGGTGGAGAGAAACTCCATTGGCTGATCGCCGGCCTGGCGCGCCATGTTCCGCCACAGCGCGACACTCTCGGCAGGTGGAAAACCGGCCGCTGCCATCAGCGTCAGGCCCATCTGGTCCGCCTCCCGCTCGTGGGCGCGGCTGAAGGGCAGCACGATGCCCAGCTGGGCACCGATTCCGAGCGCCTGCAGCAACTGCTGGCTTTCGATCTCCCCGAACATGCCGATAAGCACCAGACCGGCCTTGATGCCGAGTTGCTGGGTCAGGCGTTCGTTACCGTGATTTGCCAGCAGATGACCCACCTCATGACCGATGATGGCCGCGAGCTGCCCGGGGGTCTCGGCGACCTCCAGAATGCCGGTGTGGATGCCGATCCGACCGCCCGGCAGGGCGAAGGCGTTGGGCGTGTCGTTCTCGAATACGACGATTTCCCACACGCCGGGGGCGTCGCTCTCCGGATACTGCCGCCCGGCGGCCTCGACGATCCGGCCGGCGATGCATTCAACCCGGGTGCGCACGGCCGCATCGGTGACCACCGGCTGCCCCTGCTTCATCTGCTCGAAGGCATCCTGTCCCAGATCCCGCATGATCGGTTCGGGTACCAGCGCCAGCTGGTTGCGGCCGGTCGGGGTCTGATCACAGCCGGCCAGGCCTGGTAGCAACATCATCGTTATCCCGATCAGGCAATACTGCGACAGTCGCAACGAAATGCCGGGGCGCCGGTCGGCGCAAGCCCGGCGCTGGTCTGCCGGCCTCACTGGCCGGGCACGGACGAGGCGCTGTCGACGCTCGCCTGGCAGTAGGTCTGGCGGGACTGACGCAGCACGCCGGCCGCCGATCGCAGGAATACGGCGGCAATGAGCACGCCGATGACCACGTCCGGCCAGCGGCTGTCGGTAAGCAGTACCAGCCCCGCGGCCAGCAGCACACCACTGTTGGCGATGAGATCGTTGCGCGAACAGACCCACGACGAGCGCATGTTCACGTCATCGTCCCGGTGGCGAGTCAGCAGATACAGGCAGGAGGCATTGGTGGTCAGCGCCAGCAGACCCACGCCCGCCATCAGACCGACGACTGGCGGGGCGCCGGCGTAGGCCTTGTTCGCGGCTTCGGCCAACACCACCAGTCCGAAGCCGACCATGATGGCGCCCTTGAAACCTGCCGAAATGGCCTTCCAGCGATCGCCACGGGCGACCACGATCAGGCTCAGGCTGTACACGAGGGTATCGCCCAGCATGTCCAGCGAATCCGCCAGCAACGCGGTCGAGCCGGCCAGCCAGCCGGCGCCGAATTCCACCACGAACATCACGGCGTTGATGGCAAGCACGGTCCAGAGCATGCGGCTCTGGCGTTCCCTCAGCGCCACCAGGGCGGCGTCGTTTTCGTTGCAGCATCCGGTCATCGTTACAACCGCGTGATCAGAGAGAAACCCGGGCGCCCAGCAGGATAACCAGCGTCCCGCCAACGGCCAGTGTGGCTCCGCCGAGATCCCACACCGTCGGCCGTATGCCCTCGGCCAGCCACAGCCAGCCCAGCGACGGGGCGATGTAGATGCCGCCATAGGCGGCGTAGGCCCGGCCGGCAAACGCCACGTCGATGTGGGTCAACAACCAGGCAAACACGAACAGCGCTGCCACACCGGGTACCAGCCACCAGATGCTGGCGTCCCGGCGCAGCCAGGCCCAGACCGCGAAGCAACCGGCGATTTCGGCCAGGGCTGCCAGCAGGTAGAACCCGAGATTCTGGAACTGCGCCGTCATCATGGCCCGGTCGACCGATTCGGATGGGCATTGCGGCTCACAGTTTAACCCCCTGCCTGGCGATCCCGGTGACTGAGCCGATACAGGGCCGGCAGTACCAGCAGCGTGAGCAGGGTGCTGGAGATGATGCCGCCGATCACGACCGTGGCCAGCGGGCGCTGCACCTCCGCCCCGGTACCGACATTCAGCGCCATGGGTACGAAGCCGAGGCTGGCCACCAGGGCGGTCATCAGTACCGGTCGCAGCCGGGTCAGGGCGCCGTCCATGATCGCCTCGACCAGCATTTGACCCTCCTGGCGTCGCTGACGAATGAAGGAGAGCATCACGACGCCATTGAGCACCGCGATGCCGGACAGCGCGATGAAGCCCACCGCCGCCGAGATCGACAACGGCATGCTGCGCAGCCAAAGCGCGGCCACGCCGCCGGTCAGGGCCAGCGGCACCCCGGTGAACACCAGCAGGGCGTCGCGCAGGGAGCCGAACGCGGCGAACAACAGGGCCAGGATCAGGGCAAGGGTCGCCGGCACCGCGATGCTCAGGCGCTGGCTGGCGGACTGCAGCTGTTCGAAGGTGCCGCCGTATTCCACCCAGTAACCCGGGGGCAGGGTCACGTCCTCGTTCACCGCCGTTCGAATCTCGTCGATGAAGGAACCGAGGTCGCGGCCGGCGACGTTGCTGGTAACCGTCACGAAGCGCTTGGCGTTCTCGCGGCTGATCTGGTTGGGGCCGATGGCCAGCTCGATGTCGGCGACCTCCCGCAAGGGCACATAGCCGGGGTCCCCGCCGGGGACGCTGACCGGTAATCGCGCCAGCGCGTCGGCGTCGCTGCGCCGATCCTCGGCCAGGCGCACGACCAGGTCGAAGCGGCGGTCGCCCTGGTAGATTTCGCCGGCCACTGCGCCGCCCAGCGCGGTGCGCACCGTATCCTGCAGGTGCCTCACATCGAGTCCTTGGCGACCCAGGGCATTGCGGGCCGGCCGGATGCTGAGTACCGGCAGGCCGCTGACCTGCTCCATCCGGGTATCGGCCGCGCCCTCGATACCGCCGACCACACCGGTGACTGTTGCGCCGGCCTCCAGCAGACGGTCGAGATCGTCACCAAATATCTTTACCGCCACGTCCGCGCGCACCCCGGAAATCAGCTCGTTGAAGCGCATCTCGATGGGCTGGGTGAACTCGTACTTGTTGCCCGGGATTTTGGCCATGGCAGCCTGGATTTCGCTCTCCAGATCGGCCTTGCGGCGGTCGGGATCGGGCCAGTCGGCGCGGTCCTTGAGCATGATGAAGGTATCCGCCACCGACGGCGGCATGGGGTCGGTGGCCACCTCGGGCGTGCCGATCTTGCTGAACACATGCGAGACCTCGTCGAACTGCTTGAGCCGCGCCTCCAGCTCGTTCTGCATGTCGATGGCCTGGGTCAGGCTGGTGCCGGGAATGCGCAGGGCGTGCATGGCGATGTCGCCCTCGTCGAGTTGCGGCACGAATTCGGTGCCCAGGCGGGAGGCCAGCCAGCCGGCGCCCAGTACCAGCAGCAGCGCCGCCAGCACGACGGGAATGCGCGCTGCCAGTGCGAATCGCAGCAGCGGCTGATAGCCGAATCGGGCAGCCCGCATGATGGGATTCTCGCGCTCGGCAACCCGCCCCTGCAGGAACACCGCCAGGCTGGCGGGCACGAAAGTCAGGGCCAGGATCAGGGCGGCGCTTAGTGCCATGATCACGGTCAGGGCCATGGGCCGGAACATCCTGCCTTCGACTCCGGTCAGGGTGAGGATCGGCACGTACACCACCAGGATGATGAGCACCCCGAAGGTGGCCGGCCGGATCACCTCGGTGGCGGCCGAGCGCAGAATATCCAGGCGCTCGTCGCGCTTGAGTGCAGTGCCAACTCGTCGCTGGGCCTCGCCCAGCCGGCGCAGGCAGTTCTCGACAATGATGACCGCCCCGTCCACGATCAGGCCGAAGTCCAGTGCGCCCAGACTCATCAGATTGCCGCTGACGCCGGCCCGGACCATGCCGGTCATGGTCGCGAGCATGGCCAGCGGGATAACCGCCGCCGTGATCAGTGCTGCCCGGATATTGCCGAGCAGCAGGAACAGCACGGCTATCACCAGCAGGGCGCCCTCGGCCAGGTTCTTCTGCACTGTGGCGATGGTCTTGTCCACCAGCGAAGTGCGATCGTAGATGGGGTTGACCCGGATGCCCTCGGGCAGGGAGTCCTGCACCCGCGCCAGACGCCGGCCGGCGTTCTCGGCCACCACCCGGCTGTTTTCGCCCATCAGCATCATCACCGTGCCCAGCACGACTTCCTCGCCGTCCTGGGTAGCCGCACCCGTGCGCAGCGCGCTGGATTCGACCACCCGGGCCACGTCGCGCACCCGCACCGGCGCACCGTGGACATCGTCGACGATCACGTTTCCGATTTCCTCGCGCGTGTCGAGCCGGCCCGGTACGCGCACCAGATTCTGTTCGCCCCGACGTTCGATGTAGCCGGCGCCGACGTTGTCGTTGCCGGTCTCCAGCGCACGGATCAGCGTGTCCATGCCCAGACCGTAGGCGGCCAGCTTCTCGGGGTCCGGGGCCACCTGGTACTGCTTGCGGTAACCGCCGACGGTATTGACCTCGGTGGCGCCCTCGGTGAGGCGCATCTGCGGGCGGATGATCCAGTCCTGGATCGTGCGCAGGTCGGTGGCGTCATAGCCGCTGCCGGGTTCGGCGGTGACCGTGTACATGAAGATTTCACCCAGGCCAGTGGCGATCGGCCCGAGGCTGGGCGTGATGCCGGAGGGGATGACGTCGCGGGCTTCGGCCAGACGCTCGCTGATCACCTGGCGGGCGAAATAGATGTCGGTACCTTCCTCGAACACCACCGTGATCTGGGATAAACCGTAGCGGGATAGTGAGCGGGTGTAGTCCAGTCTGGGGAGCCCGGCGAGCAGCGTTTCCATCGGATAGGTGATGCGTTGCTCTGTCTCCAGCGGGGTATAGCCGGGGGCCTCGGTGTTGATCTGCACCTGGACGTTGGTGATATCGGGCACGGCATCGATGGGCAGCGCCTGGTAGCTGTAGACGCCGAGGCCGGCAATGCCGACCATGGCCAGCAGCACCAGCCAGCGCTGGGCGATGGCCGCGGCAATGATGCGATCGAGCATGAGACGTTCCCTGTCAGTGATCGTGGCTGGCGCCGGACTTCTCGATGTCCGCGCGGATCAGGAAGCTGTTGCCGGTGACGTATTCGGTGCCGGTCTCGATGCCGTCGAGCACCTCCACCCAGGTGTCGTCGCGGGCGCCCAGGTCCAGCATGCGTACCTCATAGGTGTCGCCGAAGCGGGCATAGACCACGTCGAACTCACGGAAACGCTGGAGGGCGCTTCGGCGAACCGCGCGCGCGATCTCGCGCCTTTCTACCGTCACCTCGCCACGCACGAAACGACCGGGGCGCAGCTGACCCGACGGGTTGTCCACCGGCACCCGTACATGCACGTTCTGGCGTGCGCCGCTGGTGGGGGCGATATGGGTAATCTCGCCGTCGGCCAGCTGACCACCGTCGAGATCCTGCAGGGTCACTGCCTGGCCGATCTCGATGTCCAGCAGGTCGCTGGCGAAGGCGTCCAGTTCCACCCAGACACGACCCAGATCCGCGATCAAGAACAGCGGCGCCTCGCCGGCCTGCTGGCCGATGGCGGCATTGCGCTCGATCACGACGCCGTCGAAGGGGGCGCGTAGAACGGTGGGGCGCAGGCTGTCGCGGGTGATGACCGTGGCCAGCGCGTCGCCTTTCTTCACCTCGTCATAAAGACCGGCGTCGATGTCCTCGACCTCGCCGGGGTAGCGGGCCGCGACGCGGGCCACGCGGTCCGGGTCGGGGTATACGCGCCCGGTGAGCGACAGGGTCCGGCGCAGGATGGCGGGGCCGACCATGCCGGTGGTCAGGCCGGCATCGTCGGCAATCTCCCCAGCGATCCGCGTGCGGCCCTCGTGACTGGCGTAGCGCCAGCGATAGTCGCGGCCGTCGTGCCGGGCACGGACCACGACATCGAAGGAATGCGGCTCGGTCACGGTCTGGCGGCCACGCAGGAAATCGTCCACGGGCCGGAAGTTGATAACGTCGGTGCGCCCGCCAAGGCGCGCCAGGCGGACTTCAAGATCGACCGTGTCCGGATCCAGGGCCTTGCCGTTGCGGGTTACCCAGGCGCGGAACTCCGGCGGCACGCCGTCTTCGACGATCGCCAGTTCCAGCCGGAAGTCGCCTTCTTCCAGCAGGCGGCCGCCGTGCGTCCCGGTGGGCGGATCGTCGCCGTCATTGGCATGGGCGTGATCACCCGCGGCATGCAGCGGTGGCAGCCAGAGTGCGATCAACAGCAACAGGGCCGTGCGCCGCAGGAGAGGATGCAGGATGGTCATGATTCAGGAATCCTTGTTCAAGGCGGCCGCGGACGAGCCGGTGAGCCGCTCGATCTCGATCAGATGGCGGTGATAGTGCTCGGCGGCACGGATGGCGCGGCGCCGGTGTTCGATCAGGCCGCGCTGGGCGTCGACCAGCTCCAGGTAGCTGTAACGACCGCGGTCGTATCCGTTCCGGATGTCGGAAAGCGCCGATTCGGCGGCCGGCAGAATGCGTTCACGCAGGCTGTCGAGCTCGGTGCGGGCATGCTGCAACTCCTGGTAGCGCCCGTAGAGCACGGCATAGAGCTCTCGCCGCGCCGCCTCCATTTCACGCTGGCTGGCCGCGGCCTCGGCCTGTGCTGCCCGGATGCCCGGTTGTGCCCGTGCATCACTGCCCAGCGGAACGGACAACCCCAGCACGAAGGCGGTGTCGTTCATCGCCTCGCGCCGGCGTACGCCGGCGGAAAGGGTGACGTCGGTGGATTGCCGGGCGGCGGCCAGGCGCCGAAGGGCATCGGCAATCCGGTGCTGGTCGGCCAGCCGACGCAGCTGGGGATTGCGCATCAGGGCCGCTACCAACAAATCCAGATCGTCGGCTGGCGGCAGGGCGTGCAGATCGGCCCTGGCGCGGCTGAATCCGGGCTGCCGTTCGCCCCAGAGGCTGGCAAGGCTGACGCGCGTCGCCTTGAGTTCGTGCTCGGCATGTTCCCGCTCCAGTTCGGCTTCTGCCAGGGCGATGTCCGCCCTCGCGGCCTCGCTGGCGGGCGCGGCGCCGGCGTCCACACGCCGTTGCGCCTGTGTTCGCGCTCGACGGGCCAGCCTCACCGCCTCTTCGGCGACCTCGAGCAGGTGCTGATCGCGCACGACATGTACGAAGCGACGGGCCACCCGCGCCAACAGATCCAGGCGACGGATGTCCGCTTCGGTCCGCACCAGGGCACCGCGCTCCTCCGCCAGGCCGCGCCGGCGGACAGCCTTGTCGCCGCGCTCGATCGTGCGGGACAGCATCAGCGTGGTTTCGGCGCCGCTCAAGCCGCGGCTCTGGCCAGTACCGGCGATGTTTTCCAGTTCCAGCCCCAGTTCCAGCGGTGGCGGCTGACCGGCCCGCTGACTACGGGCGTCGGCGGCGCGGCCACGCTGTTCGCCGAGGGCCAGTTCCGGGTTGTCGGCAACCGCCCTGGCGACGGCATCCTTCAGGGTCAGGGCATCGTCTGCGGCCGCCGGCGACAGGGCCACGGCGACCAGCAGGCAAGCGCCCAGGCAATGGCGCAGGGCCATGGGCATCTCCTTGCAGGGAAAGGGAGTCCGGCGCGCGCAGGCGTGCCGGATGCAACGGAGATGTCAGGCGATGGGCGGGCGGAAGGGCGGTTCGGACACGCCGGTGGTCAGATTCCGGGTCTGGTTCGTATCGCTGACAGTCGCGGAACGTGCCGTGATGGCCGCCATGGTCGTCGGCACGGCCGAGCAATGGGCGGCACAAGCGCAGGCATGGACGTGCAGGCCGTCTCGATCGCCCCAGGTGTCCGCCTGGTCATGATGGTGATCGGCGGTCGCAGCCATGCTGCTGCCGGCATCCGCATGGTGGTGGATTTCCAGCTCGGGCCAGGTCCCGCTCAGCAGCGAGACGGCGAGAACCAGGATCGCCAGTAAACGCCAGTGGCCGTGCAGACAGGAAAACATGCTCATCCGCCTACTATGCCGCGGCCAAGCCACGGCAACAAACACTGGTGCGTGCTACGGGCCATGTTCACGGCCCGGCACCCCGCAATCCGCGCCCACGCCAGATCGCGAACAGGGCCGGAAACACCAGCAGGACCAGTAGCAGCGCGCTGCCCACGCCGCCGAGCATGGGGGCGGCAATGCGTTTCATCACATCGGCACCGGTGCCGTGGCTGAGCATGATCGGCACCAGGCCCATGAACAGGGCCAGGCCGGTCATCAGTTTCGGGCGCAAGCGCCGTGCGGCGCCATCCACGATCGCCTCGGTCAGATCCGCCCGGCTGTTCATGCAGCCTTCCTCACGCCGGCCACGCCAGGCGATGTCGAGGTACAGCATCATCAGCAGGCCCAGTTCCACCGCCAGCCCGGCGACTGCGATAACGCCCACGGCCACGGCCACGGACAGCTTGTACTCCAGCCACCATAGCAGCCAGATACTGCCGACCAGGGAAAAGGGCAGGGCCAGCATGACGATGCCGGTTTCCACCAGCGACTTGCGGTGGAAGTAGAGCATGAAGAAGATCAGGAATACGGTCAGCGGCACCAGGATGGTCAGCCGGTCCCGGGCACGCTCGTAGCTTTCGAACTGGCCGGCCCATTCGAGGCGGTAACCCGCGGGAATATCGACCCGGTCGGCAACCACCTGCTTCGCCCGGCTGACGTAGTCCGGCACGCCCAGTCCGTCGCCGACATCCACGAACACGAAACCCACCAGCTGGCCGTCTTCGTTGCGGATCATGGGCGGACCGGTGCGGAATGTCAGGTCCGCCACCTGGGTGATCGGGATCTGTGCCCCGCGCGACGTGGGGACGAATACCCGTTCCAGGGCTTCCAGATCGTCACGATAGTCGCGGTTGTAGCGCACCAGGATGTCGTAGCGTTCGCGGCCTTCCACGGTATTTGACACCACCTTGCCGCCGATGGCGGCTTCGATGACATCCTGGACGTCGCCGACGTTCAGCCCGTGCCGTGCAGCGGCGGCGCGGTCGATATCAAAGTCGAGGAAATAACCGCCGGTGGTGCGTTCGGCAAACGCGCTGCGGGTGTGCGGCGCGGTA
Source organism: Salinisphaeraceae bacterium (assembly GCA_040222795.1). Taxonomy (GTDB): domain Bacteria; phylum Pseudomonadota; class Gammaproteobacteria; order Nevskiales; family Salinisphaeraceae; genus Spectribacter. Next base: position 88,673 of record JAVKCJ010000022.1, read on the forward strand.
CGACTGTCGGCCTGAAGGGCCTGTTCGACGGCGGTGGCGGTGTCCTCGATGGTGGCCAGGTCCGGCCCGAATACCTTGATGCCGAGGCTTGAACGGATGCCCGTTGCCAGCATCTGGGTGCGGGTCTGGATCGGCATCCACCAGACGTTGGGCATGCCGGGGAAGCGCATTGTCTCGTCCATTTCCGCAATCAGCTTTTCGCGAGTCATGCCGTCGCGCCACTCGCTTTCGGGCTTGAGCATGATGTTGGTCTCGATCATCGAAAGCGGCGCCGGGTCGGTGGCGGTGTCGGCACGCCCGGCCTTGCCGAATACCCGCTCGACTTCCGGGAACTTCATCAGCTCCCGATTCATGGTCTGCAGGGTCTGCTGGGCTTCGCCGATGGACATGCCGGGCAGGGCGGTGGGCATGTACAGAATGCTGCCTTCGTCGAGCGGGGGCATGAATTCGCTGCCAAGACCCCGGAACGGGATGACCACCGATACCAGCGCCAGCACCGCCGCGCCGACCACCAGCCAGCGTCCGCGCACCACCAGCCGCACCAGCGGTGCGTAGCCGGCAACCAGGGCGCGGTTCAGCCAGCTCCGGTCACCGCGGATCTTGCCGCGGATGACCAGCACCGCCAGGGCCGGCACCAGGGTCACCGACAGCAGGGCGGCAAAGAACATCGCGTAGGTCTTGGTGAAGGCCAGCGGTTGGAACAGCCGGCCCTCGCTGCCTTCCAGCGCGAACACCGGCAGAAAGGACACGGCAATGATCAGCAGAGCGAAGAAGATCGAAGGGCCGACCTCCTGCATGGCGTCGATGATCACAGCCGTACGACCCGCGCCTTCACCCTCTCTGCCGCTTGCGGGGGAGGGGCCGTTGCCTTGCTGCCACAAGTGCAATCGCCGGTGCACGTTCTCGATGATGGCAATGGCGGCATCCACCATCGCCCCGATGGCAACCGCGATGCCGCCCAGCGACATGATGTTGGCCGTCAGACCCTGGTAGTACATGGGGATGAAGGACAGCAGGATGGCGATGGGCAGGGTGATGATGGCCACCAGCGCCGAGCGCAGGTGCAGCAGGAACACGATGATCACCAGCGAGACGATGAGCATCTCCTCGGTGAGCGTGACCGTGAGGGTGTCGATGGCCCGTTCGATCAGCCCGGAGCGGTCGTAGACCGGTACCACCTCGACCCCGGCCGGCAGCGTGGCGCGAACCTCCTCCAGCCGAGTCTTGACCCGCTCGATCACCTCCAGGGCGTTCTCGCCGTAGCGCATCACCACGATGCCACCCACGGTCAGACCCTCGCCGTCGAGTTCGGCAGTGCCACGCTGCATGCCGGGCCCCAGACTGACGTCCGCCACGTCCTTTACCTGGATGGGAACGCCATTGTCGTTGACGTCGAGCACCACCTGTTCCAGGTCAGCCGCGGACTCGACATAGCCGCGGCCGCGGATGAAATGCTCGTGACCGGCAATCTCCAGCACCCGTCCACCGACGTCGCTGTTGGAACGGCGCACAGCCTCGACCACAGTAGCCAGATCGATACCGTGGGAGGCCAGGCGGTCGGGATCCAGGTTGACCTGGTATTCCTTCTCGTAACCGCCTACCGAGGCCACCTCGGCCACGCCTTCCACCGACTCCAGCGCGTACTTCAGGTTGAAGTCCTGCAGGCTGCGCAGGTCGGCCAGGCTATGCCGGCCCGACTTGTCCACGAGGGCGTACTGATACACCCAGCCCACGCCCGTGGCATCCGGACCCAGGGTGGGATTCACGCCCTCGGGCAGGTCCGCGCTGGCGGAATTGAGATACTCCAGCACCCTCGAGCGGCCCCAGTAGATGTCGGTGCCCTCCTCGAAGATGACGTAGACAAAGGACAATCCGAGAAAACTCTGACCACGCACGAACTTGACGTTGGGAGCGGCCAGCAGCGTGGTGGTCAATGGATAGGTGATCTGATCCTCGACCAGATCGGGGCTGCGGCCCGGCCATTCGGTGAGCACGATCACCTGCGCGTCGGACAGGTCGGGGATGGCGTCCAGTGGCGCTGCCATCAGCGAGCGATAGCCCCAGACCGAGGCTGCCGCCACCACCAGCAACGTCAGCAGCCAGTTACGGGCACAAAAGACGATGACGGCCGCCAGCGGACCGCGGCGATGGTCCTGAGCCGGATTCACCATTGATCCATCCCCGTCCGGAGTTTCGCCTCGGCGGCGATCAGGAAATTGCCGGAGGTGATCACCGCATCACCCGGTTCCAGTCCCTCGGTGATTTCGATGAAACCGTCCGCCCGCTGACCTGTCCGTACCCGAACCGGCCGCAGCTTGCCGTCATCTCCCAAGTCCTTGAACACCACACGCGATTCACCGGCCACCAGTACCGCTTCCTCGGGGACTACCAGCCGGTCGCCGAGGTCGGCCTCGAGCCGGACTTCGGCGTACATGTCGGGCTTGAGAGTGCCTTCGGGGTTATCCAGCGCCAGACGAATGCGGGCGGTGCGGGTGCGATCGTCCAGGTAGGGATAGATATAGTCGACGCGGGCACGATACGTCCGATCCGGCAGGTAGGGCAGGGTCACCGTGGCCTCCATGCCTTCGGCGATCAGCGGCAAATCACTCTCGTAGACCTCGGCGTCGATCCATACCGTGGACAGGTCGGCGATGCGCAGCAGGGTTTCACCGGCCCTGGCCTGGCTGCCGTTGTCGACGTGCTTTTCGACCACGGTGCCGGATACCGGCGATTGAATGGGCAGGTTCTCCAGCGGCTGGCCGCGGCGCTCCAGTGCGGTGATCTGCGCCGGTGCGATCTCCCACAGCCGCAGACGCTGCCGGGCAGCCTCGATCAGGCTGTCATCGGGCCCGCGGCGGGACAGGCGCTGCCGCGTTTCCAGGTATTCCTGTTGGGCGGAGAGCAGGTCGGGGCTGTACACGGAGAAAAGGCGCTGGCCACGTTCCACCCGCTTGCCGACAAAATCGGCCTGCAGATCGTCGATCCAGCCGTCGAACTTCAGCGTGACGCTGGTCATGTGCCGCTCATCGAAATCGACCTCGCCCACGGCGCGAATCACCTTACTAAGTGATCGGCGCTGCGCCCGCCCGGTTTCCACCCCGATCAGTTGCCGGCGGCGGGCATCCAGGGTGATCACGCCCGATTCGACTTCCTCCCGTCCGACCGCTATCAGGTCCATCCCGCAGATCGGGCATTGCCCGGGTTCGGCCTCCCGCACCGAGGGGTGCATGGAACAGGTGTAGTGGGCGATCCCTTCCGGGGTGCTGGTGGCCGCCACCAGACCGGTTTCGCCGGTGCGAAAGCGCAGAACCAGATCGCCGTGGCCGAGGTCCGGTGCATCCGCGTCCACGGCCAGACTGTATTTGCCGTCGCGCGGGAGCGGCAGTGTGCCGCGGTAGCGGCCCTCGCCGGCGGCTGCAAGCGTTACGGCCGGCGATTTCCCGGCATCGCCGGCATCCGCACGAAGTTCGGCCAGCACGCGCACCTGGGCATCGTTTACGGGTTGGCCGTTGCTGTCCTCGACGTGGACGGTCAGCGGGTTGTCGCCGGCTTGCAGCGGTGGTTGATCGGGCACGATCCGCATCCGGAAGGGGCCGGCAGTGTGCCCGGCCTGCTGATCGTGGTGGTCATGGCCAGTCCGTGGCGCCGACATGTCGTCAGCGTCGTTAAGGAAAAGGCCGGCGCCGAGCGCTGCTGCGCACACAACGAGAACGGCGGCAATGACCGCGGCGGTACGGTTCGGATGATTCATGGGTTGGTCTCCGGGTTGCCGGTTGCCGCGGGGTCGGGGAGCTCGCCGCCGGCCCAGCGGGCCAGTTCAGCGCGGGCGATGAAGTAGTCCGCGCGGGCGCGGGCCAGGTTCAGTTCGGCATCCAGTTGCTGCTGCTCGGCCGTGATCACGGCCAGGAACGACCCGCCGCCCGACCCGTAGGCGGCCCGCGCAGCGCTTAGACTCTCCTGAGTGCGAGGCACGAGCTCGCGCCGATACAGATCGACCGAGGCGCGGGCCTGCTCGGCGGCCGCGCGAGCGGCTTCCAGTTCCCCGAGCAGCCGATTGCGCTGATCGCGATGCTCGAAATCCAGTCGCATGGTGTCGGCTCGGGCGGCGTCCCGGGCGGCGCGGCGCTTGTCCTGATCGAGCGGCAGGCTGATCCCGACGCCAACCGTGAAGCGGGTTTCGCTGGCAGGGCGGAAATCATTGTTGCCGGCCATGACCCGCAGATCCGGGTAAAAGGCCTTGTCCGCAAGAGCCTCGCGATCCCGGCTGGCGGCAATACGGCGATCCAGCCGCTGCAGTGCGGGGTGTCGACGCAGCGCAAGCGCCCGCAGACTGGCGTAGGCCGGCAATGGATCGGCCGCCGGCATATCTGCGGGGGCGGGCAATGGCGCATCCGCCTCACGGGAGAACAGGGCGTTGGTGCGTGCCCGGATGGTGGCGCGGCGCTGCTCGAGTACCAGGGCCTGTTCGCGCAACCGTTGCAGTTCCACTTCCGCCTGAAGCACATCCTGCTGCTCGGCAAGGCCGGTGGCGTAACGGCGCTCGGCCACCCGCCGCAGTTCTTCGGTCAGCTGCTGATTGCTGGCGTTGATCGCCAGTGCCCGGTGGACGTAGAACCATTCGGCATAGCGCGACCGGGTGGCGGCTGCCAGCTGCAGACGCAGACTCGCCACCTCATCGCCGGCGGCTGCCGCCTCGTGACGGGCAACATCCGCGCGCAGACCCAGGGTGCCGGGCCAGGGCAGCGACTGGCTGATTTCCACAATCCCGCTGACACCCCGGTGTTGTCCTGCCGGCGTGGTGAAACCGTCGACCGTGCGGGGTGCTACTGCCAGTCGCAGTTCCGGATCCGGCAGGCTGCCGGCCGGCCCGATACGCGCCTCGGCCGCCTTGACCGCAGCCTCCAGTGCGGCGACACCGGGGTTGCCGGCCAGAACCTGTTTGACCAGATCATCCGGCTGCAGTTTATCCGCCGGTGCGGCCGTGCTGGTGGTGAGAATGACGGTTGCCGCCGCGGTGACAATTGCCCGCGGCCAGCCTGGTTGAATGCCCATGACCCATCTCCGAAAAGCCTGGAAAGCACCGATCCACGCTACGCGTGGATCGGAATTGGACGGCTAGACGAGCGGGGGACCGGGCGGTCTGATCAGGCGCGGCCGATGGGGTGGGGCCGGGGTCTGGACGCGAGCACTGCCGGCCGGGTGATCACACAATGATGTTCGCACCGGCGCCCCGGCACTCGGCAGGTGAGCGACGGGCACCGGGCAACGATCGTTGCACTGGTGATCGCAACGGCAATCGGCGCCACAAGGGCAATCCTCACCACCGTGTTCGGCGTTATCGTGGCCCGTGGCATCACCATGCTGCATAGCGGCATGGCCATGCACTTCATCGTCGCCAGCCGACGAAACAGCCGCCCACGCGCCACTCACATGGCTTGCCAGCATCAGTAGGGCGACAATGACGCGCAGCGTGTTCAAGTGTTGGATCAGCCTGTCGTCGGCGTTCCTCGACGCACCTTATACACCCTGGAGCCGGGTACGGAGTCAAGCCCGCCGATTTGCAGGCCGCGCATGCTTGCGATGCAAACGGCATGGCCTGATAGTGGGAGTCAGCACATCAGCAGAAGTTCGGTCATCACTTCAGATGTCGTCAGCATGTCAATGATCGGGAATGCTAACTGATGTCAACAGACCATCACCATCATCATGGCAGCGGCCGCGTCCTGCTGTGGTCGCTGATGTTCACCACTACCTTCGCCGTCGTCGAGCTGGTGGGTGGATTGCTGGCCAACTCGCTCGCGTTGCTGTCCGATGCCGGTCACATGCTCACGGACTCCTCGGCGCTGGCCATAGGTGCCATCGCGTCCTGGCTGGCGGTTCGCCCGGCATCGGCGCGCCATTCCTTCGGCCTGCAGCGAGCGGAAGTACTGGGGGCGCTGATCAACGTACTGTTCATGCTCGGCGTGGTGGTTGCGGTCGCGGTGGCAGCAGTACAGCGCCTGACGCAGCCGCAGGATGTGGCCGGCATGCCGGTTATCGTGATCGCCGCCATCGGACTCGGCGTCAACCTCACGGTGGCCTGGATTCTGATTCAGGGGGAACAGACGCTTAATGTGCGCGGCGCATTGCTGCATGTATTCGGAGATCTGCTGGGCTCGGTGGCGGCACTGGTAGCCGGGACGGTGATTGTCCTGACGGAATGGACGCTAATCGATCCGATCCTGTCGCTGTTCGTGGCCATCCTGATCCTGTGGTCGGCCGGCCGGCTGTTGCGCGATGTCCTGCGTGTCCTGATGGAGGGTGTGCCGCGCCACATCGACGCCCACGAAGTCGGCGACACGCTGGCAAGGGTCCGTGGTGTCCGGGCGGTGCACGACCTGCACATCTGGACGCTGTCATCCAGCAGCTATGCGCTGGCAGCACATGTGGAAATCGACGGTATCGCGGCCTGGGAACGCATCCTGCCTGCGCTGCAGGCACTTCTGCGCGAACGTTTCGACATCGCGCACAGCACGCTGCAACCGGAAACCGAACGGATACGCGGTGCCTGTGATGCGGACCCGACCTGCGGCCATGTCGGGCACGCCCGCTGAAGCACCAATTCGCATTTTAGGCGCGTAATTCGCACCCAGGCCAACAGGCGCTGATATCGACGCGCACCTGTTGGTACGCTGAGCGCGGGCTTGGTAGAGGGTTGCGCGGGCAATGGCGGGTGTCGGCGCAACGTGCGACAAACAGAAGCAACTTATAGACGCGGAGGAGGATTCAACCATGGCCAAGGGCTACGTCATATTTACCGAAGTCATTAACGACCAGGCGGCCTACGATGCCTACGTCGAGAAAGCACTGCCCACCATCATCGAGTCGGGTGGCAAGCCGCTGGTGATACAGGATGATCCCGAGGTTATCGAGGGCCAGTGGCACGGCCCGCGCACGGTGATCCTCGAATTCGAATCCGTTGCGGCAGCGCGAAGCTGGTACAAGTCGGCCGGTTACCAGGCTGTAGTCGGCGAACGTCATGCCGCTGCGGAAGCTAACGCTGTAATCGTAGGGGAATTCGAAATGCCGTAAGCCGCGATCCGTCGCTGCATCTTTTCAACGCGGTGACGCCCCTTAGTGCGCATAATGTATATTATGTCAAATAACCAATAAGCGAGCCATCTCGGCTGCTCATGGGCTCGGTCCTTACCCTCTTAGTCGAGTCTCCCTGCCCAAGCACGCCTTCAATATCGCGTCCATGGCGGCGGCATGCGATTATCCGGAATCGATCTCCATTTCACGATAACCCGGCGCTTACGATTCGTGCTCGATTGCCCTGATTCAAATAATAAAACTGGTTCTCTCTATCGCCATCTGAGAACGGCGCTACTTGCGCTGAGCCTGGTTTCCAGCGGTGGCGCGATGGCGCAGTCGGCTTCCGAGGTTCTCGAGGCTCCGGCCGGTGATGAGCCGTCGAGTCTGCTGGAACAGATCGATATTTCGTCTCCCTCCCAGGGCGAACCGGGGCTGCGTGAGGAATTGTCCGCGCTCCGAACGTCGCTGGACGAGCGCCAGGCCGCGCTCGCCAGAACGGAGGAACGGGTCGACCTGGTGGAAACCCGGGTCACCGATCTCCAGCAGGAGTTCGAGGAACTGCAGACCCGTCTGCAGACGGCGGGCCTGGATGTGTCGGGCGAATATGCCGCGCTGCTGCGCAAGCGGCTGAACCGGATGGAGGCCCAGCACCTGGACAGCAAGGTGATCGCCGGGATCAAGAATTCGCTGGAAGACGCGCGCATCGCATTGTTTGCCGTGGAAGAGCTTGATGCCGCGACGACCGATGCACCGTCATCGACGTCGGCGGAAGCACTTGCTGCGGACCGCCGAGCACTGATCAGGGCGTTGCGCGACGCAACGGCCGAACATATCGACACACTAAATGCGCTGTTCGAGCAGGTCCGCGAGCTGCAGGCATTGATCCGGAACTACAGCAACCTGCTGTCGGAACGCCTGTTCTGGCTGCCCAGTACCGATCCGATGAGCCTCCAGACGGTGCGCGACACCGCCGCCGGTTTTCAGTGGCTGGCGCAGCGGCAGCACTGGCAGACCCTGATGCTGAATATAGGGCCGTCCATGGCGGGACAGCCGCTGGCCTGGGTACTAACGCTCGCGCTTATCGGCCTGCTGGCCGCCCGTGGCGTGCTGCGCAGGCGACTGCTCGCCACCGCGAATAATGTCGGGCACGTCCGTCATGACCACTTCGGGCTGACCCTGGCCGCCCTGATCTACACGGTTTTACGCGCCCTGCCCGGCTCCCTAGCGCTCCTGCTCGCCGGTGTACTGATTCAGGACAACAGCGCATTCGGTCGCGCCCTGGCCCAGGGCCTCTTTGATGCCGCGCTGGTGTTCTTCCTGTTCTGGTTCCTGCGGCACATCGCCACCGAAGGCGGGCTCGGCCATCGCCACTTCCGCTGGAGCGAGAACGTGCTGCTGGCGCTGCGCAAGAGCGTGGTGTGGCTGCTGCTGGTGCTCCTGCCAGTGGTGGCACTCGGGGGAATGTCGCGTGCCGACATCGGCGAGTTGTATCAACCCAGCCTCGGGCGGCTGTTGTTCGCTATCGCCAGCATCGCCCTGGCCTGGTTCGCCCACCGCATCGTCAGCACCATCATCGAGGGCACCACGGACGAGAATCCCCGGCGCTGGCTGTATCTTTTCTACGCGGCCACAGTGGCCGCGCCAATCGCGCACATGGGGCTGGCCCTGATCGGCTATCAGCATACGGCAGTCGCGCTGCAATCGACGCTATTCATTACCGTCTGCTGGATCGTGGGGGTGAACCTGCTTTATTACCTGGCGGTCCGCGCCCTGGGTATCCGCGAGCGGCGGCTGGCGCTGGAACGGCTGCTGGCCCAGCGGGAGCTGGACCGGTCCCTGAGCGAAGCGCGCGAGGCCGCGGACAATTCCGGCGAGGGGATGCCGGAAAATCTGGATACCCCCGATCTCGATCTGGACCTGATCAATCACCAGACACACGCCCTGCTGCGCATGATCGTGGCCGGCATGGCACTGGTGGGTTTCTGGATGTTGTGGTCGAACTTCATCCCGGCGCTTGCAGTGTTCGACGAACTGACGCTTTGGACGGTGCCGGCGGTAACCGAAGGCGGCAGCGCGATTCCGATTACCCTGCAGGACCTGCTGCTGGCGCTGTTGATCGGCACCCTCACCTTCTTCGCGGCCCGCAACCTGCCCGGCATGCTCGAAGTGGCGGTCCTGAGCCGGCTGAGCCTGGCGCCCGGTTCCAGCTATGCCGTGACCACCATCTCGACCTACGGGATCGTGATCATCGGCATCATCATGTCACTCGGCGCGATCGGCGCCCAGTGGTCCAAGCTGCAATGGCTGGTCGCCGCGCTGGGCGTGGGGCTGGGCTTCGGGCTGCAGGAGATCGTCGCGAACTTCGTTTCCGGCCTGATCCTTCTGTTCGAACGGCCGGTACGGGTTGGCGATACGGTCACGGTGGGCGAACACACCGGCACCGTCTCGCGCATTCGGATCCGGGCCACGACGCTGACCGACTGGGACCGCAAGGAGCAGATCATCCCCAACAAGACCTTCGTCACCCAGGAGGTCACCAACTGGACCCTGTCGGATTCGGTGACGCGCGTGATCATCCGCGTGGGCGTTGCCTACGGCTCGAATATCAATCTGGTTCAGGGATTGCTTCAGGAGCTGGCGAATGCCAATGAGCGGGTGGTGGCGGATCCGCCCCCGGCGGTCTTCTGCGTGAATTTCGGCGACAGCAGCGTGGATTTCGAGATCCGCGCCTTCGTGACCAGCATTCTCGACATCATGCTGCTCGGCCACGAAATGCGGGCGTCAATCGCCGCCGCCCTGGCCGAGCGGGGCATCGTCATCCCCTTCCCGCAGCGCGATATTCACATCATCGGGCCGGCCAATCTGCCGGGTACCGAGTCGTCGGCCGGCGAAGCGGGCTAGTACTGGGTTTCCGGAATCCGGACCACCATGCCGTCCAGCTCGTCGGTGACCGTCAGCTGACAGGTCAGACGGCTGTTGTCCTCGGGTTCGGAGGTGTACTCGATCATGGCCTCTTCGTCGCCCTCCGGGTCCGGCAGACGGGCCAGCCACGCCGGATCCACGTAGACGTGGCAGGTGGCGCAGATGCAATTACCGCCGCAATCCCCCTCGATGCCGGGCACCATGGCCTCGATAGCCGCTTCCATGAGGGTGCCGCCGGTCTTTGCCTCCACGTCGTGTGAAGCGCCGTTAAAGTCGATGAAAGTAATCCTTGGCATTGTCGGCATTATAGTGACGAATATGCACTATGCTACATGATCGATTTCAGGTCCACATCCAGATCGATCAGTGTCGCCGGTTCCACGGCGGCCCGGGCCCCCACCAGTTTCTTGCCGGCCATGAAAGCGGGCGGCATGTTCACGGCGTCAACGGCGATAAGCTTGCCCTGCTTGAGGTAGAACACGGCGAAGGTGTCGTCATCGGGGTTGCCGCGGATGGCGGTCGCGTCGTGCCCTTCTGACAGGCCCACCATCTGCAGGCGCAGATCGTACTGGTTGGACCAGAACCAGGGCGCGGCATTGTAGGGCTGGTCGCCGCCGGTCAGCGTCGCTGCGGCCGTGCGTGCCTGATCCACCGCGTTGGCGACGGATTCCAGGCGCACCGGCTGATCGAAGTAGAGATTTCGATGCCGGGTGCAGTCACCGATGGCCAGGATGTGCGGGTCGTCGGTTCGCGTGTACTCATCCACCAGAATCCCGTCGTCACAGGCCAGTCCCGCGGCTTCCGCCAGCGCCGTTTCCGGCTGGATGCCGATGGAGACCAGCACCAGATCGGCGGGCACGGTGTTGTCGTCATCGCAGGTCACGCCGCCCACTTGCCCGTCATCGCCGGCTTCAAACGCGACCACGCGGGTGCCGGTGCGCAGGTCCACCCCGGCCTCGCGGTGCTTGCGCTCGAAATAGCGGGAAATGGTTTCGCCCGTGACCCGGGCCATCACGCGCCCCTCGGTCTCCAGCACGGTAACCGACACGCCCAGCTTGGCGGCGACTGCCGCCACTTCCAGCCCGATGTAGCCGCCGCCCACGATCACCAGCCGCTGCCCGGCGGTCAGCGCGGGGCGAAGAGCGTCCACATCCGCAATCGTGCGCAGGTAGTGGATGCCGCCCAGGTCGGCACCGGGCACCGGAATCCGGCGCACCTGCGAGCCGGTGGCCAGCACCAGGTTGTCGTACGTCAGGCCGGATCCATCGGCCAGCGTCAGTTCGCGGCTATCGCGGTCGATTGCCTCGACGCGGGTATCCAGTGACAGCGCGACGCCGGCCTTGTCGTAGGTCTCCTGCGGCTTCAGGTACAGCGACGACAGTTCGACTTCGCCCGACAGATAGGCCTTGGAAAGCGGCGGGCGCTGGTATGGCAGATGCGCCTCGTCCCCAACGATGACGATCTTCCCGTCATACTTCTTCTGGATCAGGGTCGTGGTGAGCATGCCGGCGGCATGCCCGGCCCCGACGATGACGGTGGTTTCGGACATCGGGCGAATCGGGTAGTGAAATGTCAGCGACGTATCTTGCCACGGAATCGGCCGCGATCAGAGGGGTCGGTTTTGTATAGTCGCGCCATGCATGCGCCACCACCTACCCGCCGGATTCGGGACGCATTCGTCGCGCTCGTCATCTGCCGGCAGGAAGAGATTGCCGGCCATCCCGACGCGGTCAGCGAGGCGGACCGCACGGCGGCGGGGGCCGGCGGGCCGTTTCATGCCCGCATTCGCATGCGGGCGCGATCACTCGCCGGGGCCGATGGCCGCGCGCATGCGATTACCCGGGCCGCCCGGCGACTGGGCCTCGCGGCCATCATCGGTTTGGCGCTCGCCGGACTGGCCGGCCTGTCCGCCGCGTCGGCCGCGCTGGTCCCGGCGCCGCCGGTGAACCTGCCCCTGGTTCTGGCATTGCTGGTGGGCGTCAATCTGGCGTCACTGGGCCTCTGGCTGTTGCTGCTGCCGCTGACCGCGCGGTCCGGCGGCGGACTGGGAGACCGCCTCTGGGACTGGTGGCACCAGTGGCGCCGAACCCCGCCGGTCGGCCCGCCCCCGGCCGGTTTGATCACCACGCGGCTGCTGATAACCGAGCGCCCGGGCAAGTGGCTTTTCGCCGGCTGGATTCACGGCCTCTGGCTGGTCTTCAGTCTGGGCGCCCTGCTGGCGCTGGCAACCCTGCTGAGCCTGCGCGAAATCGATCTGGTATGGGAAACCACCCTGCTGGATGACAACGCGCTCCAGCGCTGGGCCGAACTGCTGTCACTGGGCCCGGCACTGTTCGGCGTGGCGGGCGCGAACGACCTGCCATTGCAGGGCGGGGCTGCCCGGACGGCCCGACAGGACTGGGCCGCCTGGCTGCTGGCTGCCACCGCAATCTACGGCGCTCTGCCCCGCCTGATCGCCCTCGTGGTTTCACTGGGCCTGGCGCGGCTTTCCCTGGCCCGGGCAACCCGCGACGAACAACGGCCCGGCTTCGCGCGGCTACGATCGCGGTTGATGGCGGTGGCCGCCGCACCCGGCGCAACCGCGGCCGAGCTAATGTCGCCTGCGGTACCGGAGGCGGACAATCCAGCCGCACCGGCGGTACCGGGAGGTACCTGGCAGGCCGTGGGACTGGAACTGGACGAACCGCCGGCCCCGCCCCCGCAGGCCGCCTGGGACTGGTTGGGCAGCGTGGACGACCTGACCAGCCGACAGGACCTGCTGGCACGGCTTCCGGACATCCCGATCGATCGACTGCTGGTCATGGTCAGCGTCCGCACCACCCCGGACCGCGGCGCCGAACGCTTTCTGAACGATGCCCTGGCCGCTGCGGGCGCCGATGGCGCGATACTGCTGGTAGGTCCGACGCCCACGCCCGCAAGATTGCGCGCCTGGCAGGAAACGGCCGCCGCTACGGGCGCCCGACTGGGCGTGTTCGGCCTGCCGGCGGGCCAGCCCGGCAGGGTGTCGGCATGAACGCGATCACCGGCAATCCGCTGCAGCTGGCCGTCGTCGGCCACACCAACGCGGGCAAGACGTCGCTGCTGCGCACGCTCACCCGGGACACCGGCTTCGGCGAGGTGTCCGAGCGGCCCGCCACCACACGCGACGTCGCGCGAATCGATCTCGGCAGCGATCCGGCCGCCGCCGTGGCCCTGTTCGATACCCCGGGGCTGGAGGATGCGCTGGGGCTGCGCGCTTATCTGGACGATTCGCTGGCGCAGGCGGTCGACCCGGTCGCGGGCATCGAGGCGTTTCTGCAGGGCGACCACGATCAGGGTCGTTACGAGCAGGAGGCCCGGGTCCTGCGGCAGTTGCTGCAAAGCGATGCGGCACTGCTGGTCATCGACAGCCGCGAGCCGATGCGCGCCAAGCATCGCGAAGAGCTCAGGCTGCTGGCGGCCTGCGGCCGGCCGCTGTTACCGGTGCTGAATTTCGTCGCCGATCCCGCGGCCGACGCGGCGGACTGGCGTACACAACTGGCGCGACTGGGCCAGCACGTTCTGGCCGAGTTCGACACCGTGGTGTTCGACGCCGGCGCCGAGGATCGGCTGTTCGAAAAACTGGGCCTGATGCTGGATTCGCATCGCGAACGACTGATGGCCCTCCAGGCCGAGCGCCGTGATGAACGGCGCACCACCATCATGGCGGCCTGTCGCATGGTGGCGGAACTGCTCATCGACGCGGCGGCGCTGCGACGGACCGCCGAGACGGACGAGGACCCGGCGCCAACCCGCATCGCGATGCGCGATCAGCTACGCGAGCGTGAACAGGCCGCGGTGGCGGCGTTGCTGGACCTGTTCCGCTTCGAACTGGGCGCCTACCAGGCGCCGGACCTGCCGCTGGACAACGGTACCTGGCGCGAGGATCTGTTCGACCCCGACCATCTGCGCGCCTTCGGCATCCGCACCGGATCCGCGGTGGCAGCCGGCGGCATGGCCGGTCTGGGCGTGGACGCCATGACCGGCGGCCTGAGTCTGGGTGCCGCCACCGCCATCGGCGCGGGGCTGGGTGCGGCCGCCGGCGCCACCGATCGTCTGATACGCCCCTGGTGGGGGCGCTTGCAGGGACGACAGGTACTGACGCCGGATGTCGCGGTGCTGGCCCTGCTGGCGGCGCGTCAGATCATGCTGCTGCGCGCCCTGCTCCGCCGCGGCCATGCGGCTACCCAGCGCCTGCAATCGGACGCGCCGGCCGGAGGCTGGCCCAGCAGGCAACTGCGACGACGGGTGTTGCGTTGCCGGATGCATCCAGCCTGGTCGCGGCTCAATCGGTCACTGTCAGGCGGGGCCCCGCCGCGGGTGGCCCAGCGTATCGCCGAGGCGGTCGAGCAGGCCCTGGATGAAACGCCCTCAGCGTCCGTCGATCAGCACCGGGGCTAGCGACTCGGCAATGTCGCCGATGAGTGCCGTGGTGGCGGTCGACAGTGCCGACACCAGGGCCGGATAGCCGTCATTGTCCAGCGGCTGGCGGGTCGTGAAATGACGGCGCAGCAGCAGTTCGCCCCGTTCATTCTCCAGATGCCAGGTGCCGCCGATCACGGCAACGCCGTCGAAATGGCCGTTGAAACGATCGAAATGGACGAACAGCCGCGGGCCGGTACTCGGCGCGTGCTGCGTGAATACCCGCACCCGGGGCAATGCCCGGCCCAGCTGCGCCGGAATCCGGCGCCGCAACTGTTCGGGCAGCGGTTCCGCCCAGCGGTGGCGCTGCGCCGTGGCCACCTCGGTTTCTGTGGTCAGGATGACGATGCCCTGCGTCTGCAGATAAGCCGCCGTGCTGACACCGGCCAGGGTCAGGCTGATGCTGTCCTCGGCCGCTGCCGGGTCCGCCTCGGGGCCGGTGAGCAGGTAGTGATGCGTGGCAGGTACCGACGTCGCGCAGCCGGCCGTCAGCGTCAGCATAATCAGCAGTATCGGAAGTCGGTTCATCGCGGCGCTCTCGGCATGGGGTCTTCCTCGGGTTCACGGCCGAACAACAGGGCGTCGGGACGCTTGCGCAGCGTGTCCGCCAGCGGCCCCAGGTCATCAAGCACGCGCGTCAGCTGTTGCAACGCCCGATCCAGCTGGTCGTAGACCGGCTGGCCTTCGCGATAGGCCCCCAGCGTTCGCTGGATTTCCCGCAGCGTCTTCTCCAGTTCCGCGGGCAGGCTGCGGGCCTCATCGGTCTTGAGTACCTGGTTGAGCGAATCCAGCGTCGCCGTCATTTCCTCGAACGTGCGGTCGGACGACGCCAGCGTATCGCCCAGGCGATTCAGCGTGGGCTCGATATCCAGGTTGTTGAGCTTGTCCAGCAGCGTCGAAATCTTCTGTTCGATGCCGGTAAAGCCGCCGACGGTGCTGGGGAAGACCGGATAATCGCCCACGGCCACCATGCCTCGCGGCTCGGGTTCGTCGACGATCTGCAGGTCCATGTACATGGCGCCGGTCAACAGATTGCCGGGCCGTACGCTGGCCCGCAGACCGCGCTCGAACAGCCTGTCCAGGCGGTCGCGCCACTCGTCCAGGCTGCGGTCGCCCCAGGCCGGTCCCAGCCGTTGGGGTTCGAACAGGATTCGCACCGGAATGCGGAAATCCTCGAAGTTCTGCTCGCGCACCGCCTCGGTAAAGAACGGCACGTCGGTCACCGTGCCCACACGGATGCCGCGGAAGGCCAGCTGCGCCCCGGGGTTGAGACCTCGGACCGAGTCCCGCACCAGCACGATGTATTCGATCTGCTGATCGAAACGGTCCTGCTGCGCCTTGTCGCGAGAGGCGAACAGATCGAAGTGGTCGCCGTTGGATACCGTGCCACCCGGCGGTACGTCCTCCGGCAGGCCGAAGGTCACGCCGCCCGCCAGCATGGCTTCGAGCGAGCCGAGATTCACCTGCACCCCTTCGGAGCTGAGCTCCACATCCACGCCGGAACGATTCCAGAACTGCGTGTTGCGGCGGATCAACGAATCATAGGGCTGATCGACAAATACCTGGTATCGCATCTGCTGGGTTTCGGCATCGAATTCCGCGGTTTCCACCCGCCCGGCCTCGCGGCCTTGATACAGCACCGGATCGCCTACGCTCAATGCTGCCTGCTCCCGGCCGGACAGACGCAGCGACAGGCCCGGCGCATCCGATTTCATCACCGGCGGCTGCTCCAGCGCCTCGAAGCGGTAGCGGGGTTCGTCGGACTCGCCCGGCTGCATCTGGACATAGGCGCCGGAAAGGATGGTGTTGAGGCCGCTTATACCCCGCCGGCCGATACGCGGCTTGACCACCCAGAAGCGGGTGTCCTCGACCAGCAGGCCGGTGGCGTCGCGATCCATGCGGATTTCGGCGATGGTCCCGGAATAATCGCGGGTGAGGCGCACGTCCTCGACCTTGCCGACTTCGACGTTGCGAATCTTGACCGTGGTGCGTCCCGCCTCGAGGCCCTCGGCATTGGGCAATTCCAGCGTCACCAGCGCGCCGCGTGCCAGCACGTTCTGATAGAACAGCCAGCCACCGACCAGGATCGCCACCAGCGGAATAATCCAGACCGCGGACAGCCAGGGGCCCCGTTGTTGATCGATATGGGCTGTCCGCAGATCGGAGTCGGTCATGTCGGGGTATGTCGTTGTGCGATCAGTCGCGGATCAAGGCTCTGCGCGGCCAGCATGGTCAGCAGCACCACCGCGGCAAACGAGGCCGCCGCGGGTCCGGGTGAAACGGCCATGTACTGGTCGGCCTGGATCAGCGCCGTGAGTACCGCCACCACGAAAATGTCGATCATCGACCACCGGCCGATGACTTCGGTCACCCGATAAACCCGCAGGTCCCCCAATCGGGTGGCCGGCCGTCCGGTCTGCAGTTTAAGGCATAGCCAGCCCAGCATACCGATCTTGGCAATCGGCACCACGATGCTGGCCACGAAGATGACCAACGCGATCGGCCAGCTGCCGGTTTCCACCATGTGGACCACGCCGCCGATGATGGTGGCCGGCGTGGTATAGCCGAGGCTGACGGTCGCCATGATCGGCATCAGATTCGCCGGCAGCAGCAGGACCGAGGCGGCGGCCAGAAGCGCCCAGGTCCGCTGCAGGCGCAAACCCGGCGCAGCCGGCAGTCGATGCCCGCAGCGCGGACAGGCCCGCGTACCGGATGCCGTGAATATCAGTCCGCAGGCGTGACATCCAGCGCACCCCTGGGCAGCGGCGGTACGGCCCGCCTGTGGTCTGGCGGCCAGGTCGTCCGCCGGCATGAACCGGTGCCAGTAATCCGTCGGATGAAAACGGCTGGTGATCGCCAGCATCAGAATCGCGTAGGCGCAGAAGGTATAGAACGCCGGCCCCAGCATCACGTTGGCCAGGGTCACGATCTTGATCAGGCTTACCAGGATGCCGACGATAAACACGTCGCTCATCATCCACGGCTCGATCGGGGCCAGCCAGCGGCATACGGCGGTACTTCCCGGCAGGGGTCGGTCCCTTGTCAGCGCCAGGCCCAGGTAGAACGCCCCGGCCAGGTAAAGCCCCGGCAGAAACACGGTGGTGGCCAGCACCAGGATGCCGAGAAACAGGTAGGTATGGTCGAGCAGGACGGTGCCGGCATCGAGCAACCGGATGGTATGCCCCCGCCCCTGCACGTCGAACGACAGGAAATCGAACCCGATCGACAATGCAAGCAGGATCAGACCGGTCAGCGACAGCGCTAGCGTGCCAGCATGGGTTCGGGGCCCGCCGCGGGCAATGCTGTGCGCACAGCGCGGGCATCGCGCACGCTCGCCTGCCGACAGGTTCGGGACCTCACAAACCCAGTCGCAGGTCGGGCAGATATGGGGTTCGGCCTGACTCATGGGGCAGCGTCGTATATCACGCCGCCAGCATACGCGAGGCAGCCGCCCGCAAGCGGTACTAATCCAGCGCGATCACCGCCCGACCGCTGATACTGGCCTTGCCCTCGCCGTCCACGTTCTCGATCTCGACTTCGATGCGGTTCTCGCCTTCTTCCGTGAACTTGCGGGCAACACGGCCCCGACTGATGACCTCGGCATGCACCGGCACGATATCCAGAAAGCGCGCATCCAGATTACGCAGTGCCGTCTGCGGCACCCATTGGGTGACCAGCCGGCCGAGCCAGGCCATGCCCAGCATGCCATGGGCGAATACATCATCCAGGCCGGCCTTCTTCACGAAGTCGATGTCCACGTGCATCGGGTTGTGATCGCCGGACGCGCCGGCGTAGAGCGCAAGCTGAAGCCGGTCGATCGGCGGATGCTCGAGCGCCGGCAGGTCGTCACCGACTTCGATGTCGTCGAATCGGGGCATTGGCATTACGGATTCCTCACGACGATGACGGAGCGCAGGCTGGCGATTGCCTGTTGATCCTGGTTGGTGACCTCGGTGTCCTTGACCACGAATTCCAGTTTGCCGCCCTTCTTGCTGTAGATGTCGGTAATGCGGCCATGGAAGGTCAGCTGATCACCGGCGTGCGCCATCGCGTGGTACTGGAAACGCTGTTCGCCGTGCAGAATCTGGCTGACCTTGATACCGAGCTCTTCATACACCGCAAAGGGGTTGGGCACCTCCATTTCCAGACAGAACAGAAAGGTCGGCGGTACCGGAATGTCGGGATGGCCGGCGCCACGCGCCGCGTCGGTATCCCGATAGACCGCATCGGTCTCGCCGATGGCCTTGGCGAAGAAGCGCAGCCGCCCCCGCTCCACGTCCACCGAATGGACGGGTAACTCCCGCCCGATATGGCTTGTATCGATCATCGTCCCGTGTCTTTTCGGTATTTACCGCCAGCCTAGAGTATTTCGCGAGTCGGGGCGAGACCCGCACGTTGGCGTGGGTTCAACCCATACTGCGTGACATCGCGCATTGCCGGCTGGCACGCCATAATGCGGGATCTTCAGATAGAGAATGCGGCGCCGCTGGTCTGGCGCCACGCTAAATTGCCGGCATTCGAGCCCGCCTGGCAGCGCTGTACCCGACGGCCCGCAAGCCCGAACCGGGGTCGTCGACGCCCGATATCGACTCCGCAGCGCCCACCATATTTTCAATAGGAGAAGAGTCATCTTGAATCTCGAGGACATATTTGCCCCCACCCTGTTTGCCGGCCAGACCGTTTTCATCACCGGCGGCGGCAGCGGCATCAACCTGGGCGTGGCGCAGTGTTTCGCCCGCCTCGGCGCCAATATCGCCATCTGCGGCCGCACCCGGTCAAAGCTGGATGATGCGGCAAGGGAGCTGGAAAAGCTGGGCGCCAACGTGGTCGCCCAGGCCGCCGACGTGCGCGACATGGACGCGCTGGCCGCCGCCATGGCCACCACGGAAAAACAGCTCGGGCCGATCAACGTGCTGGTGCCCGGCGCCGCCGGCAACTTCACCGCGCCCACGGAGAAGCTTTCCAGCAACGGCTTCCGGACCGTGGTCGACATCGACCTGGTCGGTGCCTTCAACGCCGCCCGCGCCGCCTTCGAGCAACTCCGGCAGACCCGGGGCAGCCTGATCTTCATTTCCGCCGGTCAGGCCCAGGCACCGTTCGAATTTCAGGCGCATGCGGGCGCAGCCAAGGCAGGCGTGGATAACCTGATGAAGACGCTGGCCCTGGAATGGGGGCCTTACGGCATTCGCGCGAACAGTGTGCTACCCGGCTGGATCGCCGATACCGAGGGGCTCAAACGGCTGGCGCCGCCCGGCAGTGAGCACCGGATCGCCGAGGAGGTGCCGGTGCGTCGCATGGGGAACACGGCAGACGTCGGCGCCCTGGCCTGCTTTCTAGCCAGCCCGCTGGCGAGCTACATCACCGGCAACGTGGTGACGGCCGACGGCGGCATGATGCTGCGCGGCTCCGGTATCTGGACACAGGTGATCGGGGCGATGCTGGCGGAGACCGGCGCCAACTGAGGAGGCGTCTTCGCCATGCCCGGGGCTCCGCTTTCCGGAGCGCGTCTGCTACACTTGCGCGCGCTTGCGCCGGTGGCGGAACTGGTAGACGCGCTAGGTTGAGGGCCTAGTGGGCGAATAGCCCTTGGGAGTTCGAGTCTCCCCCGGCGCACCATCTCCTCGCGATGATCTCGGATTGGCCCCGACCTCCCGTCAACCGCGCCCTGCCCGAAGCAAATTCCTTACTGGCATTGCCCGGCGCCGCTGGTCAGCAACT
This sequence comes from Salinisphaeraceae bacterium, assembly GCA_040222795.1. Taxonomy (GTDB): domain Bacteria; phylum Pseudomonadota; class Gammaproteobacteria; order Nevskiales; family Salinisphaeraceae; genus Spectribacter. The sequence continues at coordinate 108,827 of JAVKCJ010000022.1, forward strand.
CCCGTGCCTCTTAGGCAGGTTATGTCGCGCGCATACCCGAGCTAAAAGGCAGGCCGTTCTTGCCATAGGGCGTACTTACGTCCGCCGATTTACTGGCCATTGGAAGGCCGGCTAAAGCCGGCCCTGCTCCGTCGCGAACTTTGTCGGACGGACTTCAATCCGCCACTTTCACCGGTGCGGGCCGGGCCGGTTCTGTTATCGACATCACAGCCACAAAAAAGGCGGCCCCGAGGGACCGCCATTGAAACCGCGATGAGCCGACTGGCGGGGGATCACGGTGTGATCCCCCGCAGTAGCTCGTGCCGGTTTACGCGCCCAGTCGACGCATCGCCTGGGTAGTCAGGTACTTGTCGTAAGCGTCATCACCACTGGTGTTCCACTCCGACTTGTATCCGCCAACCACTTCCTTGGCCTGGTAGAAGCGGCTCATGCGGCCTGACTGAATGTCGTGGCAGTGCACCCAGCGCCAGCTCCAGGGCTCGTGACCCTCGCCGGTCTTCATGCCGGTGTATTTGGAGAAACCGGCCTGCCAGCTCTTCCAGACATTGCCCTTGCGGTCGTAGTCGACACTGCGAACGAACTCGCCATTACGTGCGTCCAGCCAGGTGCGGCGCTTGCCCACCGGGCTACGCGGGTACTTGGTAGGTTCGAGGTCGATCACGATGCACTCGGGGCAGAGTTCCTGGGTGGTGTTGAAGTAGGTCTGGCCCTTGGGACCGCCGTGAACACCCATCTCCCAGTTGGGATCGTCCTTGTGCCCGGAATCTTCCCAGCCACCGTGGAAGTCGCCGAGCGCTGGCTGGCGACCCACGATCTTCATGTTGCCCCAGGTGGCCAGCGGATCACCGGCTGCCCAGGCATTGGACAAGAACACGGTGATGCCCGGCACCAGCGGCTCGAAGCGCTGGTTAGTCGGGTATTCGCGCACGCGCTTGAAGGCCGGCAGGTAGCCGACCAGACCCGGGAACTGACGCTGGTCATACGGCCAGGTGCTCAGGAACGAGGTGCCAGACTGCTCGTTCGGTGCGGTGAAGAAAACCGACTGATAACGCAGCATGTCCTTTTCGTCGTTCCAGACCTTGCCGTCGGGACGGACCGTCACCTGCAGTTCCGACCAGACGAAATCGTACTGGTACTGCACGTCGCCATCCGGACCGAGATCCCAGTCCCGGATCGCGTACTGCGAGTAGTTATGGCGACCCCAGCCATAGTTGATATTGGCCTGGGCCTCGTAGGCATTCTTGGGTTCCGGGAACGGCAGGCCGCCCTTGGCCGGCGTGCCCTTTTTCTCGAACCAGATATTGCCGTCGTCATCGACCACGGTCTTGCCGCGGTTGGCGATGGTCTGCTCGAGGAACGGCTCCTCGAAGAGATCCAGCACGTCGGTCGTGGCTTCGCGGATCTTGATCTGGCGACCGTCGTTGCGAACCTCTTCCACGGCCACCGGGTCGAGCAGATGTTCCACATGCTCGAGATTGTCGGCGGTAATGGTGTCGCCGACGGAGATCTTGCCCTTGGTGTGCTCCTCGATGGAAATCTGCTCATCGGGATAGGCCATCTTGATGTCCGTCGACTGCCCCTTGGCCAGCATCGGCCAGACACTGCCGAGGACGCCGGCATAGCCCAGGCCCTTAGCGGTCTTCTCCATCATTTTTCGACGACCGTAGTCGAAGTCGTACTTGCGGATATGCATATCGCCTCCTCCAGACATCGCTTGCTGCGATGGTACTGATTCCCTGTACATGCGCGCGCAGGCACAGGTCCCTAAAAACGGCACGGGTGTGTTCTATCTTGCCCGTCCGACGGTGACACGCCTCTGCGGGCGGACACCGCGTGAATTATATTGCTTATACGCGGCGCCAACCCTTCGAGTTTCAGTATTCGGGAAAAACTACCCGACAGGGTGGGCCGGCTAGTCAGGCTGCCTCCGTGAGCATGGCATCGATCACGGCCCGGTGATCCGGGAACAACGGAACCATCCCCTGGCAGGTGCTCGCCACCGCCCGGGCATCGCTGGCCTGGTGCTTGGGCCCCGCCTTGCGGGTATTCCGGGGGAAACGTCCCATGCCCGCAAGAATGCAAATCCACGATGTGTGCGAGTAGACCAGCTGCTCGCTGCGTTCGTTGAGCGCGCCGAGAATATCGCCACTTCGATTATCCCAGGTCGACAGCAGCGCCGAGACCACATCCGAACAGGGACTGTTCTCGCGGTTGTCGATCCAGTACGGCGTGTCGGTGCGGGTATTGAGCTTGTAGTGCATGAAAACGTAATCCCGCACGCCGTCGAAGGTCTGCCCGATGCGGCGATTGAACGCCGCCCTGGCCCCTTCGCCCTGCCCGTGCGCAGTGATGAACTGTTCCAGTGTTTCCTGCACCAGCATCAGGGCGGTGGCTTCCAGCGGCTCGATGAACCCCTGTGACAGGCCCACCGCCAGGCAATTGCCCGCCCAGCAGTCCTCGCGCCGGCCGATACGCATCTTCAGATGCCGGGCTTCCACCGCGGGATCCTGCTGGCCGGTGTGTTCACGTAATTCGCGCTCGGCCTCTTCCGGCGAGCAATAGTCCGACGAATACACGTAACCGTTGCCGAACCGGTTGGTCAGCGGAATCTTCCAGGCCCAGCCATGGCGCAGCGCCGTCGACAGTGTCTCCGAAGGCAGACCGACGTTCGGTTCTGTGGGCGTGGGCAGTGCCACCGCGCTGTCGTTGAACAGATGATCCCGGTAGGAATGGAACGGCACCTCCAGCGTGCGACCAATCAGCAATCCGGCAAAGCCGGTGCAGTCGACGAAGAGGTCGGCCGCCATCCGGCCATGCCGTTCGGTGTGGACCGCGGCGATGTCGCCGGTGCCGGTCGGCTCGACCTGGTTGACCGTGTCCTCGACGTGGCGAACCCCCATGGCCAGCGACTTGCGCTTGAGGAATTCCCCGATCAGGCCGGCATCGAAATGGTAGGCGTAGTCGGTGCTGTAGCTGCCGCGTCCCGCTACCGGTGCCCGGCGGTCCTGGGCCAGATGCTGGGATACGAAGAATGCATCGGGATGGGCGTCCACGGCCACGCTCTTGCGGCGCCGCAGGTCGGCATTATGGAAGAACGGCTGGATGAACGGATTGTCGTCGAGCGTGAAGAACGGGTGGTAATAGCTGCGATAGCCCGGACGGGTCGACCAGTCGGGAAAGCGGATGCCGCACTTGTAGGTGGCGTTGCAGGCCGGCATCCACTCGCTTTCTGGAATGCCCAGGCGTTCGAAGAAGACCCGCATGCGGGGCGTGGAGCCCTCGCCCACGCCAATGGTGCCGATCGCCGCCGATTCCATCAGCGTGATCTCGGTACCGTGCTGCCGCCACGCATGAGCGAGCAGGATCGCCGCCATCCAGCCGGCGGTGCCGCCGCCGATGATCAGCACGCTGTCGGGCGGATTCTGGTGCATGCCGTTCGCGGCTCCGGTCATGGTCGCTATTGCTCCTGGTTCAGGCGCCGATGGCATCGTTGGTCGCCGGCAGCAGGCGCGCCACCGTCTGCTTCAACTCCGTCAGCGATTCATCCACGCGCCGGCCGCTAGTGTCCACCACCGCGTCGGCCCGCCGGTATTCGGCCTCGCGCTCCGCAAGAATTCGCTTGAGATCAGCCATGGCCTCCTCGTTGCTCTCCTCCATCGGGCGCAGATCGCCCTGCGCCCGGACCCGATCCATGTGCTCCTCGGGACTGGCCCGCAGCCAGACAGTACGGAAACTGCCCTGTAGCAACTGATACGTGGCGGGCTCGGAAACCAGACTCCCGCCGACCTCGAGAATCGACCGGCGATGCCCGGCGACGAGATTCTCCAGCGCCTGGCGCTCGAGTCGCCGGTAGCTCTTCTGTCCGCCCAGTGAAAACAGCTCTCCGAGCTGCATGCCACCCAGTTCCTCGATCAGTTCGCTCAACCGGAAGAACGGCATCCCGAGCGCGTCCGCCAGGCCGCGGCCCAGGGTGGTCTTGCCCGCTCCGCGCAGGCCGATCAGGGCAATGCCACCGCGGCTGTCGCGGCGTTCGCCGAGGTACTCCCGCAACAGATTGCGCGCCCCCGCCACGGCGTCCGGCGGAATCGCGGCCAGCAGGCGCCGCAGCTCCGGGTCCATGCCGCGGTCGCCGGCGTTGGTCGCCAGCACCAGATCGCCGAAATCCACGCCCAGGGCCGAGGCCAGCTGCCAGAGCACCGTTACCGAGGGATTGGCCTTGCCGCCTTCCAGTTGCGCCAGGTAGCGCTCGGAAATGGATGAATGCCGTGACAGCAGACGTCGCGTCATGCCGCGGGCGGCGCGCAAACCGCGTAACCGGTCGCTGAGCGCCAGGAGGTAGCTGTCAAGCTGTGGTTCAAGTTCGTCGGCCAAGACACGTACGGTTTCAGATATATAGTGCATACCGTACCGCATTCCGGTGGCGCCCGGCATCGCCGCCCGGCGCGTCCGCTCAACCCTCGATACGCACGAATTCGAAGTCGCCGGGTTTCTTGTCCACGGGCACCCGGGCGGGGGCGATCCAGCCCGCGAACTTGCCGGGCTCGTAACAGGGCTTCATCAGCGATCGCACGTAGGCATAGTCATCGTCGCCTGGCAGCCACTGGTCCGCCTTCGACTGCCATTCGTCGGCGCCGACGATCTCTCCCGCCGGGGTGACATTCAGGTCGGCGAACTGCCCGACCTGGCGGCGGAAGGCCTGATGCGGCAGCACCAGCTCGAAATCGATGCCGGCCTTGGCGATCACCTTGTTCCAGCGTTTCACGCCCGAGGCGCATTCACGGATGTAGTCGTCGCGTAGCCGGGCATTGAGCGAGTGCAGGGCCGGCCGGTCGACGTAAGCAAATCCACCGTCAACGGCCTCAAGCACGGGATAGGTGTCCTGGTGCAGCTGGTGATCGTCGTCGATGTCGGCTTCCTTGTAACGCCCCTTGATGCCGGCGGTGAACGCATTGGCGGCATTGGTCGAGGTCTCCGAGCCGAACAGGTCTTCGCTGACGGTGAAATGGAAGTTCAGGTAGCGCTGCATCAGCGGCAGATCGATGACCCCAAGCTTGCGCACCGCCGCCACGTCTTGGGGGTCCTCGATGCCCGCCTCGTTCATCGCGTCCACCGTGCGCTGAATGGTGCGCTTGACGCCATCCTCGCCCACGAACATGTGGTGCGCTTCTTCGGTAAGCATGAACCGACAGGTGCGCGAGAGCGGATCGAAACCGCTCTGGGCCAGTGACTCCAGCTGGAACTTGCCGTCCCGGTCGGTGAAGAAGGTGAACATGAAGAAGGCCAGCCAGTCTGGCGTGGCCTCGTTGAAGGCCCCCAGAATGCGCGGGGTGTCTTCGTGACCGGAGCGACGCTGCAGCAGGGCTTCCGCCTCCTCGCGCCCGTCCCGGCCGAAATGCGCCTGCAGCAGATAGACCATGGCCCACAAGTGGCGCCCCTCTTCCACGTTGACCTGGAACAGGTTGCGCATGTCATACAGCGAGGGCGCCGTCTGTCCCAGCAGTCGCTGCTGCTCCACGGACGCCGGCTCGGTGTCGCCCTGAATGGTAATCAGGCGCCGTAGCGTGGCCCGGTGCTCGCCCGGCACCTCCTGCCAGGCGGGCTTGCCCTTGTCGTCGCCGCAGGGAATGGTGCGGCCCTCCTCGGCTGGCGCCAGCAGAATGCCCCAGCGGTACTCCGGCATCTTGACGTAGCCGAACTGGGCCCAGCCCTTGGGGTCCACGCCCACCGCGGTGCGCAGGTAGACCTCGTTGTCCTGGAAGCCTTCCGGGCCCATGCCCAGCCACCAGTCGATGAATCCGGGGTGCCACTTTTCCAGGGCACGCTGGAGTTTCCGGTCACCGGCCAGATTGACGTTGTTCGGGATCTTTGTGTCGTAGTCGACTGCTTCGTATGCCATTTCAGATATCTCCTAGACCCTCTTCCGGTCGTAATCGGCGCGACGCCCGCTGCCATAGAGCTTCAGGGCGCCCTGATCACCGGCGGCATTGGGCCGCTGAAAAATCCAGTTCTGCCAGGCGGTCAGGCGGCCGAAGATCCGCGTTTCCATGGTCTCGGGGCCGGCGAAGCGCAGATTGGCCTCCATGCCGACCAGCGCATCCGGCGAGAATGCCCGGCGCTCCTCGAGTGCCAGGCGCACTTCGTCCTCCCAGTCGATGTCGTCCGGCGCGAAGGTCACCAGGCCGGCAGCCAGCGCGGCTTCGGCGTCGATATCCTGATCAATCAACCGCTCAGCGGCGGCCACCCGATCGTCGTGCCCGTAGAAGCGCGTCTGCAGGCGTGTCAGGCCGTTGCTCATCGCATACGGCCCGAAGTTGGAGTCGGTCAAACGGATGGTGGCCGGGGTCTGATCCGGTTCCTCGTCCTCGAAGATGCCATCGAGCATGTAGCTGCGATCCACCGCGAACAGAATCTCCGCCAGAAAGCCGGTGAAGCAGCTACCCGGGGTGACCAGCCCGAACAGGCTGCGCGAGGTCAGGTCCAGGCGTTTCATCACCCGCCGCCAGTACAGCCGGATCTCGCGCATTAGCCAGTGGTCGCAATGCGCGCCGAGCAAGGCGTCATAGGCAGCTACCTGTTCGGGGTCGCCCTCGGTACGCAACAGCAACGAGCCGATTTCCAGCTCGTTGACCCGAAGATGCAGCAGCAGATCATCCAGTTCGCGGGCCAGGGCCAGAACCCAGAAACCGGCGCCCTGCTTCAGGACCTCGTCCATCGTCGACGGAACTTCCTCGGCCACCGCCTTGAGCGTGATATCTGCGGTGGCCGCGTCGCGATCAAGCCGGGCCACGATGTGCTCGTACTCGATCACGTCACCGCTGAACCGGCGTTGCAGCGGCGTGAGTTCCACCCCCTGCGCCGAATCGCCAGGCCGATCCGACTGACCGGCCATGGCTTGGGCCTGCTCGCGCACGGCGTCGTCCATTCGCGAGGCCGGGACCACGGCGTCCACCAACCCCCAGTCCACCGCACGCTGTCCCTTGACGCCTTCTTCGATGGTGCAGAACACGTCGGCGAGATCACGCCGGACCTTGCGCTTGTCCAGCACCCGGGTCAGCCCGCCCGTACCGGGCAGCACCGCCAACAGCGGCACTTCGGGGAGCGCGACGGCCGCATTGCCGTCGTCGGCCATCATGATGTGATCGGTGGCCAGCGCCAGTTCATAACCACCGCCGGCGGCCATGCCGTTGATCGCGCATAGATACGTCTGCCGGGAGTATTCGCTGGCATCCTCGATGCTGTTGCGGGTTTCATTGGTGAACTTGCAGAAATTCACCTTGAGCGCGTGGCTGGCGCTGCCCAGCATGCGAATGTTGGCACCCGCGCAGAACATGCGGTCCTTGCCCGAGGACAATACCACCGTCTTGACCTCAGGGTGTTCGAAACGCAACCGCTGAACTGCATCGTGTAGTTCGATATCAACGCCGAGATCATAGGAGTTCAGTTTCAGGTCATAGCCGGGAAACAGACCGCCGTCCTCGCTGACATCCATGTCCAGCCGGGCAATCTCGCCGTCGAATGACAGCCGCCAGTGGCGGTACTGATCCGGGTGGGTCTGAAAATCCACCGGGTGATCTGCGGTATCCGTTGCGCCGGTCATTGCCGTTGCACTCATGTTTTCGCTCCTTGCCACCATCCGCAGCGCAGACAGAGAGCACTATATTGCACTCGCGTTTCGGTCGTCAATGCAGTATTGTGCATTTTACTGCGGTTCCGAATCGGGGCCGTCGAGTTCCAGTCGGGGGAAATCCACGCCTCCCGGACGCAGGCAACGATCCAGCGATGGCCACCATGTCGCCAGTTGCACGCCCATGCGTGTTGTCTCGGGCACCCGCGCGAAGGCCCGCTCCGTTTCCAGGCGCAATCGCGCCACCGAGGAACGCCACCCCATGCGCCGCCGCAACAGGGCCTCGGCCGCCCGGGTCAAGCCATTCAGGCAATGATGATCGGCATCGTTCGGACCCGTACCAGCGGCCAGCCCCGCCCAGAGCGAGGCAGCCTCCCACCAGAAGCCGTGGTTGAAACAGTCCACGGCGTAGAGATAAGGCGCGCAGTACCGCCAGTCGGTGGGGTCGGCGCCGGGCAGATCGAACGCCGGCAGATGACTGCTTTCCGGCTGCGCATCGCGCCCCGGCAGGAAACGGAACGCCGGCAGCGGCAGCGTCGAATAGCGGGGCCCGGACCAATCCCCGCGGTCCGCATTCACCGCCGGCGCCGGCGCGTGACGGTGTCCGCCATGATCGGAGTCGGCATCGTCGAACTGCCAGCGGTCGGGCGTCAAAGCAAGCCCCGTGCTGCTGGGTCCATGCCGGCGGAAGGTCGCGAACCCGCCGCGTCTTCGAGAAACTGCCGCGCGGCATCGATAACCGCCTGCGGCTGGTCACGGTAGGCGGCATGGCCACAATGCTCGGGCCAGAGCGTCTGCACCGGGCCGGATACCTGGCGTTGGATGGCTTCGATCTGGGCCGCCGTGCCGTACTGGTCCTGGATCCCCTGAATCAGCAACACCGGCACCTGCACCCCGGGCAGGAAGGATTCCAGATTCCATTCGCGGAAACCGGGATCCAGCCAGGCACCGTTCCAACCGCGGAAGGCCACGTCGACATTGTCGCCGTGGTATTTCTCCAGTCCCGTGCGCAGATCGCCCTGCTCGTAGGCGTGGCGGGCCTGCTCAATCGCGGATACGCATACATCCTCGTTGAATACATGCGGCGCCATCAGCACCAGCGCGGCCACACGCGGGTCGCCGACACTGCCGGCGTGGACCAGGGAAATCGACCCGCCATCGCTGTGACCTACCATGATGGCCCGCCGGATGCCGGCGGCATCGAGTACCTGCGGCAGCACCACCTGCGCCTCGTGATGCATGTAGGTCAGCGGCCGTGGCAGATCGACCGGCTCGGAGCCGCCGTAACCGGCGCGGCTGTAGATCAGGGCACCGCAACCCGTGGCCGCCGCCAGCCGTTCGGGAAAATCCTTCCACAGCCCCACGCAGCCCAGTCCCTCGTGCAGGAACACCAGGGTCGGCGCCTCGTGCGGGCCGGGCCCTACCCAGCAGGCCTCCAGGCGCTTGCCGTCGGCGACGATATCGATCCCGCGGCGTTTCAATGGTCAGGCCCGCAGCTTGAAGCGCTGGATCTTGCCGGTGGCGGTCTTGGGCAGTTCGTCGATGAATTCGATCCAGCGCGGATACTTCACCGTGGCGATGCGGGCCTTGACGAATCCCTGGAGTTCCGCAGCCAGATCGTCGCTGGCGGCCGCGCCATTCTTGAGCACCACGAAGGCCCGCGGCTTTAGCAGGTTGTCGCCCTCGTCGTGCGGCACCACCGCCGCTTCCAGCACCTGATCGTGGGCAATCAGGGCTGATTCCACCTCGAAGGGCGACACCCACTGGCCACTGACCTTGAACATGTCGTCGGTGCGGCCGCAGTAGTGATAGCAGCCCTCGGCATCGCGATAATACTTGTCCCCGGTACGGGTCCAGTGACCCTGGAAGGTCTCCAGGCTCTTGTCGCGACGATTCCAGTAGGCCATCGCGGCCGAGGGGCCGTCGACCAGCAGTTCGCCGATCTCGTTCTCGCCTACCTCATGATTGCTTTCGTCCACCAGCCGCACCGAGTAGCCGGGCACCGGTTCGCCGGAGGTGCCATAGCGCACCCGACCGGGGCGGTTGCTCAGGAAGATGTGCAGCATTTCGGTGGAGCCGACGCCGTCGAGCACTTCCGCGCCGAAACGCGCCTGCCAGCGTTCGCCGACCTCCGCCGGCAAAGCCTCGCCGGCCGAGATGCAGCGACGCAGGGCCTGTGAGGCACAATCACGGTTATTCGCCTCATCGGCGAGAATCGCCGCGTAAAGCGTTGGCACACCACCGAAAATGGTCGGCTGCTGTTCTTGCATGATCGCCATCACGGCGTCGGGCGTCGGGCGTCCGGGCAGATAGACGGCGCAGGCGCCGGCTGCGAACGGGAAGGTCATGCCGTTACCCAGGCCGTAGGCGAAGAACAGCTTGGCGGCGGAAAAGATCACGTCGTCCGGCTCGATGCCGAGCACGCCGCGGCCATAGCATTCGGCGGTGGCCGGCAGATGGCGGTGCAGATGCAGCACGCCCTTGGGGGTGCCGGTGGAGCCGGAGGAATACAGCCAGAAGGCCACGTCGTCGGCGGTGGTCGGAGCGGCGTCCAGGTCCGGGCTTGCGGCGTCCAGCAAGTCGGACAGGGACTGCTCACCAGGGCCGGGCCGGCCGTCCACGATCACCGTCTCCAGAAAGGGTTGATCGGCCAGGGCCGGACGTACCTCATCGAGCAGCGGCTCGCTGACCAGCAGGGCCTTCGCACGGCAGTCAGTCAGGATCTGGCGGTAATCCCCGGTCCGCAGCAGCGTGTTGACGGGAACCGGAATGATGCCGGCCTTGATTGCGCCCCAGAACACCGCCGGGAAGCGCCGGCTGTCGTGCATGATCATCGCCACGCGGGATTCCTGGCGCAGGCCCAGCCCGCGCAGCGCATTGCCCGCCCGGTTGCCCAGTTCGGCCAGGTCGTCGTAGCTGACCCGACCGTCGGCATCGATGACGGCGATACACCCGCCGCGACCTTCCCGACCATGACGGTCGATGAAGTCTGTCGCAGCGTTGTAGTCCCGTGGTGGATGCACTCCGGCGAACCCCTGCGTCATCCCGGTCTCCTCCGCATTATTAGCCCTACCGGGGGCTGTTCTGCCGATGCTAGTCGCGCACCTCGATGACCAACGCTGCCGCGGTATCCCCCGCCGCACAACCCGTAAAAAGCCCCAGGCCGCCGCCTTCCAGGCGCAGTGCCTCGATCAGCTCGGCAATCGAGCGCAGACCGGTGGGTCCCTGCGGATGACCGTAGATCAGGCTGCTGCCGTAGCTATTGGTTCGATCCAGCGGGAACCCGGTCTGCTTTTCCAGCCACAGATCGTTGACCGCGAACGGATTGTGCGTATTGACCAGCTTGATGTCCTGGTAACTCAGGCCGGCACTGGCCAGGGCCCGTTCGGCCGCCAGCACCGGCGCCTTGGGCATGTGGGCGGCCTCGGCCCGGCCGAAGCCGGTAGCGATGAGCCGCACAATGCCGTTGCCGTTGGACAGCTCGCGGGCCGTGGCCTGGCCGCAGATCAGCGTCCCTGCCGTGCCGTCGGCCGGGTGGGTTTGCATGCCCAGCGTGATCACTCCGCCGGCCATCGGCTTGAGTCCCGCCAGGCCCTCTGCGGTGGTCGGCGAGATCCCCTCGTCAGCGCTGATTTCCGTGACCCGGCCCTTGCGGTCGGGCAGCCGCACCGGCTGCATGTAACGCCGCTGGAACGCCCGGTCATCGGTCAGGGATTGCTCGTACTGCCGGTATCTCAGCAGCGAAACGTCATCCAGCGCCTCGCGAGTGAAGCCGGCTTCCGCGGCCACGTTCTCGGCCGTGGCGACCATCGCCTTGCCAGTGGCCGGATCGGCGGCGAAATTGTCCAGCACCCAGTGCTCGGTGTCCGGGCTGCCGCCCATGCTCCGGCTCTTCGGATAGACCATGAGCGGCCCGTTGCTGGTGCGGTCGGTCGTCAGTGCCAGCACGGTTTCGTCGGGATCGTTGTCAACGGTGGCCGCGGCGCTGGCCACGCAGGCGACCGCGGTGGCGCAAGCCTGCGAGATATGCGGGCCGGTAATCCCCGGCGCACTGATGCGGGCCGCGGTCCAGGGCACGGCGTAGAAGGAATCCGTCTGCGGCACAGTGGTGCCCATGACCAGCTGCGTCAGCCGTTGCGGATCGAAGTCCCGCTGCGCCAGCGCATCGTTGGTCACGGTCACGCCCAGATCCATGCTGGAGACATCGGCCAGCGCCCCCTGCCAGCGCACGAACGGCGAGGACCAGGCGAAGCCGCATGGGATGAATGCGTTATCGAATTTCATGTTGTAACCGATTGACTTTCATGTGCTTTCTCGTACCGCCACCAGCGCGTTCTTGTAGGCGCCGCGCGGCAGGCCGCCGGGTTCGAGGACCGTGACCCGAATGCGGACCTGCATCTGCGAGCGCACCGCGTTTTCCAGTGCCTCGGCAATCGCGGGGTAGTCGGCGGCCGGAAGGCCCTCGCAGGCCTCGACATCCACCGGGATGGCCTCGTCGAAGCGAACCAGGTCCTTGTGCGCCTTCCAGATGCGCAGGGTCGGTTCCAGTCTTCCGGCGAAGGTTTCCGCCACCACGTCTCGGATGGCGGTGGGAAACACATTCATGCCCTTGTAGATGAGCATGTCATCCGTGCGTCCGATGCAGCGTATGCGCGGCGAGGTTCGGCCGCAGGCGCAGGTCACGTCCACCACCTGGGCATGATCCCGCGATCGATAGCGGATCAACGGCGCGGCGTCCCGTTGGAAGGTCGTGTAGATCAGTTCACCGGTGGCGCCGGCCGACCAGGGCACGGGCTCGCCGCTGTCCGGGTCGATCAGCTCCACCGCCACGTAGCGCTGGGCGTTGAAGTGCATGCCGTCGGCGACGTGGCATTCTCCCCACATGCCCGGGATCACGTCGCCCATGCCCATGACCTCGCGCAGGCCATCGATGCCCAAGCCGGTTTCGATCTTGTACCGGATGGCCGGCTGGTCCAGACCCGGCTCCCCGCCACAGAGCACCTTACGCAGGGACGACTCGATGCCGGTGGTCTCACCCACCTCGCCCCAGGTCTCGCTCAGGTAGGTACCGAACGAGGTGGTCGCCAGCAACGCCGTGGCGTGCAGCCGACGCATTTCCCGCAGTATGCGCTCGGTGGGGAAGCCGCCCAGCCAGCACAGGGTGGCACCGATCTCGCGGAAGGCCTCGGCATAGGGCAGACCACCGGCCACTCCCGGCAGACCGACCAGGTGGGCGATCACGTCCTCGCGCCGGATGCCCGACGTGAAGAAGTTCTGCGCGATGGCATCGGTCCACATCGCCAAATCCGCCCGCGTTACCGGGTAGTACAGCGGCATCCCCGAGGTGCCGGAGGAGGACACCGTCTGCACGATATCCACCAGGGGCGCGGTCTGATTCGCGCCGAAGGGTTCCGCTTTCGAGGCATCGGCCTGCGCGTCCTTGAGATGCGCCTTCTCGGTGAACGGCAGTCGTTGAATATCCTCGAACGCATTGATCGTGACATCGCCGATCTCGGCCAGTAGTCCGGCGTAAAGGCGCGACCTCGCCCGTATCCGCGGGACTGCCTCCGCGACACACTGCGCCTGCCAGGCCTGGACGTCGGACCAGGGTTTGGTCTCCAGTTCCGGGCACCAGTAGTCGGTCATGCAAGTGCCTCAATAATCGTCTTGAGGTCCGCAATTCGCGTGTCGGCCGGCACTTCGCCGGCAGTTACGATTATCGCTGCGCCGTCGTCCGACCCGCGCCAGGTTGCCGGGTCTGCCGGCAGCATGAGCGCGTGATTGTCGCGCGCCTGCGCCGCGGCTTCCCCCGGCACCAGACAGGGCACGACCTGATCCGGCCAGCCGCCAGGCCCGGGTTCGGCCGCACCGACGAAACCCAGCAGCACCGGCATCTTGTGAAATCGGGCCACATTGGCCAGCGGTGTGAGCGCGTCCTCCCACAATTCGCGAGCATCTTCATCGTCCGGTGCTGCCACCGTTTCCTGCAGCACCACCGCATGCGCGCCGGCTTCACCGAAGGCCCGTACCAGGGCGGTGAGAAATCCGCCGGCATAGTCGAATGCATCCTCGCGTTCCTCCCCCGTTGCCCCCGGCACCAGCTGCTCGACCAGGGTGGCCGGCCCCGTGAGCCCTACCAGCAGGGCCGCGTCGTTGTCCGTGGTCGACAGGCGTCGGGTCAGCTCCAGCGCGGCCTGTAGTCGCGGACTGTCAGCGATCGCATCGGCCTCGTCGGCTTCCAGCGCCGCCGCGCCCGCCGGCGCGCTCAGACGAGGCGACCAGACGGACAGATCCACACCCGCGCCCAGCGCTTCGGCCTCCGCCAGGGACGGAACCGTGACGTATAGCGATGACAATCCCAGAACGCGCCGTGTCTCGCCAAGCCCCTTGCCCAGGCGCGTGGCATCTACCACCATCTCCGCCGGTGACAGGGCCTCGATCTGGGCGCCGAGGCCGTGGATCATCGGCGCGAACAGGGGTTCGCCCGCCCCGGCCTCGCCGCGGGCCAGATCGGCCAGACGCTTGCGAGCGTCGATCCCCATCAGGCACGTACCAGCGGGCCGCGGGACTCGGCGTCCGGCCAGGTACCGTAGTGCACCAGTATCTCTTCCGGCGGCTTCTTCTGCGACCAGGACGCCATGAACTCGTCCCAGGGCACGCCGCGCCTGGCTCGGGCCGCCAGTTCCGCCTCCCGTGCCCGCTCGCTGGCCGCTTCATCCACGACCTGGCGTTCCTCGTCCCAGACCACCTTGTAGACGAATTCCGCCGCCTCACGGGACACCACACCCTTCTGGATATCGGCCTCCAGCGCCAGCGGATCCCGGTCCAGCGGGTCGCCGTAGCCGCAGCCACCGGTGGAGAAGGCGAAGGTGACAATGTCGCCCTCGTCGTAGTCGCGCACGGAGCGGCCCATGAACTCGACCTCGTAATCCCCGCCGACAGTGCGATTGGACAGGATGTCGTAGGCATCCATGTTCAGGGCCTCGCTGCCCTCGGCCATCATGTCGGTGATGTTGGCCTGGCGGATGCCGATGCCCGGCAGTGTGCACGGCGCATACCCGCCGAACAGGCCCTGGGGCGTCTGCAGGCGGGTGTTATCGGCGATGGCCATCAGGGCCACTTGCGGCTTGTGGTGGGCCACCCAGACCTGGACGGTGCCCACGCCACCACGGTACTTGCCGTGGCCGCAGGAATCGCGCAGATGGTTGGATACCGGGATCAGCAGCGGGAACTCGTTTTCCACGAATTCGCTGTTGGGGGCCCGGCCGAATGGCGCCCAGGGAAAGCCGAAGGAGTCCATGCCGTCCATGTCCGGCAGCGCCCCCTGCCCTTCGCTGTTGATGGAGTAGGCCATCATGTCGGCGAAGTCGGTTTCCCACTGATTCTGCCCGGCCAGCACCAGGGCGTTGCCGCCGTTGCCCAGCGAGGCCCCGGCCTGGCGCCAATCCGAGGTGGAGAACAGCGCCTTGGCGAAGCAGTTGTGGTTGGCGCTCATCACGCCGGCCGAGATCATCACCGAGTTCGAGGTCGCCGCGCGCGGGTCGGGACTCAGGCAGGTGTTCTGGCCGAACTTGAAGTCGATGGACGCGAACGTGCCGTTGTTGATCGGCAGCGCGTGAAACAGATACTCGTAGATATAGTTGGAAAAGTGGGCAATGGCCGCCTGCGGGTGGGCGTTGTAGGAGCTGGCCGTCTCCGGGCCGGTCTTGGAGAAGTCGACGATCAGCTTGTCGCCCCGCTTCTGCATATCCATGTAGCAGTTGCGCACAATGCCCTGCTGCAGGCCCACGGCGTCAGCAAAGGTCACGCAGCGATAATGGCCGTCCGGCCACAGGCTTATCAGATCGGCGGCCCCGGCTTCAGCCTGCTGCAGCATGCGCCGGAACAGCCCACGCAGATAATCCGCCCCCTCGCGTTCGCAGACCTCAAGAATCCGGCGACGCACCCGGTCAGCCGTGGTGCAGCGCGCCTTGAGGTCGACGTTGATCATCGACTGGGCGCGCAGGCCGAAGGCCTCGAACATGGTGACGATGTCGTCCCGGAGCCTGAAGTTCTCACCGATCTTCATCGGTGGCAGATTCATGCCCTCCTCGAAGCGGGAGGCGGCCGATACCGGCATGCCGCCCGGTTCGATCGCCCCGGTTTCGGTGGTGTGCACCAGCGCGGCGGTCCAGGCCACAAGTTCGCCCTCGAAGAACACCGGCATCATCACCATCTGGTCCGGATTGTGGACGCCGCCATACACTGCGTCGTTGGCGAACCACAGGTCGCCGTCACGGATACCGGGGTTGTCTCCATAGGTTTCCATGACGAACTTGCTGATCAGCGGCGGAATCACGGAGTGCAAGTAGGTGCCGCAGGAGGCATTCACCATGTCGCCTTCCGCGGTCATGATTCCCACCAGCGAATCGCCGGCCACGCCCATGGCGCAGCGACAGGTGCGCTGAAAGACCTCCATGGCCTCGGAGAGGATGTCGTTGGTTCGCTGGAAGCCGATTTCCACCTGGGCTGCGTCCAGCTTCGCCGCCAGTGCCAGTTCCTCGTCGCTGGCGGGACTGGGCTTGAGCCACCTGAGTTTCTGTTCGAGTGTCGGGATTGCCATTTTTTCTCTCCTACGCCCTGGCTTCCATCACGCCCAGGCCGTGCTTGTCGATGGAGAACCGCTGCCCGGGCGGCACCACGATGGTGGTGAACTCGGCCTCGATGATGACCGGCCCGTCGATCACGTTGCCGGGCTGCAGTTTCTCGAAGGTGTAGACGGGGGTCTCCATGCTTTCCCCCGTTTCCGGCCAGAACGCCTCGCGCGAACCGCTGGCGGCGGCCGACGGATCGGCGCCGCTCATCTCGCACTCGACCAGCGACGGCTTGTGCGTCGGCACCGTGACCCGCAGCACGAAATTGTCGAGAAACGCCCCGCCCGGCCGGTTGACTACCAGCGGGCTGTAGGCGTCTGAAATCTCGGCCTCGAAGGCCTCGTAGACGGCCCTTGCGTCGTCCTCCGAATCCAGACGGACCTTGGGTGACGAAAACCGCTTCACCTGCACCTGGCCGCCATAGAGCATGTCCAGCTCCAGCGAGAAGATTGCCTCGGATACGGGCAGCCCCTCGGCCATCAGCTCGCCACGGGCCTTTTCCATCAATGCCTCGACCGTCCGGTTGAACTGCTCTCGATCGGCGACGAATTTCTCCGTTTTCGGCTCCATGAACACCATGCGGCGGGACTGCTCGTACATGTGCACGAAGTCCATGATCGATGAACCCACGGCGCAGAATACGGGGGCAGAGGGGAACACCACCGCCCGCGGCACGTCCGCCTTGAACCCGGATACATGCGTCGGCCCGGCCCCGCCGAAGGCGAACAGCACGAAATCGTCGGGCCGGAAACCACGCATGTGGACTTCCCGCTTGATCGCCGAGGCCATGGATTCGTCGATGATGCGCCGGATCTGGGCGGCCGCTTCCAGGACACTGATGCCGAGCGGCTCGGCGATGCGGTCGCGGATGGCGCGTTCGGCCTTGCGCACACTCAGCTTCATCTTGCCGCCGAAATAGTTGCCCGGATTCATGTAGCCCAGCACCACATCGGCGTCGGTCACCGTGGGTTCGGTGCCTCCCTGGTTGTAGCAGACGGGGCCGGGCATGGAGCCGGCGCTGCGCGGCCCGACGGTCAGACGCTTGGTGACCGGATCCACCGCCGCGATGGAACCGCCGCCGGCGCCGATCGACAGCGTCTGCATCATGGTCATGTTGACCATCCAGGTGTCGATCACGGGCTTGAAGTCGTAGTTGCGCACCCCGGACTCCACCACCAGCGCCACATCGAACGACGTGCCGCCCACATCCCCGGCAATCACGTTCTTGTAGCCAAGCTGTCGGGCGAAGTGGGCCGAGCCGATCAGGCCCGCGATCGGCCCGCCGTTGAAGGTGCGGGACGCACTGGTCTTGAAGATTTCGCCGCAGCCGCCGGAGTTGTGGATCATCAGGAAGGAGCCGCGATACCCCTGGTCGCGGATCTTGTCCCAGGTGGCGCTGATCTCGGCCTGCATGTCGCGCTGCAGGTAGGCATCCAGCACGCTGGTCATGGTGCGTTCGTACTCGCCGATCTTGGGCACCACCGCCGAGGACAGCACTACCGGCACGAAGCCCAGCTGATACTCCTTGTACTCCTCGCGGATGATCTCGCGCACACGCCGCTCATGGTCCGGATTGACGAATGACCACATCAGGGAAATGACTATCGCCCGAGCCCCCCGGTCCATCAGGGTGCGGAGCTTGCGGCGAACATCCTCCTCGTCCAGCGGCCGCACGATGCGCCCGGTGGAATCGACCCGCTCGCGCACACCCACGGTCATGTCGCGGGTAATCAGTGGCATCGGCTTTCGCTGGGCCGGGATGTTGCGGATTTCCGACACACGGCGCCCGTCAAGCCACTGGGCCCCGCGACCGATCAGGATGGTGTCCTCGAAGCCTTCGGTGGTGACCAGACCGACGCGAGGGCCCTTGCGTTCGATCAACCGGTTCAGGGCAACCGTGGTGGAGTAACGCACGACGTCGATGCGCGGCAGCAACTCCGGCATGGTCGTGCCGATCTTCTCCGACACCGCCTCGATGGCGTCCTGGAACCCGACGGAAAGGTCGTGCGGCGTGGTCGGACACTTGGCGATGGTGGTCTCGCCGTCCAGGTTCAGCACCAGATCCGTGAAGGTGCCGCCGACATCGATATCGATCGACTGCATCGGCCGGGCCGTGGTTCGGTCACTCATTTACGCGTCCTCCCCGTCGGTGCCCGGTCGGCAGATCTTACCGTCGCGGATCTCTATTTCCTTGCTGTCCAGACGCGCTTTAAGCGCATCCAGGTCAACTTCGATGTCGTGGGTGACCGGATGCCCCGGTGGCAGATACTCGACCTCGATCTGACGCGAGCAGCCGGGACAGTAGAACTCCAGCACATGCACCCAGTCGGCGTCAGGCACGAAGCCGTAGTCCCCGGCCATTACCGGGGGATGGACCTCGGCCGGCTCGCGGTCGGCGACCAGACAGCCCTTCTTGTAGTTCTCCCTTGCCGAGATCAGCTCGTGCCCGCAGTCGTGGCAGAGCCAGATCTCGCGGTCGAGGTCGAGATCGAGGTATTCCGTGAAGCGCAGCCGTTCGTAGCTCATGATTGCCTGTTCTCCATCGCGGCGTTGCCATATTCGTCGACACGCAGCGCCCAGCCCGGCGGCACTGGACAGGTCAGGGTGGCGCCATTGATGATCGCGGGGCCGACCACCTCGCTGCCCGGTCCCAGGTCCTCCCAGCGGAGGGCTGGCTGCGTTTGGCTCTGATCCTCGCGGAATACCAGGTCACGGGTTTCCCCGGCGCCTGCGCTGGCATGCCGGTCGCTTGGCTGCAGACGATGGGTGCCGATGGCATGCCGCGCCGACAATCGGATGAGCAGCAACGGCCAGCGTGTGGTATCGATATCGCTGGCGGCGACGGCTTTTTCCGCAGCCTCGGTCCAGGCGTCATCGGCATCCGGCCCGGTCTCGATGCGAACCACGCCGGCCACCGTCTCGTGCTCGCCGAATTCGAGTTCCGCGGTGAAGGCCGCGTCGGCGGGATCAAAACCTTCCCCGCGCAGGTCGCGGCCCGCCTGCAAATAGAGGTCGGCCGCCACCGCCCGGATGCGACTTTCCCGCTCGGGGCCGAAGGTCGTCCCCACGCCGCGTTCGTAAACGTGGACGACATCCGAAATCGCTGAACCGAAGGCGCTGAACACCGGCCCCAGATCGAATGCGTAGGCCCGCTCGATGCCCACGGCCTCCGCAACGAACGCCCCCAGCGTGGGCCCGTTGCCGCCGAACAGGAACAGCGCCGTTTCCGCAGCAGACAGGCCGGCTTCGGCCAGCGTGTTTCGGACCAGGGTAGCGAGTTCGCTGGCCGCCTGGTCACGCACCGCACGGGCTGCGGCTTCCACCGACAGGCCCAGCGGATCGCCGACATGTTCGGCCAGCGCCGCGCGAGCCCGGTCGATCGAGAGTTCCCGGCGCCCACCGAGAAAGCCCGCGGGATCGAGATAGCCAAGCACCAGAATCGCGTCGGTCAGGGTGGCGCGATCGCCGCCCAGGTCATAACAGGCCGGCCCGGGTGCGGCGCCCATGCTTTCCGGCCCCAGTCGAACGGTACCGTCGGCCACCCGGGCAATGGAGCCGCCGCCAATCGCCAACGACCGCAGCATGGCGAACGAGGTCTGCACCGGAATGCCCATGAGCTGGCCGCCGCGCTGGAACACCGGTTCTCCATTGCGGATAATCGAGACCTTGGAGGTGGTGCCGCCGACGTCGAAACAGACCGCGTGATCGATGCCGTACTCACGCGCAATGTAGGCCCCGCCAAAGGTGCCGAACACCGGCCCGGACTCGATGGTATCCACCGACTTGGTCTTGCCAACCTTGGCCACCCCGCCGCTGGTATGACCGATGAACAGCGGCCGCTCCCAGTTGTAGTCCTCTCGCAGGATGTCTTCGGCCTTGAACAAGGCCTGGGCTAGTTGGGAGTGGGTATAGGCATTCATCAGCGAGTAATGGGCCCGGGTCTGGTCGTGGCCGATCTGGGCCATTTCGCTGCCCAGTAGTACCGGGACCGATCCCAGAAAATGATCGGGGTACTGTTCCTCGATCACCGCCTTGATGTGTTTCTCCACGGTGTTGTCCGGGAACGAGCCGGCTCGGGAAACGCATACGCGGCGAACGCTGCTTTCCAGCAGCTTCTTGACGCTGTCCAGGATTTCCTGGCGATCCGGGTCAGCGGACATGCCGATGATGTGATCGGCGGCGATAAGGTCGCCGACCACCGAGGAATCGCCGTCACCGTAAAGATCAGTCTCGTGCCCGGCTGATACCAGGATGCCAACGCGTGCGCCACGGCGCTCACCCAGGACATTGGTGGTAATTGTGGAAGACCAGCGGATGATCGAGACGTCACGCAGGAATGCCGTGGTCGAATCAAACCCGAGGGCCTGGCTCGCCGCCTCCAGGCAGTGACGGAACGAAACCGTGAAATCGTGGGGCGTGGTATCGGTCTTGAACGAGTGACGGCGGTCGCCGTCGCTGACCAGTGCATCGGTCATCGTTCCGCCGGTATCGATATCGACGGTATACATGCTGTGCTCCTCTCGCCCGGCGCGCACCGCGCCGCATCTGCCTGTGAGGCCTACTGCCCCGTGTCCTGCTGTTCGTCTAGGATTCCGGCCAGGGACCACGGATCCCGAACATGCATTATATTGCTGTTTTGATCTGCTATTTTGTGCTCCAAACGTTATCCCAACGTTTGATGCATTTACACAGTGCACTATGTTGCATCTCCGACATTACGCAAACGTCAGAGTCGATGCAACCCGAGACGCGTTCATGCGGGGGCCACTACGGCAAACCGCTCGAATGCCCGGCAGACAAAGCGGTAAACTAGTGACCAAGCCGCCGTGGTGGAATTGGTAGACACGCCAGGTTTAGGTCCTGGTGGCCGTTAGGCTGTGGGGGTTCAAGTCCCTCCGGCGGCACCATCCAAGATGGAGATCCTGTGAACTCAGGTGCCTGTTGTGGGGGTTGCTCGCCCCGTCTCTGGGCCTCGGATCGCGTCATGAAGGCACGATCATGGTTGCGAGGCCTGGCGTGCTCGCTGGTCATGCTGACGGTGCCGGGCTGGGCCAATGAAATCGAGGATGATCTGGTCATCACCCCGCCTCCCGCCGCCGCCCCAGCGGCGGACGAAGCCAGCGAGGATGTGGCCCCGCCGGAAACAGCCGAACCGGAGGCGGCGGCGGTCACCGCCGATGCCGAGGCCGGCACCGCACCCGCCGCGTCTCCTCCGGTCGAGCAGGAAACCGCTTCGGTTAACGAGATGGGTCCGTTCCGTTTTCTGGATACGGACGTGATGCCGGGTACGACGCGTCGCCTGTCCTGGGTGGCCAGCGAATCATTCCTGGGAATCTCGGTACCCACACCGGTACTTGTAGCCCATGGCACTCGTCCTGGCCCGGTCCTTTGTCTGACCGCGGCAGTCCATGGCGACGAGCTCAATGGTATCGAGATGGTCCGCCGGGTTCTCTACGGGCTGGAGGCCGACGAGCTGGCTGGCACCGTGGTCGGCGTCCCCATCGTCAACCTGTTCGGCTTTCGCCGCAGTTCTCGCTACCTGCCGGACCGACGAGACCTGAACCGCTATTTTCCCGGCAATGCCCACGGCAGTTCGGCGTCGCGCATCGCCCATGCGTTCTTCGAAGGCATCATCCGCCACTGCGACGCACTGGTGGATGTCCACACGGGCTCCTTCCACCGCACCAACCTGCCGCAGCTGCGGGCTGATCTCGACCACCCGGCCGTGCTTGATCTCACCCAGGGATTCGGTGCGATCGCCGTGCTGCAAAGCGAGGGCCCGCCCGGCACGCTACGCGGCGCGGCCACGCAGGCGGGAATTCCGGCCGTCACGCTGGAGGCCGGTGAACCGATGCGCTTCCAGCCCGAGGAAGTGGCCCAGGGGGTCAAGGGCATCCGGTCGTTGCTTAATCACATGAAGATGCTCAGCCGCATCAGCCTTTGGGGGGAACCGCAGCCGGTGTACTACGAGTCCGACTGGGTCCGGGCCGACTCCGGCGGGATTCTGTTCAGCCGCGTGGGCCTCGGCGATCGGGTCGAAAAGGGGGATGTCCTCGGCACCGTCACCGATCCGATCACGAATACCCGCATCGAGGTCATTTCCACCGTCCACGGCCAGGTACTGGGCATGGCACTCAATCAGGTGGTTATTCCGGGCTTTGCGGCGTATCACATCGGCATCGAGAAGAGTCGGGATGAGGTGGCCGAGGAAGCCGCGACCGCCGACGAACCGAGAACCGAGAACGAGGCGCCGGACGCGGATGTCGAGGAAGCCCCCTCGCCGCCGCCCGTGGAAGCCCCGGAACCATCGCCCGAACCGCTGCCGGAAACCGACGAGCGGCCCGACTGAAGTCTGCTAGCCAGTGACCGGCGGCCCGCCGGCGATGATCGAAGTGGTCAGGCGGGAAACGCACATCAGCTTGTCCTGATCATTCCAGAGCCGCGTCTCCCAGACGTGCAGATTGCGTCCGAGCTTGATCGGCCTGGCCTCCGCGGTGACGTGACCGCGAGTGGCGGAGCGCATGTGACTGGCATTGATTTCGACACCCACACAGTACTCGCGCTCGCTGTCCAGACACAGCGACGTGCCCACGCTACCCATGGATTCGGACACCACGCAGGAGGCGCCGCCATGCCACAGCCCGTAGGCCTGGCGCCAGTCGTCGGTAACCGGGATCCGGGCCCGTAGGTAATCGTCACCGATTTCGGTATAGACCATGCCCATGCGGCCGGTCATGTCGCGGCTGGCATAGCCGTTGAGCAGGTCGAGGTCGGGGGAACCGTGCCAGATGGCCATCGTGTCTCCTTGTTGGCGGCAGGCAACCGGGCCGACGGCTGATCGCCGGCGCCGCAGAGCGCGAAAGTTTACCGGGCACGACCGATTGCTTCAGCACCCCACCCCGGGACTCTGGCGGGTCAGCCCGCAATCGGTCATGATCGCGCGCGTTTTCCCGCCAGCCTGAACACGCATGCAGACCATCGCCCTGGGGCCGCTGTCCATTCCGCTCGACCGCCTGTTACTGATGCTGGGCTTCGCCGGTGCACTGGTCGCGGGCAACCTGCTTTCCTCGAGCCGGCAATCCCCGTCCGCCAACGATCGCCTCTGGCTGCTCCTGATCGCCGGAGTGATTGGCGCGCGGGCGGGGTTCGTCGCCCGACACTGGTCGCTGTATGCATCCCGTCCCCTGGAAATCCTCTACATCTGGGACGGCGGCTTCTGGTGGCCGGGCGCGGCAACGGTCGTGATCGCCCTGGTGGCGGTCTATCTGATCCGCGAGCCGGGAAACCGGCGGGCGCTGGCCTCGGCGTTACTGGCCGGTGGGCTTATCTGGCTGGGCGGTACCGGGTTGATGGCCTGGCTGACACCTCGGGCCGCCATGTTGCCGCCCGTCGAGATGCAGCAGTTGAACGGCAGTGCTGTGGTGCTGACCGATATCGCGCCAGGACCACGGGTGATCAACCTCTGGGCCACCTGGTGCGGCCCCTGCCGACGGGAAATGCCGGTACTGGAGGCGGCCGCGAATCGGCATCACGATATCGCCTTCGTGTTCGCCAACCAGCGCGAGTCTGCAGCCACGGTGCAGGCGTATCTGGAGGCGCAATCGCTGGACCTGGATAATGTGGTGCTGGATGCGAGCGGACGACTCGGCCAGGCTCTGGGCAGCGGCATGCTACCGACGACGCTGTTTGTGGACCGTGCCGGCCGTATCATCGACTGGCATCTCGGCGAACTGACCACCGTCACCCTGGCAGCCGGCGTCGAGCAACTACACCGAACAGCAACGCCCGAACGGGAAATGCCAGCCAACTGAGTGGCTGGACGCTGGATTTCAAGACGCAGCAAATGGTGGGCTGCCCGAGACTCGACCAATCCGGTTAAACCCGGATCGGGATGTCGCGAAGCGACACCCGGAGGGCGGCGTGCAGGACGTACTTCGTCACCGATTCGGTCGGACCCGAATCGGGATGTCGCGAAGCGACACCCGAAGGGCGGCGTGCAGGAACGCACGCCGTCAACTCGGAACCCGGAGCGATCAACCGCCCATGGCTGACCGTGAGGCGCGTTTAATGGCCGCCCGGGACTCGAAGTCCCTCGTAACCAACTGAGCGATATAGGGTCTTTTTCGGCCACAATGCTCTGTGCCCCCATTTGTACCCCTCCATTCAACCTGGAGGAAATACAATGCCCGCGGCAGCCAGCGATCCGAAAACCATCGCGCACGAAGCACCCAAGCGCATGACAGGCGCTAAGAGCGACACCCTCAGCAATGCCCGCTCGCTTCTCAGCGTCATCAAAGCCTCGCTCGAAGCTCACCCGGATGAGCGTGACGATGGATGGGAGTGGGGGTGCGTTGTCATGATCGATTCGGTCCAGGACCTCATCGCCCATGAGGAGATTCGACCCGATCAATCGGCAACTCAAGACGTAGAGCCTGAGCAACACCGAGAGAGTTCTCAATTCGAGGCCATCAAACGCGAAGTTATACGTGCCGCCGAAGATTTAATGGCAGAAGAAGATTCCAGGATGTTCACTGCCGAGGCCGCTCACAGCATTATCGAAGGCGCCATCATGTTGGGCGTTGACGCGGTATCCGGGCCACCGGCGAATCATATTCTCAGGAAGCGCTTGATTCGCGCGTAGCAAGCGCCGCCGGACGAGTGATCGCACCGGCCCCGGCCGGCGGGGCCTTCAACCGTCGGAACAGGGATGTCTACGCAGGCGGCAGGTTTTGTAATCCCGTACTGGGCGGGAGGCCGGTGCATCCGCCGCCTGGCGGTTAGGCACGGCCCCCAGGTAGGCTGAATCCATGGTGGCCAGTGCATGCGACTCGGAAACCGCGCGCCGGCGGCGCCTGGCCGACTCTGCCGTGCATCTCTGGCACGAATGGATGGTCAGTCACCGGGAGGGGCTGGGGTGGCACCAGAGAAGTATCTACCACCGGGTCCAGGAACTGGCCGGTTTTGCGCCGGTTCAACACGGGCGCAGGCCATCCGACCCGGTGCCTTTCCACGTCATCCGGCATGAGGTCGCACTCACGGTGGATGGCGCGCTAAGTGAGTTGGGTGAGCAGTTCGCGAAGCTGGTATTGCTGAGGGTGGTTGGCCGATATAGCTTCGCGCAGATCGGCGACCAACTGGGGTTGTCCAAGCACGCCAGCCGGCGGCAGTTTCACAAGGCCTACGGGATCATCCAGGAACGCGTGGTTTCGAGGGCCCAACGCAGAAGCACAGTCACGTATCACCCTCAAGGTTGAGGCCGTCTCGCAACGCGGCCAGCTTCGACCGCACCCTCTCCATCGCTTCCGGCGACAGTTCGCAGTCTCGCTCGAGTAAGGCCGGCAATCGGTCCAATCCATGCGCGATCGCCCGCGCCAGCACCGCCATTTCCCGCCGGCTCTCATCGTCCGGCACTAGGTGACGCTCTTCGCGTCCCAGCTTAAGGCGTTCGTTCTCTGACTGATACCAATCGCGGCGTTCTCTTGGCAGCAGCTGCTCGACGTCGATCTCGGGGGCTGGCGTCTGCGCCGTTGCCCTGAACAGCGCCGGCCCGACATCATGCAGCGCATATAGCGGCACCATCCCCTCTTCCGTCAACGGGAGAACGCCCGCGGCCTTCAGGCGCTTGCGCACCGTCGCCCGGTCGAACCCGAACACCTTGGCAATCCGGCTGATGTTCCAAGCATAGGCATGGTGGATGTTCGTGATACGGCTCATGCGTCACTCTGATTCAGCAGCTTCGTCAGCAACGAATCCCGCTTTATCAATGGCTTAGGGGGACTGCTGCTGCCGACCCATGGAGCCCCGAAAATCGGTCGAGAATTGCGCCTCTGCGCACCCGCAAGCGAGGGTGGGGCCCAGGGGCCCCCGGCCTTTCACAGGTGCCGCCTGTTTGTCTGGAGTCGTCGCGCCTCGTTGCGGGCGCGGACGGCGCGGGACTCGACCCGAGTGTCGGGATCGCGACTGTAAACCCTCACATCAACGTTGACTGGCATGTCGCCGCTGTTATCCCGGTGGCGGGGGTCGTTCATCGTCAGCACTTCCTCGCCGCGGCGGGCGATGATCGGCAGCTCGTCATCGCGCAGGCCGACGATGCCGCCGGTGTGGAAGCGCGGCGCGCCAGCGAACGCGGCCGGCGACACTTCACGGCTGGGGGCTGCGCCGCCGACCACGCCGCCGCGGTGGAAGATGCTGGCGATGATGCCGGCGTCCCCGGCACCCGCGGTCGCGCCGCCACCACCGCCGCCAAACAGGCCGCCCAAGAAGCTGGCACCCTGCGACAGCAGCCCGCCAATGTCGCCGGTCTGCCCGAACTCGCTACCGAACACAGCGTCAGTGATTTGCGCAGCCGCGGCTTCAGCCGCCATCTGCTGGAGCGTATCCGCGAAACTCGACAGAAGCCCATCGAGCCCTTCTTCAAATGGATTGATCAAGAAGTCCGCCAGGCTGCTCTGGATTTTCCGAGCAGCCTCCGCGAAGAACTCAGACATGCCTTCCGCCGTGTCCTCACTCTGCTCTTTCAGGTCAAACAGCTCACCGGCGAGTCGGCGTACCGCCTCGCGTTGTTGGTCCGTTGCGTTCCGGTTGAGCCGCCGCACAGCGATTTCCTGCGCACGCTCGCGGCTACCCAGCTGGCTCAGCTCGATCTCTTCCTCGAGCGATTCCACCATCGCCTGGTTGCTGCGCCGGGATTCCTCCATCGCCCGGATGCGATCGCGCAGCGCGTCCTCGGATTCGCGCCGGGCTTCGGCGGCCTCGGCCAGGTCTTCCTCACGGCCTTCACGGATCGGCGGAGTCTTCGCAATCTCAGGCGTTCTATCCGTAGCAGGCTCGTCTTCCTCATCGTTTTCGGTGTCACCTAACGTGCCGTTCAGGCGGCGCCGCAATAGCTCCGCCTGAATCTGGTCGCGTCGCTGCTCGAAGCCCCTGGTGCCCAGCACCTGGTTGATAGTGCCCGGGTTCTCGATCTGTTCCTGCAGGTCGGCCAGTTCATCTCGAAGCTCGCGGGTTGAGCGCCCGCCCATGCCGTACAACGACTCGCCGAACGCTTCACCAAAACCCTCGGCCACGTCCGCCAGCAGCGTGGTGATCTGGATCAGCCATCCGGACAGCTTGGCCAGGCCCCCAACGAGCGTCTCGATGCCGCGCACCGTATCGGGCTCGGAAAGCGTTTCCGCAAGATTGGTGAATTCCTCCGAGCTGTTTGCAACGGCCCGGGTAAACTGAGCGCTGAAGACCTCTCGCACCTTTCGGAATTCACGTGCTGCGGCCGCGCCGCCGTCAACGGCATCCTTGCTGAGTACGCCGCCGAATTCGCGGATCTCTTCCCGCATCTCTTCGACCTTGCCCGAGCCCTCCACCAGCAGCGGTAGCAACCGGCGGCCGAGTTCATCCCCGAACAGCCGCACGGCGATGGCACTACGGCGCTGCACATCGTCGATTCGGCTGAGACGATCCACCAGTAGCTCGAACAGTTCGACCGGGTCTTTGCCGCGCAATTCTTCAACCGCGATGCCCGCATCCCGGAAGTCCTCAATCATCCCCTTGGTGCCTTGCTGTGCATCCAGTGCACGATCGGCAAGTGTGTTCAGCGCATCCGATACGTCGTTACTCTCCAAACCGAACTGCCGGAACACATAGAAGAGTTCTTGCACCTGCTCGACCGGTTCGCCAAGGGCGAGCGCCGTGCGCTGGACCTCCTCCAGGTTCTGCACCACCTGCCCGGCACCCCGGGCCAGCGCGCCGAATGCGGCGGCACCGGCCAGCGCGCCCAGCACGCGGCGCACGCGGTCGCCGGTATCCGAGAAGCGCCGCAGACGCTTTTCGCTACGGTCGACCTGCTGGTTCATACCGCGCAAGCCGGTCTCAGCCTTGTTGCCGGCGGTACCGAAGTCGATCAGATCCCGCTCGGCCGAGCGCAGTTCCTCCCGGGCCCGCTGCAGATCCGCTCGAATCCGCAGTGCTAGATCTAGGTTGTCGGCGCGACCGGCCATGGGTCAGTCCTCCAGCAGCTCGCGCATCACGCGCTGCGCTTGATCACCACCGGCCATGCCCACGTTGATCGCGTGCATCAGCTCGGCACGTTCGTGCCGGCGGCGCCGGCGGTGGCACTCGACGAATCGCCGTAGCTGGGGGAGGGTGTATCGCGCGGCGAGGCCGTGGAAACGCCCGTATCCGGCTTCGACGAGTTCGCAGAGGATGTCGACGGGGCTTGCTGCAGTGTTCGGCTGAGGCCCCGCGTCATCAGCCGCAACCGGAAAAAACTCTGGTTCACCTGCCACACCATCAGGGCCAGGTTGTGACCGTCCGCATCATCCAGGCCGGCCAGCCATTCGACATCCCGCCCGGTGCTGCGCGCCATCAACCGCAGCCAGTCATCCGGGTGGCTGGCGATGAGGTCCAGAATGGACTGCAGAGTGGCATCCGCCGGGATATCCGCCAGCGCGGTCAGCAGACCGGCGGCCTCGCCCTGTGCCTTCAGGCTTTCGAGATAACGGAACCGGCGCACGGTTACCGCCTGGCCGGCGATCGTGATCTCAGTGTCCGGGTCTAGTACTGCCGCGTCGCTGTTCGATTCATCGATCATTCTTGCTGCCCATTAGCTGCGT
>JAVKCJ010000023.1:0-46233 GCA_040222795.1 Salinisphaeraceae bacterium
TGATGGGGTTAGCTTCGGCGAAGCTCTTGATCGAAGCCCCGGTAAACGGCGGCCGTAACTATAACGGTCCTAAGGTAGCGAAATTCCTTGTCGGGTAAGTTCCGACCTGCACGAATGGCGTAACGATGGCCACACTGTCTCCACCCGAGGCTCAGTGAAATCGAAATTGCTGTGAAGATGCAGTGTTCCCGCGGCAAGACGGAAAGACCCCGTGCACCTTTACTACAGCTTTACACTGGATTTTGAACATTCTTGTGTAGGATAGGTGGGAGGCTTTGAAGCGTTGGCGCCAGCCGGCGTGGAGCCACCCTTGAAATACCACCCTGGCATGTTTGAGGTTCTAACCTAGGCCCGTTATCCGGGTCGGGGACAGTGTATGGTGGGTAGTTTGACTGGGGCGGTCTCCTCCCAAAGAGTAACGGAGGAGTGCAAAGGTACCCTCAGCGCGGTCGGAAATCGCGCATTGAGTGCAAAGGCAAAAGGGTGCTTGACTGCGAGACCGACGGGTCGAGCAGGAGCGAAAGCTGGTCTTAGTGATCCGGTGGTTCTGTATGGAAGGGCCATCGCTCAACGGATAAAAGGTACGCCGGGGATAACAGGCTGATTCCTCCCAAGAGTCCACATCGACGGAGGAGTTTGGCACCTCGATGTCGGCTCATCACATCCTGGGGCTGAAGCAGGTCCCAAGGGTATGGCTGTTCGCCATTTAAAGTGGTACGCGAGCTGGGTTTAGAACGTCGTGAGACAGTTCGGTCCCTATCTGCCGTGGGCGTTCGAGATTTGAGAGGATCTGACCTTAGTACGAGAGGACCGGGTTGGACGTACCTCTGGTGTTCCGGTTGTCACGCCAGTGGCATTGCCGGGTAGCTACGTACGGAAGGGATAAGCGCTGAAAGCATCTAAGCGCGAAGCCCACCTCAAGATGAGATCTCGCTAGCCCCTCGAGGGCTCTCAAGGGTCGTCCAAGACTAGGACGTTGATAGGCCAGATGTGTAAGTGCGGCAACGCATTCAGCTTGCTGGTACTAATTGCCCGTGAGGCTTGACCATATAACGCTCAAGCGTTTTCAACGACAACGTGTTCGTTGCGATCTTGCGAATTGGCTGGCCGAGTCCCTGACTCGGTCGGCAGACGGTTTGCCTGGCGGCCATAGCGAGTGGGAACCACCCGACCCCATTCCGAACTCGGAAGTGAAACCGCTCAGCGCCGATGGTAGTGCGGGGGAATCTCCGTGCGAGAGTAGGTCACCGCCAGGCTCTTAATACAAAGCCCCGTGCCGATGCACGGGGCTTTTTTTGTGGTCGTTACTTGCCGAATTTCCCAACTGGCTGGCTGCTGCTGTTTCCACACTTAGTAGACTTTCGTCTGCCCCTTGGATATATCCCGGCCACATCGAGTTCCGATCGATAGTAGGCCGCGTCTGCGCTATACAAGGGTAGGTGGCTCAGAGGTCGCCGCCTTCTTCCTGTATCGCCGGTCCGCTGCGCCCGGTAATCCGCTCCATCAATCGAGCCCAGAGCCTGTCCGGCTCGGTTTCAAAGATATCCGCTGCCTCGGCGGTTGTAATCAGCCAGGCGCCGGAGCTGATCTCCCGCTCCAGCTGATCGGCGTCCCAGGCCGTGTAGCCGGCAAAGAAACGGATCCGGTTTGCCGCTGGCGCCTGCGCTAGTACGGCATCGATGCTTTCGGAATTGATGCTGTAGGACATGGTCGGGGTTACCGTCCGCATGCCGGATACATCCGCATCCGGCTCGGTTCGCTGTAACACGCTCAACGCGCGCGGGCGTATGGGCCCCCCCGAGAGAATGTTGTAGTCCCCCGCCTGATCGCTAGGTGGGTCCGCCAGGATATCCGCTAGTGCTCTGTCGGTGGCCCGGTTGACCACGACTCCGGCGGCGCCGTCGTCATCGTGACCGATCACCAGCACCGCGGTTTGCTGAAAGGGGCCCTGGGAGCCGGGGGCGGCCACGAGAAACGTCCCCTGCAGACTGCTGGAGGAAGCAGGCGCCTCGGCGATGGCCGGGCCGGCACTGATCCCGATAATGAAAACTGCCGCGATCATGCGTCGATAACGGCTGAACGTGTCGTGGAAGATCATGGAAAAACCCATTGTGATGAAGCCGCACCGATAGCACCACGCTCGGTTTCGGGGTGTTGATTCGGCCATAATATCCAGATGAACTCGACGGTACGGGATTTCGCGACACGCCGCAGGCGGATACGCGGGCGCGGTCATGAATGATGCGCTGCTGGATATTCGCGCCGGGCCCGTCGCGCGGCAGTACATCGAGCGGCAGGGCCTGACGCCGACGGCCGTTCGGGCGGTGGCCGGCGCCGCCGGCGGGCCGAAATGGCTGATACTGGGCAATCTGGATCGCTGGCTGTTCGGGGACTGGTTGCACGGCGCCGGACCGACGGTCGAACTGGTCGGCTCGTCCATCGGTGCCTGGCGTTTCGCGATGGCTTGTAGCCCGAGCCATCCGGCGGGCTGCATCAGCCAGCTGGAGTCCGCTTACATCGAGCAGTGCTATTCCGCAGCCCCGTCGCGCGACGAGATCACGCAGACCACGCGCGGGATCCTGGACGGCTGTCTCGACGAAACGGTCCTGCAGGGTGTACTCGAGCATCCCCGCTTTCGCCTGACCGCGATCACGGCCCGCAGTCGGGGGCCGGCCGCGGCGGAGGGCCGGCTTCCGCTGGGGATTGCCGGCGTTGCGGCGGCGACACTCAACCTCATCCACCGGCCCTGGCTGGGATCCCTGTTCGAGCGAGTCCTGTTCCAGTCGCCGGGGGCCCGTATACAGGTCGCCGCGGACGGAATTGCAACGAGCCGGGTTACCCTGAGCCGCGACAACATGGCCGACGCCATCTACGCCAGTGGCAGTATTCCGATGCTGATGGCCGGTGTTCGCGATCCGGCCGGGGCACCGCGTGGTTGTTACCGTGATGGCGGCATTGTCGACTATCACATCGATCAGCCGTTGATCGACGACGGCATCGTACTCATGCCGCACTTCGCGGGCAGGGTCACGCCCGGCTGGTTCGACAAATGGGTGCAGCGCCAACCGCGTTTCACTCGCCGCCTGCTACTGGTAGGGCCGGGCCCCGGCTTGCTGGCGCGCCTGCCGCACGGGCGGGTGCCGGACCGGCAGGACTTCCGCCGCTACGCTGGCCACGATGACGCGCGCATTCGTGACTGGCGCCAGGCGGTGGGCGAGGGTGAGCGATTCGCCGACGCCTTTGCGCGTGCCGTTGACCGGCAGTCGCTCGCGACGCTGGTTCGGCCACTGGCGATGACGCACTGACCGACTTGCAGAATCCAACGCCCGAGACCTGCCATGAATGATCATGACGCCGCCGATCCACTGATCGGCCTCGCCTCACAATCGCCGCGTCGGTCGGCTCTGCTGGACCAGATCGGAATCGCTCACGCGACCATCCGGATCGCGGTGGACGAGCGGCCGTTACCCGGTGAACGGCCGGAGGACTACGTGATCCGGCTGGCGCTGGCGAAGGCCAAGGCCGGTCGCCGCGTACGTCCGGCGCTGCCCGTGCTGGGTGCCGATACCTCGGTGATAATCGATGGCCGCATTCTCGGCAAGCCCGCGGACCGTGAGGATGCGTTGCGCATGCTGGCGCTGCTGAGCGGGCGGGAGCACGAGGTGCTGACCGGCGTAGCGCTCGCCGGGCCGGCAAGCGATCACGTCCTGAGTGTCAGCCGCGTCACAATGGACCACATCGATCCGGTTCGCGCGGAGGCCTACTGGGCGTCGGGTGAGCCCGTCGACAAGGCCGGCGCCTATGCCATTCAGGGGCTGGGCGCGGTCTTTGTCAGGCACCTGGCCGGCAGCTATTCCGGGGTGATGGGGCTACCACTGGCGGAGACCGCGGAATTGCTGGCCGGCTGCGGGATTCGCCGACCATGAGGCTGGCGGTCGCGTTGACGCGGGGGCTGCCGCTGTTCGCGCTGCTTGCCGCGCTGGCGGCGTTCGTGTGGCCGGGCGTGTTTGTGCCGGGGCGGGATCTCATCGTGCCGTTGCTCATGCTGATCATGTTCGGCATGGGCGCCACCCTGACCCCGCGGGACTTCGGCCGTGCGTTTGCACGGCCCGGCGCCATCGGCCTGGGAGTGGCACTCCAGTACCTGGCCATGCCGCTGGTGGCCTGGTTGATTGCTGCCCTCGTGGCGTTGCCCGATCAGGTGGCAGTGGGGCTGATTCTGGTGGGTGCCGTATCGGGTGGCACCGCCTCCAATGTGATCTGCCATCTGGCCCGCGGTGACGTGGCCTTGTCCATTTCCATGACGGCCGTATCGACGCTGGTCGCCGTGGTGGCTACCCCGCTGCTTACCTGGCTGTACGCCGGGCGCGGCGTACCGGTGCCGGTGCTTGACATGATGCTCAGCATCACGCGGGTCGTGATCCTGCCGGTATGTGCGGGCATGGCGCTGAACGTGCTGGCTGGTGCCCGTCTGGCCGGACTCAAGCCCTGGCTGCCGGTGGTTTCCACCGTGGGCATCGTGCTGGTGATCGGCATCATCGTGGCGCTTAATCGCGAGTCACTCGCCAGCCTGGGGCCGGCAGTCGTGTTGGCGGTGGTCCTGCACAACGGCGTCGGTCTGGCACTGGGCTATGGCGCGGCCATGGCAATCTGGGAGGATCCGGTACGGGCTCGAACCGTGGCCATCGAAGTCGGCATGCAGAATTCCGGACTGGCGGTGGCACTGGCCACCCAGTACTTCAGTGCCGCGGCAGCCATGCCGGGGGCGCTGTTCTCGGTTTGGCACAACCTGTCAGGCTCGGTGCTCGCGGCCTGGTGGGCGCGCCGGGCCTGACTAGGGCCTGTTAGCACTACCGAGATCGCCGCGCCGCGGGCCATTTTTCCGCAAGACAAGGCGGAGCGAGTGCGGTGTAGTGGTACTACATAAGCGAGCGACAACGCCGGATTGCGGAAAAATGGCCCGCGTCCCTCCGGGTTGCGCCCAAAATGCGGCCATGCGGCGTTGCTCGTCGTTCATTTGGATGACCAAACTTCACTCCTCGCGCCTTGCCTGGCCGCATTTTGGGACAGCAACGCGACGATCGGCGGTAGTGCTAACAGGCCCTAATCCGAGCGCTCGGCCAGCCATTCCGCGGCCATGCGCCAGGTATTGGCGGGCGCCTTGCCGCCGGCGAATACGCCCGCATGGCCGCCCGGCGCCATGGCGAAGGTCTTGTCCGCGGACATCACCACGTCCATGACGGCACGGGCGCTGGCCTCGCCCACCAGCGTGTCGTTGTCGCCGGCGATTGCCAGCAGCGCGCAGTGGATGTGCTCGAACTTCGCTTCCGAGTCGCCCAGGGTGATGTGGCCGGTGGCCAGGGCGTTGTCCAGCCCTACCTTGACGAAAAAATCCTGCACGATGCCGCCGGGGTAATCGAGCATGTGGTCGAACCAGCGGCTGGTAGTGGTGTGAACCTCCACGTACTGGCGGTCGGCCAGATGCACCAGCAGATCCCAGTAGGTCATCAGGCTACCCACCGGGGCGGTCATCTTGAACAATAGGGAATTTGCCCAGCCGGGGACCTGGAGATAGCCAGGATCCATGTCGTGGAGCCGGAAACCGGTGTAGCGCCGGACCAGGTAGGTGGGCAGGTTCAGCAGCATCAGGACCCGCGCGGCCAGGGTGGAATCATGCATGTCGATGGGGCTGGCCACGGTGACGATGTTGCGGATATGCGCATCGCCCGACACCCCGGCGTAGATCAGCGAAAACAGCCCGCCCATGCAGTAGCCGAACAGGGTCAGGTCGGAATCGCCGGAATGGCGCCGAACTTCGGCCAGCGCTGCCGGCATCATCTCCATGGTGTATTCGCGCACGCCCAGATGGGAATGTTCGCGCCCGGGTTCGCCGAAATCGAGCAGATAGACATCGAACCCCCGGGCAAGCAGATAACGCACCAGACTGCGTTCGGGCAGCAGATCGAAGATCAGGGTGCTGGCCGCCAGCGGCGGCACCAGTACGACCGGGGTGCGATGACGTTGCCGGGCCACCGGGATGCGGCGATCCCCCACGCGAATCGTGCGGCTGGTCAGCGGCGGATAGTGGCGCAGCTTGAGCAGACCGTCCTCGAGCAGTACCTCGTAGGGCGTCTGATCCGCCTTGATCAGACGCTCGGGCCGGCACAGCCGGTCGTAGCCGTTGGTCAGCGCCTGCGACAGCCCCCCGGCGCGGCCGGGCCTTGCGTCCGGCGTGAATCGTCTGAACATGAATACCCCCGATGTCGGGGCTTCATGATACGCGCCGCGCCATCGGGCAACCAGCGATCAGGGCTTGCCGGCGGCGTCGCCCCAGAGCTCCTTCAGCCGGTCAGTCCGGCCGCAGGCGTTCTTGTAGAAGTTGTAACGGACCGGCTTTTTCTCGTAATAGTTCTGGTGGTAATCCTCGGCGGCGTAGAACGTCCGGGCCTCGCGGATCGGGGTAACAATGGGCGAGGGGGCCTCAGCGTCGTCCTTCAGGGCCTGGCGCGAGGCTTGGGCCAGCCGGCGCTGCTCGTCATCGACCACGAATATCGCACTAAGGTACGAGTGCCCCTTGTCGCAGAACTGCCCGCGATCGTCGGTGGGGTCGATGTTGTGCCAGAACGATTCCAGCAGTGTCTCGTAGGTGACGACGGACGGGTCGTAGCGGACCTGAACCGCCTCCAGATGACCGGTGTCGTTGTAGGTCACCTGCTCGTAGGAGGGATTCGCCACGTCGCCGCCGGTATACCCCGACGTGGTCTCCACCACGCCTTCCACCTCATCGAAGGCCTGTTCCACGCACCAGAAGCAGCCGCCGGCGAACACCGCCGTCGCCAGGTCATCACTGGCCGCGGCCTCGTTGGTGCCATTGGTCGCGGCCGCCGCCGGTTCGGTCTCGTTGCCGGAAGTCGATTCGGCGCAGGCCGGCAGCACGGTGACGGCTGCCGTCAGGGTCAGCGTCATTGCTATCCATCGCATCATCGGGTTACCTGCCGTGGGTTCGCTCAGTAGACCGTGCTGCGGTCATAATGCTTGCCGGAAATAATACGTCAGGACCGAGCAATGGGATTCCACGATCGCTACTGTCTGCCGCTGCTGCTGGATTTCGCCTGCGGCATGAAGCCGATCCGCAAGCAGCGCGAGAAAATCCTGCCGCTGGCCCGCGGCCAGATTCTGGAAGTGGGCATCGGCACCGGCCTGAACCTGGCGCACTACGACCCCGCGCGGGTGCAGAAGATATGGGGTCTGGACCCGGCCACCGACATGCACCGCAAGGCCAGGAAGCGGCTGGCCGGCACCTCGCTGGATGTCGAACTAATGCCCCTGTCCGCGGAAACCATTCCCGGCGAGGATGCCCGTTTTGACACCGTGGTACTCACCTACACGCTGTGCAGCATTCCCGACCCGGTGGCCGCCCTGCGGGAGATGAAGCGGGTGCTCAAGCCGGGTGGCCAGCTGATCTTCTGCGAGCATGGCAAATCGCCGGATCCCGGTGTCGCCCGCTGGCAGGAATGGCTGACCCCGGCCTGGCGCAGGATTGCCGGCGACTGCCGCATCGGCCGCGACATCCCGGCGCTGCTCGCCGAGGGCGGGTTCACACCGGACGATCTTCAGCAGGGCTATATCCCGGGCCCGAAGCCGCTGGCCTACAACTACTGGGGCACCGCGCCGAGCTGATCGCCGCGCGACTCGCTCAGGCGACTTCGGCCGTGGTGTCGGTGCCGCTGGTTTCCCCGGGATGATCCACGTGCCGTAAGGCGCGTCCGAAGGTCTGTTGACCCAGCGCCGGCGTGAAATCCCCGTCGCGCCAGGCGAAACGGCCGTTGACCATCACGTGCCGCACGACGCCGGGCACGCGATTGACCATCTGGTGGTGGTCGAATTCGTCGCGCCAGACATGCTGCACGGTGGTGGTCGGGTCCCACGCCCGAAGGGCTTGAGGATCGATGACGGTGACATCCGCCTGGGCGCCGATATCGAGGGTGCCGGCGGTCAGACCGAGGAACTCGGCCGGCTCCCGCGTCAGCCGCCGCACCTGGGTCGCCACCTGCGCCGGGCCGTCCTCGTCGGCGAGCTTGAGCGTGCGCAGGTTGCCGTCGTAGAAGGCCATGTTGGTCAGATGGGCGCCGGAGTCGTTGAAGCCGGGCAGGATCAGCGGATGGAACAGCAGCTTCTTGAGCATCGCCGGGTCGCGGTTGGCCACCGTGACATGCCAGCGCAGATCGGTGTCGAAGGTGCGCAGTAGGTAGACGAAGAAGTCGCAGTCGTCGCCCACCGGGTTCGGCATCGCGGCGAATGCGGCCTGTTCCTCCGCCGACCGTGCCGCGCCGGTTTCGCCGGCCTGCCATCGCCGCAGCCGCTCGAAGACCGCCTGCATGGATTCGCCGACCCATTCCGGCGCGCCGCCGGCGTCCAGGAACATGTCGTCGAGCCGGCGGCTTAGAACTTCGTCTTCCAGCCGCAGCTTGCGCTTGAGGTTGGCCAGGTTGAAGCCTGACTTGCCCTTGCGCCACATGGCGCGGAAGCGGGCCACGAATTCCGGGTCGTCGAGGATGCGCCGGCGGGCTGCCCGGTCTTCCAGGTCCGGCTCATTGAGCTCGCGCAGTTCCGGAATTTCCTCGGAGAGCGGGGTGATCGGCCCGTCGGCCCACACGGTGAACGGGGCGGACAGCGCCTGCAGCCGGAAGCGGCCGTTGATCAAACGCGAGTTGAGCAGCTTCGACAGCACCAGCCCCATGCGGCCGATGGAGCGGTTGGTGGTCACGTCCAGCGCGGCTACCGCGGTCAGCTTGAGCGGCTTGCCGAACAGCCGCCCGCTGGTGAGCAGGAACTTGCGGATGATCGACGGCCGGCTGTCCTTGTTAGGCGTGGCCTGCCACACCCGATCGCGTTCACGCAGGATGCCGGTCAGCCGCTTGAGCTCGGTATAGGTGGCGAACTGGGTGGGAATACGCACCCGCCGGTGCGGGTCGTTGGCCAGATAATGGAAGGGCAGGTCGTCGGTGGAGAAGCCGAGATAGCCCTCGTCCATGCCCTTTTCCAGCAGCCGGGCCATGGCCTCGATCTCGGCATCGGTCGGCGGCCGTGACACGCTTTCCTGAAGGCCCATCACCTCGATGCGCAGCATGGAATGCGGAATCATCGGCGCGATGTTCGGGCCCAGGGCCAGCTGGTCGAAATGATCCAGATAGCCGCCGGATTCGTTCCAGGTGATCTGGTCTCCCACCTTCTGCAGCACGTGCTTGGGGATGTTCTCCACCCGGGCGAAACAGTCCACCAGTGGGTCCTGGCCGGCCTTGCGCTGGTTGCCGAAAGCCATGCCCAGGCTGCAGTTGGCCACCAGGGCCGTGGTGGTGCCATGGCGGATGGCCTCCGGCAGCCCCGGGGCCAGTTCTACCTCGAGGTCGAAATGGGTGTGGATGTCGAGCAGGCCTGGCATCAGCCAAAGGCCCTCGGCCTCGATCACGTCCGCGGCCGCGCTGCCGGGCAGGTCCGGTCCGCGCGCGGCGATGCGGCCGCCGGCGATGGCGACGTCCTCAAACTGCGGCGATGCACCCTGGCCATCGAACACCAGCGCACCGCGGATCAGCACGTCCCATTGATCAGGTCTGGCAATCACGGTAACCCTCCCGGGCAGCACGGTAACCTGCCCTAGGAAACCGCGCATGCCGGCATTTGTCCAGTCCGGGGCCGGCAGCGCCCTAGTCGGGCAGGGCGAACACCAGCAGCCGGTCCCCGGTGGGGAAGCCGAAAAGCCCGTTGCCGCCTGCCGCGACCGCCAGATACTGACGCCCGTCGATGCGATAGGTGACGGCCGGCGCGTTGACGCCGTACTCGGCCTGGTGGGTCCAAAGCGTGGTCCCGGTTTCCGCATCCAGCGCATGGAACGCACCATTACCCTCGCCGGTGAATACGAGGTCGCCGGCGGTGGCCAGCAGGCCGCCGACCATGGGCTGGTCGAAGCGCCGCTGCCAGATCAGATTGCCGGTGACCGGGTCGATGGCGCTGACGTTGCCCCAGTCCGGCTCGTCGGTGAAGCGGAAGTAGCCGTAGCTTTCCCAGGGGCTGTCGGGGCCTGCTTCCAGCGGTTTTATGAAATAGGTCGCCGGTTTGTGAATGCCCTGCACGTAGATGAGCCCCCGTGCCGGATGCCGGGCCGCGGGGGACCAGCTGGCACCGCCCAGGATCGCCGGCGTGACCCGGGTGCCGTCCTCGGTGGGCGGCGCAAACAGGTTCTCCTGGGGTACGAACGGTTCGGATCGTTTCACCAGTTCGCCGCTGGTCCGGTCCAGCAGATACAGCCAGCCGGTCTTGCCGGCCTGGGCCAGCAGCTTGCGCGGCTTGCCTTCGATCTCGGCATCGAACAGCACCGGCGGACTGGCGGCCTCGTAACCCCACTGGTCGTGGGGCACCTGCTGGAACGCCCAGGCCAGATTGCCGGTGTCGATATCCAGGGCCACGATGCTGGAGGTGTGGCGGTTGTCGCCGGGCCGGGACTGGCCGTCGATCTGCGGCGACGGGTTGCCGGTGCCCACGTACAGAAGTCCCAGTTCACGATCGACCGCCGGCGCCTGCCAGATAGACCCGCCGCCCACGCGCCAGGCGCCGCCGTGTTCCGCCATGGCGGCGCGCTCGGCGTCGATGTCGCGTTTCAGAGGCGTGCCGCCGGGCGTCGTGCTGGCGAAGTCGCCCGCCCAGTCAGCCTCGTTGACGGTGTGCCAGCGCCAGAGTTCCTCGCCGGAATCGGCGTCAAAGGCGGCGAGAAAACCGCGCAGACCCTTGCCACCGCCGGCAATGCCGATCACCGACAATTGTTGCTGTCCCTGCTCGTCGGTTTCGACGTGCAGGCCGTAGCCCGCGCCGCTGGTGCCCACGAACACCTTGCCGTCGACCACCTGCGGCGCCATGTTGAATGACAGCCCGGTCGCGCCGACCACCTTGCCGCCCGTGAAATGGGGGTTGCCGGTGATGGCGGCCACCGCCTCGGCGGCGTCCGGCCGGGTATTGCTCGGCTGGACGTCCCAGATCACCTCGCCGGTATCGGCATCCAGCGCGATCAGCCGCGCATCGATGGTGCCCAGGAATACCCGGTTTCCGGCCACCGCGACCCCGCGGCTGGAAGGCCCGCAACAGAACTTGTCGGTGGTCGTCTCGTGACGATAGCGCCAGAGCTGCTCGCCGCTGGTCGCGTCGAGGGCGACCACATCGTTGTAGGGCGTGGACAGGTACATCCGGTCGCCGTGCACAATGGGCGTGGCCTGGAAGCTGGCCTTGCGGCCGTTGTCGTGCTGCCAGACCAGCTCCAGGTTGTCCACGTTGTCCCGGTTGATCTGCGACAGGGTCGCGAACCGCGTGTTGGCGTGGTCGCCGCCGTGCAGGGGCCAGTCGTCCGGGCTCGCCCCGACGCCGGTGCTTATCAGGATGGCCGCCAGCGCGGCCCGTGTCGTGTTGTTCATTGCACCTCCGGTAATCGAATGGCCAGCAGGCTGCCGGCGATGGCAAGCAGGGCCAGCAGCGTCAACGCCGCGGGCGTGCCCAGCAATGCCGCCAGCGACGCCAGTCCGCCGCCGACCAGCAAGAGTACGCCGATCAGCGTGTTGCTGACGGCGGTGTAGGCCGCCCGGTGCTCGGCATCGGCCAGATCCACCAGATAGGTCTTGCGCGCCAGCCGGACGCCGGCATGCAGCCACATCAGCGCGAAGAACGCAGCTGCCAGCAGCAGCGTGGGTGTCTGGAACAGTCCCATGGCGGCCACTGCTAGATGCACCAGCGCGGCCAGCAGACCGGTGGCGATCAGCACCCGGCGGGCAGAGCGGTCCGAGGCCCGTCCCCACCAGGGCGCGCCGAGCAGGTCCGCCAGTCCGCTGACCGCCAGGAATACCGCGAAGCTGGTCAGCGTGCCGCCGCTCTGGCGCGCCAGGTCCACGTAAAAGGGTGCTCCCAGGGCGGTGGAAACGAGCAGGCCCCGAACCAGGATGAAGCGGGCGAACGCCGGGTGATCCCGTACCAGGCGCAGATTGGCCCAGGCCTCGGTCAGGGCGTTGCCGCCGCCGCCGGTGGCGCCGGGCACTTCGCGCAGGCCGGCAAACACCGCCGCGGCGATCAGCCAGAGCAGGCCGGCCATCGCCAGCAGACCCGCGAGCATGGCCGGGGCGTCCGATAGCCCCGGCCACAGCAGTACCAGCGCCGACAGCAGCAGGGCGAACCCGCCCGCGCCACTGGCGGCGTAACCGGATAATGTTCCCCGCCGGGTCTTGGCGATGGTCTTGCCGAGCACGTCCTTGTAGGCCACGGATGCCACGCCCCGGCCCAGCGACAGCAGGGCGAGCAGCGCCAGCAGCGTGGCCCCGGCGGCGACGCCCTCCAGCGACCACGCGGTCCAGGCCATACCCGCCGCGGCCAGCCCCTGGGTCGCGGCACCGGCCACCCAGAACCACTTGCGTACTGACACCCGGCGCATCCAGCCGGCTACCGCCAGTTGCGGCAGCAGCGCCAGCGCCTCGCGCAGCGGCACCAGCCAGCCCAGCATCCAGGGCGGGGCGCCGAGCGATCGCAGCAGCCAGGGCAGGGTGAGTTTCGGGCTGGCCAGCAGGTCGCCCGCCTTGTTGGCGAACAGCGCCGGCAGGTGGACGAAGAAATTGGCCGGCTGCTCCCGGCACGCGTCGTCGGAAATATCCCGGCAAACCCGCGCGTCCTCGTCACCGGTGACCAGGTCGTAGAGATCGCGGACGGGGCTGGCGGGCGGCGTCGCCGGGTGAGTCATGCGTGTGAAAGCCGGAGTGTGAACCAACTCAGAGCCGCATCATGCCCCGGAACGTTGACGGGTTGAAAGACGGGAGTCCGATCAGCGTCGACGGGCTGATCCGCGTCCCGGTACGCGCCGGCGCTGGCACCAGTCGCCGGCCAGGCGTGGCCATCGCGGGTCGATCGCGGCCACCCACAGATACAGCCAAGCGTCACCGTAACGCGTGTCGATGCGCCAGCGGTTATAGCTGCGTGGCACATCCTCGAGCCGATCCAGTGTTCGCAGGATGGCTCGGTCCACCGCATAGACCTCGCCGACCAGCGCATGACGTCCGCGGGCCGCGGCGGCCGGAAACGGCCCGGTATCGAACAGGTGATAGCGGGGCGGGGTCACCGCCCGGCCGAGATAGGTTGCGTTGTTCAGGTACCCGGAATTGGATTCGCCGCGGCGCAGGGTGCCGTAGACGAATACGCGGATCGGTGGGCTGTCGGTCAGGTCGTGCATGGACAACGGCGAGTGGCGAACAAAAGAGAAACGCCGCCCGAGGGGCGGCGTTTCGGAACCGGGCCGGATTCCCGGCCGATCAATGCTGGACCGTGATCTTGCGCGGCTGTGTGGCGGCGCGCTTGGGAATCGTGATCTCGAGCACCCCGTGACTGCCGCGAGCCTCGACCGCGTCGGCGTCGACCGTATCCGGCAGCGTGAATCGGCGATGGAAGCGACCGCGGGCGCGCTCCACGCGTCGGCGGACATCACCGTCGCTGGCGTCGGGCACGATCTGTTCCCGATCACCGCTGAGGGCCAGCACGCCGTTTTCCAGCGTGATGTCGATCGCCTCCGGGGCGACGCCCGGCACGTCGGCATAAAGGACGAATCGTTCCGGATACTCGTGGATATCCACCGCCGGCACCCAGTCCGCCGTGGCGCTGCTGGACTCGGCGGGTTGGCCTGATTCATCGAACAGCCGGTTGATGTCGTTCTGGAGCTGGGAGAACAGGCTCCAGGGTTCGTAGCGCATCATGTTCATGACTACCTCCTGTATTCTTGAAGAATGAGCCTTCGCTCGACACATGCTGAATAGGGACCGTGGCGGGCGTTTTCAAGACGCCCGCACGGCTTGTTCGTGTATCCGAAAAGCCAGCCAACCGATTGAGTCTGATGACATTGCCCGAGGAACAGGTCGCCATCCGCGACGCCGCCACCGTCGTGATTCTCCGGGATGGTCCCGGTGGCCCCGAAACCTTCATGCTGCGTCGCAACCGCCGGACCGTGTTCGGTCCCGGGGCGCATGTGTTCCCCGGCGGTGCTGTGGACCGCGCCGATGCCGCCGCGGACATGCTTGCCTGCTGCGACGGCCTCGACGATGCGGGCGCCAGCGCGCAGCTAGGCATCCCGGCTGGCGGCGCCGCGTTCTG
Source organism: Salinisphaeraceae bacterium (assembly GCA_040222795.1). Taxonomy (GTDB): domain Bacteria; phylum Pseudomonadota; class Gammaproteobacteria; order Nevskiales; family Salinisphaeraceae; genus Spectribacter. Next base: position 14,164 of record JAVKCJ010000023.1, read on the forward strand.
GATCGCGGCGATCCGCGAATGCTTCGAGGAGGCCGGGGTATTGCTGGCCACCGACCACCAGGGTCAGCTGTTGCCGCCGGATATCGATCTCAGCGCCGAGCGGGCGGCGCTCAACGCCGGTGAAACCACTCTGCGCGACATCTGCCACCAGCACGGCCTGCGTCTGCCGCTGGACCGTATCGTCTATTACAATCACTGGATTACCCCGCCCGGCGAGCCACGGCGTTTTTCCACTCGTTTTTTCGCCTGCCCCGCGCCGGCGGGTCAGGCCGCGGTGCATGACGGCCAGGAAACCGTGGCCGGGCGCTGGCTGCAGCCCGCCGAGGCGCTGGCTCTGCACGAGCGCGGCGAGCTACCGATGATGCCGCCCACCGTGCTGCAGCTGCGCTTCCTGGCCGAGTATCCCGACGTGGCCGGCGTGATGTCGGTGCTGCGTGACATCCAGGACGTGCCGGCGGTGTCACCTACGCTGAAACGCGACGGTGACAGGTTTCGCGTGTTGCTGAGCACCGGCCGCCATGACTGACGAATTCGAGCCGGGTGTTGCGGTGCCGGTGGCGCCGGCGGTTCGGCGCATCACCGCCCCCAACGGCGGGCCGATGACCGGCCCCGGCACCAACACCTATCTGGTGGGCGAGCGCGACGTGGCGGTGATCGACCCGGGGCCGAACGATGCCGGGCATCTTCAAGCCGTCGCCGAGGCCGCCGGCGGCCGCGCCCGCTGGATTCTGGTGACCCACAACCACCCCGATCACACCGCCGGCGCGCGGTCGCTGGCGCGGCGGCTCGGCCTCGGCGTACATGCCCATCCCACGCCCCTGGCCGGCATCCGCGATGAAGGCTTCACGGCGGACCATCACCTGGCCGACGGCCAGCGCATTGCGGGTGAGGGGTTGGCCCTGCGCTGCCTGCACACCCCCGGCCACAGCGCCGATCATGTCTGTTTCCTGCTGGAGGATCAGGGCCTGCTGTTTGCCGGGGACCATGTGATGGAGGGAGTGACCGTGGTAATCGCGCCGCCGGATGGCGATATGGCGGCCTACCTGGCATCGCTGCAGGCGCTTCGTCGGGAGCGACTGCAGCGGCTTGCTCCGGCTCATGGCGGGCTGCTCGATGAACCCGATCAGCGTCTGGCAGGGATCATCGAACACCGGCTGCAGCGCGAGGCCGACATTCTGGCGGCGCTCGAGGCCCGGCCCGCGGATGTGATGGCGCTGACCACCGCAGTCTATCCGACGCTCGGCGAGCCCCTGCGAACGGTGGCCAGCTGGCAGATTCAGGCTCATCTGGACAAACTGGCGAATGAAAGAAAGGTCATGCAGCGGGACGACAATGGCATCTGGCAACGTGTGGCGTAACTGTGGCCGCTGGCTGGTACCACTGGTCATGATGGTGTCGGTGGCAGCCTGTGACCGCCGCATCAACCGCGATAACTTCGACCGCATCGAGGAGGGTATGAGCCGGTCGGCGGTGATCGAGCTGCTGGGTGAACCCGACGAGCAATCCTCGCTGGGTCTCGGTAGTTTCAGCGGCGCCACGCTGCGCTGGGTGGACGGCGACCGCAGCATCGCGGTGATGTTCGCCAACGACCAGGTAGCCTTCCGCAGCTTCAGCCGGTCCGAACAATGACCAATTCCACAGCCTCCGTCCTCACCCGTCGCGATGGTGACATTCTGATTGTCACCATCAATCGGCCCGAGGCCCGTAATGCCGTTGATCGGCCGACCGCCGAGGCGTTGTCGGCGGCCTTCGCGCAATTCGAGGCCGAGCCCGAACTGGCGGTGGCTATCCTGACTGGCACCGGCGGGCATTTCTGCGCCGGCGCCGACCTCAAGGCGGTGGCCTCGGGCGAGCGGCGCAACCGCCTGGCCCCGGACGGCGACGGGCCGATGGGGCCGTCGCGGATGACGCTGTCCAAGCCGGTGATAGCGGCGGTCGAGGGCCACGCCGTGGCCGGCGGGCTGGAGCTGGCCTGCTGGTGCGATATGCGCGTGGTGGCGGAAGACGCGGTGTTTGGCGTGTTCTGCCGGCGCTGGGGGGTGCCGCTGATCGATGGCGGCACCGTACGGCTGCCGCGCCTGATCGGCGCCAGCCGGGCGATGGACATGATCCTCACCGGCCGGCCGGTGGATGCCCGCGAAGCCCTGGACTGGGGGCTGGCCAACCGCTGCGTGCCGCCCGGTACCGCCGAGGCGGCGGCGCTGGAACTGGCGCGCCAGCTGGCGGCGTTTCCTCAGGATTGCCTGCGCCACGACCGGCTGTCCGCCCTCGAGCAATGGTCGCTGCCGGCGGATGCGGCCATTGCCAACGAATTCGAACACGGCCTGGCCTCGATCGAGCAGGCCGCCGCCGGGGCGTCCCGCTTCGCCGGCGGCGCCGGTCGCGGCGGTTCGTTCGACTAGGGTTTACTGAAAAAGCAGCCCGTTAGCGCGCGAACAGCTCGTCGAAGAAACGTTGCATGTGAGCCCATGATCGGTCGGCTGCCGCGGCGTCGTAGCCGACCGCGTCCATGCCGAGGTCATCGGCGGCGGGATTGGTGAAGGCGTGCTTGGCGCCGCCGTGGGCCACGAAATGCCAGTCCACGCTGCTCCGGTCACCCATGGCCTGCTGCCAGGCATCGGCGTCTGCCGTCGGCACCAGCGGGTCGGCGGCGCCGTGCTGGACGAGTATTGCGGCGTTGATGATGTCGTTGTCACCGGGCACCGGCAGGTTGCCGTGGAAGCTCACCACCCCGTCCAGCTCCGCGCCGCTGTAGGCCAGCTGCAGCACGCTGGTGCCGCCGAAGCAGAAGCCGATGGCGGCCAGGCGGTCGGTGTCGACCCGGTCATGTCCCGCCAGTTGCTCCAGGCCTGCCCCGGCCAGTCTGCGTAGTTCCGGGCCGGCAGCCTTGGACCATTCACCCGCCTCGGCCGGGTCCTCGGTGGTGCGACCGCCGCCATACATGTCGGCGGCGAAGGCGACATAGCCCATGGCCGCCAGATCGCGTGCTCGGTGCCTGGCGTAGTCGTTCAGACCCCACCACTCGTGGATCACCAGCACCCCGGGGCGCGGCCCTTCGAGGCTGTCGTCATACGCGATATAGCCGCGATGTTCGGTGCCGTCGATGTCGTAGGACAGGGTATCGGTGCGAATGTCGGCTTGGACGGTGGCGGTCATGGCAATAAGGCCGAGGGCGAGCAGGCGAGGGAGCATGGCAGTTCGAAGGATCGGGGAAGCCAGAGCCGAAGACTAGCCCGGTGAGCGGCGGCGCTCCAAACCCCGGATCGTTTGCTACCATCAACGGCCGTTGAACGAACGGTCAATTACCACAAGAGGGGGAGGCGCCGCATGAGCGAGAACGTGATCCAGATTTTCCGCCAGACAGCGCGCACGCGGGCGGATACGGCGGCGCTCAAGAGTCCGCAGGGCGATGGCTGGCAGACCATGACCTGGCGCGATTACGAGCGCGACGTGATGCTGGCCGCGCGTGGTTTCATGGCCCTCGGCCTGGAACGCGGACGGGCGGTGTCCATCATCGGCTTCAACCGGGCCGAGTGGCTGATTGCCGATCTGGCCGCGATCGCCGCTGGCGGGATACCGGCAGGCATCTACACCACCTCCAGCTCGGAACTGTGCGCCTACGTAGCCGGTCACTGCCGCGCCCAGGTCGTGGTGGTGGAAAACGCCGAGCATCTGGCCAAGTTCCAGAAGGTTCGCGACCAGTTGCCCGATCTCAAGGCCATCGTGATGATGGACGGGTCCGACCCGGCCGAGGATGTCCATACCTGGGAGGAGTTGCTGGCGCTGGGCGATCAGAGCGACAACGCCGAGGACCTGGAGGCGCGTATTGCCGCCCAGACGCGGGACGACGCCGCCACCCTGATCTATACCTCGGGCACCACCGGCAATCCCAAGGCGGTGCAGCTGTCGCACCACAACCTGATCTGGACCGCGAGTACCGTGGCCCGCAAGGTCGATGCCCGCGCCGGCGATGACCAGATCAGCTACCTGCCGCTATCGCACATCGCCGAACAGATGTTCTCCATCCACGGCCCGATCACCTTCGGCGGCACCATCTGGTTCGCCCCCAGCCTGGAGGAACTCGGCGCCACGCTCGCCACCGTGCGTCCGCAGACCTTCTTTGCCGTGCCCCGCGTGTGGGAGAAGATTCAGCATCGCATGCAGGCGGCCGGGGCCGAGGCCTCGCCGGTGCAGAAGAAGATCGTGGCCTGGGCGAAATCGGTCGGCCTGAAGGCAGCGGCGGCGGAGGAGAGCGGCGGCAGCCGACCGCTGCTGTATCCACTGGCCGAGAAACTGGTGTTCAGCAAGGTCAAGCAGCGTTTGGGCCTGGACCGCACCCGCTTCCGGGGTACCGGCGCGGCGCCGATCTCGCGCGAGACGCTGGATTTCTTCGCCGGCCTGGACCTGATGCTCTACGAGGTCTGGGGTCAGAGCGAAACAACCGGGGCCGGCACGTTGAACGTGCCCGGCGAGGTCAAGCGCGGGGCCATCGGCAAGCCCTACCCGGAAACCGAAATCCGCATCGCCGACGACGGCGAAATCCTGATGCGCGGTCCCAGCGTGTTCATGGGCTATCTCGATAACGAGGAAGCCACCCGCGACACCCTGGATGCGGACGGCTGGCTGCATACCGGCGATGTCGGCCACATCGATGACGACGGCTTCGTGCACATCACCGATCGCAAGAAGGAACTGATCATCACCGCCGGCGGCGAGAACATCTCTCCGGCCCACGTCGAGGGCGAGCTCAAGACCATCGGCGTGGTCAGTCAGTGCTGCGTGATCGGCGATCGCCGCAAGTATCTGTCCGCCCTGATCACGCTGGACGAGGAGTCCCTGGCGGAAGCCGCGGCCGCGGCCGGCAGCCCGGCAAAAACCCCCGCCGAAGCCGCCGAGTGCGATCGCTTCCGGGCCTGGTTCGACCAGCAGCTGGCCGCGGTCAACGCGCGCCTGGCCCGTGTCCAGACGATCAAGGACTACCGGCTGCTGCCGGAGGATTTCTCCATCGACGGGGGCGAACTGACGCCCACCATGAAGCTCAAGCGCCGGGTGGTCTACGACAAGTATGCCGACGATATCGAAGGGTTGTACGCCGACGCCTAACTTATTTGCCGCGGAATTCAGGCGGTCGCTTCTCCATGAAGGCGCTGATGGCCTCGGCGAAGTCCTCGGTGTGCTGGCAGGCATCCTGGTAATCGGCTTCGCCGGCCATCTGGCCGGCGAGGCTGTCCCCCGCGCCGGCGTCGACCAGTTGCCGCGTCCAGGCCAGTGCCCGGGTGGGGCGGGTCGCCAGTGACGCCGCCAGCGACATCGCGGTATCGTCCAGCTCGGCGTCGTCCACTACCTGCCAGATCAGACCCCAGCGTTCGGCGCGTTCGGCATCGATCACCTCGCCGGTGAGCATGGCACCCAGGGCCTTGGCCCGCCCGGCCAGCCGCGGCAGCAGATAAGTGGCTCCGGCATCCGGTACCAGGCCGATGCTGCTGAAGATCATCTGGAAGGCGCCGGCGCGGCCGGCCACCACCATGTCCACTGCCAGCGCCAGGCTGCAGCCGGCGCCGGCCGCAAGGCCCTGCACCGCCGACACCACCGGCATGTCCAGCCCGCGCAGCTTCTCGATCAGCGGGTTGTATTGCACCCGCAGCGGGTCGCCCAGCTTGAAGTCGCCGCGGGTCATGCCGCTGCCCACGCCTTCCTTGAGGTCGGCACCGCTGCTGAAGGCGCGGCCGTTGGCGCGCAACAGCACCGCCCGGGCGTTGTCGTCGGCCTCGGCGGCATCCAGCGCCCGGGGCAGTTCCCGCAGCATGGCCTGATTGAGGGCGTTGAGCTGATCGGGCCGGTTCAGGGTGATGACGGCGACGCCGTCGCGGACGGTGGTGTCGAGGGTCTCGTATTGCATGGTGGCTTCCGTTGGAGGGTCAGGCGGGCCGTGCCCGTTCGACGATGGCGCGTTGGTCGAGGCCGTCCGGCAGGGTGCCGTAGGCCAGATAGCTCTGCTCGCCCAGTCTGCCGGCACAGAAGGCCTGGGTCACCGGCCCGTTGCCGGCGCGGATCAGGAGCGAGGCCTGCAGGCCCAGGGCCAGGTCTTCGGTGAACCGCCGCGCCCGGGGTTCGAGGTCGGTGGGCTGTTCGAACTGTGCCAGCAGGCGGGCGAGATGGGCGTCGAATGCCGGGTGCTGGCCGCGCGCAGCGCGCAGTTCGGCGATCACCGCCTCGACCGATTCGGCATCCCGGCTCATCGCCCGCAGCACGTCCAGGCACTGGACATTGCCCGAGCCTTCCCAGATGGAGTTGAGGGGCGACTGCCGGAACAGCCGCGGCATGATGGTCTCTTCCACGTAGCCGGCGCCACCCAGGCATTCCTGGGCCTCGTTGACCTGCGCGGGGGTGCGCTTGCAGATCCAGTACTTGCCTACCGGGGTGGCCAGCCGCGCGAAGGCCTTTTCCGTTTCATCGCCGCGTGCCGCGGCGCCGAATGCCCGCGCCAGCCGTAGCGCCAGCGCCAGCGCGGCCTCGGATTCCAGCGCCAGATCGGCCAGCACGTTGGTCATCAGCGGCTGGTCGATCAGGGCCCGGCCGAAGGCTTCGCGATGGGCGCAGTGGTGAATCGCCTGGGCGGTGGCCTGGCGCATCAGCCCGGCCGAGCCGACCATGCAGTCCAGCCGGGTCTGGCCGACCATCTCGATGATGGTGGGCACGCCACGTCCCTCGGCCCCGATCATCCAGCCGAAGGCACCGCGGAATTCGACCTCGGACGAGGCGTTGGAGCGGTCCCCCAGCTTGTCCTTGAGCCGCTGGATGTGGATGGCATTGCGGGTGCCTTCCGGACGCCACTTGGGCAGCAGGAAGCAGGACAGGCCGCCCTCGCTGTAGGCCAGCACCAGAAAACCGTCGCACATGGGCGCCGAGAAGAACCATTTGTGGCCGACCAGCTCGTATTCGCGGCCGGGCCCGGGCCGGCCCAGCGGGGTGGCCCGGGTGGTATTGGCGCGTACGTCCGAACCACCCTGTTTCTCGGTCATGCCCATGCCGATGGTCAGCCCCGTCTTTTGCTCGAACGGGCGGCAGCTCGGGTCGTAATCCGGCGCCAGGATGCCCGGCAGCCACTTTGCGGCCACATCCGGTTGATGTTGCAGCGCCGGAACCGCGGCATGGGTCATGGTGATGGGGCACATGGTCCCGGACTCGAACTGGTTGTGCAGGTAGGCCAGGGCCGAGCGGACCACCTGCGCGCCGTCGTGATCCGCCGTCCAGGTCAGGCTGTGCAGCCCGTGTGCCTTGGCCAGTTCCATCGAGCGGTGGTAGGCGGGATGGAACTCGACCTCGTCGATGCGATGGCCGTAGCGATCAAAGGCTTTCAGCGATGGCGGGTTCTCGTTGGCCTGGAATCCGATGTCCAGCAACTCCTCACCGCAGATGGCCCCGAAGCGGCGCAGACGTTCGTCACCCCAGCCGCCGCCCTCGCGAGCCAGGGCGTCCACCAGCGCCTGGTCGCCGGTATAGGCATTGGCGCCGGCCAGCGGCGGCGGCTGGTTGGTGACATCGTGGGTGGGATGGGTAATGTCGGGCCAGTCGGCGCCGTGGTCGATCGGATCGGGATGGCTCATGGGTGGCTCCGTGCCGAGACCGCGCGCAGGCACAGCGCCACGGTCTCCTGGGTGAATTGGTTGACCGGCAATGCCGGCGGGTCGGCGGCCTGTGGCGACAGTGGGCCGACCAGTGTTTCCGCCAGCAGCCCGACCAGGGCGGTGGCGCTGAGATCGGATGACTGCGGCGGAAATGCCGCCTGCCGGATGCCGTCATCAACCAGGTCCGCGAGGATCGCTGCATAGGTGCGCCGGAACACCAGCCGTTCGGCCTCCACCAGCGGGTCGACCGGCTCGGCGAGTAGCGCATAGGCCAGGCGCGGCGCCGCCAGCGCTCGCTGAATGAAGGTCTCGGCGACGCGCTGCAGGCGGATGGCGGCACTATCCGGTCCACCGGCGGCGGCCGCAACGGCATCGACTTCCTGACCGGCCACGCGCTGGAAAACGGTGGCGAACAGCTCGGCCTTGGACGGGAAATGCCGGTAGATGGTGCCGGTGGCCACGCCGGCATCGGCCGCCACGATCTGCATCTGGGCCGCCTGATAACCGCCCGCGGCAATTCGCTGCCTCGCGGCCTGCAGAATGGCGGCCCGAGTGCTTTCCCGGCGTGACCTGATGAGGTTGGTTTCTCGGTAGGCGATGGCAGTGGTTCGGCTTGGGCTGCCCAAGAAGTGAACCGGGATTCACATTACCTGTCAAGCCGGCCGTGACAAGCGGGTTGCCACGACCGGATGGGAGTTACAGGTTGATCAGGATGCCGGGTCCGAACACCGGCAGACCCTGGCCGACGACCACGCTGTCGGTGCTGCCAGCGGCTTCCAGTTCCACCAGCCGGAAACGGACGTCACCCTGAATCGCCGGATCGCCGAAGAAGATCGGGTCCGGCGGTGGAATTTCGTCGCCTTCGCTGCAGGCGCTCAGCCCTACGGCCACCAGCACCGCCAGCATCAGCCAACTGTGGCGGCCGCGGCGACGGCGGACCATCACCAGCAGGCCGGCCAGCAGGCCGCCGGCCATCAGCGGGGCATCGACCTGCCAGTTCTGCACCAGCGGGTCGGCCGGATCTTCCGGCTCGGGCAGGGCGCGCAGCACGACCAGCAGGCTTTCGCTTTCGCCCGCGTCGAATACTCGCCCGGCGCCGCCGTCGAACTGGAACTGGGTGCCGGTTCCGTCACCGGTGCCAACCACGTCCGTTTCGTTGTCATCGAGGATGCCGTTGCCGTTCTCGTCCACGACGATCTCGAATTCCAGCGGGGCATCCAGGTCACGCAGTCGCAGCCCGATCAGTGCCTCGACCCCGCTGTTGAGCAACATGTCCGCGCGGAATCCGCTCAGGGTGACATCGTCGTCGCCGGTGTTCTCCAGGCGGAAGGCCAGCACCAGCAGGTCGCTGTCCAGCGTGGCGTTGATCGCCTCCGGGGCGGTGTTGGTGACGGTCAGACGCGGGGCGTCCGCCCGTTCGAAGGCGCCGCTGTCGCAGGGTGTAATGCGCTCTGCATCGCGCTGGTCGCGCAGGTTGACGGCCGGGTCATTGCACAGCGCGTCGGCACCGGCGTCGACGGCGGGAGAGTCCGCCTGCAGCGGGTGGGTGGTGGTGGGGCCGCCGAACAGCTGGAGGTCGTCGAGGCTGTCCGCGCCCGTGGTGACGGTATTAGCGTCGACCGCGACGGCATCGGCCACGAAGTCGTTGCCCTCGCCATCGGCGCTGTTGCCAGTGACCAGGCTGCTGGCCAGCGCGATGTCCGGCGTGGGTGTCGCGCCCACGGCCAAGCCACCACCATCGCCGGCGGCCCGGTTCTGCGCGACCGTGCTGAAACGCAGCTGGCTGCTGCCGCCGCTGATCTGATAAATGCCGCCGCCGTCGCTGACCGTGGCCTCGTTGCCCGAGATGGTGCTGTTGGTCACCACCAGCGTGCTGTTGCCGCCGTTCCAGAGCCCGCCGCCCTGGCTGGCCGAATTGAAGGCCACCACCGAGTCGTCGATTCGCGCGGTGCCGCCGCTGACATGCAGCCCGCCGCCATTGCCGGGGTTGCTGCCGGTCATGTTGCCGTCGGCTTCATCATCGCCGCCCAGGGTGACCTGATTGAGCTGCAGGTTGCCGCCGGTCATTTCGATCGCCGCGCCGGCCCGTTCGGCGGTGTTGCGAAACAGTTCGGTCCGGGTCAGCGTGACGTCGGCACCGGCGTTGAACAGGGCGCCGCCGGAGCCGTTTTCCCCGTCCGCGGCGTTGTTGCGCAGGCGGGAATTGCTCCAGTCGAGACTGCCGCTGGCCAGATAGACACCCGCGCCGCCCTGACCGACATCCGCGCCGGCCGCGCCATTGCTGGTGATGTCGATCTGGCTGCCGGTGAGGGTGCCGCCGTCGCTCCAGATGGCGCCGCCGGCGATGGCAGCGCCGTTGCCGCGCAGGGACACGGTGTCCAGCATCATGGTGCTGGCGCCATCCACATAGATGCCGCCGCCACGAAGTGTGCGGATATTGCTGCCGTCCTCTGGATCGGGCTGCAGGCCGTTGTTGGCGAAGGCGACTCGGCTGGCGCTAAACGAGGCGCCGTCGAACAGGGCGAGCGTGCCGCCGTTACGCGTCGCATAGTTGGCGTTGAGAATGCTGCCGTTGATCTGGATGCTGCCGCCGCGGCTGAGGATGCCGCCGCCGTCTCCATTCTCGCCGGACGCATCGCCGTCGGTGATGGTGCTTTCGACGATTTCGATGGCGCCGCCATCGTTGTAAATATTGCCACCACCCTCGCCTTCCGCATCGTGGCTGGTCAGATTGGACGCGGTGATCGTCAGCGTGCCGCTGCCGCCCAGCCAGATGCCGCCACCGTTGCCGGTGGCCAGGTTGTTATTGACGTTGGCATCTTCCTGCAGCACGCCGCCGTTGGGAAGATGCAGACCGCCGCCATCGGCCGGGGCGAAACCGTCGCTGTTGCCATCCTCGTCGCGCTCGCCGGCCACGTTGCGGGTGATGAAACCGCCCGAGAATTGCACGTTGCCGGGTGTGCCGGAGCCGTCGGCGATAGCGCCGCCGGCACGATAGGCGGTGTTGTTGTTGAGGCTGCTGCCACTGGCGGTCAGGCTGCCGCCGGCATCGATGTAGATGGCACCCCCGGCGCCGGTACCCGCGGCAGTGCCGGTGGCCAACCCGTTGACGATGTTTACGCTCTCCAGGGTCAGCGCCGCGCGGGCGATGATGTTGCCGCCGTTAGCGGTGGTTGCCCGGCCGCCGGCGAGATTGACCCGCTGCAGGGTCAGGGGCGTGTCAACTTCGAGCACGCGGTGATCGGCATCGTCGCCGGCAACCGCATCCAGTAGAACCCGGGGTTGATTGCTGTCGATGTCGGGATCGCCACCATCGATGGTCAGCGTGTTGCCACCAGCATCATCGACTGCCAGCGCCATTGTGGGCAGTTCCAACGTGTTGCCGGCCAGGCCGCTGGCGAAGGTGATGATGTCGTCGCCCGGCGTGCCGTCAGCCGGGCAGTCCTCATTATTGACCGCATTGGCATTGGCGTTGTCCAGCGCCTCCCGCAGGGTGCAGTTGCCGTCCGCGGCCACCGTGTCATCGAGCACGGTGACTGCATAGGTTGCGGCCTGGGCAAGGGGCAGGACCAGCATCAGCACGCCGGCACCGGCCAGGCGCAGCCAGGGGCCGCGCACACTCGAAAGGGTCAGCATCATCATGAATCCTCGTTGTTCCGTGCCGGGCGGCAAACGGCCATTCGAAAGCGCGTGATCGTAACATTGTGCCGGGCTTGGACAGCGGCTCGCCCCAGTGGTGCGGCTCGGGTTAGAGTCGGGATCAGACAACTGGCGGCATCAGGCCGGTGCCGGCGGTCCCGATACGCCACCGAAGGGGATGTTCATGGTGACAGCCGCTACAACCAATCAGGATGTCCGTCGCCAGGTCAGCGACGCCGAGTGGGAACGCCGGGTGGACCTGGCCGCCTGCTATCGACTGGTGGCGATGTTCGGCTGGGATGACCTGGTGTTCACGCACATTTCGGCCCGGGTGCCCGGACCCGAGCACCACTTCCTGATCAACCCCTACGGCATGTTCTTCGAAGAGATTACCGCAAGTTCGCTGGTCAAGGTCGACGCCGAGGGCAACAAGGTGATGGACTCGCCCTACGACACCAATCCGGCCGGGTTCACCATCCACAGCGCCATCCACGCCGCCCGCGAGGACGCGCTCTGTGTGCTGCACCTGCACACCCGTAACGGTATCGCCGTGTCGGTTCAGGACGAAGGCCTGCGGGCCTATTCGCAGCAGTCGCTGTTTCCGCTGGCCTCGCTGGGGTATCACGACTACGAGGGCGTGGCCCTCAACGAAGACGAAAAGCCGCGACTGGTGGCCGACCTGGGCAACGCCAACAATCTGATCCTGCGCAACCACGGCCTGCTGACCGTGGGCGAGACGGTGGCCGACGCCTTCCTGGCCATGTATCTCCTGGAGAGCGCCTGCCAGATACAGGTGCTGGCGCAGAGCACCGGTCAGACCCTGCGGGAAGTGCCCGATCCGATCGTGGCCGGCATCAAGCAGCAGGCGGACAAGGTCACGCGCGGGCTGGGTGGCAAGCTTGCCTGGCCCGGATTGCTGCGCAAGCTGGACCGGCGCGACCCCTCGTTCAGGGACTGAGCCGGGCGGACGCCGCCCACAAAAAAGCCGACCCGTAGGTCGGCCCGCGACACGGGGCATACCCCCGAAGCCGCTGTCGAGTTGGTACTCTGCCGGCGACAGATGACAACCTTATTTCAGGTCGCCCGCGTGTCGGCGGGCAGCCGCGTTACCGGCGCGAACTCGCCCACGAATCCGATTTCCGGCGTGAGCCAGTGACCGGTTTCGGCGGACACCACCTGCTGCGCATGCATGATCAGCGCGCAGATTTCGGCGGCGGTGGCGCCGCCCCGGTTGATGATGATGTTGGCGTGGCGTGGTGAAATCTGCGCGCCGCCGCAGATCAGTCCTTTCAAGCCGCACTCGTCGATCAGCCGGCCCGCGCCGATGCCCTCGATCTTGCGAAAGATCGAGCCGGCCGAGGGTTCCGTGCCCAGCGGCGGATGACGCTGGACGCGCCAGTCGAGATTGGCGGCCATGATCTCGCGTAGCCGTGTGGGGTCGGCCGGGGTCAGCGCGAAGGTGGCGGACAGCACGATGTCGTCGCGGTCGTGCAGCACCGAGTAGTCGTAGCCGAACCGGAAGTAATCCACGCCCACCTCCCGGTACTCTCCCTCGGCGGTGAGTAGCCGCGCGCTGTCCAGCACTTCCGCGATGAACATGGTGCGGTCTCGCTCGGGCGGTGGCGACAGGAAATGGAGGTTCTGCCACAGCGCCCCGCCGACGGTGGAGGGGATGCCGACGTAATGTTCCAGGCCGGACAGGCCGCGGTGAACCGCCGCGTCGATGACATCCGGGTACATGATGGCGCCGCTGTCCGCAGTGAGCCGATGGCCGGCCACGTCGATCGCGCCGCCGCTATTGCGGATCACGAGTCCGGGATGGCCGCGGTCGCCGACCAGCAGGTTGGCGCCGCAACCCAGCAGCAGGTAGTCGATGTCCAGGTGGCGCGCGGCGCGCACGGCGTTTGCCAGATCGTCGGCGCCACGGGTTTCGAGCAGGCACTCGGCGGTTCCACCGACCTGAAAGGTGGTCAGCGGCGCCAGCGGCACCTCGCGGGCGAGCGGGCGGCCGATGGCCTGCTCGAAATCCCGAATCTGGGCGGGATTGATGGGACGGACTCTGGGCATGGTTTGGCGAACATCGAGGCAACGGAACGCGCCGGGCAAGGCACCCATTTCAAGGCGCCGCCCGGCGGGCAGGGGGTTAGCCAGTTTGCGGCGAATCCAGTATCGTACCGCGCTGGTTTGACTTTGATGAGCACCCGCCTGTGACGCTTACCAGTTTTCAACCACCCAAACGCCTGCTCATGGGGCCCGGCCCCTCCGACGTGCACGATCGCGTGCTTGCCGCGATGGGCCGCACCACCATCGGGCATCTGGACCCCGAGTTCATTCGCCTGATGGACCAGATCAAGGCGCATCTGCGCGCGGTGTTTCTCACCGACAACGATCTGACGATGCCCATCTCCGGTCCGGCCACCGCCGGCCAGGAGGCAACCATCGTCAATCTGCTGGAGCCCGGCGACAAGGTAGTGGTCTGCGTCAATGGGGTGTTTGGCGGCCGGTTGGCCGAAATGGCACGCCGCGCCGGCGCCGAGGTGACCACGGTGGACCAGGACTGGGGCCGGGCCGTCGATCCGGAGGCCCTGCGTGCGGAACTCAAGCGTGTGGGCCCGGTGAAGCTGGTGGCGTTCGTCCACGCCGAAACCTCGACCGGCGCCCTATCGGATGGCGAGACGCTGGCGAAGATCGCCCACGAGGCGGGGGCGATGGTGCTCATGGACACGGTCACCTCGCTGGCCGGGGTGCCCGTGCGCATTGACGACTGGGGTATCGACGCCTGCTATTCCGGCACACAGAAGTGTCTGTCCTGCCCGCCCGGCCTGTCGCCGGTGACCTTCAGCAAGCGGGCCCAGGACGTGATGAACGAACGTCAGGCGCCGGTACAGAGCTGGTTCCTGGATCTGTCGCTGCTGACCGGCTACTGGAGCGGTGGTGCCCAGCGTGCCTATCACCATACCGCGCCGGTGAACGCCCTCTACGGGCTGCATGAATCGCTGGTGATGATCTTGGAAGAAGGCCTTGAATCGGTCTGGGCGCGCCATCGGCGCTGCCACAAAGGCCTGGTTGCCGGACTGGAAGCCATGGGTCTGACCATGGCCGTACCCGCGGCGGAACGGGTGCCGGAACTCAATGCGGTCCGGGTGCCCGAGGGCGTGGACGAGGCCGGCGTACGTCGGCGCCTGCTTGAGGACCACGGGATCGAAATCGGCGCGGGCCTTGGCCCGCTGGCCGGCAAGATCTGGCGCATCGGCCTGATGGGCCAGAGTAGCCGCCCGGAGAACGTCGCCCGTTGTCTGGCCGCGCTGGAAACGGTGCTGCAGCAGTCGGGTTACCAGGTCCGGCCCGGTGAGGCCACGGCAGCCGCCGAGGCCGTGGCCGGCTGATCATGCCCACGGTGATCGGGGGCCGGGAATGCAGGCGGAGGTAGCCGATCCCACTGGGTCGGCGGCCGTCGGCACCTGGCGGGTGGCGGTATTCGATCTCGATGAGACCCTGACCCGTCACGATACGTTCCTGCCGTTTCTTCGCGGCTACCTGCGCCGCCATCCCGCATGTGTGTTCGGCCTGCTGTGGTTGCCGATACGCGTCGTGCGGGGCTGGCTGGCCAACCGCCGAACCGGGATCAAGCGCGCCGTGCTGGTCAGTTTTGCCGGCGGCCAGCCGCGACAGCGGCTGCTGGCCTGGGCGCAGGCATTCGTCGACGATCTGCTCGAACACGGCATGCGCCCGGCCGCGCTGGACTGCCTGCGCGAACACTTGGCCGCGGGGGACCGGGTGATCCTGGCCACTGCCAGTCTCGATATCTACGTCGAACCGCTGGCCCGGCGGCTGGGCATCGAGGAGGTGGTCTGTTCGCGTGTGGCCTGGACCGGCGACGACCGGCTGGCCGGGATGAATGGCCTGAATTGCCGCGACGCCGAAAAGCTAGCGAGAGTGCGCGCGGTGCTGGGCGATGGCGTCGAGCCGACCGAAGTGATCATGTACTCCGATTCCCATGCCGACCTGCCGCTGCTGTCCTGGGCCGGGCAGGGGGTGGCGGTGTCACCCACCCGCAAGCTCGCCGCGTTGGCCGAGAAGCTGGGGTTGGATCACCGGGGGTGGTGAGCGGGGGCAGTTTAGTGGAACGCGCTCGCTATTCCGCGTTGCACTGACGGTCTGTGCAGTAGATCGCGGGCTGGTTGATCAGGACCGACTGCACGGAAACGTCGGCCGCGCCGGCACTCAGGCCTAGCAGGTTGAACAGTGGTTCCAGCAGGGTATCGTCCAGCGTATCGAGTATCGGCTCCAGAATGCCCGTGACGAGGTCGAGCAGATCGCCGCTATCGGGATTGCCCAGACCGAGCAACCCGCCCAGCAGGCCGTCCAGGATGCCGTCCAGCAATCCGCCGATCAGTCCGCCCACCAGCCCGTCCAGGGCCTCGAAGATGTCGCCCAGGGCACCGGCGTTGAAGAGGTCGACGTCCAGATTCGCCAGCAGGTCGTCGGACAGACCGCTTAGCGCGCCATTCAGGGAATCGGAAAGATCCGGGCCGACCGTTTCTGTCTGAATCTCGGCCTCGTCCTGCGGCGGGAACGGGCCGACAAACTCCACTGCCTCGGAATCCGGCGCCCCGACCGAGACTCGCGGCGCGTTCTCCGCGGTGACCTGGGCCACGCCGGCAATGTTCAGAATCGTGATGTCCTGACCGGGTGCGGGCGGCTGAGGGTCAAACGCACCTATGTCGGCAAATTCGCCGATGCCGAGATCGGCGATGCGGGTGGTGGTGCCGACCTCGATGAAATGCTGGAAGGTTCCGTCGTTTTCGGCCAGTGGCGTCTGGCCGGCACACTGGATGTCGTCCAGGGTGGCTTCGGCAGATGCGACCTTGATGTAGATCGGCAGATTGAGGAACGGCCCGCCCAGCAATCCCGGCAGGACGTCGAGGACCGTCACGTTCAGCTGAATCGCGGCCTGTGCGGTGGTTGCGCGGGTACGCGGCTGGTTGCTGCCGTCGAGGCCCGCCCGGCCGAAGGCGATCTGCGGTGGTTCGATGATGTTGACTTGCCCATCCACGGTTGCGATGCCGCCCAGGTCTACGCCCACGGGAAGATCGACGGGCGAACCCAGGTTGGCCGCCTGCGCCAGCCCGGTGAGAAGATCCAGCGCGTTGAGGGGCAGGCTCGCTGCCAGATCCTCGAAACCCTCCTCGATATTGAGTATCTGGCCCAGCTGCGAACTGCGGCCTGGATCGGCCAGATCGGCCAGGTCCCGGAGCGTTGCAGCGGCCAGAGCGTTGGCTGAGCCGGTGGTGGCGTCCAGCGTGTCGGCCAGGAAGCCGAGTGATTCCGGGAGCGTGAAGTCGGTTTGCAGCAGGTCCTCGACGCCGGTGATGGTGGCGTCCGCCTGTAGCAGATCCCCGATCGTGAGCTGCGCATCCGCGAGGCCCTCGTAGCTGACGAGGTTCACCTGGTTGGTGCCGAGCAGGGCGGCCAGAATGCCCTCGCTGCCATCGAGTCCGCCAATGCGGGCCAGCGAAGTGCCAACCGAAATACCCGCCTGGGGACGACTGATGGCGGTGGCGGAGGCGGTCAGCGGGCGATCGGCGGTGAAAAATGCCACCAGCGGCGTCGGCGCCGGGCGGGTCAGGGTGACCTGGACCGAGTCGGCATCAAAGGCGTCGCTGGCCGCGAAACTGAGCAGTGAGCCGTCGCTTTCCTGGATGCCGAGCAATACTTCCGGCGTGATGGCCGGGGCGCCGTCGTCGTCGGCCTGATTGCCGATGGCGTTCTGCACGGCCAGCTCCGCGGCTGTCTGCGGGGCATCCGGTTCACCCACGCGACACCCGCCAATGGTCCGCGCGGCATCCAGTGCGGCCACTTCCGCGGTACGCTGCAACTGGGTCTGGGTGGCGTACAGCCTCCCCACATCCACCGCCAGACCCAGTGTCGCCACCAGCGCGACCAGCGTGAACGCGGTAAAAACGAGCGTGGCCCCGCGCTGCCGTCCCGGCCTGGCGGGACACCCTCGCAGTTGCGGAAGGCGATTGGGCATCGACGAACTCCAGGGAGAGACAAACGCCACCGGGGTGGAATCGGCGCCGGAAGGTTCCGGTCGCCGTCCGGTTGCGCCACCCGATGCCGTACCTTGTCTATGGTTATCGGGAGTCTTGCAGAAAACCTGAGGGGCGGAAAGCCGACCAGCCTTGGGTGCTGCATGCAATTCGGCCGGCAGCGGCGTAGAATCGCGCGCCTTTCAGGAACCCCGCATGCCGATGACACCGCTCGAGTACGAGGTCAGCGCTGTTTCGCCGCGTGGACACCGATTCCGCGTGACCTGCACCGTGCCCGCGCCGGATGCCGAAGGCCAGCGGTTTACGCTGCCGGCCTGGGTGCCGGGCAGTTATCTGATTCGCGAATTCGCCCGCAATATCCTATCGGTGTCGGCCAGCGATGAAGCCGGGAGCCTGGTAGCCGTTCACAAGCGAGACAAGCAGACCTGGCAGGCGGCGCCGGTGGTGGGCGCTCTGACTCTGACTTACGAGTTGCACGCGCGCGACAGCTCGGTACGCGCCGCCTATCTGGATGACGAGCGTGGTTTCTTCGACGGCACATCGGTCTATCTACGTCCGGTGGGCCGGGAAACCTCGCCCTGCCGGGTTCGTCTGCTACCGCTGCCTGAGCACGATTGGCAAGTGGCCACGAGCCTGCCTGCCGTGGCTGTCGATGCGGCAGGTTTCGGCGAGTATGCCGCGGATGATTACCGCAGCCTGATCGATCATCCCGTGGCCATGGGCCGGAGCATCGACTGGATCGACTTCCAGGCCGGCGGGGTGCCACATGCCTTTGTCTGTCTGGGGCGCCATGATGCCGATCGCGAGAAGCTGGCCGCCGATCTGACCCGCGTGTGTGAAGCGCAGGCGGCGGTGTTCGGCGAGATGCCGATGAACAACTATCTGTTTCTGGCCCAGATCGCCGGCGCCGGTTACGGTGGTCTCGAGCACCGTGCGAGTGCCGCGTTGCTGGTCGACCGTAACGCGCTGCCGGTGGCCGGTGCGGCCGGCCGCAGCGACGCCTATGCCGAGTTGCTCGGTTTGTGCAGCCACGAATATTTCCACCTCTGGAACGTCAAGCGGATTCAACCGGCCGCGGTGGCCGAAAGCGACCTTGCAACAGAAGCCCATTTCGAGGATTTGTGGGCCTACGAAGGGGTGACCAGTTACTACGATGATCTTGCCCTGGTGCGGGCCGGACTGATTGACGAAACCGCGTACCTCGGCCGGCTGCAGCGAATCGCCAACCGGCTGGCGGGCAATCCGGGCCGGCGCTGCCAGAGCCTGGCCCAGTCCAGCTTCGATGCTTGGACCAAGTTCTACCGGCCGGATGAGAACAGCCCCAATGCGGTGGTCAGCTATTACGGCAAGGGAGCGCTGGTGGCGCTTTGCCTGGATCTGCTGCTGCGTGACCGTACGGACGGCGACGTCAGCCTGGATGACGTGATGGCCCGGGTCTGGGCCGAGCACGGGCGGCCGGGCATTCCGGTGCCCGAAAACGGGCTGGAGGCAATTGCCGCCGAGGTGGCAGGCGCCGATCTCTCCGATTTCTTCGACGGCGCCGTGCGGGGCACCGAGGAACTGCCCCTGGCGGAACTCCTGGCGCGCTTCGGCGTCCGCGCCCGCCGGGTGACGCCGGACACCCGCGATGGCGCGGCCTTTCTGCTGTCCCAGGGGCTGCGGTTCAATGCCGGCGCCGGGCCGGCGCGGTTGCTGCACGTGCTGACGGACAGCCCGGCGGAAGCGGCGGGTCTGTGCCCCGGAGACGCGATCGTGGCGGTGGACGGTCTTCGCGCCGAGGCGGACACGCTGACCCGGCGGTTGCGACGGGTCCCGACCGGGACCCCGGTAACACTGCACCTGTTCCGCGATGACGAACTGCTCACGCGGCGGCTTACCCCGCGGGCGCCGGCCGCCGAACAGTGGCGATTCCGCTTGATGAGCCGCTGCGACGCCGAGACGGCGGCGCGGCGCACGGCCTGGTTGTCATTGCCGTCATGACGGATGCCATGCACTGGGTGCCCGCCGCCCGGGCCACCACGCTTCCGGCGCTGTTCGCCGGCCGGGTGGCGCTCACGCCCAACGAAACCGCCTATCGCTACTTCGATCCGCCGGCCCGCCGCTGGCGATCCCTGACCTGGGCACAGGCCGAGCGGCTGGTCGGCCGTTGGCGGGCCGGGCTGGCCGCCAGCGATCTGGTCGCCGGGTCGCGGGTTGCCATTCTGGTGCGCAACAGCCCGAGTTGGGTGGCAGTCGATCAGGCGGCGCTGGACCAGGGGCTGGTGTCGGTAGGCCTGTTCTGCGGTGATACGCCCGCGAGCAGCGGCGATGTGCTGCGCGACAGCGGCGCGGCGCTGGTGGTGGTGGCCAAGGGCCGCTGGTGGCGGTCGATTCTGGCGGAGGAAGACTGTCCCGCGGTGCAAACCGTGGTGGCGCTTGACGGGGATACCGAAGGAGATACGCGGCTGGTGGCCGGCGATCAATGGTTGCCCGACGAGCCGCAGCGGGCGTCTTTGACCCCGGCGCCGACGGAACTGGCCTCGCTGGTCTATACCTCCGGCACCTCCGGCCGTGCCCGCGGGGTGATGCTCAGCCACGCCAGTCTGGTGTGGAACGCCTACGCCTGCGCCCGCGCGGTCGACACGCCGGTGGACGAGCATCTGGTGTCATTCGTGCCGCTGGCCCATGCCTACGAGCGCACGGTCGACTACCACCGCGCCCTGATTACTGGCGCCACGCTGTCGTTCTGTCGCCATCCGCGATTTCTCAGTCTGACCCTGGCCAACGCCCGTCCGACGGCGCTGGTCGGCGTGCCGCGAATCTACGAGCACTACTACACCGAGCTTCAGCGCAGTCTCACCCGGCGGCCCCGATGGGTGCGCCGGCTGGTGCGCCTGACCACGGAGCTCGGCTGGTCGGTATTCGAACGCCAGCAGGGGCGCGGGCCCCGGCGTTTGCGGCATTTGATCTGGCCGCTACTGTGGCAACTGGTGGCGCGTCCCTGTCTCCGCCCGTTCGGCGGTCGATTGGAGGTTGCGGTTTCCGGCGCGGCGGCCCTGCCGCGGCCGGTGGCGCGAACCCTGATCGGCCTGGGCCTGCCGATCCTGCAGGGGTACGGCTTAACCGAGGCCGGTCCGGTGGTCAGCGTCAATCGCATGGATGACAACGATCCTGCCAGCGTCGGGTCGCTACTGGATGACGTGCAGACCCGGCTGGGGCCCGACAACGAACTGTGGGTACGAACCCCCGGCGTGATGCAGGGCTACTGGGGCGATGCCGACGCCACCGCGGCGGTGCTGGAATCCGGCGGCAACTGGCTGCGCACCGGCGACAAGGTCAGCCGTCTGGACCAGAGCCGCCTGTTTCTCACCGGCCGGCTCAAGGAGATCATCGTGATGGCGACCGGCGACAAGGCCTCGCCCGAACCGCTGGAACGGACCATCGGCCTGGACCCACTGTTCACCCGGGCGGCGGTGGTGGGCGAAGCCCGGCCCTATCTGGCGGCGCTGGTGACCTGCGATGACGCGGCGCTGCGTGCGCTCATGGGCACGCTGGGGCTGGACCCCGAGAGCCCCGCGGACCGCTGGGATCCGCAGCTCGAGCGGGCGATGCTCAAGCGCATTGGTCAGCGCCTGCGCCATTTCCCGGGTCATGCGCAGATCCGCCGGGTGGCGGTCGTCGACGAGGTCTGGAGCGTGGACAATGGTCTGCTCACCGTGACCGAGAAGCTGCGTCGGCGGGCCGTGGCGCGGCGCTATGCCGGCGAGATCGAACGACTCTACGGCCGCCGGGCCGCCGCCGCGCAGAAGACCGATTTTTCCTACAATGTGAACGTCGGCTGATCGGGGGCAACCTGTGATTGCAACACTGCTGGTGATTGTCGCGGCCTATCTGATCGGCGCGCTGTCGGGTGGGCTGTTGATCGGCCGGCTGCTGGGCAAGGCGGATCTGCGCGCCGCCGGCAGCGGTAACGCCGGGGCCACCAATGCCCTGCGTACCGGGGGAAAGCTTTACGGCGTGCTGGTGCTGCTGTTCGATCTGGCCAAGGGCGTCGTGGCCGCCGGGCTGCTACCGCTGCTGGTGGCCGGCGGGCCGGGCTGGCTGGCATTCGCCTGCGGCGCCGCCGCGGTGATCGGCCACGTCTATCCGGTGTACTTCGGTTTCGCCGGCGGCAAGGGGGCCGCGACGCTGATCGGCGTGCTTGTCGTGCTGGCGCCCGGGCCGCTGGTGCCCGGGGTGCTGACGTTCCTGGTCGTGCTGGTGCTTTCCGGCATGGTCAGTCTGGCGATTCTGCTGGCGATGGGGGCGGTCGTGTTCGCCCAGGCCGTCTGGGTGTGGCCGGCACTCGGCTCGGCCCCGGTTCTGTTCGCCCTGGCCATGTGGTTGCTGATGCTGTTTACCCACCGGAGCAATGTCTCCCGGCTTCTGGCCGGGGAGGAAAGCCGCTTCGAGCGGGTGATGCTGCTGCGCCGGCGCCGGTGAGCGAATCCGCCCGCGTGCCGCTGGACCCCGGCGCGGTCATCCACCATCTGGCCGACGGCTACTGGCATTCCGGTGCGACGCTGGCGGCTACGCTGGGTCTGAGCCGGGCCGCGGTATGGAAACGGGTGGCGGCGGCACGGGGGCTTGGCGTGACCATTCATGCCGTGCGCGGCCGCGGTTACCGGCTGGCACGACCGTTCGAGCCGTTGCAGGCGGATGCCATTCGCAATGCGATGCCGGTTGATGCCGCGTCGGCGTTGAACTCGCTCACGGTCTGCGGCTCGATTGATTCCACCAGCGACCGCTTGCTGGCCGCGCCCGATACCGGCGCCCATGCCCTGTTCGCCGAGCACCAGAGCGGGGGGCGCGGTCGTCGCGGTCGCCAGTGGGTATCGCCCTATGGCGCGAATCTGTACCTGTCGCTGAGCTGGACGTTTGATCCGGCGCCCAATGCGATCGGCGCGCTGGGACTGGCGGTGGGCATCCGTCTGGCCGAGGCCCTGCGTGACCTCGGCGTGGCCGATATCGGTCTCAAGTGGCCGAACGATCTGCTGGTGGACGGCGCCAAGCTCGGCGGAATCCTGATGGAACATCGCGGCGAGGCGGCGGGCGGCTGCCGGATCGTCACCGGCGTGGGCCTGAATGCCGCGATGGAAGCCGGGCAGGCCCGGGACGTTGACCAGCCCTGGACCGCCCTGGATCGGCTGCTCGCCGTACCGCCGCCGCGAAACCGGCTGGCCGGCCACTGTCTGGCCGCGGTGATCGGGGCGATGCAGGATTATCAGCAGCATGGCTTCCCGCCCTTCCAGCGGCGCTGGCCGGATTTCGACGCGTTGCGGGATGCCCCGATCGAAGTGGATATCGACGGGCACCGCCAGGCCGGGTACGCGGCCGGTCTGGCACCGGATGGGGCTCTGCTGGTGCGGCTGGATGACGGCGTGCGTCGCTGTTACGCGGGCGATGTCACGGTGCGGGGGCTGGCATGACGCTGCTGGTGGACATCGGCAACACCCGGGTGAAATGGGCCCGGGCCGATGCGGCCGGCCGACCGGGTCCGGTTCAGGCGCTGGCCCATGACGGGCGCGGCGACTGGGTTGACACCTTGCCGACCGATTTTGACGGCCCGGTCTGGTTTGCAACCGTGGCCGACGCCGATCTGGCCACACCGCTGCAGGCCTGGTCCCGGGATCGACTTGGCCGGGCGGCGATGGAGGTGGTGTCCACGGCGAGTGCCGCGGGTGTGCAATGCGCCTATAACCGACCGGAATGCCTGGGCGTCGACCGCTGGCTGGCCTGCATCGGTGCGTTTCACCGCGGGCCCGGCTCGGTGGTGATAGTGGATGCGGGCACGGCCCTGACCGTCGACATGGTGGATGCCACGGGATGCCATCAGGGCGGATTGATCGTGCCGGGCATGGCGACAATGCGGCAGGCGATTCATGCGCATACCCGGATTCGGTCGCAACCGGTCGAGCCGGTGCCGGATGATCTGGCCCGCGACACCGACACGGCGGTCGCAGCGGGAGCGCTGCACGCGGCCGTTGGTCTGATCGAGCGGGTGTGTCGGCGATTCGAGCTGGATCGGCGGATACTGGCCGGCGGCGAGGCAGCACGGCTTGCCGATCGTCTGGAAGGCGACTGGCATCTGGCCCCGGATATCGTGCTGGAAGGACTGGGGCGAGTGGCAGCCGAGTCTGCCAACAGTAGATCGTCAAGCGACGGCCATTCGCGATAGACTTCGCGGCGCTCGAATCCGGCGCGGTTCGAGCGTGACTAGTGTGATGGATCGCCTTAAGCCGGCGTAGCTCAGTTGGGCTCGCCGGAGAAAGACGAAGCACGGCTTCGTCCCGGCGAGCGGGCGCCAGGGAGGGCGCGCCGGATAGCGCCGGATTGTTAAGCGAGGGCAGGACGCCCGAGCGTGACTAGTGTGATGGATCGCCTTAAGCCGGCGTAGCTCAGTTGGTAGAGCAGCTGTCTTGTAAACAGCAGGTCATCGGTTCGATTCCGGTCGCCGGCTCCATATCCTCCCCCACGGCATGGTCGCCCATTCCGCGCCGCACCATTGCCCCTCTCTATCGCCAAATCGGAAATTGCAATTTGACTGTGCCGTGCAGCGGCGTAGCTTCTTGAGGGCAACATGCGCGTTGTTCAGGTATCGCGCGACTGAAGCCATTAAAAAGAGCACGACAGCATGAGCGCGGAGGAAACAGCCAAGCCAGGACAGGTCGAAGCCATCTGTGAGCGACACGCCAATCGGGAAGGGCCTCTGCTGCCCATTCTCCACGATTTGCAGGCGGCATTCGGCTACGTACCGGGCGAGGCGATCGGCGAGGTTGCGCGATACCTGAATCTTTCCCGCGCCGAGGTTTACGGCGTGGTGACCTTTTATCACGATTTCCGGCGAACGCCGCCGCGCCCGCACAGTCTGAAGGTGTGCCGCGCGGAGGCCTGCCAGGCGGTGGGTGGCCGCGAGGTATGGGCAACGGCGTCATCGCTGGCGGCCGATCCGGCCTGCCGGGTGGACGTTGAGGCGGTGTACTGCCTTGGCAACTGTCCCTGTGCGCCGTCGGCCCAGTTCGATGAACGAACGCTCGGCCGCCTTACGCCGGATTGTGTCAGCAGTCTGATCGCCGGGGCAGTCGGAGGCGAAGCGTCATGAGGGTATTCGTGCCGGCAGACAGCACGGCGGTGTCCATCGGGGCCGACGAGGTCGCGGCGGCGCTGCGGTCCGCGGGCCTTGATGTGATCCGGACGGGTTCGCGCGGTCTGTACTGGCTGGAGCCGCTGGTCGAGGTGGAAGTCGAAGGACGCCGCATCGGCTACGGGCCGATCCAGGCGAGCGAGACCGCAACGCTGGTCGAAGCACTTCAGGCGGAAAGCCGCGATGATCCGCGCTGCGTGGGCGACGTCGACGAGTTGCTGGCCAGTCAGGGGCAGCAACGGCTCACGCTCGGTCGTACCGGCCGGGTGATCCCCGGCGACTGGGACGACTACGTTGCGCACGGTGGCACGGCCGGATTGCGTGCCGCACTGGAAATGGAACCGCAGGCGATTGTCGATGAGGTCAAAGCCTCCGGGCTCCGCGGCCGCGGCGGGGCGGGCTTTCCCACCGGCATCAAGTGGCAGACCGTGCACGATCAGGAAGTAACGCCGAAGTACATCGTCTGTAATGCGGATGAAGGTGACAGCGGCACGTTTGCCGATCGCATGCTGATGGAGGGCGACCCGTTCTGCCTGCTGGAAGGCATGACCATCGCGGCCCTAGCGGTCGGCGCCGAACGGGGCTACATCTATCTGCGGTCCGAGTATCCGGACGCCCATCGCATGCTGGAAAAGGCGCTGGCGGCGGCGCGCGCCAACGGCATGCTGGGCGAGTCGGTGATGGGTTCGGGCCAGGCATTCGACATCGAGGTCCGCTTGGGCGCCGGGGCCTACATCTGCGGTGAAGAAACCTCATTACTGGAAAGCCTGGAAGGCAAGCGGGGCGTCATTCGCTTCAAGCCGCCGCTGCCCGCCATCCAGGGTTTTCTGAGCCGGCCGACGGTGGTCAACAACGTGATCACGCTCGGCTCGGTGCCGGCCATTCTTGCCGGCGGCGGTGCGGCCTACCACGCGGTTGGCGTGGAAAAGTCCCGCGGCACGCTGACCGTGCAGCTTTGCGGCAATGTGGCCCGGCCCGGTCTGTACGAAGTGCCGTTCGGGGTCACCCTCGGTCACGTGATCAACGAACTCGGTGGTGGCTGTGCCAGCGGTCGGCCCGCCCGGGCGGTGCAGGTTGGCGGCCCGCTGGGCGCGTATCTGCCGCCCGACCTGTTCGACACGCCGCTGGATTACGAGGCCTTCGCCGAGGCCAACAGCATGATCGGCCACGGCGGTGTCGTGGTATTTGACGACACCGTGGATATGGTGGCGCAGGCGCGGTTCGCGCTGGAATTCTGCGCCATCGAGTCCTGCGGCAAGTGCACGCCCTGCCGTGTGGGGTCGGTGCGCGGCCAGGAAGTGATCGACCGGATCACCGCCGACGATGATCGCGACCGCAATATCGCGCTGCTGCGCGAGCTGTGCGAAACCATGATCCAGGGGTCGCTCTGCGCGCACGGCGGGATGGCGCCATTCCCGGTGCTGTCCGCCCTGAACCATTTCCCGGACGATTTCGAACCGCGCACCGCCGCGGCCTGATTCCGAACTCATCAGCGGTCCTCCCAGGAGGCAGCCATGTCCACCCAGCTCAAACCCACCGATTTCGGCACCCCCGCCAGTCACTCCGACCAGCAGGTGACGCTGGAAATCGACGGCCAGTCCGTGACGGTGCCCGAGGGCACGTCTGTCATGCGGGCAGCCCTGGAATCGGGCATCGATGTGCCCAAGCTCTGTGCCTCTGACAACCTCGAGCCGTTCGGCTCCTGCCGGCTCTGTCTGGTCGAGGTCGAGGGCAAGCGGGGCTATCCGGCTTCCTGCACCATGCCGGTGGCCGAGGGCATGGAGGTGCGCACGCAGAGCGACAAGCTCAACGAGCTGCGGCGCGGGGTGGTGGAGCTGTACCTGTCGGATCACCCGGGCCAGAGCGTCACGCCCGACGGACACGGCGATGACGAGCTGCTGCAACTTGCCGATCAGCTCGGGGTGACCGAGGTTCGCTACGGCCGCGACGGGGCCAACCACCAGGACGTCGAGCCCGATGCCTCCAACCCCTATTTCCGCTTCGACTCGAGCCGCTGCATCGTCTGTTCGCGCTGCGTGCGGGCCTGCAACGAGGTTCAGGGCACCTTCGCCCTGACGGTGGACGGCCGCGGTTTCGCGTCGATGATCAGCGCCGGCACCGATTCGGATGACTTCCTGAATTCCGAATGCGTGTCCTGTGGCGCCTGCGTGCAGGCCTGCCCTACCGAGGCGCTGCTGGAAAAGGACGTGATCGAAATGGGCATGCCGGAACGGGCAGTGACCACTACCTGTGCCTACTGCGGGGTCGGCTGTTCCTTCCAGGCCGAGATGAAGGGCGACGACGTCGTGCGCATGGTGCCCTCCAAGGAAGGCAAGGCGAATCACGGCCATTCCTGTGTGAAAGGCCGCTTTGCCTGGGGCTATACCCAGCATCCGGACCGCATCACATCGCCCATGATCCGGGAAAAGATCACCGACCCCTGGCGGGAGGTGAGCTGGGACGAGGCCTACGATTTCACCGTCCAACGCATTCGTGCTATCAGTGACGAGTACGGCCGTGCGGCGCTCGGGGCGATCACCTCCAGCCGCTGCACCAACGAGGAAACTTATCTGGTGCAGAAGCTGGCGCGGGCCGTGTTCGGTACCAACAATGTCGATACCTGCGCCCGGGTGTGCCACTCGCCCACCGGTTACGGTCTGAAGACGACTCTGGGTACCTCGGCGGGCACCCAGGACTTCGACTCGGTGGAAGAATCCGATGTGATGCTGGTGATCGGTGCCAACCCGACCGACGCGCACCCGGTGTTCGCCTCGCAGATGAAGCGACGGCTGCGGGCCGGCGCCCGACTGATCGTGGCCGACCCGCGAGCCATCGACCTGGTGCGTTCCGCGCACGTCGAGGCCGACTATCATCTGCAACTCAAGCCCGGTACCAACGTGCCGCTAATCAATGCGCTCGCCCACACCGTGCTGGACGAGGGACTGGCGGACGAAGACTTCGTCCGCGATCGCTGCGAGGTTGACGAATACGCGGAATGGCGCGACTTCATCCTGCGACCCGAAAACAGTCCGGAAACCGTGGCCGAAATCACCGGCGTGCCGGCCGCTGACATTCGCGCCGCGGCGCGGCTTTACGCCACCGGCGGCAATGCCGCGATCTATTACGGTCTGGGCGTGACCGAGCACAGCCAGGGGTCGACCATGGTCATGGGCATGGCCAACCTGGCCATGTGCACTGGCAACATCGGCCGCAATGGCGTGGGCGTGAATCCGCTGCGCGGCCAGAACAACGTGCAGGGTTCCTGCGACATGGGCTCGTTCCCGCACGAACTGCCGGGCTACCGCCACATATCGCGACAAGACGTGCGCGACCTCTACGAGAAGGAATGGGGCGTCACCCTGGACACCGAGCCGGGTCTGCGTATTCCCAACATGATCGACGCGGCCACCGGTGGCACGTTCAAGGCGCTGTACGTGCAGGGTGAGGACATTCTCCAGTCCGACCCGAATATCAAGCACATCGCCGCCGGCCTGTCGGCGATGGAGTGCGTGATCGTGCAGGACCTGTTCCTGAACGAAACCGCCTCCTACGCCCACGTATTCCTGCCCGGCTCGTCGTTTCTGGAGAAGGACGGCACCTTTACCAATGCCGAGCGCCGCATCAACCGCGTGCGCAAGGTGCAGGAGCCGCCGGCGGGCAAGGGTGACTGGGAAATCACCCAGGACCTGGCGCAGAAGCTGGGGTATCCCATGCACTACAACCACCCGTCCGAGATCATGGACGAGGTCGCTCGCACCACGCCGACATTCCAGGGCGTGAGCTTCGAGCGTCTCGATCAGCTCGGCAGCATCCAGTGGCCGTGCAACGAGGAGCACCCGGAAGGCACGCCGGTCATGCATATCGGCGAATTCGTGCGCGGCAAGGGCAAATTCATGCTCACGCCCTACGTCGCAACCGACGAACGGGCCAACCGCAAGTTCCCGCTGCTGCTGACCACCGGCCGGATTCTTTCCCAGTACAACGTGGGCGCCCAGACCCGTCGCACCGAGAACCGTGTCTGGCACGGCGAGGACTGGCTGGAACTGCATCCGTCGGACGCCGAGACCCGGGGTATCCGGGACGGCACGCTCGTAGCGGTGGCGTCGCGCATGGGTGAAACCACGCTGCGAGCGATCGTGAGCGAGCGCATGATGCCGGGCGTGGTCTACACCACGTTCCACTTCCCGGAGACGGCGGCCAACGTGATCACCACCGAGTATTCCGACTGGGCCACCGAGTGCCCCGAATACAAGGTGACCGCGGTGGAAGTGCGTCCCTGCAACACCATGTCCGAGTGGCAGAAGCGCTATCTCGACGATCGGGAGAATCAGCAGCGCATCGCGGAACCCGAAACCGAGAAGGCCTGACCGAATCATGACCGCCCCGGTCGACAGGGCCGATGCCGACGAGGCTTGGGTGGCCGGTCGAATTACCGCGCAGCGGTGGTCGGACGGCGCGGTCGAGCCGGTCACGCGCGCCTTCCCCGAGGAAGTGCCGGTTGCGGTGGTCGTCAACGACGAAAACTACGCGGTGATGCTGGCCTCGCCGGCCGATACCGAAGACTTCGCCTATGGTTTCCTACGTTCGGAAGGTGTGATCCGGCACCCGGATGAAGTGGACCGCGTGATTCGGCACCTGCGGCCGGAAGGTCATGCCGTCGAGGTTCGTCTGATCGGCGAAATGCCGGCGTTCGCACGGCGCGAACGACGCCTGGCCGGGGTGAGCAGTTGCGGCCTGTGCGGGGTGGAAAGCCTGCGCGACGTTATCAAGCCGCTCGGGCGCGTACCCGACGGCCCGAACTTCGACGGCGCCGCGGTGCTGCGGGCCATGGCGGGTTTGCGCGGCCATCAGCCGTTCAACGCGGTGGCGGGGGCCATGCACGCCGCGGCCTTCGCCGGCCACAACGGCATGCTGCGGACGGCTCGCGAGGATGTGGGTCGGCACAATGCCCTGGACAAACTTATCGGCGCTCTGCTGCGGGAACGCGTGGATCCGGCGAGCGGCTTCGTGGTGATGTCCAGCCGCTGCAGTTATGAACTGGTTCAGAAGGCATCGGCCTTCGGCCTGCGCCTGCTGTGCACCGCCTCGGCCCCGACCGCCCTGGCGGTACGGCTGGCACGTGAGGCCAACATCACCCTGGCCTGTCTGGTGCGGGACGGCAGTTTTCTGCTGATGACGGGGGCGGAGCGAATGGAAATGCGGGAGGTGATCGAGAATGGATGACCAGAAGATGGTTCATATGGCCAATCAGATTGCCGCCTACTTTCAGGCCTACCCAGAGGCGCGTGCCCGGGAGGGCGTGCTCGACCACATCCGTAAATTCTGGCCGCCGCAGATGCGTTCGCAGCTGGTTGCATTCCGGGTCGGAGGCGGTGAGGGCTTGCACCCTCTGGTGGAGTGGGCCGCGCAGGCTTTGTCGGACGCGAATGCCGGGGCGCCGGCCGATTCAGCCTGATTCGGCGGCGAGCAGGTGATCGCCCGCCAGGGGGAACAGCGGCGTATCCCGACAGACTTCGAACAGGGCCGCCACGATGGGCGATAGCGGGTCGCGCGCCAGGGTGACTAAGCCCACCTGGTGGCGTACCTCCGGCTCCACCAGCGGAATGCTGTGCACCGTGCTCTCGTTGCCGAACAGCTCGCTGAAGTAGGCTGGCATGATGCTGGCCCAGCCACCGAAGCGGACATGGGACCACAGCGCGACCACCGAATCCGTCTCGATTTCTGCCACCGGACTGCACTGCGCGGCATGGAAGGCACCGTTGATGATGCGCCGGTTCTGCATGTTGGGCGTTAACAGGCAGAGCGGCAACGCGGCCGCCTCGGCCCAGGTCACGCTTTCGCGGTTGGCCCACTCGTGCTCGGCGGGCAGAAACAGCTGGTAATGCTCGTCATAGAGATGCCGTGTCTCCATGCGCTCGATCGGTTCGTTATCGAGATAGGTAATGCCGGCGTCGAAGTGGAATGCCTCCACCTCCCGAAGAATCTTGTCCGACGTGCGCGAGTGCACCGAGACCGCCACGCTGGGGTAGCGTGCGCGCATGGCGCCGGATACCGCCACCACCATCGGTAGTGCGGAGGGGATCACGCCCAGCGCCAGACGTCCGCTCAGGCCGCCCTTGAGCGCGGAAAGCTCCTGGCGCATGGCATCGCAGTTATCGAGAATGGTCTCGGCCCAGCGCAGCACCCGTTCGCCTTCAGCGGTAAGCGCATGGTACCGGTGGTCGCGTTCCACGATCGGCACGCCCAGTTCCTGTTCCAGCTGTCGGATGCGGCCGGAGAGCGTGGGCTGGGTGACGTTGCAGCGCTGCGCTGCCCGGGTGAAATGCCGCTCCTGGGCGAGCGCAGAGAGATACTGAAGCTGCCGGATATCCATGGGGACGGACCCTGCCGAAGTTCGCTGACCGGCATGGTAACCGAGTCGATGGCGAATCGCCGCACCGGCGGTTGACATCGTGCCGGTGAACCCGAAGAATACGCGGCTCTTCGCGGCCGGGTACGTGTCCGAAAGCCGCGGAGGGAGAAGCACCGGAGGGGTGCCCGAGCGGTCAAAGGGAGCAGACTGTAAATCTGCCGGCTTAGCCTTCGAAGGTTCGAATCCTTCCCCCTCCACCAAATTGCTGTGTTGTGGGCGATGTGCGGGCGTAGTTCAACGGTAGAACCTCAGCCTTCCAAGCTGATGATGTGGGTTCGATTCCCATCGCCCGCTCCAGATAACGAGGTTGAATAGCGACGAGTGAGTGGATGGTAATGGCGCCGCCAACGGGCCGATGATGTGGGTTGCTCGGCGCATCCATGCGCCTCGCCCTTCGGGCTCCCTGGCGGTCGCGCCGATTCGTTCCTGACGAATCGGTCGATTCCCATCGCCCGCTCCAGATTATGCCCGGATAGCTCAGTGGTAGAGCACTCCCTTGGTAAGGGAGAGGTCGGCGGTTCAAATCCGCTTCCGGGCTCCACGTTTATTCCGCCGGTGGGGCTTCCAGCCGCCACGGCGGAAGGCGAGCTGAAAACGCGGTTCTCGGTTCGCTACCGGCCGGCTACGCCGGCGGTTGGCGCGTTCATGCGCCGAGCAGGGTCGTCGAGCGCCTCCCTGTCGGGAAGGTTTCGGGAAACGGACTAGATATAAAGGTAGGCAGCATCCATGTCCAAAGCAAAATTCGAGCGCAGCAAGCCGCACGTGAACGTGGGCACGATTGGTCATGTTGACCATGGCAAGACGACGTTGACGGCGGCGTTGACGGTGGTATCGAACCGGTTGTTCGGGTCGGAGCTGTCGGCATTTGACATGATTGACAAGGCGCCGGAAGAAAAGGCGCGCGGTATCACGATTTCGACCTCGCACGTCGAGTACGAATCGGAAGGCCGTCACTACGCCCACGTGGACTGCCCGGGTCACGCCGACTACGTCAAGAACATGATCACCGGTGCCGCGCAGATGGACGGCGCGATCCTGGTGGTGAGTGCGGCCGACGGCCCCATGCCGCAGACGCGCGAGCACATCCTGCTGTCGCGCCAGGTTGGCGTGCCGCACATCGTCGTGTACCTGAACAAGGCCGACATGGTCGACGATGCCGAGCTGCTCGAGCTGGTG
>JAVKCJ010000024.1:0-7942 GCA_040222795.1 Salinisphaeraceae bacterium
ATGCCGCGCTCACTCCGGCGGCCTGCGAAGCGCGAATCAATCCCGCCCCGGATGCCGCGGAACGGACCGCGGTGACGGGGTGAGGGTGGAACTCCAAGTGCTTGCGCCGTCCCAGGCGCACCGCGGGGCTGTAGACCCTTCCGCGCGACACGCCGAAGCGCTGGCTGACCTGCTCGTAGGTTGCGCCGTCCAGTGCCGCGGCCAGGGTCTCGTCGGTAATATCTACCACGCTACTCATGCGCCATTTCCTCCGGTCGCAATCGATGTCAATGACTGGCCCTGCTTGAAACTGAAGCCACTCCGGCGTTCGATATCCATCAGCGCCGCGGCGGTGTCAGGGCGAAACTCCATGCCGTTCACCAGGTCCTGCCGGCACGCCAGCACGCACATCGCACAGCTCAGGCGGCTGTTGCCCAGGGCATAGGCAGGGTGTGCACGAAACCCCATACCCTGCACCCGTTGCATCAGTTCAGCACCGGCGAGCCCCTCGGCCCGCCATGCTCGAACCCGGGACCGCACAGCGGCTAGCTGGTCCGGGGAATAGCCAAGGGTCGACCACACGTTCGACTCGGTCAGATGCAGAATCGGATGCCAGTCGATCACCCGGCGGTTCTTCGTGGGCGCATCCGCCCCCGTCCGCGTCTGCCAGACCGGCTTCCGGGCCCGGGCCGAACTCTCTTCGGCGCGCAGACCCATGGCAACCACGCACGCCTCGCCCGGGCCGATATGATTTCGAATCCACCGGCTGGCCGGATCGCGTTTCCAGCCAGCCGTGCAGTAGCGCGCCGCCGAGCTGGGGAAGGGCGGCGCATCAGCGCGCCTCGCCATCCTGTCCTCGATGCCACCCAGCAGATCGAATCTGGCATGCGAGACCGTCACCAGATCACTGCCAAGCTCCGTGACGATCTGCCGGCAATGGCCGTGTGTCTCGTGCCACTCCATGCGGCCGAGATCGCAGTGCATGTGCAGAATCCGGCAGCGCCACGAGCGCGCCACCGCCTGCCGGTGCAGCAGATAGGCCATGGCCTGCGAGTCCTTGCCGGCGGAGTTCTGGATCAGCAGCGTCGTGCTTGGCAAGGCCAACAAGTCGCCGATCTCGTCACTCATCGGTAGTCGGCAGCCACCACCATCACCCCTGACCCGAGTCATTCGCCGAACTTCCGCTCTGTGCGCGCCCGCAGGTAACGCACATACCGCCAGTAGACCAGCGCGAGGACAGCCACCGGCACCGGCGCAAGCCACGGCTGGAAGAACAGCGCCGCGAGGGCCATGAACGCCAAGGGAGTGAAGACAAACAGCGCCAGCCCGTCATCGACGTTGGCGTCTTCGCTGCAGTCCACGCCCAGTCGCTCCAGGCCGGCGACCAGACCACCGAAAAGTCGGCGGGTAACGCTCATGCCGCTTTCGCCTGCTCGATCACCCGGGCCTCGGTGGGGGTGTACTCCACCGCGTAGTCCTGCGCCCAGAGCGTGCCGCAGTCGTCGCAGCTCCACTCCATGCAGAAATGATCCGGGCCATCGGCCGTGATCTCGTGGGATTCGGTGTTCTCGCTATCGCACTTCGGGCAGTTGACGTGTTGCATCTCGGGAACCTTCGGTTGTTTGCCTGACATGAGATAGGTTGAACCCGGCAGCGGCCGCCGCAAGCCGCCCCAAGAAGGACGCGGGACAGGCTTACCGGAGTTCGCCGAATGTCGACCCAGCCAGCCTCCCTGGTAGCCCCTGCAGGTACTCCAGCATCATTTCCCCGATGATCCACTTCCGGCCCATCGGTTCTGCGGCTGCCGCGAGCGTCCCCGACCCGGCCATGAAGTCCGCCACCACATCACCTGGCCGGCTCAACAGCTTGATAAAGAACCGTGGCAGGGCGACCGGGAATCGAGCAGGGTGCACTGGTAACCCTTCCTCGCGGCAGTAGCGCAGATAGGCGGACCCGCTGTCGGTATTCGGGATCGATAGCAGGTTGCCGGGGATCGCGCCGCCATTATCTGTCGCGAAGGCCCCATCGCCGACGACGTGCCCGCTGGGTCGCTCGCCCCGCGTATCGCCGCCCGAGGCCAGGCGCCGACTCATTGATGCCGAGTACGGCTTGAGTACCGTTCGATTGTCCGCATAGGGGTGATCAGCAGGAGACAGCCAGTACAGGCGCTCCAGGGACGGCTTCACCCGCTCCCGGCGAATCGTCACCCACTCCGCCGGCGCCGGCATCTTCGACGGGTTTTCCCATTCGAAGCGCTGCGCCAGGTTGAGCCCCAGGTCATCGACCAGCCGGATCAGCAGGCGCTCGGCATAGAGATCAAGGCTCGGGCGGCCCTTCTCCCAGCAGTCGCCCAGGTTGAGCACCAGGCTCCCATCGGCGGTCAGCTTCTCACGCTGCGCCGCCACCAGATCAGTCATCCAGTCGACATAGGACCGGCTGTCCTTGTTGCCATAGGCCTTCTTTCGCTGCAGGGCATAGGGTGGCGAAGTGAAAATAAGCTGAACACTGGCGTCGTCCACGTATCGCAACGCATCCTCGCAGCGCGCCCAGAGCGCGACCCCTGACTCGCTGGTGAATACGGTCACCACCACCCCGGGTTGGGCCTCTCGCAGCGCCTTGTTGCCCTTGCCAGTGAGGCGCCACATGCCCGGCGACGGGCTATCGATCAGACCCTCCAGCTTTGCCCGTTGCCGGGCCCAGCGAACGTCACGGGCAAATGCATTGACCTGGCCACCCTTGCCGCCGTCGATTTCCCGCCCGGGGTCACGCACCCCCAGGCTCTCGGCCATCACCGGATAGACATCTCCGGGCGCCGCCGCACCGCCGCACGTCTCCAGCGCATCGAGCAAGGGCAGCAGCAGTTGCCCCTGATCGATCGCGCCACCGCTCTTGAGGGGATGACGCACCGGCTATTCCGTCACCGCCGGGGCTTTCGCGCCGCCAATCAGCTCCGGTACCGAATGCTCATCCCGGCTCACCACGCGATCGCTGTACGGCACCTTTTCTTCGGCAACCGTGTCGCAGGTCAGAACCTTCTCTTCGGCCTCTTCGAAGCTATCGGCCTCCACCGTGTAGATCACATCGACCTTGTGTGTCTCGGTGACACGCTGGTGGTATCGGGGCATGGGTGCGCTCCTGTGGCTTAGTGAATATGCGTGCCGCCACTCACCATGAGCGGCTTGAGTATTCACCTTGACGCAGCGACCCTCAGCCGCAAGCCAGGCGATCTATCCCCGCCAGGCGCCGACATCCTCCACGTCGATACGGGCCAGCGCCGCCTGGCGAGCGCCAACCGGCTCGGCGCCATTGCCTTCGTGATCCAGCTCCGTGATCCATCCGGCCCGGAAACCGATCTGCTCAGCCATGCCGTCAGCGACAAGCAGCACGCCACCTCCCGGGACGGCCGTCACGCGGGTCAGCACATCAATCGCATCGACCTGCGGACCCAGCACGAAATCCTTGACCGCTTGCACGCGACGCCAGGTCATCGCCGCATCAGCGCGCAGAAGAACCATCTGTCGCTCAGGCGGCCCGACAGCCTGACACCAGACAGGCAGGCTATCGGCGCCCTCCGTTACCGCCAGGCGGCGGATCGGCTGCGCGGATAACTCATCCAGAACACCGCCCGTCCACTCTTCGGGATCTTGGTCCATCCCGATCAGGAACAAGTGATACTGGTTCGCGGTATCAACCACACGCGCCCGTGACGGGTACAGGTGTGTTACTACCCAGTTTGGTTGACCCGCGAAATGACGACCCAGGCGATGCATCAGATCACGATCAGAGATCACTTCGCGATCCCGCCCCCGGAAGGACAGGTGGGGCAGGCCGTCGAGCAGGTCCACGCACACCATCAGCCGCTCGTTGCTGAATACGCACTGGCGCGTTCCTATCCGGGCCAGCTCAGCCTCCATGATGTCGGACACCAGCCGATCAACCTCCCCGCCTGACAGTCCCGGGTGATCCGCAGCGACTCGCGTCCGGAGTTTCTCCCGCACCGGGCCGAGGTTGACCGCCAACAGCGAATCCGCCGTCAGGCTCACCAGCGGACCCCCGGGTAGCTCGCCGTTGGCGTAGCTATCCGGGGACCCCCGCAGCGAATCGAACCACTGCTGGTAGACATTCGATATCATGCGTCTGAGCCATCCTCAGCAGGGCGAACGATCAGCTTCACGCCGGCGTGCTGGCCATATCGAAAACCCCCACCGCCTCCCCAGGTTGCAGCGATGAGCAGATCGCCAGCGCCGTTGTAAATGCCCTCGTTCTTCAAGTCGGCGGCACCCTCGAACGTGACGCTCTTGATCACCTCGTCGTCATCCCCGCACAGTGCAATCGCGACCGGGCGGCCTTTCTGGCGCTCGAATCTCCCGGTATACCATTCGTACCGGCAACAGTCGGCACCTGGCCACTCGACCAACACCGACGCAACGTGATCTCCCAAACTGATCTTGAAGCCCTCGGCGGCGCGTTCCGCGAGCTTGCAGTCGGATTCTTCGTTTTCGTGATAAACGGCGCCCGGCGTGACGATGAACTCCTGGCAATCCCCGGGAAGGTTGCCGCCGTCGGCTTCCAGGGCCAACACATCGTCAGTATGGAGCGAAAACGACAGGTCGACATCACCAGGATAGGGCTGCACGCCGACATCCTGGTCGTACACCCATAGCCATGCCTGCACGTAGGTACCCGGGTCATCCCCTTTCGATAGCTGCGCGCCATCGTCGACCTCGATTGCCCCTTCGCTCCCATATTGCCGTCGCGCCTGCTCGATGGCCGCATCTTGATAGATCTCGCAGGTCCCATCGGTCGGATCGCTGACACCGGTGACCCTCATCCCGTTTGCGACATCATTGATTGAATGCATGTTGGCTTCATCCAACACTGACCGGACCGTGGCCTTGGCCTCGGCCAAATCGCTCACCTCGATCGCCTCGCCCTGGATTTCACCGAGAAGAATCTCAACCGCGTTGCTGAACTGCATAACTGCATACCCCTGCTTGGATCAGTAGCCGGCACCGATAATTCGGGCCAACATCTAAAGCCTGAAGACGCCACGACGCGCCGCAACTCGAATGAGCGAAGGCCGCCGCCTGGAAACCGGCCACCTGCCAGTCACGCCCACACCCTGAAAACGAACCACCACCGTGGTTGAACAGGGCGGACGCGCCCTCACAGCCTCCCGGCGCGACCCCGTCAGCCGCGGACGCAATCCGCCGGCAGGGCGTCGGGGTAGCGCCTGGCGATGATCCCGTTGAGCTTGTCCACCAGATCAGGCCGCAGGAATTCGACGTGGCAAGTCCCTTTCTTGAACCACTTGATTGACAGATAGTCGCTGCGCCAGGCCTGGGCACCCTGGCGCGGCTTCGCGTGGAGCTGCGCCCAGACCCCATCGCGATGATCGGGCTCGGGCCGGTTGTCGTAGACGTGGAACACCCGGATCAGGTCATCCAGGCTGCGACAGCTATCCAGGCAGAAGCAGAAGCCGCACACGCGATCGTATCGGGCAAACGACGACAGGATGACGCGCTTGCCGAACAGCCACGGGGAGTTGGTCTTGTAGTTCCAGCTCAAGGAACGGAAACACTCGATCACGCCGCGCTCCAGCAACTCCTGTCGTGACTCGTACAGGCTGGAAAAGCTCGCCTCGATGTTGTCCCGGGTCAGCGGCGGGACATCCCGGCGATCAATCATCTTCTTCCATTCACCCCGGCTCTTGCGATCCATAAAGGTATACAACCCACTCTCGCGCAGC
Source organism: Salinisphaeraceae bacterium (assembly GCA_040222795.1). Classification (GTDB taxonomy): domain Bacteria; phylum Pseudomonadota; class Gammaproteobacteria; order Nevskiales; family Salinisphaeraceae; genus Spectribacter. The sequence continues at coordinate 5,729 of JAVKCJ010000024.1, forward strand.
AGGTAATGCCAGGCGTTGGCGTCGGCCATGGAGCGGAGCAGTTCGATAGCGCCCGGGTCAAAGACCGACGTGGTCGCCGCCCGCTCGAAGGGCTCGATGTCGATAGCCGGGCGGCCGATGCTCAAATCCGTTCCGATAGCCCCGGCCTCCCGCATCAACGTCAGGCCGGCCTCCATCTTTTCGAGGTAGCTGTCACGGCGGGCGAGCAGGGCATCGATTGACACGCTCTTGATCAGATCCTGTGACACGTAAGGACTCCTGGTAAGCACCCCTGGCGGGCCGCCGGGGAAAACAACGACCCCCTCAGCCTGCCCGCGGACAAGGGCGCCGCAAGCACCCGGCCCGCCGGAGTGCCCCGGCCTTAATCACGAGCCAGCGGCCGGCAGAACAATTCCGCCAGCCGGTCCTGCTCCGGCAGTGATACCGACAGCGATGCCGCGCCTGCCCGGATGTCCCCGAAAGCCGCGCGCCACAGCCCTCGATGCCCCCGGTCGAGCACCGTCAGCAACAGCGCGCACTCGCGCAGGTAGAGCCGAGAAAAGTGCGGGTCATGCGCCACAATGTTTTCCGTGTTGTGCCCGATATCGGCCAGCTTGATCGTATGAACCGCGGGACCAGCAGCGGCAAGCCGGGCTCGGTCGGCCGCTTTACGCTCACGGCGGTTCCCCGGGGCCTCCGAAGGCACGTCGGTCAGATCGCCCACCATCTCGGCAACCGGGCGCGGGAAAAAACGCGCCAGGCGCTGAATCGTGCAGCAGGTATCCTCGACCACGTCGTGCAGCAAAGCGGCTGCGATCATCACCTCATCACCGCCGGCCTCGTGCACCCGCTGGGCAACCTCCCTGGGGTGCGTCTCGTAGGGCTCCCCGGTGTACTTGCGCACCTGACCGGCATGGGCGATACGGCAGAATGTCCATGCCGCGCCAACCAGGCCATTCTCGTCTGCCATTAGATGATCGAAGGACGTGACTAACGGATTTGTCGGAGGCATCCACATGGCGGGCCTACTGGCAACCTAGGGCTTCATGAATGCCGAGCGCCGCCGCTCCGTAAAGCGCCGAAAACCCCGACCCCACGGGCAAATCACAGGAAACTTGTTCGCCGGCACACATGATCTTCAGGGTCTCGCCGCCGACCACGACGTGTCGCCAGATCAGATCACTGGGGGGATCGGACTCGTTCCACACGTTCAGGAAGTTGTCCACCGACGCCGTGACGACATCGTCGATATTCGACGCGCTGAGCGAATCGAAGCGATCACTGGGAAGCCCGAACAGATTTTCCAGCTCGCTATCCTCGCAACCCGCTGCCAGACGCTGCTCAAGGGACGTGCGTGTATCTGCGATGACCTTGTTGCGCAGCGCCGGATCAAGCCGATCTGGACCGCCGATCATCAACCCGAAGAAGAAGGAACTCATAGCAAGAACTCGTTGGTGAGTGACCCCTTCAGAGTGAGCGATACCGGCGCCGCCGCAACTGCCATCTCACGCATGCCCGGACGCAAAAAAGCCCCGGCAGCGGGCGGGGCCGCCGGGGCTTTCCTTGCCAACAGAGGAGACCGGGGAGTCATTCTGATTGGCGGCCTCACGATAATTCAGTAAAGCCCCGTCATCAACAACCCTGGTCGCGCGCTCTGGCGGGCACTGGATGCAAAAAGGCCCCGCTGGGAAACCATCGCAGCGGGGCCTGCATCTTGCCCGAGGATAGGGACGGGTGCGAGGCAAGACGGCAGGGCAGCGGGGGAGTTTGTCGAGGGATCAGCCGCTGCGCCTACAATTACCTAAAGGGGTGCCTTCCAAGGTTAAGCGACACCCGGGACGCGCTTCACGCGGCCAGCGCCAGCCCCTGCAGGTCCTCTGGGCCGATCTCATCACTTTCGACCACGGCATCGGAGTGCTTGTCGTGCCCGGCCAGGCTGATGGCGTGCAGGCCGTTGGCCCCTGATCGCTTGAGCACCAGCTCGGTCATGACCACCTCGGCGACGGTGTGAAAATCATCGAAGGCGCCCTCATCCGTCAGCCACTCGGCCTGGATTTCCAGACGCACCTCGGTCGCACCGGTCGCGCGCATGTCATTACGTCCGGTTATAACATGCTACTGTATCGTAGGTATCTGTATTTATGAGATATTTCATCATGTATCACTTTTGGGATTTTTCGTAGGAAGAATGACCACCTTTTTGCTCTCGGCGATGGCGCGCAGACGCTCGTTTTC
>JAVKCJ010000025.1:0-18344 GCA_040222795.1 Salinisphaeraceae bacterium
GGGTATCCGGAATACAGTGTGGGTTCGATGACAACTCCGCGTGTGACATGTAATCTGTAAAATAGAATGGTATGTGGGCAATCCCTGTGTGAGTGTCGGGTCGTAAACTGGAACACAGCGTGACGTTCAATTCTCCGTCACGGACACTTAAGAAACAGACCACAGTGTCTGAAAAGGACACCCATATCCCTAGCGAACAAGATACAGTCCCGACTTTATGCAAGAAGTCGTTGAGTTGTCCCGTCACGCAGATAGTAATGTGGCCCAGGCCGGATGGGATATCGGCATGCACCTCGATTTACTCAGCCGATGCCGTCGAGAGAGCGATGCACAGGACAAGCTCCGCCTTGAATAGAAGGTAATACCCGACTCTCCGCTGCCATGCCGCGGGAGGGCTCCAGGTTCACGGACGGCAGTCTCGGCATGCGTCAGACCAAAGACTTCAATTCGATATCGGGATCACTCAATGCCTCGGCATCGACGTCTCTGTGCTGGTAGACGAGCTTCTTCCCCACCATAAAAGCGATGGGCAGGTTTACCGCATCCACAGCGACAAGATGGCCTTCGCGCATATAGAACACCGCAAACGCCCCGTCCCTGGGGTTGCCCCGCACCACCCGCTCATCATGATCTTTGGACAGACCCACCATCTGCAGGCGTACGTCGTACTGGTTTGACCAGAACCATGGGACGGCATCGTAGGGCTTGTCGTCCCCCATCAGGGTGGCCGCCGCGGTACGGGCTTGATCGACCGCGTTGGCGACTGACTCCATCCGCTGGGGCTGCTCGAAGAAAACATTCCTGTGGCGGGTGCAGTCGCCAATCGCCAGGATGGCGGGATCGCCGCTGCGCACATACTCGTCGACGAGAATGCCGTCATCACAGGGCAGACCGGCGGATTCAGCCAGGGCGGTTTCCGGCGTGATGCCGACCGCGACGAGCACCACGTCGACCGGCACGGTGCTGCCGTCCGCCACCGCCACGCCGGCCACATGGCCGTCGTCGTCGGCTTCGAAGCCGATTACCGAGGTGTCCAGGCGCACTTCCTCGCCGGCATCACGGTGCTTGGCGAGAAAGAATGCCGAGATTTCAGGGCCTGTGACACGTTGCATGACGCGCCCGGCGGCTTCCAGCACCGTGACCTTGAGGCCACCCTTGACGGCGATGGCGGCCACCTCCAGGCCGATGTAGCCGCCGCCTACGATGACCAAGCGTTGCCCCGGGCTCAATTGACTACGCAGGGCATCCGTGTCTGCTATGTCGCGCAGATAATGAATGCCCTCCAAGTCGGCGCCGGGTGCGTTTAGGCGTCGAACGCGTGCGCCAGTGGCCAAGACAAGTCGATCGTACCCCAGGGTGCTCTGGTCCGACAGCTCAACGGTCTTGTTGACCCGGTCTATGCGCTCGACGCGCTCGCCGAGCCGCAGTCGGTGGCCTGCGTTCTCGTACATCGAGTGCGGCCTCAGGTACAGTGACTCACGTGCCGTTTTGCCCGCCAGGTAGTCCTTGGACAGGGGCGGACGCTGGTACGGCGGAAGGGGCTCGTCGCTTATGAGGACCGCCTCATGCGGCCATTGCTTCTGAATGAGGGTCGTCAGAAGCGTGCCTGCCGCCAACGATGACCGTCGCATCCTTCCCTTTGTTCGCCATGGCCTCTCTCTATTAACCGTGCCTGCGGTTGGCGGACGATCGCGCAGACACTTTCGCCGTGCTGGCGACGACCTCGCATTTACCCCGAAGGGTCATGCAGTAGCCACAATGGCCGCGAAACCCCGTTCGGATGGATCGATCAAGCAACTCTGCAAAACTACTGCGCTCGGCGATGTGCCGGCGGTTTGACGCTTACCCGGCCTACTGCGGATTCGCCGTTAGTTTCACCATCAACCTCGAATAGCCCCGCACGAAGTTGGACTGCACCCGCTCGGGCTCGTCGACGACCTCGATGTTCTCGAAGCGCTTGAGCAGCTCCTCCCAGAGGATGCGCAGTTGCAATTCGGCCAGGCGGTTGCCCATGCAGCGGTGGATGCCGTAGCCGAAGGAGAGATGGTTGCGTGCCCCCTTGCGATCGATGATCAATCGATCGGGATCCTCGAACTTGCGTTCGTCGCGATTGCCGGATGCGAACCACATCGCGACCTTGTCGCCCTTCCTGATGGTCTGGCCGCCCAGTTCCACATCCTGCGTGGCGACCCGTCGCATGTGTGCCAGCGGGGTCTGCCAGCGAATGATTTCCGAGACCATGCTCGGAATCAGCGCCGGGTTCGCCTTCAGCTTGGCGAATTCCTCCGGGAACTCGTTCAGGGCCAGCACTCCGCCACTCATGGAGTTGCGCGTGGTGTCATTGCCACCGACGATGAGCAGCGCCAGATTGCCGATGAATTCCATCGGACGATTGATCATGTCCTTCGTGTCGTCGCTGCTCTGCAGCAGGCTGATCAGATCGAAGCTGGCCGGCTCCCCCGCCGCGCGACGGGCCTCCTTGTCGCGCCACAGCCGGGAGAAAGCCCAGGCCATCTCGGCGGCGGCTTCGAACATGTTCTCTTCATCATCGAATTCACCGCCGGTCGCCGCTGTCGTGCCGGCCATTCGATCGGACCAGTCGATCAGCTTGTGCCGTTCCTCATACGGGAAATCCAGCAGTGTTGCCAGCATGCGGCCCGTCAGCTCCTTCGATACCACCGGCACCCAGTTGAAGGGCTCATCCAGGGGCAGGTTGTCGAGCACATCCCCGGTGCGCCTGCGGATCAGCCCTTCCATTTCCTTGAGGTTCTGCGGCGCCACCACGCCCTGGACCGAGCGGCGCTGCACGTCATGCTTGGGCGGATCCATCGCGATGAACATCTCCACGGGCATCCCTTCCGGGAAGTCCCCCAGCACGATGATCGGCTCGGAGGAAAACAGCTCGTGATGCTTGTCCACGAACAGGATGTCCTCATAGCGCGTCACCGACCAGAACGGCCCGAAGGGGCTGTTCTTCTGGTAGTGCACAGGCGCCTCGTCACGCAGCCGCTTGAAATAGGCGCGCCACTGGTCTTGTCGGTACAGGAAGGGGTTGCTGAGGTCGATGTCCTCGAGCGCCAGCGTGCCGACATCGGGAACGGGCGCTTCAACGAAGTGGACCGGGGGCCTGCGCGGGCCGAAGATCCTCTTCTTCGCCCTCACCAGCAACTTCAGTGCCTGGATCTGCAAATGCATCGGCACCACTCTGGATGTGGCGTTGACCAGCCGGGTCTGGGCTACATCGATTGCTTGCAATTGTGTTGACATGGCGTTCTCCACGCTTACATCTGGAACTCGGGCAGCCGAACGGTCATGCCGTCCATCGCCTCGGTGGTTTGAACCTGGCAGCCCAGCCGCGAGCTTTCTGCACGCTCCGGTGTCATGGACAGCATCTGCTCTTCGTCCGGACCGGGCGTGCCGGTCTTTGCGAACCACTCCTGCGCGAGGATGACGTGGCAGGTGCCACAGGCACACTCGCCCCCACAGTCCGCGTCGATGCCGGGAACGGCGTTATTCACGGCGACTTGCATCAGCGAGGCGCCCGCCTCGAATTCAACAACGTGTTCGGTGCCGTCGTGCTCGATAAAGGTGATCTTGCCCAATGCCCTTCTCCTGCAGTCCTGTCTACTTTGGATGATGGTTGCGTCACGGCATCCCGGCGAGGTCATTTTTTGACAATGCAGGGTCATTTGAAGACACTTGCCGCCAACGTGGAGGAACGCCCATGGCAACGACGCAGCCCGCGGCGGATTCGCAAACCGCCGAACCCGATATTCCGTCGAATTACTCTCGGCTGATCGCTCGTGAACTTGGCCTGTCGGCGCGCCAACTCCCCGAACTGTTGCGCGGCACCGGACTCGACGTTGCACAGTTGCTGAGCCAAGACAGCCTACTAACCGCGACCCAGCAGATCCGGATTCTGCGCAACGCGCTGGAACTGTCGGGCGAGCCGGAGTTCGGATTACGGCTGGGCGCGCGCCTGACGCCGGCAACCCATGGTGCGATGGGCTTTGTCGCCTATAGCAGCCCCGACCTGCTTACCGCGCTACAAGCGTTTCACGAATTCATGCCCACGCGCGCCAGCTTCATCCAGTTGCACCTGCAACAGGTTGAGGATCGCCTGGAATGCCTGGCGAATTTCCAGGTCCCGCTCGATGAGGCTATTGCGCGTTGCCTGGCGGATACAGTGGTGAAGGCATTTCTTGAAATTGGCGAATTCATCGTCGGTCGGCCGATGCATGAGGCCGAGGTCTGTTTCCCTCATTCGGCCCCTATCTACGAGGCTATCTACCCGGATTATTTACCGGGGCCATTTTACTTCTCCTGCGAGCAGTTGAAGGTCACATTCCCGGTGGCGTTGTGTCGGAAACCAAACGCCTCCGCCAACCACGAAAACTATCGCCTGGCCATGCAGCAATGCGAAGCCATGCTCGCGCGCCTCCGGACCAGTAACCCGGACTACCGAACCCGGCTCAAGCAGATGATGCTGTCCCACCCGCCCGGAACGCTCAGTGAAGACGAAGCAGCCGCCGCTTTGTTCATCAGCAAACGTAGCCTGGCTCGCAAGCTCAAACAGGAGTGCAGCGGCTATCGCCAGATCCGCGACGAGATCCTGTCCCAGCAGGCTACCCACTATTTGAGTGACAGCCGATTGTCCGTTGAGGCCATCGCAGCGCTGTTGAATTATCACGACACCGCGAATTTCAGGCGCGCGTTCAAGCGCTGGTTCGGGCAGCCGCCCGAGCAGTACAGGCAAGATGCCGGATTTCGAGGGATGCATTCACCGGGCTCGTCACCCTAGCCAGACATACTGCCGACTCCCGTTGTCTTCAAATGACCCTTCGTTGTCAAAAAATGACCTTGCGGGTAATCCGCAATCTACCCGAGGCTCCATCGTCGACACGAATCACGCTGCGGTGATCCTGGACTCGGCCGCAGGCGCCACAGCCCTAGAGTGAATCACTGTTTTCATGAATGCAGACACCCACGATTATCTTGCGCCCGGCGAATTTATCGATAGCGATCACGACGACATCCAGGCCTTTGCCCGCAATCGCGCCGGGGATGGCAATGACAGACAGCGCGCCGTCCGGCTCTACTACGCGGTGCGCGATGAAATCCGCTACGACCCCTACAGATTCTCGCTCGACCCCGTCCACCTGCGCGCCAGCACCACCCTGGCCGCCGGCAGCGGCTATTGCGTGCCCAAGGCCGCGCTCCTGGCGGCCTGCGCCCGGGCCGCCGGCATTCCCGCGCGCATCGGTCTGGCGGATGTGAAAAACCACCTGGCCAGCCAACGCCTGCTGGCGCTGATGCAAACCGACATCTTCTATTACCACGGCTATACCGAGTTGTGGTTCGACGGGCGCTGGGTCAAGGCCACTCCGGCGTTCAACATCGAGCTATGCGAACGTTTCGGCGTCAAGGCGCTGGACTTCGACGGTCGCGAGAATGCGCTGATGCACGAGTTCGACACCGTGGGGCGGCGCCACATGGAGTATCTGGTCGATCACGGCCCCCGCGCCGACCTGCCTTTAGCCGAGCTGGAAGCCGTTTATCGCAAGCATTATCCGCGTCTGCTGGCGGCGCACGATGAGCTGAGCGGCGACATGGGGGCGGAGATGGAACAGGAACGGACGCGCAACTGATGGCCGGGGCAAGCGGCTCGCCAGACAATGCCCCCGTCGCTGTGGCGCGCCAATTCGGTGAGCAAGTCCCTCACAGCCGGGACCTGGGCATGCGGGTGGTTGCGGTGGAAGCCGACCAGGTCCGCATGCGTCTGGCCCCGCAGCTATGGCTGCTCGCCGATGACGATGCGGAGGAAATCTGCACCAGCGTGCTGTATTCGCTGGCGGATTCGGCCGCCGGGCTTGCGGTATTCGCCGCGTCTGGGGAGCTGACGCCCATCGCCACCCTGGATCTGCGCATGGATTATCTGCGGCCGGCCGCCAGCGACCGAGCCTTGCTGGCGCAGGCCCGCTGTCTGCATCTCACCGACGATGTCGCCTTCGTCCACTGTGACGTCCTCTCCGAAGGCCGGGAGCAGCCGGTGGCCACGGGCAAGGCCACCTTCATGCGCAATACCCGGGGCAAACGCTTCCAGGCGGCCGGAGAAGGGGACAACAGCGCATGAGCGGCACCACCCCAGGGCAATCGATGCCACTCGAATATGGCACTGACACCAACACACGGGCCGCCTGGAGGACCCTGCTGGCGCGCATCCCCTATGCCCGCCATCTCGGGCTCGAAATCGGACAGCACCGCACCGGTATCGAACTGCATTTACCGTATCGCGAGGCCCTGATCGGCAATATCATGCTGCCCGCCCTGCACGGCGGCGTGCTGGGGGCGCTGATCGAGATCACCGCGCGTGTTGCCGCGCAAAGCCAGGACGCGGCAGGTCGTCGCCCGCGCATCCTGGACTGCGACATCGACTACCTGCGCTCCGCACGGGCGCAGTCCACCTTTGCCAGCGCCGAGATCGTTCGCCAGGGCCGCCGTACCAGTCTGGTGCAGGTGACCTGCCGGCAGGTCGGTACCCGCGCGCCGATCGCCCGCGGCCGAGTGCAGTTACTGTTCGGTGCGCCGGTCGACAATCAAGAGATCGATAATGACGCATGAGCAGACAACCCCGGTGCTGGTCGGCGCCGGCCAGATCACCGCGCGCGAGCCGGATGCCGAACGCACGCCGATCAGCCTGATCGCCGAGGCTGCCCGGGCGGCGGCCGCGGACTGTGGCGTGCCCGGCGTGCTGGAGCGAATCCAGTCATTGACCTGTCTCAACATACTGGCACCGGCCTATCCCGACGCCCCGGCCAGCCTGGCGCGGCGCCTGGGCATCGATGCCGGCGAGCGCTTCTACACCCCCATCGGCGGCAACATGGGCCAGTGGCTGGTGGGGTATTACGCCGACCGCATCGCCGCCGGCGAGCTCGATTGTGCCTTGATCGCGGGGGGTGAGGCCCTTGCCACGCAGATGCGCGGCAAGGGCGCCGGCCTGTCCGGGGTGATCGACACCAATACCGGTGAGGGCCCGCGGCTGCTCGGTGACGACCGCGAGCCGACCAATGCGACGGAACAACGCCACTGGCTGGATCTGCCCATCCAGATCTATCCATTGTTCGAGCAGGCCCTGCGCGGCCGCTACGGCCATGGCCCGATCGAGCACCGGCAGATGCTGGGCGAATTGTATGCCCGGCTCAATGCCGTCGCGGTGCGCAATCCGCAGGCCTGGCGCCGCGAGCCGCTATCGGCGGCCGATATCGCCGAGCGCACACCGAAAAACCGCATGGTCGGTGCGCCCTACACCAAGCAGATGAACGCCATCATCGCCGTGGATCAGGCCGCCGCGCTGGTGATGATGTCGGCGGCCAAGGCCCGGCAGCTGGGCATCGACCCCGAGCGCTGGGTGTACCCCCTGGCCGCGGCTAACGCCCACGAGCGCTGGTTCGTGTCCGAGCGGGCGGATCTGTCCCGCTCGCCGGCGATCGCCGCTTGCGGCGAGCGGTTGACCGCGGCCAGCGGGCTCGCCATCGACGAGATCGATCACCTCGACCTGTACAGCTGCTTCCCCAGCGCGGTGCAGATGGCGCGCGACGCGCTGGGCATCGCCGCGCATGACCCCCGGCCGCTGACCGTCACGGGCGGACTGGCTTACCACGGCGGGCCCGGCAACAACTATTGCACCCACGCCATCGCCGAGATCATGAACCGCATCCGCGCCGACCGAAGCGCCACCGGACTGGTCAGCGGCGTGGGCTGGTACATGAGCAAGCACTCGCTGGGGCTCTACGGCGGACAGCCGCCCACCGGCGGTTGGCGGCCGATCGATGCAGCCGGTCTGCAAGCGGAGATCGACGCCGGCCCCGTGGTGGATACGGTGGAGCAGGCCGACGACCAGGGCCGCATCGAGACCTACACCGTCATGCACGACCGCGCCGACCGGCCGGTTCACGGCATCGTCCTCGGCCGCCTGAGCGATGGCCGGCGCTTTGTGGCCAACACGCCAGACGATGCCGGTCTGCTCGATGCCATGACGAACGAGGAATTTCTCGACCGGAGGGGCCGTGTGCACAACGACGGCAAACGCAACCTGTTCGCCCCGGACGGGTGACCGCGAGGAGAAGATCATGATGAGCACTGCAACCGAAATCGGGTTCGACCAGGCCAGCGTCGCCGAGCGCATGCGCGATGTCCGCGAGGCCGCCCGCATCGTGAGCGAAGGCTTTTCCCGGGAATACATGCGCGAATGCATCGATAACCACCGCTTCCCGCAGGAGGCCTGGGAGGCGCTGGGCGAATACGGACTGCTTGGCATTACCATCCCCGAAGATCTGGGCGGCACGGGCGGCGGCCAGGTGGAACTGGTGGCGCTCATGGAAGCGCTGGCCGAGGCCGGATTGGTGCTGCCCATGCTGCTGCTCACCGGCTTTGCGCGGGTGCCGATCATCCGCCACGGCACGCCTGAGCAGTTCGAGCGTTTCGTCGAACCGACGATCAGCGGGGCCGAGAAATTGTGCTTCGCCATCACCGAGCCGGATGCCGGCACCAACAGCTTCGCGATGGCCTCACTGGCGACACGGGATGGCGACGGCTACCGACTGACCGGGCGCAAGGTATTCATTTCCGGCGCAGCGGACGCCGACCGTATGCTGGTCGTGGCCCGCACCCAGAAGGCCGGCGAGGTCGAGCGCCGCACCGAGGGTATGTCACTGTTCGTGGTGGATACCGATGCGCCCGGCGTGGAACTGCAGCCCCTGAATATCGACGTCGGTTGGCCGGAGCGGCAGTACCTGGTTTTCTTCGACGAGGTCGAGCTCGCCGCGGACCGCTTGATCGGCAAGCCGGGAGAGGGCCTGGCCGCCATGTTCGAGGCGCTGAACTCGGAACGCCTGCTCGTGACCGCCATGTCCGTGGGCCTGGGCAACTATGCGCTGAAAAAGGCCGTCGCCTACGCCAACGAACGCAAACCCTTCGGCGTCCCCATCGGCAGCTACCAAGCCCTGCAGCACCGGCTGGCCGAGGCCAAGGCCGAACTGGAGGCCGCACGGCTGATGATGATCCAGGCTGCCGCGACCTTCGACGCCGGCGGCAACGCCGGCGCCCACGCCAACATGGCGAAATTGCTGGGCTCGCGTGCCGCGGTCAAAGCCGTCGAGGCCGCGCTGCAGACCCACGGCGGCTACGGCTTCGACAGGGACTACGACATCATCACGCTATGGCCCTCGGCCCGGCTGATGGAGGTCGCACCCATCAACAACGAAATGCTGCTCAACTACATCGGTGAACATGTCCTCGGCCTGCCCAAGTCCTACTGAGACGCGCGACGTGATCGAGCGCGACGGCTTCACCGCCCCGGACGGCCGGGACATCGTGCAGTGGCGGTGGCCGCAATCGGACGGACGCCCTACTCTGCACTGGGCGCACGCGACAGGTTTCCATGGTCGACTGTACCGGCCGCTGCTCGACGAGCTGGCGGGCGATTGCAACGTGCTGGCCTGGGACATGCGCGGCCACGGGGCCAGCGCCGAGGCCGCGGATATCGCGAAGTTCCGTGGCTGGGAAACCTACTACCAGGATCTTACCGCCTGGTTGGAGGGCCTGGATGCGCCGGTCTGGCTGGCCGGCCATTCCATCGGTGCCACCACCAGCATCATGGCCGCGGCCCGACAGCCGGACAAGGTCCACGGGCTGCTACTGGCGGAGCCCGCGATCATGGATCGCTGGCAGGGCTGGCAGTTGTGGCTGGCCAAGCTGCTTCGCCGGTCGCACCGGTTCTCACTGGCCGCCGGCGCGGCACGCCGGCGCAGGGTATTCGACTCGCATGCCGCGGCGCTTGCCAACTTTCGTGGCCGCGGTGGCTTCAAGACCTGGCCCGAGGCATGGCTTGAAGCCTATGTCCAGCACGGCCTCGTGCAGCGTGGCGATCACGTTCGCTTGGCCTGTGCGCCCGAGTGGGAGAGCACCACCTTCGCCCATACCGAACACAACCCCTGGCCCGGCATCCGTCGGTTGCAGTGTCCGGTGATCGCGTTGGCCGCGGAACGCGCTTCAACGTTCTCGCCAAGGGCACGCCAGCGCCTGCACGCCTTACTGCCCTGCGCCGAAGTGAACGCCCTCCCCGGAACCACCCATTTCCTGCCTATGGAGCGACCCGACACGGTCCGCGAGGCCCTACGTCAGGCTATGGTACCCACGTACCACCCGAAGTGATGACCACCTGGGGGCTATGCACGCCGCGAGCTCGGTTGGAGAACCCAAGTTGGCGGCCACATAAGCCGCCACACCTGGGTCAGGTGTCTCGATAGCGCATTGCAATCAGGCAGCCGAGCGGCAAGAGAGGCGGAATGATGCTCCGAATTAGCGCCCCCATATCGGCTTAGCCTGCAGTTTCAGGTTGTCACCCGTCGCCCCTTGATACGTTCTGGTGGCAGTGAGCCAAGCACTATGCCGGTGAGCGTAGTCTGATCGACGTTATAGATGTGTGCGAACGAGCTGAGATACGGTCCTAAGGAGCCAGAATGATTCAGGACTTCTTGAACCTGCGGCCGCTCCGGGCCTTGGAAATCGATGACTTGGGCGATCATTACCGAGTGCTAGCAGATGGGCAGGCCGAGCCGCCCTGCTGCCCACAATGTCAACATGACGGCATGCAAGGGCACGGGCGCCAAACACAAAAATTCATCGACACACCGATGCATGGCAAGCGTGTCCTGATCGAGATCCAGCGGCGCCGCTATCGGTGCAAGCGCTGCGGGAAAACCACATTCAGTGGATTGCTCAATGTGGATTCGAAGCGTCAAGCGACCTCCCGCCTGATCGCTTACATCGAGCAACATTGCTTGCGCCGCACCTTCGCTGAGATTGCCCGCGATGTCGGCGTGGACGAGCGCACGATCCGGCACATCTTCGACGATTATGTCGAACGGCTCTCACGGGAAGTGAAATTCGAAACGCCCGATGTGCTTGGAATAGACGAACTAAAGATCATCGGCCAGTACCGGGCGATGATCACTAACGTCACCGAACTCGCCCTGTTCGATATGCTGCCGACGCGCAAGAAGGCGGATCTGCTCGCGTATTTTCAGCAGCTCCCGGATAAACATCGGGTGCGGGTCGTCACGATGGATCTGTGGAATGTATATAGACAGGTGATTGATGCGCAGCTACCGGGTCGATTGATCGTTGCTGATCGCTGGCATGTCGTTCGGATGGCAAACGATGCCGTGGAGAAGGTTCGCAAGCTCATCCGCAAGGGCTTGGATACGCGGACTCGCCTCAAGCTAAAGGATGACCGTTTTCTGCTGTTGGCGCGTAAGCGGGATTTTGACGAAGCTCAATGTGAGCTTCTCGATCGCTGGTTTGCACAGTTCCCAGCATTGGGGGCGGCCTATGAGGCGAAAGAGACGTTCCATCGCCTATACGAGCATGATTGTCGCCGGGAAGCTGAAAGAGCGGCCCAGGCGTGGTTAAACGGCATACCTGAGTTGGTGGCGCCTCAGTTCAAAGAGACTGCTACCGCCCTTCGCAATTGGTGGGAACCGGTATTCAATTACTACGAGCATCCCATCTCGAATGGCTATACTGAGTCCATCAACCGCCTCGCGAAGGACATGAATCGAATGGGCCGAGGTTATAGCTTCGATGTGATCCGTGCCCGGTTGGTATACGACGAGAAGGCCCGCCGCCCGAACCGCAAGCCCCTACGACAACGCGCCCGGTCGACCCCTGCGCTACCGGATACCTCCGCGACCGATTACCTGACATTCACTCGTGCTGCTGCTTCCACGACGACAGAGAGCCGGACAATCGAGTACGGCCCCCATATTCCTACCCTCTGTGGGCTTCTGGAAGCAGGTTACTTCGAATAGACGTTCCGAGAACCCACATCCTCGGGACCTGCCGTGACTTGGCACAAACCACGGAAATCCACAAACGTGAGAACGAACGAGTTACAGCGCGGCTTACCCCAGTCCACAGTAGATTCCGGATACCCGTTTTTTTGTCCTTCCGGTACTTGGACTCCCGTTACCCGGCCGGCCGCCAGGGTGGCGTGATCACACTGCCTTCTCCTCGGCCGTCCTCGCAGGGGTAGATGGGCATCGCCGGCCGTCGACCCTGGCGATCAGCCCCCAGCGCCAGATGTAGCCGGGCCGCATACTCGCCGGACTGGGCGAGCAGGGCGTCCGCTAGCGCCGCACCGGCGCTCACCGGACAAGCTGGCCAGCTATCGCGCCCCGCCATCAGCCATTGGCAGTCGCGGACAGCCCGCGCCGCCAACCCCTTGCCAGGCGCAGTCACTGCTGGCCCCAGCCTGGCCAGCACCCGACTGATATAGCCGCGCGCCATCGCCGTCAGCCGGCTGTCGCTCTCAACCGTCGTCGCATCCATGCCAGTCTCCGGATTGGGCATCGATTCCGGACTGGCACCGACACCGACACGCCAGCCCCAACCGGACACCCCGAGGTATATCACCCCACCACAACACCACCCGCCAACCCCCGCTCCCCGGGGCCCGAAAAAAGACCGGGAAAAAAGAGGGGAAGAACCGGGAAAGGACCGGTCAGCGGCTCGGGGCCTGGCCGGTGGATTGAGGCCGGATTAGAGGTGGGGTGATATACCACCATGCGTTTGTGAGGGAGATGGGTGCTGGTTTGGTGGGGTAGTGGGGTGATATACGTCATGGGTGAATGGCTGTCCGGGCGGGGCAGGGTGCGCTAACATGCGTGTACGTTCATACAGGAGACGGTCATGGACCTGTCTGCTGCCAAGGCGGCGATCGCCACCGCCGCGTCCGATCTTGATGACGCGGTGGCCAGCCTCAATGGCGTGCTTGCCGCGGCCGAGGATCGCCGGGCGATCACCTACGAGCTGCCCATGACCCGCACGCCGGTCGCCGGCGACAACGGCGGGGAAGGGCATGAGGTCGAGCCGATCACGGTCGACCGCCGGGAGGGCGCCGATGCCCGGTTGGCGGCACGCCGGATCATCGCCGCGCTCGACTACCATCCGGATCAGGACGCCAGTTCCCCCCAGCGCCTGGTCGGGGTGGTCGGGGTGCCGGCGGCCGCAATCGAAGCCGTGGCCAACGTCAATGCCGCCAAGGCGCGGCTGCGCGATGCGGTGGCGGTGATCGGCCAGAAGCGCTGGTCGCGCGAGCGCAAGCATCTGGCCCGGGCCCGAACCCTGTGCCTGCTGCAGTGCTATCGCACCCTGCGCATCTTCCCCGACGGTCTGGATCGGGTGTCGTTCGGCTGGGACGCCCACGGCGCGGCCGGCATCCGCCTGACCGTGGCCGAGGCCCGGGCACGGGTATCAGGCCCCGGGCACTACGGGCTGGCGCCGGAACGCCAGGTCGAGGCGGAGCTGGCCACGCTCGCCGAGCTTCCGGCTACCGAGGTCCTGCTCATGCGAAAGCCCCTGCAGCCGTCGCCGGCGGCCAACCTCTGGCGCCCGGGCCAGCGCCGGGCCGAGCACTGCCGCACCGGTCTGCCGTTTCTGGTGGTGACCCCGCCGGACGGCCCGTTGCCCCTGATCCGGGATCTGCCCGACTTCGACCCCGAGCAGGCCCGGCGTTCGACCCGGCGCGATCGCTACACCGAGGATGAGCCACTGGTCGACCGCCTGTATCTCTACCGCTACCGGCCGGCCCATCGCAGCCACGCCGAGGTGCCGCCGGCGGCCGCGGCGCTGCACGTCGACGGCGACGACGTGATCCTGCGTTTCGATGACCGGACCCAGGTGCTCGATCTCTACGGCGGCCTGGCCGAGTTCGCCGCCTTCACCGATCAGGCCCTGGCCGGCGGCAAGCCGCGCCTGGTGGCCCGCGGCGCCGGTCTGGCGGTCACCGGTCACACCCGGGTCCATGTCCTGGCCCGGCTGGAGGCCGAGGGCGAGTCCCAGCCGATCAAGCTCTCCCGCGCCAAGCTGCGCCGGCGACTGCTTACACCGGCCTGACCCCGGCCGGGGGGCCGCTCAGGCGTCCCGGATCGGCCCGGGTACGGCGTAGCGTTGGCCCACCGCCGGCATGCCGGTGTTCACCGAGGTCGCCCGCACCCAGGTCACCTTGCCGCTGGCCAGCCGTCGCAGGTGGCCACGCCGCAGGTGCGATCGCACGCGCCGGTCGCCGCCGGCGGCGCCGCGGTTGTCCGGCGTGCCCGGGCGGCCGGCGCTCGAGGCCGGGTCGAGCATCACCACCCGGTAATCAGGCAGTGGGCTTTTGCCGCGCTTGGCACGCTTGGCGTTGAGCTTGGGCGGAGCGTTGATCACACCCGCCTGCAGGTTTTCGCAGGCCAGGGCAATGCATAGCTGCGCTGCGGCCACGCATTCATACGACGTATCGATGTGATAGGCACGCTGCCAGATATCCATCGCCTCCTGCTGGGTGCGCGCCTGCTGCAATGCCGGCGGCGTGCCGGCTTCATTGAACACCAGGGCGTGCATCCCGTATTTCTCGACCTCCCGCCCCTTGCCGCCACCGCGGCGCCAGGCCCGATACTCTTCCGTGGACAGCGCTTCCCGCGGGTCTTCCACCAGGGGCACCTCATCGAGGGTGAACTGTGCCGCCACCCAGCAGGGGAACCAGCGAGTGTCCCGCAAATCCGGGGGTAACTCGGTCGTGGAGCCGTCCTGCAGGAAGTCGATTGGCATCACCAGCAGGGCCCGACCCGGCCATAACGCCCGATGGTCCGGATCGAGGTGAGCGGCCACGTCCTCGCGCACGCTCTTGTCGTCCAGGTCCATGACCAGCGCAAAGCGCTTGACCGTCGGATACACCGCTACCGGCGACTGGCCGTCGTCAGGCTCGACATCGCCCTCGAACTCGATGCAGAAAACCGGGTAGGGCGCGCGGGCCAGGGCGCGCTCGTTGCGATTCACGCTGTCCATGCCCTCGAAGCACAGTCCCCCGGCCGGGAGCATGAACTTCGGGGCGGCCTCGATGTGCCGGATCAGGAACTGCACGCGCCGCCAGATCAACGGATCTCGGTACTCAAGGAAATCGGCCAGACGGCCCAGGTCCTCGATGACGTCCGGGGCATAGTTCAGGGTCTGCATGGCATCCTGCTCGTTGGCATCTGCGAGTCAGCGTAGCCGGCACAGCCGCCACCGCAACCCCGCGGTATCAGGCCTGCCGTGGGTCGCCCTTCACCGGTGCCTCACCGGTATAACCGAGAATCTGCCGGCAGATCGGACAGGAATAGACATGGCCACGGGCAATACGCCGATGGCGCACTGAACTCAGGTACTTTGGCGCTTCGCAACCGCACCGGTAGGCGTAGTAGTGCAATTTCCGCGATGCCTTGGCCTGCATGTTGTGGCAGCGCGTGGGTGGCTTGCCGAAGGCGTGCATCACCGCCCGCCATTCGCGGCCATGGCTGGCCACCTGGTGTCCGTGCATGAAGTCGGTAACCACATGGGCCACTTCGTGGGGCACGGTCTGCTGGATCATCTCCCGGGGATGGTCTCGGAGCATGTCCGCATTGAGTCGCAGCAGCATCCGGTCGCAAGACCTCCGGCCTCTGGCCTGCACCGCCATGCCCGCGACCTTGCCCTTCAGATCGAAACGAATCGCCGGCACCTGCAGGCCTCGAGCCTTATCGGGCCATGTCTGGTGGGCCACCGCGACCCAGTGCGCCACCGCCTCTCGCGCCCTTATCCTCAGACGCCGCTCCCGTTCATCCTCACACGGCCGGGACCGGCTTCGGGAACCGAAACGCCGGGGTCGATTGTTCGCAGCCGCCGTTGCCACCTGTGGTACCCGTGCGTGGTTATCCGGGCCGGAAGGCCTGGCGCAGGGTGTCGTCATCGAACCCGGCCGGCGCCCGCCCGGTGACCCCGTACCGATAGATGGCCACGGCATAAATCGACTGCATGGCAGCGTGACAGACAATCAGGCCGGCGACGATCAAGCCGCACACCGGGAGGGTGCCCGCCATCAGCGCGACGCTCTTGCTGGAGATGGCCAGCATGATGAAGGCGGTGGGTATCACCGTGAGAACGCCGAAGATAACGCTCAGGCCAGCCTCTCCAACCAGTTGCTCGCCCCAGCTCCGGCGTAGCAGTGACACTGACGCGCGATAGGCGTCCACCGGCCCCTTGCCCTCGGCCACAAGCACCGGCACCACCAGATACGCGGTCACCGTCCAGGCCATGCCCAGCAAGCCGATCACCACCTGTCCGAGCAACGGCACCCGCTCGATAAGCATCCGCAGGATCACGCCAACAGTGCTCGACACGAAGGCCCAGCCGGCGATCTGGGGCAGGCGGCGCCAGGCGCAACGCAGGCCATAACCGACAGTCGGATCATGGCCATCCATGCGCGCCATCACGCAGGCCATGAGGGCGGCATTGAAGAAGATGATGACCAGGTAGTTCGCGAAGTAGAAGACGGCAAGCAGTTCGTAGAGCAGGAAAGTGTCGCGTTCGAGCGCCCTGGCCAGCGGCTCCATGCCTACCATCACACCCGGCACCATGAACGTGGCAAGCACCAGGGCCATCGATATCCCCGAAAGCAGGGGAAACACGAGCAGTTCACGATCCTGGTTCAGAATCCACCAGGACGAACGCATGAGCCGCAGTGCGCGCGATACCTTACCCATCATCTGGCCACCTTTTAGCGATCGACTGACGCGGTGCCGACCACACGCCAGCCACCCCCCACCGCTCGCAGAATCAGACGCAGCGCGGAGGGTTGGTGTCGGACACCGTCGAAGACGTTGAAATCGACGGTGACGTCGTAGTCCCCGTTCTCCAGTTCCTGCCCGGACCGAAGCCTTACGTTCGACACATCAACCCGTTCAGGGTCAATGACTGATAGCGGCTCTGCGTGGCCCTGATCGACCAGCCGCTGATACTTCAGGCCCGCGGCTTCCACCATGATCGAGTCCAACACGCGTTCGACATCGGCCGGGGAGGGGGGCATTGCAGCGCCCGCGGCGCTGGCGATCGCCCATACACCAATCATTACAGCGGCGAGGCGAGTGCAGCAGGTTGTCATCACGGCAGTGCGGTTCATCGCGCGGCCCTGGCGGGTCCCGGGCGGATGTCGTAGGCCGACAGAATCCTCCAGTCACCTTCCTCGTCCGATCGCATGATCAGCCGGAGAACCTGATCCTTGACTCGCTCGTCGATCGTCACCGTCATCGTGCTGATCATCTCGTAATCGCCGTTTTCCAGTGCCCGCGTCAGGCTGATCGTCACATCGGAGACTTCGATATGATCGCCGGCAGGCATTCCCATCATCTTGAGCTGCCGGCGGCGGTCTTCATCGCTGGCATTCGCCCCGACCAGCATCTTCTGCTGATACCGCAACGCCTCCTCGGTGGCTACCTGGACGGCCGCGGCGATATCGTCGTCGTCCGGTGGGCCGGAACAGCCCATCAACCCCAGACAAAGGGTGCAGATGGTGATGACGCGTCTCAGGCCCATGCGGCACTCGGTTGAAGGCTTCGCCGCGCCAGGATGGCCAGCTCAGTCCGTGAATCGATGTCCTTACCTACTAAAGGGCAGGGGTTCCAACGTAGGAGGCACCTGTTTCGTGCCGCGGTGGACAGCCATTCTCAGGGTCACCGGATGCTGTGACACGGCCACCGGTTTTGGTGGCTGCGGTCACCTGATGCTGTGACAGGGCCACCGGTTTTGGTGGCCGCGGTCACCGGATGCTGTGGTACGGTCACCGGATGCCGTGGGAGGGCCACCACATGTGGTGGCTGGGGTCACCGGATGCTGTGTCTACGGTCACTTAATGCTGTGTCTGACAATCAATCCCAACTCAGGGCACCACTTGTTTGATACTCGATTACACGAGATTCGAAGAAGTTCTTCTCCTTGTTGAGATCCATCATTTCGCTCATCCAGGGGAAGGGGTTGGTGGCCTCCGGATAGGGCTCGTCCAGGCCGATCTGGCTACAGCGGCGGTTGGCGATGAATTGCATGTACTCGTCGAACATGCTGGCGTTCATGCCGAGCACGCCGCGGGGCATGGTGTCGTGGGCGTATGCGATTTCCAGGTGCATGGCCTTGTCGATCATGGCCCGGGCTTCTTCCTGGAAGCTGGCGGTCCAGAGGTGGGGGTTTTCGATCTTGATCTGGTTGATGACGTCGATGCCGAAGTTCAGGTGCATCGATTCGTCGCGCATGATGTATTGCACCTGTTCGGCGGTGCCGGTCATCTTGTTGCGGCGGCCGAATGACAGGAACTGCACGAAGCCGGCGTAGAAGAAGATGCCTTCGAAGATGACGTAGAAGGCGATCAGGTCACGCAGGAACTTCTGGTCGTTTTCCGGGGTGCCGGTGGTGAAGTCCGGGTCGTTCAGGCTCTGGGTGTACTGCATGGCCCAGGCGGC
>JAVKCJ010000026.1:0-13527 GCA_040222795.1 Salinisphaeraceae bacterium
CAACCCGATAGCCCGACCATGACCCCAGTTTCGATACCGTCGCCCGATCCACCATGCCCGTCTCCACACCAGCAAACCTGGCAACGAGCATAGAGTCACCCATCAGACCAACCAAGACTCCCCGGTTTTATGCGAAGAACCTTTTATCATTGGGTGTTTTGACATGGTTTACTCCTGTTAGTTAACCGACGGCTGCGGCTGTTCGGGTGGCCGGTTTGGCTTGTGTTGCTCTTGGGTTTCGGTGCTCAAGTCTCGGCCACGCCAGAAGGCAAAGATGGCTGGAAAGACAATCAGCACCATGAGCAGGGCCGTGCCCACGCCACCAAGCATGGGCGCCGCTACGCGCTTCATTACGTCCGCGCCGGTGCCGTGGGTGAGCATGATGGGCACCAGGCCCATGAACAGGGCCAAGCCAGTCATCAGTTTGGGTCGCAGGCGCTTGGCCGCGCCGTCGACGATCGCTTCGGTCAGGTCGCTGCGATTACGCATTCGGCCATCGGCACTGTATTGACGCCAGGCGATGTCGAGATACAGCATCATCAAGAGGCCCAGCTCCACCGCCAGGCCGGCGACGGCGATGATGCCGACCGCCACGGCTACGGACAATTTGTATTGCAGAAACCACAGCAGCCAGATCGCCCCGATCAGGGAAAACGGCAGGGCCAGCATGACGACCAGCGTTTCCACCAGCGATTTGCGGTGGAAATAGAGCATGAAGAAGATCAGGAATACCGTAAGCGGCACCAGGATGGATAATCTTTCCTTGGCGCGTTCGTAGCTCTCGAACTGGCCGGCCCAGGCGATGCGGTAGCCGTCCGGCACGTCTACCTTTTCGGCTACAACCTGCTTGGCCCGTTCTACATAATTCGGAATACCAAGACCGTCGCCGACGTCTACGAACACGAACCCGACTAATTGTCCGTCCTCATTTCGGATCATGGGTGGGCCGGTGCGAAAGTTCAGATCGGCCACCTGGGTGATGGGGATTTGTGCCCCGCTGGCCGAGGTAACAAACGTGCGCTCCAGCGCCTCCACGCTGCTGCGGTAGTCGCGGTTGTAGCGCACCAGGATGTCGTAGCGCTCGCGGCCCTCGACGGTTTGCGACACCGCCTTGCCGCCAATCGCGGCGACGATCACGTCCTGCACGTCGCCTACGTTCAGCCCGTGCCGGGCGGCCGCGGCGCGGTCGATATCGAAGTCCAGGAAATAGCCGCCGGTGGTGCGCTCGGCGAAGGCGCTGCGGGTGAAGCGCGCGGTGCGCGTATCCGCCTGCAGGGCCTGCTCGATATCCGTGGCGGTTGATTCGATGACCGACAGATCCGGGCCAAACACCTTGATGCCCAGCGACGAGCGGATGCCGGTGGCCAGCATCTGCGTGCGGGTCTGGATCGGCATCCACCAGATGTTGGGCATGCCGGGGAAGCGCATCTGCTCGTCCATCTCCGCGACCAGCTTGTCCCAGGTCATGCCCTCGCGCCACTGGCTTTTCGGCTTGAGCTGGACGTTGATTTCCATCATGGACAGCGGTGCGGGATCGGTGGCGCTGGTCGAGCGCCCGGCCTTGCCGAACACGCGCTCGACCTCCGGGAACTTCATCAGCTCGCGGTCCATGGTTTGCAGGGTCTGCTGGGCCTCGGCAATGGACATGCCGGGCAGGGCGGTGGGCATGTAGAGAATGCTGCCCTCGTTGAGCGGTGGCATGAATTCGCTGCCCAGGCGCTGGAAGGGAAACACAGTGGACACCAGCGCCAGTGCCGCTACGCCGACCACCGCCCAGCGCCAGCGCACGGTGAACCGGACGACCGGTGCGTAGCCGTCGACCAGTTTCCGGTTCAGCCAGCTTTTGTCGCCGCGGATTTTGCCGCGGATCATCAATACCGCCAGCGCCGGGACCAGTGTTACCGATAAAAGCGCGGCAAAGAACATGGCATAGGTCTTGGTGAAGGCCAGCGGTTTGAACAGCCGGCCCTCGCTGCCTTCCAGCGCGAATACGGGCAGAAAGGACACCGCGATGATCAGCAGGGCAAAGAAGATCGATGGCCCGACTTCCTGCATCGCGTCGATAATGACCGCCGTGCGCTTCGGTTTGGATTCGCGCTCGCTATTATCCGCCTCCCAGACGTTTAACCGCCTGTGCACGTTCTCAATAATTGCAATTGCCGCATCCACCATGGCGCCGATGGCCACCGCAATACCGCCCAGCGACATGATGTTGGCGGTCAGTCCCTGGTAGTACATGGGGATAAAGGCCAGCAGGATGGCGATGGGCAGGGTGATGATGGCCACCAGCGCCGAGCGCAAATGCAGCAGGAACACGATGATCACCAGCGAGACGATAATCATCTCCTCGGTGAGCGTGACTTTCAGCGTGTTTATGGCGCGCTCGATCAGCCCCGAGCGGTCATAGACCGGCACGATTTCCACACCGTCGGGCAGGCTGGCCTTGGCCTCGTCCAGCCGGCGCTTGACCCGCTTGATCACGTCCAGCGCGTTCTCGCCGTAACGCATGACGACAATGCCGCCCACGGTCAGGCCCTCTCCATTCAGCTCGGCGGCGCCGCGTTGTAAGGCCGGGCCGAGGCTGACGTTGGCCACATCCGATACGCGAATCGGCACGCCATTGTCATTGGTGCCTAGCACCACCTTTTCCAGATCCGCGGTGGATTTCACGTAGCCGCGCCCGCGGATGAACTGTTCGTGGCCGGAGACCTCCAGCACCCGGCCGCCGACGTCGTTGTTGGAGCGGCGGACCGACTCGATGACTTTTTGCAGCGGAATGTCGTAGGACGCCAGCCGATTGGGATCGACGTTGATCTGGTATTCCTTTTCATAGCCGCCGACCGAGGCGACCTCGGCCACACCGTCCACCGATTCCAGCGCGTATTTCAGGTTGAAATCCTGGATGCTGCGTAAATCGGCGAGGCTGTTGTTGCCTGATTTGTCGACCAGCGCGTACTGATAAACCCAGCCCACGCCGGTGGCGTCCGGTCCGAGGGTGGGCGACACGCCTTCGGGTAAATCCTGGGATGCGGAATTCAGGTACTCCAGCACCCGCGAGCGCGCCCAGTAGATATCCGTGTTGTCCTCGAAAATGACGTAAACGAAGGACAAGCCGAGGAAGGACTGACCGCGCACGTACTTCACCTTGGGCGCGGCCAGCAATGTGGTGGTCAGCGGGTAGGTGATCTGGTCTTCGACCAGGTCGGGGCTGCGCCCCGGCCAGTCGGTGAGGATGATGACCTGCACGTCCGACAGGTCGGGGATGGCGTCCAGCGGCGCATTCACCAGCGAGCGGTAGCCCCAGAAGCTGGCGACCGCCACCACCAGCAGCGTTAGCAGCCAGTTGCGGGCGGAAAAGGCGATCAGACCGGCCAACGGGCCGGTGCGATAGTCGCCGTGCTGATCTTCGGGTGGCGGGATCTTGTTGTGGTCTACCATTGTTCGATCCCCGTCTTCAGCTTGGCTTCGGCGGCGATCAGGAAGTTGCCCGAAGTAATGACGTCATCGCCCGGTTCGAGGCCCTGGTTGATTTCCACCCAGCCGTCCACGCGCTGGCCGGTCTTCACGCGCACCGGCTTGAGTTTTCCGTCCTCGCCCATGTCCTTGAACACCACCCGCGATTCTCCGGCCACCAGCACCGCGCCTTCCGGCACCATCAGGCGGCGGCCCAGGTTGGCCTGTAACTTCACCTCCGCATACATATCCGGTTTGAGCGCACCGTCAGGGTTGTCCAGCACCAGGCGGATGCGGGCGGTGCGGGTCTTGCCTTCCAGGTAGGGATAGATGTAGTCCACGTTGGCCCGATATTGCTGGTCCGGGCCGTAGGGCAGGCTGACCTCGGCGGTCATGCCCTTATCGATCAGCGGCAGGTCGGCCTCGTAGACTTCGGCATCGATCCAGACGGTGGACAGATCGGCGATGCGCAGCAGCATGTCGCCGGTCTTCATGTGGCTGCCATCAACGATCATCTTTTCGACCACGGTGCCGCTCTTGGGCGCGAAGATGGGCAGGTATTCAAAGGCCTCCCCGCGGCGCTCGATGGCGCGTACCTGGTTCGGGGAGATGTCCCACAGCATCAGGCGCTTGCGCGCCGCGCGCACCAGGCTGTCATCGGGGCCGCGGCTGGCCAGACGCTGGCGGGTCTCCAGATACTCCTGCTGCGCGGAGAGCAGTTCCGGGCTATAGACCGTGAACAGCACCTGGCCCTTTTCCACCCGCGTGCCGACGTAATCGGCCTTCAGTTCGCCGATCCAGGCGTCGAACTTGAGGCTGACGTTGCTGATGCGGCGCTCGTCGTAGTCGACTTGCCCGACCGCACGAATGGTCTTGGTGACTTCGCGCATCTCGGCCTGGCCGGTTTCCACGCCGATGAGCTGGCGACGCTTGGCATCCACCGTAACCACGCCGGATTGCACCTGTTCGTTGGTGACCGAGGTTAGGTCCATGCTGCAGATCGGGCATTGGCCGGGGCCGGCCTCCTTGACCGATGGATGCATGGAGCAGGTGTAATAGGCGATGCCTTCGGGGGTGGCGGTGGCCGCACGCAGACCGTATTCGCCGGTGGTGAAGGCCAGCACCAGATCGCCGTGGCCCTGTTCTTCGGTAGACACATCCACCGCCAGGACAAAATCGCCCTCGCCGGGCACATCCAACACCCCGCGATAGACGCCGTTCCCGCCGGCTTCCAGTTGTACGACCTCGGAGTTGCGTCTGCCCTGCATGCCCTTTCCGGACATGCCTTTGGACATCGCATCGTCTTGCATCATGGCGTCATCGGCGCGCATGCTGTCGCCGCCGTCCATCGCCATGCCGTCTTTTTCCATCCTGTCACCGCGGTCCGACATATTCGGCGACATGGACTCGCCTTGCTGCATGCTTTTCCCGTCGGACATCGCGTCGTCCTGCATCATGCGGTCGCCGCCTCGCTTGGACTCATCCCGCATCATCGAATCGCCATCGTTCATGGCATCGTCTTGCATCGAGCGGTTGCCGCCGGATGACGCTTCTTGGTCCATCATGGCGCCCTGGTCCTGCATTCCCTGGTTCAATTCGCGCTGGGCCGCGACGCGCACGGTGGCGCCGTTTACGGGCTGGTCGTTTTCATCCAGTACGGTGACCTGAAGCAAGTTCCGGCCGGCCATCATGGCCGTGCCCTTTTTCATGGCCTCCATGGCCTCGGGCGTTTCGCCCGACATGCCGTCGCCGCTGTCCATGGCCATGCCGTCTTCTTGCATCACGCCGCCGGTATCGGACATGGAATCGGACATGGCACCGCCACCATCCGCTGGCATCGAGTCGCCTTGGCGCATGCCTTTTCCGGACAGACCGTTGGACATCGCGTTGTCCTGCATCATGCGGTCGCCGCCGGACATGCCCTGATCGGCCATCATGGTGTCCTCGCCGCGCATGCCGTCGTCTTGCATCATCGCGCCGTCCTTGGACATGGCGCCGGGCTCCATCTTGTCGCCCGACATGGCGTCGCCAGGCACCATGCTGCCGCTGCCCAGCACCTCGACCTTCACCTGGTACTTGCCCACGGTGTAAAAACCGCGGTCGTTTTTCTCCGGGGATTGGCCGGCGGCCATCTGGTCGCCGCGCATGCCGTCTTTTTGGCTCATGGAACCGGCCACCGGCGTGCCGCCGGAGGTAATGGACAGCCCCTCGCGGCCGGTGGCCATGTCGAAGCCCAGCCGGGTTTCACCGACGCCGTCCTTCTGGATGTAGAGGGACAGCGGCCATTCGCCGCGCATTTCCAGGTTCAGCGGCCCTGCGTACCGGCCGGGTTCGACCTCGTCCAGCTCGGCCGGTGCACGCATGGACGCCATCGCGCCCATGGCCGACATTTCGCCGTAGGCCTTGATGGAGGCGCCGGTCACCGGTTTGCCCTGAGCATCGGCAACCTTCACCGTGAACTGGTTGTCGCCGACCCTGGGCGCCTCGGGATTGATGTCCACCGTGACCCGGAAAGGGCCGGATTCATAGGTGGTAGCCGTGGCCATGTTCGCTGGGGCCGGACCGGCGCCGGTGAAATAGCGGAAGCCGAAAAAGCCGACGGCGCCGGCGATCAGAATCACCGGCAGGGCGATCAGCAGCGTGAACTTAAGGTTTTTCATTTTGCACCTGTAGGGGGTCTGCGCTCGCCGGGGCGGCATCGATCCGCGGCAGTTCGCCGCCGGTCCAGCGTTTCAATTCGGCCAGCGCGGCGAAGTAGTCCGCGCGGGCGCTTTCCAGTTCCAGCTCGGCTTCGAGCTTGAGTTGTTCGGCGGTGATCACGTCCAGGAAGGCGCCGCCGCCGGCGCCGTATTCCGAGCGCGCGGCGCTCAGGTTTTCCAGCGTTCGCGGGATCAGTTCGGTCTCGTAGAGCGCGATGGTCTCGGCCGCCTTGCGGGCGTTCGTGCTGGCCTGTCTCAGATCCGCCAGGAGGCGGGCCCGGGTGTCCTGCCGCTCGTAGCGCAGGCGCATGGAGTCCGCCCGGGCGGCATCCAGGGCCGCGCGGCGTTTGCTGCGATCCAGCGGCAGGTTGATGCTCAGGCCGAATTCGGAGCGCGTCTCGCTGGCGGGCCGATAATCGTTGTTGCGCACGATCAGGTTCAGATCCGGGTAGAAGGCTTTTTCCGCCAGGCCTTCGCGTGCCCGGTTCGCAGCCAGCAGTTCGTCCATGCGCGCCAGTTCCGGGTGGCGGCGCAGGGCCGCATCCCGCAGCGCGGCGTAGTCGGGCAAGGCGCGCGGGGCCGGCAGGCCCGCGGGCGGCGGCAGGCGCCGGTCGGCGTCTCGATTCAGCAGCGCATTGAGGCGCGCGCATACGGCGTCCTCCAGGCGGGCGAATACCAGGGCCTGTTTTTTCAGGCGCTGCAGTTCGACCTCTGCCTGGAGCACGTCCTGCTGGCTGGCCAGGCCGGCGGCGTAGCGGTTCTCGGCGATACGCCGCAGCTCGTCCACCAGATCCTGGTTGGCGGCGTTGATCTCCAGTGCCCGGTGCACGTAGGCCCACTGGGCGTAATGCTCCAGGGTCCTGGCTTCCAGGCGCAGGCGCAGGGCTTCGACGCTGTCGCCGGCGGCGGCGGCCTCGCGCCGCGCCGCATCCGCGCGCAGGCCGAGGGTGCCGGGCCACGGCACTTCCTGGCTCAACTCGACAATGCCGCTGATGCCGCGATCCTCGCCCGCCGGCGTGGTAAAGCCGTCGAAGGTGCGCGGTGCCGTGGTCACCCGCAGGCGCGGGTCGGGCAGGGCGCCCGCGGGCTCGATGCGTGCCTCGGCGGCATCCACCGCCGAGCGCATGGCCGCCAAACCGGCGTTTGCGGACAGCACCTGCTCGACCAGCTTATCGGGATTCAGGCGATCTGCGCTGTCGCCATCCGAGGCAACGGCAACGCCCGTTGCCACCCCCAGCAACAAAAGCAGTGCAAAACGCACAGACGTCTCAGCCCGCGGTGCGCACGGCTTGTGGTCACGTTTTAATCTCGCAGCATGATGCTGCGCACGATACGAATGGGACATGCCCCATCTCCAAGCGGTTAAACACATCGGCGCGCGGAGGCACCGACAGGCAAACGTCTAGCTTTGGATCAGGGACGGGGGTCGGATGAGGTCTTCGGGGTGCGCCGGCAGGGCTCTGGTTCTTAACGTGGCGGCACGCGGACCCTGCAGCGGCGGTAGGGCAAAAGCAATGGGTGTATTGTTAAACGTCGCCGTGCCACCCGTGGCGCAGGGCGCGTCGCAGGCAGCGCAGTCATCGCATTGGCCGCAGCCGCACTCGTTCTGCTGCTCGGCGTCGCTTACATGCTCGTGGCTAGTAGCCGCTTCCGCCTCGGCCATTTCATCGGCCGACATTTCCATGCAGGGGGGCGCGCCAAACGCCGCCGCCATGGCCGGCAGCGGTATTGAAATCGCCAGGAAGGCGATCAGCATGGCGCGTAGCAGTCTCATTGCAGGTTTAGTTTAGGTTAAATCCCGATGGATTTGTAATGACCGTGGTGGATTAGACCCGACCCACGGCAAATCAATTGCAGCAAGTCTAAAGCCTTTACCTGGGTACGGAGTCAAGCGATGTCTGGACGGTCATGGGTAATTGGCTGTGCCGGCGCCGGTAGCCGCTTGCGCGACGGCTTTTCTTCCTTTGGCCCTAGTTTCAACCGTGGCACCCGCATCGATCAAACGCTCCAGATCGGCGGCGATATCTGTAACCGTCAATGACTGATTGAATAACAAGCGGGCATTACCCTGTGGGTCGAACACGAAAACAGCGCTGCTATGGGACACGGGGTAAAACCCGTTTTTGTCCTTTTCGCCATAGCCGTAGGTCACGCGGTAGCGTTTGGTCAGTTCGCGCAACTGCGCCTGGCTGCCGGTCATGCCGATGAAACGCTCACCGAAATTATCGGTGTAGCGGCGCAAGACCGCCGGAGGATCGCGTTCGGGGTCGACGCTGATGAACAGCACGCGGATGCGTTCGCGCTGCGCCGGTTCGAGCGTAGCGATGGCCGCCTTGAGCCGGCCCAGGGTGACCGGACAGATGTCCGGGCAATGGGTAAAGCCGAAAAACAGCAACCGGATATTGTCGGCGTAAGCGCCAGCGCTGACGAGCTCGCTATTTTCGTCGACAAGATTGTAGGCCAGCTCGGGCATGACGCCGGTGATGTCATGCCCTCGCCACGGCGGCTCGGACTCGCCACAGGCGGTGAGCCCGGCCACCAAAAAGAGTAACGAGATTAGACGCAGGGGTCGCGTGTTCATAGTGCCTCCGAGGTTGCTGGGTAAGGGGTCGGGCTGCGCCGGGCCCGCTCGTTGCGGAAGTGCAGGCGGAGCAAGACCAGCGTGGCAAGCACGCTCATCATGGCCGCGGGGATCCAGGTGAGCAGTCCGCCGAGCTGCTGGTCCACCATTGGCGAAATCGGCCAGGCCCGGCCGCAGACGGCGTAGACATCGAAGATGACATCGCGTGACAGTGCGATCCAGGCGCCCAGCAGGATCTGCGGCGGCATCACCGCGCACAGGACGGCGATACGCACCCCGATACCGCGGGTCACCGGCGTGGCGCCCGGCGGCCGCGGATCGAGCATGAGCCACCAGAACAGCAGACCGTCGATCGCCATGCTCAGGTTCATCAGCCAGTAGTAGCGGGCGTTGAGCATGGCGTCGAAATGCACCGACGGAATCAGCCAGAAGTAGATCAGCCCGACGAACAACAACCCGGCGATCACCGGCTGTTGCACGACCCGGTAGATGGCGCGCACCGGCAGGCTGCCGGCCAGTCGTTGCCACGCAGCGCGCAGCCAATTCGGCGACCCCGCGGCCAGCACCGCCGAGGGTGCGCTCAAGGCAATCAGGAACGGGCCCAGATGGTGCAACACCAAGTGCTGGCCGCGATGCACGAAGAACATGTACTGCGCCAGATAATCCAGATGCGTCTGCATCACCGCGTACATCATCGCCAGCCCGGTCAGAAAGCCGAGCGCGCCCGGCATGTCGCTAAGCTGAGAACGCCGGCCCAGGCCGCGCACATAAATCGCAAGCACTAGCATGAAGGTCGCGATCAGCGGCCACAGCGGCTCCCACGGCAGTAGCAACCGCAACCACGACAGGAGACCCTCGTCCACCATGGCCGGGTTAACCGTCCCCACTTGCCGGCGGCGAATCTCCACTTGCGGGCTGACGTTCCAGGAGCAGTACGAATGCCAGCGCGCCCATGACGATGAATATATCGGCCAGATTGAAGGTGGGCCAGCGCAGGCTCTGTACGCCAACGTCGATGAAGTCGGTGACCCGGCCGTCGACTAATCGGTCCAGCAGGTTGGCGATGCCGCCGCCCAAAAACAGGCCGGCGCACAAGCCGGCGCTAGGCCCCAGGGATTGCCGCCGCAATAACAGCCCGAGCCAGACGCAAAACCCGGACAGCACCGCCAGATTCAGCAGGGGCACGAAAAGCCCGCCACCGGCAAACAGGCTGAAGGCGACGCCGGTGTTAAAGCCCAGGTGCAGCCGCAGGGTCTCGCCGAGTAGCGGGAGCGGCGGCTGACCCGCCAGCATGGCCTGCGCCCAGCTTTTGGTCGCGAGGTCGGTGCCGGCGGCCAGCAAGGCCGCGGCGAGCAGCAATGGGAGGGTTCGACGCATGGGCCGGTTGTTGGGTGTCTCCGTCATGGCGCGTCGGCCTGCGCGCGGACGGTATCCGGCGTCAGGCAGCGTCCGCTGTCGTGGCACGCCTGTACCTGTACTGCAACGCTCAGAGGCTCGGTTGCACTTGCTTCGGGCAAGGTGGCGGTGATGACGCTGCCGTCGTCGTATACACGCCACGGCGCGTCACCGAGCCCGCTGTCGATGTCGCGGCCGGCGGGGTAGTCGACCGTCAACGGTACGGCCGCCCCGGCGTCCGTGTCGGCGGAAAGCACCGTGGGGATCAGAAAGTCCAGTGAGGCCGGGTTGGCGTTGACATGCCAATCCCCGGCGATATCCAGCGTGACGCGCAGGGTGCGCGCATCCGTTCTCACGGCACGGATAGCGACCAGATCGGCGGTGGTCTTGGCTGCCTTATCGTCCAGCCCAGACTGGGCAACACCCTCGCCGGCGTCAGGCGCCGGCCATTGCCATGCCAGCAGGACGCCCGCCACCGCTAAGGCGGCCAGACCGGGGATGACCCAGCCGAGAACCACTGACTTATTCATGGTTTGTCTCCCGCAGCGCGCAGCGCCGCTGCCAGGGTGTCCGCGGTGAACAGATCGGGCAGGCGCTTGTGGATACGTCCCTGACGGTCCAGCACCACCGCGAATGGCAGCCCGGCGCCGCCGAATTCACGCAAGTACGCTTGCAGGCGTTCGTCCGGCTGGCTCAGGTCGGCGCGCAAGGTTGCCGCCCGCGCGAGCCGGGCGGCTTCGATCACCTTGGCACTCCGGTACACGGTTTGTTCCAGCACCTTGCAGTTGATGCACCAGTCGGCGGTGAATTCGATTAACACCGGGCGCCTGGCCGCCCGGGCGTCCTGCAAGCTCTGTTCGGTAAGCGGTTGCCACGCCAGGGCGGCATCGGCGTCGGCGCCGGGTTGCGGCCAGGCCGCGAACGCGCTCACCACGGTGCCCGCCAACACCAGCCCCGGCACCAATCGCGCGCCCAGGTCGGGTCCGACAATTAGCGCGCGCAGCAGCCAGAATGTCACTATGCCGGCCCAGCCACTCCACAAAAACGCCGCCGCATGACCGGGCAAAACGGTGGCGGCGAAAAATACCGCCCCGGCGAGCAGGATCAAGCCGAGAAACTGGTGAATGCGCACCAGCCAGGCACCGCCGCGCGGCATTTTCGCGATCAGTCCCGGTCGCGCCAGCAGCACCAGATAAGGCAAGGCCAGGCCCAGCCCAACGGCCAGGAAAATGGCAACGATGGCGGCGGGCGACTGAGTCAACGCGAAGGCCAGTACCCCACCCAGAAACGGTCCGGTACACGGCGCCGAAAGCACCGCGGCCAGCAGGCCGGCCAGATAGGGTTCGGCGTAGCCCGTGCCCTGGACCCGGTAGGCCCACTGCGGCGGCTGAAGGCCGCGCCCGGCCAGGCTCCATACGCCGAGGCCGCCCAACACCAGCGCCAATGCGATTCGGAAGCTGGGCGACTGGAAAATCGTGCCCCAGGTCCAGTTGAGCCAGGCGGTAGCAATCGCCAGACCCCCAAAGAATGTCAGCGTGCCGGCCAGCAGCGCAGCGCCCGCCAGCAGCCGCCTGCCGGGACCGTCGCCCACCACGCGGCCGATGCTGCGCAGCTTGATCGGCAGCGCCGGCAGCACGCACGGAGTGAGATTCAGCAGGACGCCGGCGGCAGTGGCCAGGAGCAGGTATTGCCACAGGGTCATAAAGGGTGCACTTGGTGTTTTGCCTCAATAAATATGTTTATTTTTCTGCTTTGGACTTTGAAAGGGCTATTCCGGGATTCGAGTTCATAGCGGCAATCAAAAATTTCCAGCCTCATTAGTCAAGGCTGCCCGAGACGATCATAAACAGCGCGAAGCCGGCGATTAGCGATGCCGCTGACCAACGGCTGTCCCCCGCGCTATCGTGGGCTTCGCGCAGCATGTCCTCGACTGCGGCCAGCGTGAACAAGCCGCCGACGAATACCAGCGCCGCCATCTTTACCACTTCGCCTTGCCCGCGCAGCACGAAGTAGGCCAGCAGGGCCGCGCCAATCACCGGTAACGCGAACGAAGCCGAAATCAGCATGCGTTTGACGCGGCCGAAGCCCTTGTCTCGGAAGTTCGCGACTACGGCAAAACCTTCCGGCCCATCCGCCAGCAACTGACCGAGTGCCAGCACCAATGCCAGTTCTCCGGACACGGCGGAACCGGCGCCAATCAGTAAGCCGTCACCGATCAGGTCGGTGGCCACCGCCACGTACACCATCCACGCGCCAGTGCCGGCGCCGCCCGGTTTGCTGCGCTGCCAGCGATCGACGCCGGCTTCCATCGCCAGGTAGGCCGCGCCGCCGCCGATGAACGCCAGCGCCAGTAGCCAGGCGGGCGCCACCGGCAACGCTTGCGGCATCACCTCAACAGCGATCACGGCCAGGATGATGCCGGCCGAGGCATGCAAAGCCAGGTTCAGGGTGTGCTTGGACGGCCGTAGCCAGTCGGCCAGCAGCCCGCCGGCGAAATTGCCGAGTGCGGGCAAGGCGGCCAGGCCGAGTACCAACCAGATTCCAACTTCCATCAATTTGTCTCCTTACCAACAGAGGCTCGGCTTTCCGCGCGCCTCTGCATGACTTTATATAGCAGCGCACCGGTCAGTGGCGGATATAGCCACAGGGTTATGGCGGGCACTCGGTATTCAAGGTTGTTCGTTCAAGAAAATGAGTTTCCAAAGCCAGTTTGCAAAAATCATTCGTAGTCGCCCAGCCAGGGCGTTAGTGCACCCTGGCTGGACGGGTGGGGTAGATGCCGAAGTTTAACGATTCGGCTGCTTGGTCACCCGCAGGTAGGGCTTCAAGGTCTTCCAGCCGTCCGGGAAGTGCTCTTTGGCCTCTTCGTCGGACAGGGACGGGACGATGATGACGTCCTCGCCGTCCTTCCAGTTCACCGGGGTGGCCACCTTGTAGCCGTCGGTGAGCTGGATGGAGTCGATGACCCGCAGGATCTCGTCGAAGTTGCGGCCGGCGCTCTTGGGGTAGGTGAGCGTCATGCGAATCTTCTTGTTCGCATCAATCACAAATACCGAACGCACGGTCGAGGTATCACCTTCGCCGGGATGCAACATGTCGTAGGTTTCCGATACATGCCGGTCGGTGTCGCCAATAATCGGAAAGTTGACCGCGCAGCCCTGGGTCTCGTCGATGTCGCCGACCCAGGCCTTGTGGTCCTCGACCGAGTCCACGGATACCGCAATCACCTTGCAGTTGCGCTTGGCGAACTGTTCCTTGAGCTTGGCGGTCTCGCCCAACTCGGTGGTGCACACCGGCGTGAAGTCGGCCGGGTGCGAGAACAGCACGGCCCAGCCGTCGCCGATCCAGTCGTGGAAGTTAATCGTGCCCTCGGTGGTTTCTGCTTCGAAATCCGGGGCG
>JAVKCJ010000027.1:0-16378 GCA_040222795.1 Salinisphaeraceae bacterium
CTACGGGGCACACATCCCAACGCTCTGCGAGAAGCTCGAAGCGGGCGATTTCGAGTAGCCGAACGACGAGCCATCCAACCACTGCTCAAAGATTGATCAGCAGAGGGCCCTGGCAATCCCAACCGGATAATTTGGAAACCCATTTTTTTACGAGCCGCCAGTAACAGCGTCATCGCTGGATTGGCTCACCAGCCTGTACCGACCGTCCCCCGCGGGGACCACCACCGGAGAGGTGGCTAGGCACGACTCAGCAGTGTTCTCGCGATAGCCCAGACCACTGGCGATCTCCAGCAACATCCGTCGTTGATCGATCCCATCACGAATGGCCCTGACCCAGGCCAGCTCCATCGGAGGGAGTTGACTGGCCTCCAGGAGCGGCGTTTGGGACAGCACGGCGCCTTCTTCCCACACCAGCTCATCGCTAGCCTCGCAGAGGGCCATGCCAACCTCGTCAGGGGGCACCCCGTCATGCTGAAGCAGGCCGCTTCTTCCTCGACGGGCAGAACGCTGGAGCCCGCGCCACACGTCGGGCCAGGCCAGCCCGGACTCCGACAGGCAAAGCATGCGCTTCAGCGCCAGGAGGAACGGGCAGCCAGGAGCCGGGTGCGAGAGCAGCACCCAGCCAGCAACCTGTCGCACAGGAAGCTGATCCAGAAGCCGGTCAAGCTCGCCGCGCGAGACAGCGTGAGGCGGCAGGCCGTCCGCGACGTAATCCACCAGGGCCTTGCGGCGACCGGCAACCACCCGGGACAGGGTGTCATTGATTCGCCGTGCCGCACTGCGCACCATCGGCCCCGTTCCGCGCCGCACCCACAAGGACTGCCCCGCCACGTCGCTGACATGGACATCGAGCGCAACTCCAAGCACGCCGGCCGTACTCACCAGGCGTTCGGGAGATAGGCGTTCCGACCCATAAGCGAAGGGCCGATCCGCCGAATAGGGCAGGGTGGCCACGAACTCGGTAAACACATCCTTCACCGCGACAGGAATGGCGATACGCGACACCGCTCTCGACTGAAGCTGGCGAACTCGCTCCCGGGACAGGCCCAGCTCAAGCCCGACCTCATGCAGGGTTGCCGGCGGCCTGCCCATCACGCCAAGACGCCTGGACAGAACCTCCGCGCCGCGCTCATCCTGGGTCGCCACATCAGCGATCATCGCGTAGAGCGACGAGTAGAAGCCTGCGGGCTCTTGCCGGGGAGTCTGTTGCTTGGTCATGACCAGAAGCATGGCCAGTCCCGTTACCGCCGCAACCTGGTGAACGTCGACCCTCGTCTGGTCAAGTGCGAGTACGCGAGGCCGGCGCCAACCGCTGTCACCAGGAGAGTGCCCGCAAACCAGGCTGCACCACCGGTCCATAACTGCACCTGGAGCCATCCGGCGCACAGCCCAACCAGCGTCATCGCGATCGCCATGAGCAAGGCGGCCAGACCGTTCACGGTGAGCTACAGCCCCGGCTCTCGCCGGGTTCGCGATACGGCCTGAGCGGTCAGCGTCACCAGCGCGGTGGCAAGGCCAGTCCACGGCGAGAGCAGCGTGATCACCCCCACCGCCAGCACCCCGCTCAGCGCTACGAGTGCTCGTTTGAGCCGACCCGGTCGACTCCGCGCGACACTGTCGGCAAAGGCCGTGCGCCATTTCAGACAGGAAGGCGACTCATTGAGCCACCGTCCGAATCCGGTGTCTCCGGCCAGCGTGGATGCCAGCATCAGTAGCGCGATGCTCATGGCGGCGGCCCCAATCTCGTTGTCGAGCTGAAAGCCAGCCTCTGAGCCCCGGAATTCATCCAGCCCGTTTCCCATGAAGCCGGGGCCGTATGTCCCCCATAGCCATGCCGCCGCGATCGCCGCCACCAGTAAGCCGACACGCGCGAGGCTGTAGACCAGGTGGCGAAATGCGGCCGTGACGAAAGGTTGTTGGGTGCCACCCTGGTACCTGGCCGCGAGATACTGCGATTGGCTCTGAGCCAGACTCGCGGTGAAAAAGTAGGTGCCGTATGCCAGCAACGGCAGGCCACCGGTGGCCACCACGGAATCGGCGAGGGTCCGCGCGCTTATTGCAAACGTCACGAGACCGATCACCGGCAGGGCTGCGACCAGGAACGCACCCACGCCTTTCAAGGTGGCGAACTTCACGTCAGCGGATTCCACGAGAAAAGAGCGCCGGCATGAAATTCGATTCCATGCCGGCGCCCATGTGGCCACTGCCCGAGGAGAAGACGACGCAAGGGGGTAGGGGTGCGCCGTTTGATGAAGATGTGGCCACAGTGAGTTAAAGGAGGGGCGTCCAAGGTCAGCCTCGTCACACTTGAATGACGCGACCGCGGTGCTTCTCGATTCCTACTGCGGGTGCTTTGGCGATGGTCGGATCGAGAATCTCGGGCGGGTTATCGTCGTCCGGATAGGAGGTCCGGATCGACCAACACGGTGCCTCCGTTTTGTGCGCCGCGGCTCGCGCCGGTGTCACGCCGGGGCTTCCGCCCTGCACGGCGACCCCGGGTCGGATGGGGCGCACCTTGTCCGGGTTACCCACGGGTAAGGGGGCCTGCTTCGATTCAGCCTTGATCGACCACCGCTCCATGTTCCGGGCGATACAGGCCTTGGCCAGCATTTCGATTTCCTGTGGTGGCACGATTCGAACGTGGGCGAGCAGCCACATCACCCAGGCAGCTACTCCGATCAAGCAAGCCGCAGCCATCAGCAATCCCCATGGAACGGCCGGAAGTGCCGCGAACCACGCGGTATTGACGCTGGCGCGATAGGGCTCCAGAACAACCAGCGACTCCATGATTGAGCGTATCGCTGGGGCGTGAGCTTCAAACTCTCCCGCCGGCGCATAGCCCACCACCTGCAGATAGCCGGTGGTGGCAGGGACCTGCATCAGCATGCCCTGCATGCGCTCAAGGCCTCGATCAACAGCGACCGATCGCCATGTGCGATCGCGAGCCGGGTCCAGGTAGCCGGCCCCGATCGCGGTTCCGTCCAGATACCCGGATGGGGCCCTGGTGTAATCGGTCGCCGCATGTGTGAAGCCGCCAAGCGGCGCATCAGAGGGTGGTGCCGATGGGATTTCCTGGCCCGGATGGAACCGGATAGTGACGTAAGGCGGCTTCAGTACCCCCTGCTCGGTCGTACCGGCTTGCAGCGCCAGGGCCCTTGAGTGGTCGTCACGCCCCAGCACCTCAGCCCTGATCGCCTCGAAAGACTCGAGTTCGGATTCAGGTATGAGTGACCAGTTTGGCGGGACGGATAGCTCGAACAGCCCCGTTCGTATCTCCTGGCCCGATGCGCTGGGGTCTGCATGTGCCATCGTCGAGAACACAAGCCCGCAGAGCACGAGCCCGCGAAGGGCGGCGGACCGGACTTGGTTCAGGTTTCGAGAGCGCAGATACGGGGCATCCATACTCCACTAAAGTGTGCGCGTCACAATGCGTGGAGAGCGGCTCCGAATGACTAGGCCGGCGCCGCGATGTCCTCCTCGTCATCGACCACTCGGCCTTCGGTGGCCACCCAGCGCGGCACCTTGAGGTCGTATCGCGCCAGCGCCTTGCGGTACTGACGAATCGCACAGTCCACCATGTTCCGTTCTCGCCACTCCGGGTGCGTGAGCAGATCATGGAAATCTTCGTAGAACGCCTGGCTATGCGTGTGGGTATCATCCGCGCTGGAACTGTCGTGCACATACTCATGTAGCAGAATCTTGGCCATCCGGGTCAGGCCCTCTACCCCTCGGCAAGCATTGGCGGCCGTGTCCAGGTCCACGGCGACGTAGGACTCACCGTCCGTCCATGCAGCGGCGGACTCGCTGCGGCCCGCGCGCAAGGTTCGGGCATGGCGCACCTTGCGGCGGATGCTGGCAATCTCGCCCGCCACGCCATCGTTGAGGGCCTTGACTGCCATCAGCTGTGCCTTCTGGCGCCTTGTCAGGTCCTTGTCCGCGACAATCTCGTGGGTAAAGTCGTACTCGGCACGCAGGCTCTCCCAGTCCACGCCCTGCATGTCGCGCCAGCGTTGATCGAGCTTCCGATGCTCGTGCCAGGCGTCCCATTCGGCCTCGTTTTCTGCACGGCCCAACGGCGTTCGCTCTTCATTGATCCGCTGTTTGATGGCGCTGACCAGCCCCTGTCCATCCTTGACCCCGAACCACTCGGCAATCTCCGGCGCCAGTACCAGCGCCATCTTCGATGCCAGCAGCTTGTCGGCCACGTTCGAGCCGCGCTTGTCGGCAATGGCGACCCGTTTGAAACCGGTCACCGCATTGAGCTTTCGTGCCCGGCCACGGCCGTCCACCAGCACCGCCTGATCGCAAATCTCGGCATAGGGGATGTCGCCGGCCATCCAGTCGCGGATCAGCATGCAGCGGCTGTAGTCGTCGAGCCGCTCGCGTCGGGTCTTGGCTTTCAGGCCGGCGGCGGTGCGCAGGCAGTCACGAATCTTCGGCCACACCTTGCACTGGGCCCGCAGCACGTCGTTGCGGGCCATGTTCAGCGACAGGGGCTTGCGGCTGACCACGGCCCCGCCGATGCCGAACTCATAGGCACTCACCCGGCCCACGAAGATGCCCTGGTTGTAGATCAGCAACGAGGACTGGTCCCGGAACTTGAAGTAGGCCTCGTCCGTGGCCTGATCCCACGACTGTTTTGCCGGGTCGGTCGAGATTGCCTCGCCGTTGAAGCAGATCGGGATGCCGGCGTATTCCAGCCATTCCTTGAGGGTACGCGCGGCCGTCTGAATATCGCGTGGGTCAAGCGGCTCGTAGAACTCGCCCTCGATCAGGCAACCCGGCCGGTGGTCGGCCTCGCGGATATCGTATTCGAGCCCTCGCTCGCGTATGTCGACATCCAGGGCGAAGCCGTTGGTGCGATAGGTGGCGCGACAGTAATTCCACAGCTGGCCGCGGCCAAGCCCGAACTGACCATAGGTCCGCCGGTTGTCCTCGCCATGATCGAATCCGAAGGTGCCGAAGGTCGTGCGAATCTCGTCGGCGTCCTTCCAGCCGCGGCCGTCATCCGACACGAAAAGTGTCTTGCCCTTGGCATCAATCCTGATGTCGATCCCTCTTGCACCGGCGTCGATGCTATTCATCGCGCTTTCGAGGATGGCTTTCTCGACCGATCCAGCCTGGGAACTGATCAGGTGCTGGATGATGTGCTTGTCGACGGTGAACTTTTCAGTTGCCATGTATCGCGCTTGCCGGCTAACGCCGGGCCTCCTGTGGTTGTGGATATCGCTCAAGACACCATCCACCATGAGCCAGGGGCAGCCCGCCGCAACTGTTGCCGGCGTAACTTAGGCGATCACGAACGCCACGACACCGCCTCCCTCAACTGGCAGTATGGTTGCTACCCGGAAGCGGCGACGATCTCCTCCAGGGTTGGTAGCGACCGGCACTCGCCGAGGCAGTGGTCGATGAACGCCTGACCCTGCTCGCTTCCGACCCAGCGCATGACCTGCGCCATGATTTCGTAGTCGGAAAATCGCAATTCAGGGTCGCGCGATAACGAGACACCGCCGTTGTACTCGCACAGGCAGTCATCCGGGGCGAGCAGGTGCTCGATCAGGCGCATGCCGCCGTTGATAATGCGCATGCGTCGGTTCTCTTCCGACAGCGCCATCTCGAATACCGTCTCCCGCGGCGGCGGGTTGCTCATTGTCGAGAGCTGCTCCCACAGCTCCTGAGCGCTCGCCAGCAGCCCCTGGCCGCAGTTCGTGCCCAGCCACGCCACCATCGAAGCGGCGACCGTGGCATGTCGCTGATTCAGGTTTTCCGCCACGGCATCTTCGAAAATGCTCACGAAACGCGCATTTGGCGGAGGATCGATGCTGCCGACATCGTCATCGAACGGATCAACGGGCGGCGTTGCCATCAGCTCGATCCAGCACTGGTGGAATGCCGCCTCTGGGTGGTTAGGCCGCGGACCGCGAACCGGCGTGTGGTCGAACTCGGGCAGCTTATAGGTGTAGCCGTAGTATTCCATCAATCACTCCAATCGGGCTTATCAAAGCTCGACAATGCCAACAGGACTATCAGCCGCAACAACGCCAGTTGTGGCCTTACCTCAAAGACTGAACCGCCCATCCTCCATCTCGGCGGCACAGCGAACCCAGGCCTGGCCACCATCCAGCGGCCGGTAGACGTAGGCTGGCTCACCGGTCGCCTCAAGGCGATAGCAATCCGGGCCGCCGATGATCTCGTAGCGCATGCCCTTGCGGTGCTCAACAATGGCGCCCACATGGAACAGCGGAGTCTTGATCAGCGGCGGCAAAGTCGCCCGAACTTCCGTTTCGGGGGGCGCCTGCTCAGACTGATCGCCGTCATCGGCACCCAGCGCCCAGGCACTGGCCGGCAGGCTGGAAAGGTCCACCAGGCCGGAACGGGTTATGGATTGATCGTCCACACGGCATAACTTGACGTGGAACCAGCCCTTCGGAAGCCGAACATGATCCAGCTTGCCCTCAACCTCACGGACGACCTCCTGCATTGCCATCGAATCGACATCGCCGTCATCATCCGACGCGTCATTGAGAATCGCGTCAGCAAGATCGCCGTCACCCAACCATACCTCTAGCGCAGACGAGATCACGGCTATGGTTTCTTGCTCGACGTCCCCCTCGAGCTGCCGACAGGCAAGCTCATCGTGGGCTCGAGACAGGAATCGCTCAGACATCACCTTCTCCATTATTTGAATTCGATTCGGTCGGGCTGACGCCCGGCAATGGCGAATGCAGAGGCTTGGTCGCCTGTTTCGCACGGATTTCTGGAATCTTTCGCCACACCCGGGCGAGTTCGTCGGTACCGCCGGCATCCATATCAAGGCCCTGCGCCTCACACAGGGCGGCGAGTGTGATCATCACGCCGCCGACCTCTTGATGTGACTCCCCAACCGGCCGATTGAAGACGTAGTCCACCAGCTGGTGACAATCCTCTGCCGTGCCGCCACAGGACTGGACCAGCTCGATAGCCTCCTCGAGGAACCGGTAATTCCGCTCCTCGGCGTCGCCGGCGACCATCTCGCCGAAGCAGGCGTGTACCCACAGCGCCACGCGCGCCTGGAACGACTCGCGATCACAGCTCACGACGAAGTCCTCGCGAGATATGGCGTGCATACACAGCGCATGCCTTCCA
The DNA here is from genome assembly GCA_040222795.1 of Salinisphaeraceae bacterium. Taxonomy (GTDB): domain Bacteria; phylum Pseudomonadota; class Gammaproteobacteria; order Nevskiales; family Salinisphaeraceae; genus Spectribacter. Next base: position 7,126 of record JAVKCJ010000027.1, read on the forward strand.
GTAGGCGGCCATCGGCGCCTTGTGCTTGCGCCAGTAGGTTTCTGCACGCTCCGATGCGTCTGCGCCCAGGTCCCATAGCAGCTCGGCCAGAGCCTCCCGCGCGGGCCGCGGTAAACGCCTGAGCCGCTGAAAAGCCGGCAACGCCGTTACCGGATTACGGACATCAGGCCGAGTGGAGCGCGCATCAGGCGATCGAACCGCCATCACTCCGCACCCTTACGCTGGGCCGTCACCGTCAGGGAAACGCTGTTGCTTGAAACGGGGTGGACGCATAGCGTGCCACGACACAATGAGCGCACCGTCACCGAGTCATCCTTGTCACCAAGAATGATCTCGAAACGCGACCGACCCTCGGTGTCGAGAACCAGTGCCCGATGGCCACGCTGTTCGATGCGAAGATTGCTCATGTTCGGAAACCCGTTGTTGCATTGTCTGAATTGGTCAATACAACCTGCAGCATTCTCAGGCCGCCGCAACGAAAAACCCCGCCAGGGACCTTGCAAACCCTGGCGGGGCCGGGTGACGCCGAGTAAATGGACATGCCAAGGGGGGGGAGACATACCCAGATCGTCATGGCTCGATCGTCACTTACTCTAAAGGGGGCGCGTCCAAAGTAGCCGCCACGGGCAGAGTTACCACGGCCCCAGAGAGGAAACACAGACCAGCGCCAGCAACAGGGACCCGAACAGACCAGACCCCAGTAATACCCGTTCCGGGTCCCGGCCGGACGCCATGAACAGCAGCAATCCACCAGCCACCGCGCCGGCGACGACCATGAGAAGGGCCGCAAGGCCTGCCGCCCCCTGTTTCTTGACTCGGGATGAGCGCTTGGCAGGCGCAGCCTCTTGCGACTTATCCGCTGGCACCTCCGAGCGGACACGGGCAATCAGCCGCCAGCGCCCGTCACCGCCCAGCGTATACATGCCGAATCCCGCCCCAGCCGGGCGCCACTGGGTGTTGTGGTATCGCAGCCCGCAGCCGCACTTGGCAGCGGCCTCGATCTCGACATGCGCGTCGCGGCGATGTACGAGGACTCGCGAACCGCGGTAACTCGCCACTTCACCGCAGTCGGCACAGGCCATCAGGAAATCCTGGATCACCCGCTTGCCCACCGTGAAGGAGCCCTCTTCGGCGCCATCGTGGCCATTCGCGACCACGGCTGCCAACCGCTCGTGGACCGCCCGGCTATCCATGATGCCCCCAATAAGCGGCCATGGGATTGCACCGCCCAGACAGCTTTTCCTTGATCCAGGGGCCGGGCGGGTCGCCGCCCCCGTCCCACGCCTGCAGCGCTCTCGACGCCGACGCATAATCGGGAAAACAGTAGCGATGTGAAAAACACACCGGGGAGATGCCCACGACCAACCCGACCGTGAAAAGCATCGGAGAGAGCCCACACCACCCCAGTTCATCGCTCACCCAGCGAGGCTCGGCATAACCCATTGCCCTGACTTCATCACGGCTTACGCCGTCGGAAACGCTGACGGCATCAGGCATTGATCCGCTCCCGACGAAGCAAGCCAAGGGTCACGCCACGCTCAACCGCGACGCGCCACAAGCCGTCGCCGACATGCGAGGCCTCGAAGCTGGCGCCGAAGTCACTGGCGGCCTCCGCAACCCGTCGCATGGATATGTCGCTCATGACCTCACTCGGCCATGAGGCAGCGCCAAAGCCACCCGAGCGCAGGGCGCCGACAACGCCTTCGGCGATGGACTCGGTCTCGACGGTGGCCAGCCATTCACGGCAGGCTTCGCCTTCCTCGATCACCTCGCCGTAGACACTCCAGAATTCGCCATCGGCCTCGTAGAAATAGGTCTTCATGTCATCACTCCGGGCTGTCGCTCCATGCCTTAACCCTGCCGCGCTTATGAGCCGCCGCAACCGGCATCAGCCAAAGCACAGCCCGGCCTGGACCGGCTGATGAGGCTCTCCATGTCGGTACGCCACGCACAGGCTTTTCGGCAGCGCATACCGACCGACCCCGATGCGCTCCCCGATCCCCTGGATCACCTGGCGAACCTTCTCCCGCCAGAAAGCAGTCGACGTTGGGCGCGAGCCGGCGATCTCGCTGTAAAGCATCTCCAGACTCGCCTCGCCGCCGAGATTGATCATTGCCTCGACCACCGCCGTCCGCCAGACAGAGCCGCGGGCTTGCTCCAGTATTTCCCGGTACTCAGCTCGCAGCGCCTTCACCGCGGCGGTCTCCAGGTAGAAGGAGAAGCCAATCAGCCGCGGCTGCCGATCACGGGTGAACATCGCGAACACCAGCGGGGTCTGGAGCCCGCGGAATACTGTTCGCGGCAGGTGATCTGCCTGGATCGTCCAGTCCCGGTTGTATCGCAGCACTCGAGAGGGTGTCTGGAACGCGTAGGCCGGCAGCACGAAGCCCGCCTGGCCCGCCATCGGCAGGACCTCAAGCGAGCGCTCGAGAATCACGTCGACCACATCCAGATTGAACGGCGGGTTACCGATGACGGCCGTGACAGCGCCAGGGAATGACGCGGTGCGAATGTCACCGCAGATAACCTGATGGCCACTGTTCGCAGCGGCTCGTGCCGCCATTACCGGGTCGATTTCGATCCCAACACCGCGCACACCCTCCGGCAGTGCGCTCAGAAAGGACCCATCACCACAGCCAGGCTCGAGCACCACGTCCCCGGGCCCCAGGGCCGGGAAGTACCGTGCAATGATGGCCTCGGCCAGCCAGGCAGGCGTCAGGTACTGATTCAACTCCCTGGTTCGATCGCTCATGTCGAAAACACCGATAGTGGGTCACGACATCAGGATCGCGTCGGCAGCGCCCGCCGCAACTGCCTCAGCCAGGCCCCTCGGCCGACCAGCCAGCATGATCTTCCATCCCCTCCATGAAAGGGGACAGGCGCAGACGCTCGATGGCCTGATTCAGCAACTGGATGACACGGCTGCCCGACATCTTGAGCGCCCGGCCAATCTCGTAGCTGGACCCCTGGGCCGCGTAGCCCATCAAACCGAATCGCCGGCAGACAATCTCGCGCTCTACCGGGGGAAGAAGCTCCAGAGAATCCGCAATGTTGCGGCTGACCTGCGCCTGCTCCGCAGCCGCTTCACAGGTGTCGCCATCGCCACCGAGGATGTCGTGCAGACTCCGGTCCTCGCTGTCACCGATGGATGCGTCCATCGAGCGCTCCATCCCGATGATCCCCGCACACTGGCGAATCAGCTCCGGTGCGAGACCCGAGACGCGACAGAGCGTGGCCATTGAGCCAGGTTCGCGAAGGTCTGAAATGCACTGCTCCCGCATGTGACGGGCAACCTTGCCAACCTGGTCCTCCATCCGGTTGCTGACCCGAATGGAGCTGCGGTTGAGCTTCAGGGCATAGGACATCAGCGACTTGATCCACCCGGACGCGTAGGTCGAAAAGGCATAACCCAGCCTCACGTCGTACTTCCGCACCGCCCGGACCAGCCCCATCACCCCCTCCTGGAAGAGGTCGCTGCCGGTCATGCCGGAGATCGAGGGGTAGCTCGAAAGCCAGCGGCCAACCAACAGAAGGTTGTGCTCGGTGATCGTCTCGTACACCTTGTCATCCGCGGCAACAACACGCCGCGCCCTTCGACCCAGGCGATACGAATCAGGTCGACCCGGTCGTGCCTGGACTCGGTCAAGCAAAAGCAGAACCCCGGCCCGTGTCAGGCGAACACGAAGTCCGATGGCCACCGCCAGATCACGTACGCCATCACCTGGATCGGCCGCGGCATCCAGCAGGCGCCCGACCAGGCGTAGCCGGCCCTCGAGCACCGCCCGGGCATCAGCGGCTTCCGGCGCCACCTGGCTCCGCTCCCGCGGGCACGACATGACCTCGAAAATTGACCCGACCGCCCATTGCCGGTTGTCAATCACACCCTGGATCATTTCGCCCAGCCCCTGTCGGTAATCGGGATCGGTCAGTAGCACGCAAAGCAGACGGGCCCGGCGACGATCAATCCGAAGCAGCATCCCGCGAAGTGTCTCGGCCGACAGCAGGCCAAGCCGTTGCGACCGTGCCAGAAGCAGCTTCCCCGAGCCCAGCCAGTGGTCGCAGACAAGCTCGCTTTCCAGGCCCGGCTCGACCGTATCGGTAATCACTGGAGCAACAGCCGCCATCATCATCTCCTCGCGCGATGGGCAATCCCAACACGGGCGCCCAAGGGACTAAAGAGGCATCCGCACAATGGATTGCCAGTGTCACCGTTGTAACGCGCCCACAGCGCGCCGCAACCCTGGTGACCGAGGAAGTAGGAGTGCTACGCCGGTGAAGCCAAGCCAGCTCGAACATGGCCCGATATGCGCAGGACCGAGTGATAACGTCGAGGCTGGGGTGTCCGGCTCTTGACCACATCTGAGTCAGGGAGGGGGCACCAAATCGGGACCCGTTGAAGCCTCAGCTCGTGGCCTCGGTGATCACGCTCGGCAGGGACCATCAGCCCGGTGGCCTGGCAGCCCATAATCCGGGCATCCATGATCTGTCGCATCACCAGGTGGGGGCAGCCGTTACAGGTGCGGCGCTTGCCTTGCATCGTTGCTCCGTCGGACCCGGCGGCAGAAGCGCCGCCACGGACTAACAAAGCCACCGGCTGTCACAGTTAGCCGGTGGAGTCAGATCCGATCTCTCGCAAATACTCTACTTGCCTGCGCGCCTATTGGTGTCACGTCTCATCAACGATCGACACCATCAATTCCCGGGTCACGGCGTGACGACAAACATGAAGCCTGCCGGCGGACAAGCATTCGCCCATGGTGTCTTCACTGCCAACATCCTGGCCAGTGTTTAGCACTGTTGCGCGCCAGCGGAACGCGCCGGCGCTTTTCTGATGCGGGCTTGGGTAGAGCCGCTCGATCGGCCCGATTGCAATGCCAAGCTCCCTGTTTATCCGCGCATTCAGTTTTTCCCTGGTTGACGCCATCACATTTCCATAGCTGATCGTGAACCTGACGCGACAACTGACTTTCAGCGCTACCGGTCACACGCGGACTTGATCGTTTCCATCCTTGACCGGAGCTGCTTGATCTCCAAAATCAGGCAATCAATATCCCGTGACACAGCATCCGAATAAACCATACAACCAGGTGTTTTATGAGCGTGCATGTCATCGCACGCGACCCGCGCCTTTGGCTTTACGTGCTCTTCGAAAATGCGGTCAAGGTCGTTTTCATGGCATTACGTCCTCATTCAAGCGCCACATCGGACGCGGGCGCCTCCCCGGGGATGGCCGGCTTGATCAGCGCGCAAGCGCGCGGCCTGGCGCCACGATCTATGGGGGCGGCGCTACTCATCACCGGTGCCGCCATCACGGCCGGCACGAGACAGCCTGACCTGATCGCCGCGGCGCTCGGCCTTTCGGGTTTTCCCGTGCGGGCCGCCCTTACGCAGGATCGGCGCGGGGATACCGGCCCGATGCCGGATCGGCTTGCTCTTCTTCATGACATCCTCCAGCAGCTCCGCAATCCTAGAACGAGAGGTCCACATCCGGGGTTCCGGCAGTCGTCAGGCGCGGAGCCAAACGAGCGTCCGGCGTCGACTTTCGCTTGCCATCATCATTCGACGGCTCAATGGATACAGTAGATTTCAGCAGGTCCATAGCCTTCTCCCCGGGAACCACGGCCCGGAAATCACCCGACTCCCCGAAATAACCGTGATCCAGCTTCGAGCGCAATTTCGACCAGGCCTTTTCCATCCCGTCGCGAAACCGATCGGGAGTCCCAATACTGTCGCCGCCGGCCGGCAACTGATACGTGGCAACCCGAATGACCCGGCCACCATCCGGCTTATCCAATGAGGTGCCGGGGCCGTGCCGATTCTCGAAATCCAGATGCCAGGACCCCGAACGAAATCGAGCCACAGCGCGCGCCTCGTAGAACTTCTTGGTGGGAGAACTGAAGTCCCGCACCACCGCCGATTCGATCAAGACCCCGCCGCTCATGACCATCCTTGCAATGACTGACCCCTCTACTGTGGCGAACGGGTTATCCGCCGCAACCCAATCGCGGGAACCTGCCTCCGGTTATCGCCGGTATCGATCACCGGCGTAGCCGAGATTGCAGCGCGAGTTTCGGTACGTGAGCACGTAGTAGTCACCCGCCCCAAGGTAGAAGTACAGGCGAGACAGGCCACCCTGTCTCTCACGCACCCGGTAGATCGGGCAACCTCGCGAGTCATGGCCTGCCATGACTACCCGGGAACGCCAGTCATCGGAGTAGGGCGAGCCCGCGGTTCCAGCCCGTGCGGGCACCGAGAAAGCTATCACCCAGGCGGCCAGCAATAAGCCCACCCAGGCAACCTTTCTCGGCAACCCGCAGTACGTCACAGCCGTGCCTATGCCGCCTCGATCACGCTCATCGCGCGAGCGCGATAATCCGACAGCCTCACGCGCAACCGCTCCTTCATCACCGCGAGGGCCCTCCGGGGGTTCTTCTGCGCATCCAGCCAGACCATCTTGTCAATGCGGTTGCAGGCAAACGCATCGTTCTGGCCACGCACAAGCAGGAAGGACACCACGCCGTCATGTGGTGTACGCACAACCACCGCGTCACAGCCGAAGCCGTCATCGGTCGGGGGCATCGCCACCTGCAGTACGACATCAAAGCCCTCGACATCCTCAAGCAAACCGATGTCGCCCGGGATGCACGGCGCATCCTCAACGCCGGGAAGGGCCACCTCGTTGGAGCTGCGAAGGCGAAAACCGTCCGTGGCATCGGTGTTCGAGGGGCACGGGATGAACTTGGCCGAAACCTGTTCTTCGATTTCGTCAAACAGCCCGTTCTCGTCCGTGCCGATATCAGGGCCGACCGCATAAGCCATGAGGATCAGAGACACGTCCCTGACAGCGCGACTCTTCAAGGTGTCCATATCAGCCATTCCCATCACTCCATCTGTTCCATGAAAGGACAGAGTGAAGTCATCGGTACCCGCCGCAACCCGAGCGAACCAGCAGTTTTACCTACGGCTTGAACAACCTCGGATCGAACAGGAACGGCTCCTGGCTTCGAATCACCCGGATACGACTGAAATCCGCGTGACGGGGGAAGATCACCACGTTCTGTTCTTGCGGCACCACCAGGCTGGGCACCCTGAAACCCAGGAACCTCCGATTGAACTGCATCTTCCCGAAATGCTGGCTGGGTGTGCCTGCCGGGTGTTGATCCCACCCCTTGGGAAGATTCGAGACCTGAAAACTGGGCAGCTTCCTGGCGTCCACCTCGAACTCCACCATGGCGAACTGATTGCTGCGCTGTCCAGCCTCAAGGTGTGCCAGCACCTCAAGCATGGCCAATGACCGACTTGACGCGCCGTAGACCGCGGCCAGGCCCACCGGATTCCAGCGCCCGCCATAGCGCTCGGCACCGACGCCGTCGAGCGGCTGGCTCCGGTGCGGCTGATAGACGCGCCAGAAGCGCAACGCTAGTTCACAACCCCATGAGCCAGTCGCCCGAGCAGCTTTTCGACCTCGCGGGCGCCGGCCTCGGTGCCGGCGTAACCCCCGGGTGTTTCACCGCCCAGGGCGCGATTGGGCGTGCCCATCCAGTCGATCGCCATATCCCGATCGCCGATCACATCCTCGGCCATCGCGTAGAGGCCAACGATACGAAGCAACCGGTCGGACTCAACCCGGGTGAATCGCCCGCTCTGCTTGCGCCGGGACATGGTGCTGCGCGAAATTCCGACCGCCTGTTCGATGTATCCGGCATCCACGCGGAACTTGGTCATGAAGGACTCGACCACCCCGTAAGTGAACCCTCGCCGCACCGCCTTGATCACGCCGTCAACGCCGGCGCCTGGCTTGACCCTGAGCAGGTTTGCCGCCTGCCAGCAGTAGTCCATCTCGCCGGCGAGCAGGGCCTCCTGTTCGATTGCACTCATCGCCTCACCGTTTGCTCGTTATTTGACAGAAGGATTTTACCAGATGAACAAGGTGGCTGATCGCTTGGTTAGCTGATATCCATCAGAAGTTGCTGGGTCTGCTTGCTGGCGCCTGCGGCGATGTGCCCGCTAGCCACGGTCTCGGCTTGCCAGACCGCCACGCTCTCGTCGGTCACGCCAGGCAGCTTGCACACCGTTCCCATGCTGGTGGCGGCCAGGCGCTGAGCGCGCATGTCTTCGTAGAACAGGTCGGCGCCGATGAAGGATCGCCCCTCACGCTTGGCGGTGGCCGTGGTGGTGCCGCTGCCATCGAACGCGTCGCATACCAGCTCGCCCGGCATGGTGTAGAGCCGCACCGCTCGCTCGACCAGGGCGCTCGGAAACTGGGCCGGGTGCCCGGTCTTTTCCGGGTGGTTGTGCCCGATGTTGGCGATGTCGTTCCACACGTCGGTCGGGTGCCCCCCCCCCCCAGAGGATGCCCCGGAAGCTCGCCGCGGCGCGCGCCCTTGTAGGCCCGCTTGCCCGGCTGCTTCTGCGCGATCCGGGCAGCATTGACATTGAAGTGCGCCGGCTCACCCTTGCTGAGTATCAGGGCCACTTCGTGCCGGGCGGCCAGCCGCCGCCGCGGCGTCAGGCCGTGCCCAATAGTCCAAATCACGCGGTTCTGGAGCGTCAGGCCCATACCGCGCAGGTGCTCCAGCAGCAGGCAGCCCATCGGCAACAGGCGCCCCTGATCGTCCTTTGTGGCGCCGACCTGCAGGAACAGTACGCCGCCCTCGGCCAGCGTCCGCTCCATTCGAGAAGGCAGGACGCCTTCGAGCCCCCGGGTAGGCACGCGAAGCCCCGCGGCGCGGTCCGGAACAGGGGCCAGGTGGTGCCCGTGACACCCGTGATTCGCGCGGGGTTTTGGTGTAGCGTCGGCTTGTATGGGCATACAGCCTGACAGCGTCAGCCCCCGGCTGATCCAGCGCTCGTACAAGTTCCGGTGCTACCCCACGCCGGCGCAGCAGCGTGATTTGGCCTGCCACTTCGGCGCCGCCCGCTGGGTCTGGAATTTCGGCCTTAACGCCCGCGGCAAGGCCTGGCGCCGGCGCGGCGAATCTCGGTCCGGCGTGGACATCTCCCGGTTGTTGACGGTCTTGAAGCGCACCCACCGGTATGCTTGGCTCAAGGCCACCCCGGCGACGGTGCTCAGCCAGTCGCTTCGGGACCAGGATCGGGCCTTCAGCAACTTCTTCGCCGGCCGGGCGCGCTACCCGCGCTTCAAAAAGCGGGGCCATGCGCAGGCGATCCGCTTTCAGCTGGATCAGCGTCAGGTGCACCGGGCCTACCGGCCCGGTTACCTGAAGCTGCCCGGGCTGGGCGAGATCAAGCT
>JAVKCJ010000028.1:0-9341 GCA_040222795.1 Salinisphaeraceae bacterium
TTGACACTGGATGCCGCCAGAGCGGATGTGTTCGACTACATTGAGCGATTCCACAACCCACGAATGCGACGCCGAGTCGCCAAGCAGGATCAGAAGCTTTTAGACGTTTCCAATCCGTCCGCGAAAACGGGGTAGAACCCCAATCTGCAAGTGCTGCCAGGGGCCGATGGTGTCGCCGAACCAGGCGTCGTTGCTCATGTTGACGATAAAGTTCGAGCCGGCTGCCAGACTGGCGACCTCGCTGGGGAAGATGATTTCGTAGCAAATCGCGATGGCGGCGCGGTACCTCGCGACCGGCAGTAGGGTGGCTTGCGCGCCGGGGGCGAAGTCGGATTCCGGGGCGCCCAACACGTCGAGCAGGTCGCCGAACAACCCGCGCAGGGGCACATACTCCCCGAATGGCACCAAGTGTCGCTTGGCATAAGCGGCGGACGTGCCCACGGCGACGGCGCTATTGAAAATGCGTCCGCTCTCGCCGCGGGTTGGGGCACCCAGGATCAACGTGGCCTCGGCCGCATCCAGACGCCGGGTGAGCCTGTCCAGGTAGGCCGTCGGCAGGTTTGCATAAAGCAGCGGCATGGCGGTCTCCGGCCAGACGATCAGATCGGCCTGTTCCAGCGGCTCGCTCAGCGTGGCGTAGCGCGCAAGCGTTTTGCTGCGATTTTCCGGCCGCCATTTCTCGGCCTGGTCGAAATTACCCTGCACGAGCGCGACTTCCAGCGGTGGCCCGGCCGGCCGGGTCCAGTCGTGTGTCAGCCCGGCATGGGTTGCGGCGCCAAGGGCCGCGACGGCAATGGCGGTCACGGCCCAGCGTCGCCAGCCGCGTCCGGCGGCGCACCAGACCAGGGCTGCGGCCAGCAGGGTAACCACGGCGCCCAGACCGAGCACGCCCGTCACCGGCGCCAGGGCTGCCGCCAGCGGCGCATCGGCCTGACTGTAGCCGAGCAGCGGCCAGGGAAAACCGGTGAATAGCCAGGTGCGCAGCCATTCCAGTGCCAGCCAGGCCGCGGGCAGCGATGCCCATAATGCCCAGGCATCAGCTTGCGGCCGTAACCCGCGCGCCAGACACAGGGCCAGGGCCGGAAACAAGGCCAGGAGGGCGATCAAGCCGCCGGTAGCGATAAAGCTGGTCACCGGCCCACCGCCGCCATACTGCGTCATGCTGACGTGTATCCAGGATACCCCGACCCCGAACAGACCCAGACCGAACAAGTAGCCCAGGGCAAAGGCCCGGCCCGGTGACGCGGTCCAGGCGTTGTGAAACAGCACCGCGACGCAGAACGGCGCCAGCCACCACCAGGACCAGGGCGCGAAGGCCAGCGGCAGGACCGCGCCGGCCGCCGTAGTGCTCAGCCACGGCGCGAGCGAACCCGGCCTGGATCGGCCGAGATGCAACAGGGCCTTGGCCATCGGCGGTCAGTTCCGCAATTTGAGTATACGCCGGGCGCCGTCGAGCACCACGAAGCCGATAATGGTGCCGATAATCAAATCTGGGTACCGCGAGCCGGTCCATGCTACGAGCACTGCGGCCAGGATTAACCCGATATTGGCAATCACGTCGTTGGCCGAGAATATCCAGCTCGCCTTCATGTGCGAGCCGCCGTGGCGGTGCCGATAGATGAGAAACAGACAAGTGACGTTTGCGGCCAGTGCGACCGAACCCACGGTGATCATCAGCATGGATGCGGGATCGCTGCCGTACAGGAAGCGTCGGCCGACCTCGAAGAGCACGCCCAGCGCCATCAGTAATTGCAACCAACCGGCCAGGTGCGCTGCGCGGGTTTTCAGTTGCATGCTGCGGCCCACCGCATACAGGGCCACGCCGTAGACCGCGGCGTCGGCGAACATGTCCAGCGAATCGGCCAGCAGGCCGGTGGATTGCGCCAGCCAGCCCAGCGTGAATTCGGCGAAGAACATGAAGCCGTTGATGGCCAGCAGTATTTTCAGCGTGCCGGACTCCTGCGCGTCCGCCTCGCGGCTTTGTTGCAGCGCTTGCAAATCGTCGTCGTCCGCATCGCGGGTGCCCAGCAAGCGCGCCCCCAGGCCCAGGGATTCGAGTCTGGGCGTGATCTCGTCCACGTCCTGATCGTGCAGCACCTGGACCTGACGCTCGCCCAGATCGAATACCAAGCCATGCACGCCAGTAACACCATCCAGGGCCATGCGGATCATGCCCTCTTCCGAGGGACAATCCATCTTGGGTACGGAAAATTCGCTGATCCGGCGATCTGTATTACTTTCAGCCATGTTGGCTCCGAACATGAAAACGTATAGCTTAATAGCTACAATTATTGTAGGTTCAACCGGCAAATTTTCATGTATTTAACTATTGGCGAAACCGCCTGCCGCTGCGGCTGCTCCGTGCAATCGCTGCGGCATTATCAAGCACTTGGGTTATTGCAGCCGGCCGGGTATTCGGCCGGCGGCCAGCGTTTGTACGATGCTGCCGGCCTGCAACGCGCGCAGTTCATCCGCGCGGCGCGAGCCATGGGCTTCAGCCTGCCGGGCATCGGCGAGATGCTGACGCTCAGCGACGCGCCGGGCGCCGACTGCGAGCAGGTGCGCGCCTTGGCCTGTGCCCAGCTCCGCGAGACAGAAAAACGCATGCGCGAACTCAGATCGCTTCAAGCCGCACTGAAGCAGTTGGTGGGCGCTTGTTCGGGGGGCAGCGCCGCAGACTGCCGGATTCTTGCCGCGATGAACGGCGACGGTCTCGCTTCCAATCGGCCGGGAGAAGCGCGGGGGGCGTAGTGCATTAACTTGTCCGCGAATTGCATATCTTCTATCCTAGCGACCCGATGCGTACCCTGATCTGCCAAATACTCACGCTGCTGGTAATCACCGGCAATTTGGCGTGGGCGGCTGATATTGACCAGAGCTTCGCAACCTCGACAAGCCAGCAGACCTCCGCAGCGCATACAACGAGTCCACCAGCTTTAGTGTGCGACACGCAGGAATCGGCCGTCCCCGAACAAACCAATTTTTGCTACGACCTATGCTGCCACGGCAGCGCTTGTTGCTCGGCCCTTGCCCCCCATATCCAAAACCTGGCACCGACGCCCACCGTGGCGTTCAACATCGCCGCGGTCACCGTTTTCCGCACACGCGCGGCCGACGCACCCCCCTTCCCCCCTAATATTTAGTCTCCAGCTGTGATCTGACGAGGCAGCCCGCGCCGTGGGCTGTTGTTTCTTTGATCTTTGCCTGGAGACTGAATTTTCATGTCAACCATTTCTTTGCGGCGCGTGCCGCATGTCTGCTTGGCGCTAGCGATTGCCGCTGCGTCGGTAAACCTCGCGCTTGCCCAGACCTCGCCGGAAACCGAAGCCACGAGCCCGGTTTTACGACGGTTTATTCAAACCACCCTGGAAACTAACCCCGGCATTCTTGCCGCGCGCGCCGAGATTGAGGCGGCCGGGGGCCGGGTTGCCGCCGCGGATCGGCCGATCTACAACCCGCAACTGCAAATTGAAGCGGAACAGTCGGAATCCCGATTAGCAACCGTGGGCCTGGAACAGGCCCTGGATTGGTCTGACAAACGCGGTGCCAACACCAACATTGCCAGCGCCGAGCTACAGGTTGCGCGCGCTGAATATATCGTCAGACGTCAGCAGCTCACCGGTGAACTGCTCAGCGGACTGGCGGACTACCACACCGCCGAGGCCGCGCAGGCCCTTACGCAGGAGCGCGCGCGCCTGATGACGGATTTCTCTGATCTCAGCCAAAAGCGCCGCCGCGCCGGCGATCTGAGCCAGATCGAACTGGACCTCGCGAGTCTCGCCCGCACCCAGGCGGACCTGGAATTGTCGTTGGCGGCCACCGATCTTGCGCAGGCCAGCCAAAATCTGGCGGCGGTGACCGGGCAGGTGGTACAGAAATGGCCTGAGTTGCCGGCGGATATCCCCGCACCCGTCGATTTTGACGCCCAAGCCCTGCTTACCGCGCTGCCGCAAATCCGCGCACTGCAGGCCCGCAGTGCCGCCGCCCGGGCGCGGGTGGAATTGCGCCGTCGCGAGCGCCGTCCGGACCCCACCCTGGGCGCTACCGTGGGTCAGGAACGTACATTTCGCAACGGCGATGACGGCAGCTTCGGCGTGGTCGGCCTGAACCTGAGCATTCCCCTGTTCGTGCGCAACAGTTTTGCCGCCGAAGTGGATACCGCGAACGCGGAATTGGCCGAGGCCGAACAAACCAAACATGAGGCGTTTCGCCGCGCCCAGGCGCGCCTGCTCTCGGCCGCCGAGCGCTACCGGCTGAGCCATGCCGCATGGCAGGCCTGGCAGCGCAGCGGCCGGCCGAGTCTGAGCAGCCAGGTTTCGCAGCTCGATCGCATCTGGAAATACGGCGAGATGAGCACCGCCGATTACCTGGTGCAACTTAACCAGACGCTGGAAACACGGGCCGCCGCACTGAAAATCCAGAACCGGCTGTGGGACGCCTGGGCCGACTGGCTGGTGGCCAGCGGCGAGGTCGATGACTGGCTGACCCGCAAACCCTAGCGCGCATCCCTTACCAATTACTATGGAGTCAAAGTACATGAACAAATGGATCATAGCGGCATGGGCCGGCGCATTGTTGCTGCCCATTAGCAGCGTATTCGCGGATAGCGAATCGGACGCGGAGCATGTGGAGGAACAGCCCTTGCGCATGAGCCCCGCGCAGCGGCAGGAACAGGGCATTGAAACGGCAGCGGTAGGCCGGCGCGCGCTCACCGGTACCATTACCGCGCCGGGCGAAGTGCGCATCAATGCGTATCAGTCGGCGCAAATCACCCCTCGCGTCAGCGCGCAGGTCGCGGCCCGGCACGCGCGCCTGGGGGATGAGGTCAAGCAGGGGCAGCCCCTGGTCACCCTGACCAGCGTAGAGGTCGGGGTCGCCCAGGCCGACCTGATCGAAACCGACGGCGAGTGGCAGAGGGTAAAACGACTCGGCAAACAGGTTGTGTCCGACCGGCGGTATGTCGAGGCCCAGGTGGCGCGCCAGCGCGCGTATGCCGCACTGCGGGCCTACGGTATGAACGAGACACAGATCAACGCGCTGCTGCAAGGCGCGGATGCCTCGCGCGCCACCGGCGAATTCGAGCTGTTCTCGCCCCAGGACGGGCGGGTTATTCGCGATGATTTTGTGCGCGGCGAGTATGTAGAGCCCGGCCATGTGCTGTTCGAGGTCACGGACACCAGTGCGCCCTGGGTGCAGGCGCAGCTCGACCCGGCGGTGGTCGCCAGACTGGCGGTGGGCACGCCGGCACGGGTGAGCCGCGACGGCCGTGAATGGATCGACGGCCGCATCGTCCAACTGCATTACAGCCTGAACACCGACACCCGCACCCGCGCCGTGCGTATCGAGATCAAACCCGGCGCCATCGCATTCGCCGCCGGCGAATATGTGGACGTGGAACTGCAAACCGCGGGCGAGGACGCGGCGCTGGCCGTGCCCACGGACGCGCTGGTGTTGATGAACGGCGCGCAAACGGTGTTCACGCTAAAGGGCGACGAATTCGCGCCGCGGCCGGTCGTTACCGGCGCCACCCGTGGCGGCTGGACCGAGATCAAAAGCGGCCTCACCCGGCAGGACCAAATCGTCACCCAAGGTGCGTTCCTACTCAAATCAATGGCGCTGAAATCGCAGATTGGCGACAGCGACTAATAGACAGAGAATCATCCCCATGCTGAATAAACTGGTCGAAGCGTCGCTGCATTACAAATTTCTGGTGATTATCGCGTTTCTGGTCCTCGGGTACCTCGGGGTGCGCGCGGTCAACAACATCCCCATCGACGCCTTTCCGGATGTCACCCCGGTACAGGTCAACATCTATACCGAATCCCCCGGCCTGGCCGCCGAAGACGTCGAGCAGCTACTGACCTTTCCGGTGGAATCCGGAATGGCAGGTCTGCCCGGGGTAACCGACATCCGCTCGGTCAGCCTGTTTGGGCTGTCTTATGTTTCCGTTTACTTCGAGGACGACGTAGATATTTACTTCGCGCGCCGGCTGGTGCTCGAACGTCTCCAGGAAGTGTCAAACCGTATGCCGTCCGAGTACGGCCAGCCCGAGATGGGGCCCAATAGTTCCGGCCTGGGGCAAGTGTTCTGGTACACCGTCGAACGCGCCGACGAGCAATTGGAGCAAGAGATTTCGGACATGGACCTGCGCACTATCCAGGACTGGACGGTGCGGCTGATCCTGCGCACCGCGCCGGGGGTGGACGATGTGATGTCCTGGGGCGGACAAGAGCGCCAGTTCCAGGTCGTGATCGACCCGTTGAAGCTGATCAAGTACGACCTCGGCTACAAGGATGTCATGGAGGTCATCGAGTCGAACAACCGCCAGGTGGGCGGGCAGTACGTCAATCTTGGTCCCGAGCAGTATCTGGTACGCGGCCTGGGCCTGGTGGCCGATGAGCAGGATATCGGCAATATCATGCTGAAAACCGTCGCCGGCACCCCCGTGTATCTGCGCGACGTAGCCACCGTCAAGCAGGCCCCGGCCCTGCGCTTTGGCGCGGTCACGCGCGATGGCAAGGAAGTGGTACTGGGCATGGCGCTGGCACGTATCGGCACCAACGCCGACGACGTGGTCTCCGCCGTTAAGGAGAAGGTCGATATCGTCAAATCGGCGCTACCCGACGGGGTCGCCATCAACCCGGTCTATGAGCGCACGGAACTGGTGGAAGAAGCCGTTTCTACCGCGGAGCGTGCGCTGATCGAAGGCTCCCTGCTGGTCGCGCTCGTGCTGTTCCTGTTCCTCGGCGAACTTCGCTCCGCCATTGTGGTGATCTCGGCCCTGCCGCTGGCCATGCTGATCGCTTTCATTTGCATGGAGCAGGCCGGCCTGTCGGCCAATCTGATGTCACTGGCGGGTCTGGCGATCGGGATCGGGATGATGGTGGACGGCGCGGTCGTGATGACCGAGAACGCCTTCCGCATCATGGCCGAGTGGCGCGAAAAAGGCGAAGAGGTCGACCGCAGCGCGGCGGTGTTGCTGGCGGCGCGCGAGGTGGCCAAACCCATCGCCTTCGCCATTCTCATCATCATCGTGGTGTTTCTGCCCCTGTTCAGCTTGCAGGGGCTGGAGGGCAAGCTGTTCAAGCCCATGGCATTCAACATCAGCTTCGCCATGGCCGGTTCCCTGCTGCTGACGCTGACCATCATCCCGGTGCTGGCGGCGCTTATCCTCAAGCCCAAGGCCGAACGCGACACCTGGCTGGTGCGCGGCATCAAACGCGTCTACCTGCCCAGCCTTGCCTGGTCGCTGGCGCACAAGAAAACCATTGTGGCCGGCGCCGGCGCCGCGCTGCTCGCGAGCTTGGCGTTGTTTCCCTTGCTGGGCAAGGAATTCATGCCGCAATTGCAGGAGGGCTCGATCATGTGGCGGGTCACCTCAATCCCCTCGACCTCGCTGGAACAATCCATCGAGATTTCCAAGGATATTCAACGCGCGCTGGGCCAGTTTCCGGAGGTGCAAACCACCATCGCCATGATCGGGCGCGCCGAAAAAGGCGAGACGGCGGATGTCAATTACATGGAAATCTATACCGGCCTCACGCCCAAAAGCGAGTGGGACCGCTCCATTGGCGAGTTGGCTGACGCCATGCGCGAGGCGCTCGAAGAAACCGTGCCGACCTCGGTCATCGCCTTTACCCAGCCGATCCAGATGCGCGTGGAGGAGTTGATCTCGGGCGTGCGCGCCACGCTGGCGGCCAAGCTATACGGCGAGGACCTGGCCGAGCTCGACCGTTTGAGCGCCCAGATCAAGAACGCGATTGACAACGTCCCCGGTGTGGCCGACCTCTCGCTGGAGGCCAACATCGGCAAGCCGCAGATTCAGATCAAGGTCGACCGCGAGGCCCTGGCCCGCTACGGCATGAACGCCGACGACGTGCTGACCGTGGTCCGCACGGGCATCGGTAACCAGCCGGTTTCGACGCTGATCGACGGCGTCAAGCGTTTCGACATCACCGCCCGGATTCAGGACGCTTCCAAGGCGTCGGTGGCAGCCATCAATGATATCCCGCTGCGCACTGCCAGCGGCGCCATCGTGCCACTGTCGCGGGTGGCCGAGGTCAGCACCGCCGAGGGCTATTCCTTTGTCCGCCGCGAGCAGTTGCAGCGCTACGCGGTGATTCAAATGGATGTGCGTGGCCGGGATGTGGATGGTTTTGTGCAGGACGCCAACGCCGCCATCGAACAAAAGGTGGACCTGCCGCCGGGCTACTGGATCGAATGGGGCGGTGCGTTCGAGAACCAGCAGCGGGCGCTCTCGCGCCTGGCGCTGATCGTACCTTTGACCATCTTCTTTATTTTCGTGCTGCTTTATACCGCGTTCAATTCGGTGAAGTACGCCACCCTGATCATCGCCAATGTGCCGTTCGCCACCATCGGCGGTCTGGTCGCGCTGTTCATCAGCGGTCAATACCTGTCGGTGCCCTCGGCCATCGGTTTCATCGCGGTGTTCGGCGTCGCCATGCTCAACGGCATTGTGCTGGTGAGCTTTATCAATGAATTGCGCGAAAAAGGCCTGCCGGTGGCCGAAGCCGTGCGGCGCGGCGCGGAGCTGCGCCTGCGGCCGGTCATGATGACCGCCAGTGTCGCCATTTTGGGCCTGATCCCGATGCTGCTCTCCAGCGGCGTCGGCGCGGAAACCCAGCGCCCGCTGGCCGCGGTCGTGGTCGGCGGACTGATTACCTCAACCCTGTTGACGCTGGTCCTGTTGCCCGTGATCTACGAGTGGATGGAAACCGACAAGGAGGACAAAGCATGAAAGAAATCAAAGCCTTCATTCACCGCAACCGGATAGCGGATGTGGTGCACGCGCTGCACGCCGCCGGTTACGAAAAGCTATCCGTCATCGATGTGCAGGGGCTATTACACGCCCTGAGCAGTGAGGAACAACGTTATTCGGTGGAAATCGGGGCGGCGGTCATTACCGAAGTCAAGCTGGAGATCGTGTGCATGCAGGACGAACGTGTCCCAGCGGCGGTGGAAATTATCCGCGAACAGGCCCGAACCGGCCAACCTGAAAGCGGCTGGATTTATGTCAGCAATATCGAATCCGCGACACCTATCGAGGGATGAAGCCCTGTCCCGACAACGGGCGCGGACTCAGCCCGTCCGAGGAGGTAGCCATGTGAAGAAAGTAACTGAACGACGTGTTTATCATTGTTTCTCAAGGAGACCATTATGAGTTTACGTTTAGGAGATACCGCCCCGGATTTCGAAGCAGAAACCACCGAGGGCACGATTAACTTCCACGACTGGATCGGCGACGGCTGGGCCGTGCTGTTCTCGCACCCGGCCGACTTCACGCCGGTGTGCACCACCGAGTTGGGCGAGACCGCCAAGCT